>UQSF01000013.1 GCA_900543625.1 uncultured Eubacteriales bacterium
TTGCAGGCCGAGAAGTATTTTCTTCGCCGCACATGTCGCCGAAGAAAATGATTGGGCTTTCTTTCGCCGCCGCAGCGGCGAAAGGCTACGAGGTTCTTTTACAAACTGACAACCGCCGCTTCCTTCCGGAAGCGGCGGTTGTCAGTTGTGCGTCAAAATGAGCAGTCATTTCCTGGCGTTTGTTTCGCAATTCGCCTCAGCGCGGTCATGCCTGCGGCGGCTGCGCGTCGGTGCGCAGGGCGGTCGACTCGGCCTCTGTGATCGTCTTGACACCAAAGGCAAAATAAACGACATGAAACGCCCAGATGACCGCGAGGATCACACATGGCACCAAAAGCCCCTTGCGCAGCATGAGGAAAAAGCCGACCGCCATCAGCAGCGTTACCGGCAAGAGGATACCGGCCTTGGTACGCACCGTCATGCCTTTTTTCTTCACGAAGGAGTCAAGGTGCTTTTTGTACATCTGCGTACTGATGAACCAGTCGTGCAGCCGCTGCGATGAGTTGGCGAAGCAGAACACCGTCACGAGAAAAAACGGAACTGTCGGTAAGATCGGCAGCACGATGCCCACGCAGCCGAGCGCAAGACTCAGGCAGCCGATAATAAGAAAAACCAGTTGTTTGAGTTTCAATTTCTACCTCCTTGGAATCAGCTCATGCGGCCGTTTTCGACCGAATAGACCATGTCAGCGATACGCATCGTCGAGGCGCGGTGCGACACGAGCACGACCGTCCTGCCCGCGCGCTCTTCGCGCAGGGCACGCAGGATGACCGCCTCGTTGAGACTGTCGAGATTGCTCGTCGGCTCGTCGAGCAGCAGGAAGGGCGCGTCGTGCAAAAACGCACGTGCTAGCCCCAGCCGCTGCCGCTCCCCGCCGGAGAGCGTGTCGCCGAGCTCGCCGACCGGGGTGTCATACCCCTGCGGCAGCGTGCAGATGAAATCATGCACTGCCGCCTTGCGGCAGGCTGCCTCGATCTCGGCATCGGTCGCGTCGGGGCGCGCAATGCGCAGATTACTGCGAATACTGTCGTGGAACAGATGCGTGTCCTGTGTGACAAAGCTCTCGAGCGCGCGCAGGTTTGCGGTGTTGACGGCCGAAATGTCCATATCTGAAATATGCACACTTCCCTGCTGCACGACCCAGAAGCGCATGAACAGCTTCAACAGCGTGGATTTGCCGCTGCCGCTGCGCCCGACAATACCGACGATCGCATGCTCCGGCACTGTGACCGACACGTCGGAGAGCACCGTTTCCCCGCCATACGAGAATGTAACGTGCTGTGCATCCGCGCCGGTAAATGCAATGTCCGGCCGCCCCGTCACTTCAGCGACGGCAGGCGTCTCATCAAGAATATCCAGCACGCGGTTTCCTGCGGCAAACGTGCTCTGAAGCGTGCTGCCGAGATTCGCCAGTGCGACCACCGGCCCGAAGGACGAGAAGAGCGCAAGCGTCGGGATGAGCACACCGTCGAACCCGACTCGCCCAGTGCGGTAGAGCGCCGCCGCGATAAAGAGCATCGCCAGATCAAACAGCAAAATGACTGTGTTCGCGGCTGCGGCATTGCGGCCGGAGATGCGTTTGAGACGTGCGGCGTCCTGCGCAAGCGCGTCGGTCTGCGCATTCATATGCGCCAGCCGCTGTGTCCCCTGCCCGTACTGTACCGTCTCCGGCAGGCCGCGCAGACTGTCGAGTACAAACGCCGAGAGCTCGCCCGCTTTTGTGCGGCAGCGCAGGCCGGTGTCCTTGCTGCAGCGCGACGTGACAAGCGGCACAATAACGCCGACCGCCACATACGCCGCCAGCGCCAGCAGCCCAAGCGCCCAATGATAATGCCCGATGAGCAGACTCATGCCGGCGCTGAATAGCAGCGCGATGGCCGCCGGAGAGATCGTGTGCGCATAGAACACCTCAAGCAGCTCGATGTCCGACGTGATGACCGAAATGAGATTGCCCTTATCGCGTCCCTCAAGCTTGGCCGGGCAGAGCCGACGCAGCGCGCGGAACACCTGATCGCGGATGCGCGCAAGGAGCTTGAAGGCGATGAAATGGTTGCACGTCTGCTCTGCGTAGCGGAAAGCACCGCGCAGCACCGCAAATACGAGCACGCACGCAAACAGCGCCCCCAGTCCCAGCGGTATCGGAAAATGCAGCAGCTCCAGCAGTGCATAACCGCCAAAGACCGTGATCAGCGCCGCGCAGGCATGCCCAAGCAGCCCCATTGCAATGGCGAGGAGCATATACCCCACCAGCGGCCGGACCAGTCCGACGAGCCGGGCCATAACGGTAAAACCGCTTCTCTGCTTCATAGCACAGCGCCCTCCTTTGCGTAGTTTTCCAGCGCCTGCTGCGCGTCCCACAGCCGGGCGTAGGCCCCGCCTACGCGCAGGAGGGCTTCATGGGTGCCCTGCCCGGCGAGCGCGCCGCCGTCAAGAACGTAAATATTGTCCGACACCGTAACATTCGCGAGCCTGTGCGAAATCAGGATCACTGTCTTGCGCCCCGCGAGCGCATGGATCTCGGCCATGATGTCGTTTTCGCTCTCGACATCAATGTTCGATGTAGCCTCGTCGAACAGGTACACCGGCGTGTCATGCAGCAGCGCGCGGGCCAGTGCCAGCCGCTGGCGCTGGCCGCCGGAGAGGTTGCTCCCCTGCTCGGTCAGCGGTGTATCCAGCCCCTGCTCCTGCTCGAGAAACGCTGCGAGCTTCACCTGCCGCAGCACGGCCCAGAGCGCGTCGTCCGGTGCGTCCGGCCGCGCCATGCGCAGATTTTCGCGCACGGTGCCCTTGAACAGATAGCTCTGGTGGCTGACGTAGGTGATGTGCCGCATGAGGCTGTCCTCGGAAATATCCGCAAGCGGCACACCGCCGACCGTGACTGCGCCGCTATAGCCGCGGCTGCGCCCCATAAGGATGGACGCAATCGTGGACTTGCCGCAGCCGGATGCGCCGACAATGGACGTGAACGAACCGGCCGGGAACGCGAGATCGAGCCCGTGCAGGATCTCCCGCTCCGGGGTGTAGGAAAAATGCAGCCCCCGACAGACGATGTCCCCGTCCGGGCAGACCTGCGTGCGCGCCGGCGGCTCCGGCAGATCGAGCAGGCGAAAGATCTTTTCGCTTGCTGCCATGCCGTTCATGGCAATGTGGAAAAACGAGCCGAGCTGCCGCATGGGAATGAAAAAGTCCGCCGACAACAGGATGATCAGCAGCGCGCCCGAGAGCGCGACATGCCCCGCGCGGTACTGCGTCGCTGCGAGGATCACACCCAGCGCCGCGCCGCCATAGGCGATGACGTCCATGATCGTGACGGAGTTGAGCTGCATGGTCAGGACCTTCATGGTAATCTTGCGGAATTTTTCCGCTTCCTCATTCATGACGTCGTTGCGCAGGCCATCCGCCTGATAGATTTTCAGCGTGGTCAACCCCTGCAGATTCTCCAGAAAGGTATCGCCGAGCTTTGTATACTGCCCCCAATAGCGCGACAGGAGCTTTTTTGCCCATGTCTGCACCGCCGCAATGGCGACCGGGATCAGCGGAACGCACACGAGCAGCGCAAACGCAGCCGGCATATTGACAAAACACAGTACGGCAAAGAGCGTCAGCGGTGCGAGCATGGCGTAGAAAAACTGCGGCAGATAAGCGCCGAAATACGTCTCAAGCTGATCCACGCCCTCGACTGCGACCTGCACGACCTCCGCCGTGGAGACGTGCTCGGAATAAGACGCACCGAGGCGCAGCAGCTTTTCGTAGATCTGCGTACGCAGCGTTTTTTTCACCGCGCGCGACGACAGGTCGCTCATGCGCGCGGCGCCGGTCGTGCACAGCCAGCGAATGAGCACGGCCGCGGCCGCAACTGCCGCCGTTGTCAGCAGACGTGCGCTTGAGGCACGTGCTGACAGCTGTGAGGCAAGCAGCGACGCGACGCTCATCATCATGGCGACATTCGCTACGAGGCCGCACCACTGCAGCGTCACGTTTGCGGCAATGTATTTTCTGCTCTCCGGCACCGTACAGATCAGGCGCTTGTCGATCATCATCGGCAGCGCCTCCCGTCGGGTGCGGCAATACGGCAGGTGCGCGCCGGCATCTGGTCAAGCTTCATTGATTCTCTTCTCCTTCGTGTTTGTTATCGGGCAGGAGCCGCTGCTGCGCGGCAGAGCTTTCCTGGCTGACCGCATGCTCCGTCTCGCAGGCATCGTGCGGAAAAACCGGTTGCGCGCGTATGTCGCCTCCGCGATTTCCTGTCTGGAATCCGTCAGGCGCACCGCATGGTCGACCATCCGATGTCAGGCAGAACCATAACGATCGTCTATATCCTCCTTTGGTTTCGAACGATGCGGAAAATTCGTGTCTAATCCGCGGGCAGCCAGCCAGAAATACGCGGTCTGATACAGACGCTTACGGTTAGTTTCAGCTAATTTGCGTTAGACTCGGCTAACTCATGCGGCAGAAAAACGCCCTTTTCAGGGCTGGGCTTCCCGAAGGGGACACCGTACGGGAAGTGGTATTCTGCCGGCTGCTCAGCGGCGCGTCCGGATCCTCGATCTTTCAGCGGTTGTACTATAGCAAATTCGGATTTTTCGTGCAAGCGGTCGTTTGTCCCGCATGCGTTACAAAAATGGCCGCTCCGCCGCAAAAAGCGGCCGAATCCGCGATGACGCCGCCGTTTTTCTGTCACGCGGGCGTGACAAAAAACTTTTCCGCGCGCACGGGCGCCGCCCTCAGATCAGGATAGTGAAGATGGCTGTGGATTCCGGCATATGCTTCGTACCGACGGAACACTGCATACGCAGACAGACGCTGCCGTGCAGGATCTGCCCCACGCCGGAGCCGATGTTGAGAAAATGCAGCGTGCGCGCGGGGAACGAGATCGCCCTGCCGTCGTCATATGCCGGCGCAAACGTGCTCCCGTCGAGATACATGAGGCGGCGGACACGGCCGTTCATCTCCCGTCCGGTCATCTGCGAGCGCGCGGACAGATCCACCGGATGCAGGCGCACCACGCCGATGCCATTCGCCACAGCGAGCGTGCACGGGTGCGAGAAGGCCTCGTTGGCCATGGACAGGTTCGTGCCGCCGGAGACATACTCCCTGTAGATCAGAAACGGGAAGCAGTATTCCCCGTCCCTCAGTCGGCGGCAGAGCTCCGCCCCGCCAAACTCGCTCTGGCGGCGCAGCTCATACTTGGCGCGGTAGCGCTGCTCCGAGCTGCGGATGAGCGCCATGCCCTCGTCGCTGCTCATGAGCGCCCATGCATAGGCGTCGTGCAGAGCGCTGTCAATGTCCAGCCCCTCGTAGAGCAGGTGGTTGAGCACAACGTTTGTGCGCTCCTCGTAATAGGCCGCGCGTGCACGACCTGCCTCGGTCAGGCATGGGCGGCGCGGGTCGCTCCGGTCGAGCAGCCCCTCGCGCTCGAGCGCCATGAGCATACGGCTGACCTTCTGCTTCCCCTCACCGAGCACACCGGCAAGGCCCGTGACCGTGCAGGTTTTCTGCTCTTCATTGAGAAAGCAGAGCAAGACCCGAAGCTTCAAAACATCCAGCGATTCCGGCATAACCAACTTGACTCCTTTTCAGATACACTTCACAGCAGAGCGCATGCCCGGCAGAGAGTTAGACGAGGCTAACTGAGCATACTGTGCCACAACTCTTCCGGTTTGTCAAGCAACAGCAGCTAATATCCATCGCCTATTGCAAAATAGGAAGAAGTGCAGTATAGTGTAATCGTGTACCTACACGCGGCGTCTCCAGGCTGCCGCAACAGCGAGGGCAGATGCTGATCGTTTTCCGCAAGGGGTAAATAGGTGCTCCAAGCGCTGGTGTACAGCGCTTGCAGGGCGTTATCTGAATAAGTAGAAGGCCGCAGAGATGCGGCTTTTCTCCAGCACAAAAGTTAGCCATCTCTAACCGTATAATTGTATGCGCAAGTTAGACAGGCCTAACGATAAGAGGACATTTAGAATGAGCATCTTTGCATCTTTCCTGCGCGGCGCATACAAACGCTCCGGCGCGAAAAAAGGCGTTCGCCTTGCCGGAGGATCAAACACCCAGTGTTCAAATCGTTCTGCCGATGGCAGCTTGCTGTAACGATCAGCCGGTAAACATCGCCTTCCGTGATAAAGGAGATTTCAACGACCTGCTCTCCAGCATCTCCATACTGATTCACCTTCTGAACGACCCCCTCGCGTTTCGTTAGGAGGCCTCTGCAATGGCGTTTCACTGCGGCGTAGGGATCATACCCCAACGCTTTCGCCACATCGCTTGCACAGAAGAAGGTCTCGCCTGCCTCCTGTAACAAACGGATTGAACCAAACTCCTGGTTCTCAAACACCTCCATCATCTGCCCCGACTGTCCGCCATGACTGCCCACATTGGTGTCATGGGTCTTCTGATTGAAATCCGTTATACCTGTTACCTCCTACTCAAATTTGTCTCGCCGGATTTCGGGCGAAAAAAAGAGCCTCGACCCATTCTCGTTTTCAAAGAATGAGCCAAGGCTCTATGTAAATCAGTCAAGTATGTGTTCGTCCGTCGATGGCAAAATTGGACTTCATTTGCTCCTATTGTCCACCAGTAATTTGACCACGATAAGCCCATAAATTCCCGTTCAATTCCATCAAAACCGAACAGTCCAGACAGAATTATGGGTATAGAAAAAGCCCGGAAAATGGCGTATTCCGGGCTTTTTTAGCATTATTAAGCTGTAGATTATCGCTTGCTGAACTGCGGAGCGCGACGGGCGGCCTTGAGACCGTACTTCTTACGCTCTTTCATTCTCGGGTCACGGGTCAGCAGGCCGGCGGCCTTCAGGGGCGCACGGTAGCTGTCCTCGACCTGCAGCAGCGCACGGGCGATACCGTGACGGATCGCGCCGGCCTGACCGGTCACGCCGCCGCCGGTGACGGTGGCTTCGACGTCGAACTTGCCCATGGTGTCGGTCGCAGCGAAAGGCTGACGAACGATGAGCTTCAGGGTCTCGAGACCAAAGTAGTCATCGAGGGGACGGCCGTTGACGGTGATGCTGCCGGTGCCGTTGGGGAACAGGTGCACGCGCGCGACGGAGGACTTTCTGCGGCCAGTGCCGTACATATAGGCTTTTTTGCTCGTATAAGTTGCCATGTTCTATTTCCTCCTTCTCAGCGATCCCAGACTTCGGGCTTCTGTGCCGCATGGGGATGCTCGGCGCCGCGATAGATCTTCAGGCGCTTGAGCTGCCACTGGGCAATAGTGTTCTTCTGCAGCATGCCGCGAACAGCCAGACGCATAGCCAGCTCCGGCTTATCCTTCATGAGCTTCTTGTACTGCGTCTCATGCAGGCCGCCGGGGTAGCCGGAGTGCGTGCGGTAGTACTTCTGCTCGAGCTTCTTGCCGGTGAGCACAGCCTGCTCGGCGTTGATGATGATGACAAAGTCGCCGCAGTCGACGTGCGGGGTGTAGTCGGTCTTGAGCTTGCCGCGCAGCAGATCGGCAGCGAGCGCTGCGGTCTTGCCCATCGGCTTGCCGGCTGCATCCAGAACGTACCACTTGCGGGTGACGGTGTCCTTGTTCAGCAAAGTAGTGGACATATTTGTGCCTCCAATTAGAATGTGTTGAAAAACATTTTGACATTTTTCAGGCGCGAACGTAGAATAGTTCTCACATCCGCGCCCTACTTTTATACCACAACCGCCGGAGTCTGTCAACGGAATTTTCATTTAGATATTGCTTTGCTTTAAAAATCTCCGTTTTGCTCCGTTTTGCTCTTGATTTCGCATTTTCTATTTTCGTTTTCGGAGGGCTGCTATGAACGACCTGAATGCTTTCACCGGTCTCGTGCGCCGGTGCGTAGAGGATTATGACATGATCGCGCCGGGCGACACCGTCGCCGTCGGCGTCTCTGGCGGCAAGGATTCACTCGTGCTTCTGCTCGCGCTCAACGAGCTGCGGCGGTATTATCCGAAGCCGTTTTCCCTCGAGGCGATCACGGTCGAGCTCGGCTTCGAGGGCATGGACTTCGCGCCGGTGGCAGAGCTGTGCGCGTCGCTCGGCGTGCCGTACACGCGCCTGAAGACCGACATCAAGGAGGTCGTGTTCGACGTACGCAAGGAGGATAACCCCTGCTCCCTGTGCGCCAAGATGCGCCGCGGTGCGCTGTGCACGGCGCTCAGCGAGCGCGGCATCACAAAACTCGCGCTCGGCCACCATTTTGATGACGCGGTCGAGACGTTTCTGCTCTCGCTCGTGTACGAGGGGCGCATCAGCTGCTTTCAACCGGTGACGCACATGACGCGCACGGGCGTGGATCAGATCCGGCCGATGCTCTATGCCGGCGAGGGACGCATCACAAACCTCGCAAAGGCGCTGGCGCTGCCGATCGTCGAAAATCCCTGCCCGGAGGACCGCGGCAGCAAACGGCACGAGGTCAAGGAGCTCATCCAAGCTATGAGCCTCACCTACCCCGATCTGCGCAGCAAAGTGTTCGGTGCGATCCAGCGTGCGCCGCTCGACGGCTGGGAAAAGGCGCGGTAAACTCGCGCGCGTTAAACAGGACAAGCCCGGTGGGGATTCCCCACCGGGCTTGTGTGTTGAAATGAAGTCTCAGAGGACGTTCTGGCAGAAACGCATGACGATCGCGGCAGTCTGTGCGCGGGTCGCATCGCCCTTCGGTTCGAGGGTCGTGACACCGTTGGCATTGCCGACACCGCAGATCACACCCTGTGCGACCGCCCAGGACATCGGCGTGCGGGCATAGCCGGAGATACTGCTGTAATCCGGATAGCCGGTCAGATCCGCAGTCTGGAACACGTTCAGGTCGAGGACGTTCTTGGCGTAGTTATAGAGGATCGTCGCCATGTCCTGACGCGTGATCGTTGCATTCGGGGAGAACGTGGTAGCACTCGTACCGCTCACGACACCCTTCTCCGCGGCCCAGTTGACCGCATCGACATACCAGCTCTCCGTCAGATCCGTGAAGGGACTGGTCTTTGTGGCCTTCGGGCTGCCGGCCTGGCAGTAGAGCATCTCCACCAGCTGCGCACGCGTGGTCACGCCGTCCGGCGCGATGGTCGTGGCGCTCATGCCGCTCATGATGCCGTTCTGGATGCAGTAATCCAGGCCTTCATGTGCCCAAGAGCTGTAGGCCGGCATATCCGTAAAGCCGGCGCCCGGGCAGATGTGCGTATCGGAGGCGCTGGTTCTGACCGGGATGCTGTTGAGCATCTTGGCAAGCTCGAAGAATTTCTCCTGCAGCATGGCATGCGTGGACTTCTGCGTCTGACCAACCATGTTGATGTGATCGGTGTTGTCGATCTTCTCAATGTAGTTCCAGACACCCATCTTGGTGCCGGACTTGAAGGTCATCTTGCCGTCAGCACCGACGCCGTAGTTCTCGTTGTACTGATCCGTGGAGTTCTCATGCGGACGGATGGCGGAACGGACGGAAACGATGCCGTCATTCTCCCACCACTCCGGGGTGATGTTCACATGGCCGACCGCATAGTTGACGTGTCTGCCCATGTAGGTGCCGCTCTTGATCATCATCGGGTTCATGCTGGCATTCGGCAGATAGTGGCCGGTCAGCGGATCGCGGTGGGTGTTCGAGCAGGCAATGGAGAAGTAATAGATATCATCCTGTGCCTTAGCGTAGCCGTTGAGCACGGCCGCACCGTCGACGTCGAGGTCATAGACGCTCAGGTCATTGGTGTGCTGCGTCCAGATCTTGCTGTTAATGACACGATTGAAGTAGCTGGAATAGGACTCGTTGGGCTGGCGCACCAGACCCCACTGATCCAGCTTGAAGTCCAGGCCGAAATTGTTCTCGTTGACGTTCGAGCCGGTGACCGTACCGATGATGCCCATGGCATACTGCGCCAGGTCGCCGATGTTCTGATAGACCTTGGTGTCATACTGGCTGCCGTCATGCGGCGTGCACAGCGTCGTGATGCTCTCGATCCAGTGACGGCACTCGCCGGTGAACAGCGGGCTGATATCGCCGCCGCGGCTGGCGTTGCGCTCGTCGGCATCGCCGTTTTCAAGCAGCTGCGCCAGCATACGGATCGTCTCGCCGCCCATGCTGTGACCGATCAGGTGCACCTTGAGCTCGCTGTCCGGATTGTTCAGCTCCGGCAGGACGCCCGGGAACGTGCGGCCGTAACGGGCATGACCGTTCGTGGCAGAGTGATACGCACCGTAGTCGACCGTGCCGCCGACGAGGTAGGCATACAGCTCGCAGGCGCGGTCCCAGTTGCTGGCGACGGGGCCGATCGACGGGGTATAGACCTCATAGCCGGCGTTGTTGAGAATGTCGCGCAGGCTGCTGAAGCCGCCCCAGTAGTTCAGGCCGAGCACCTCCGTGCCGCCCCAGCCGAACAGGCCGTGCACCATCACGATCGGATAGTGGTTGCCGCTCGCCGACAGCAGCTCCGGCAGGTCCGCGTCCGTCAGTTCGTCAGCAGAGGTCGCATGGTCGGCATCATAATCGACCGTGTCAACACTTGCTGCGAAGCCGGGCATGCAAAGCACCATCGCCAGCACCAAAACGGTGGCGAGCACTTTGCTCCACGTTTTCTTCATGAAAATCCCTCCAATAGATTTTGGGGCAGGCTTCACATCTGTCCCCTTTTTTATGGTTACACTATAATCTCGCTGCGAAAACGGAACAAGCACCAGCGCAGGACGAGTGTAACCTTTTTGCACACATCGCATTTCTTGATGAAACACGCGTCACCATTGTGTGCTTCGGGATACAGAACGCGTCTGCGGCGGAAAAGGCAAAAGAATCCCGCTGTCCGCGAGTTGCGGACAGCGGGATTTGCATTGTAAGACAGGCTATGAGATCAGATCATCATGCCGCGCTTTTTGGCCTCAAAGGTCAGCTCGTCGCGGAAGTCGGGGTGCGCGATGGCGATGAGCTGGCGGGCACGCTCACCGAGGCTGCGGCCGCGCAGGTGCGCCACGCCGTACTCGGTGACAATATAATCGACGTCGTTCTTGCTCGTCGTGACGACGGCGCCCGGCGTAAGGATGGGCTTGATCTTGCTGATCGTGCCGCCCTTGGCCGTGGAGGTGAAGGCGATGAAGCTCTTGCCGCCGCGGGACTGGCAAGCGCCGCGGACGTAGTCGATCTGGCCGCCGGAGCCGGACATATGCTTCGTGCCGACCGACTCGGCGCAGACCTGACCGAAGAGGTCGACCTCGACCGCCGCATTGATGGAGATCATATTGTCGTTCTGACAGATGACGTTCGGGTCGTTGACATAGTCGACCGGCAGGATCTCGACGGACGGGTTGTCGTCGACGAAATCATAGATACGCTGCGAGCCGAAGGCAAACGTCGTGACGGTCTTGCCGCGGTGGATCTGCTTTTTGCTGTTGTTGACCGCGCCGCACTCGATCAGCTCGACCATGGAGTCGGTAAACATCTCGGTGTGGATGCCGAGGTCGTGCTTGCTCTTGAGCGCCATGCCGGTCGCATCCGGGATCGCGCCGATGCCGAGCTGCAGGCACGCGCCGTCCGGGATAAGGTCGGCGATGAGGCCGCCGATCGTCTTGCTCACATCGTCGAGCTGCACAGGCGGCAGCACCGGCAGGTCGTGGTGATACTCCACGAGCGCGTCGACCTGCGAGATATGGATCAGAGAGCCGCACAGCGCACGGGGCTGACGGTCGTTGACCTCGAGGTAAATGCGCTTGGTCTTTTCGAGCATGGCATCGATGTACGAGCCGTTGAGCGCGAGGCTGAAGTAGCCGTGGCTGTCCATCGGCGCGACCTCAACGCACACGGCGTCGTAGTCATACTCGGAGCGGATGCGGGTCGGGAAATCGCGGTAGTACGCGGGGATGATGTCGGCATAGCCGGCGTTGACCGCCTTGCGCGCTGCGCTGCTGGAAAACCAGCTGTAGCCCGTCATCTTTCCGGCCAGCGTCGGGTCGGTATAGAAGTCGAACGGATAGCCGTCGAGCAGGGTCTGCACCTTCACGCCGGTGATGTCGGTGCTGCGGATGTGCTGCGCCATTGCGGCCATGATGGCCGGCGTCTGAGAAGTCGCCGTGTCCATGCCGATGAGCCAGCCGGACTGCACCTGCTGTGCGATACGCTCCGGCGTCGTCAGTTTGTCCTGATACATTTTCTGAAAATCTGTCATAATTTATTTGCTCCCTCAAACAAAAAATGTGCACAGTTGCTATTTATTATCATACATGATTCGGCCGCTGAATTCAAGAGGGCACAGATGTTTGCAATTTCCTGCCCTGAAATGTCACACTTTTGCCCATGTGAGAAGTTTTCTCACACGTGAAAGTATGCTATGATAAAATGAATTGTTTTCGATATATCCAGTGATTTGTCGAAAAAAACGTTTTCTAATGCGGCTCTTATTTTTGCCGGTTACAATGATAAGCGTCGCATCTTACGGCAGACACTCCCCTGCCAATTCTAAATGCAAGGAATGATACGACACAATGACGATTACGATTGTCTGCGATATTCTGGGTGAGGAGAACAACGGCACGACCATTGCCTGCATGAATCTCATCCGGTATCTGCGCGCGCAGGGGCACACCGTGCGTGTGGTCTGCGCCGATCAGGACAAGGCCGGAAACGAGTGCTTTTACGTCGTGCCGGAGCGCAACCTCTACCTGCTCAATCCGATCGTGGAGCGCAACGGCGTGACGCTGCCGCGTGTGGATCGTGCCATCCTCGAGGAGGCGATCCGCGACTGCGACGTCGTGCACACAACGTTTGTGCTGCGCCTGTCGCACACGGCGGTAAAGATCGCCAAGGCGTACAATAAGCCCATCACGTCAAGCTTCCACTGTCAGGCGGAAAACGTCACGGCGCATTTTCTGTGCAAGGACTCGGCCGCCATCAACCGCGGCGTGTACCGCGCGTGCTATCAGATGGTGTACCAGTATTCGGACATCATCCACTACCCAACGCAGTTCATCCGCGACACGTTTGAGGCCGTTGTCGGCCCGACGAACGGCCGCGTGATCTCAAACGGCGTCAACAGCATGTTCACGCCCGGCCCGGCCACGCGTCCGGAGGGGCTCGAGGACAAGTTCCTCATCGTCTCGACTGGCCGTCTGTCGAGCGAAAAGAATCAGGAGATCCTCATCGAGGCCATCGGCCGCTCGGCCTACCGCGAGCAGATCCACCTCATCCTTGCCGGAGAAGGCCCGCGCGAGGCGCACTACCGTCACCTTGCCGAGCGCTGCGGCGTGGACATGGAGATCTCGTTCTTCACGCGGCAGGAGCTGCTGAACCTGCTGCGCTGCGCCGACCTCTACTGCCACCCCGCCGAGGTGGAGATCGAGTCGATCGCCTGTCTGGAGGCCATCGCCTGCGGACTGGTGCCGGTCATCGCCGATTCGCCCAAGAGCGCGGCCAAGGCCTTCGCGCTCGATGATAAGTCCCTATTTAAAAACAAGGATGCAGAGGACATGGCGCGCAAGATCGACTACTGGGTGAGCCACCCGGACGAGCGCGCGGACTACAGCCGCAAATATCTCGACAGCGGCACGCAGTTTGAGCAGCAGAGCTGCATGCGCCAGATGGAGCAGATGCTCTTTGACGCCGCAGCCATGGCCGGTGCGCCGGTATGAGCCGCAAGACCGTCTACTATCACGACCCGCTGCACGACGACTTTGCGCCGACCAACGGGCGCATCCGCCCGAAGCAGATCGGCGCGGATTTCCCGTATGAGCACAAGGGGCCGCTCTGGAACGCGCTCGCCTTCGTCGTATACCGGATGGTGATGACACCGTTTCTGTTTTTGTACTGCAAGCTTGTGTTCGGCCTGCGCATTGAAAACCGCAAGGCGCTGCGCGCGCTGCCGGGCGGATACTTCCTCTACGGCAACCACACGAACACGTTGGCGGACGCCTTCATCCCGACGCTGCTGTCGTTTCCGCGGCGCGCGAACATCATCACCTCCGCCGACACCGTCTCGATCCCGGGCGTGCGCAACATCGTGCAGATGCTCGGCGCGATCCCGCTGGCGAACACCATCGACGGCACGCGGCAGTTTCTGGCCGCCATGCACCGCCGGCTCGAACGCGGTCAGGCCGTGATGATCTATCCGGAGGCACACATCTGGCCGTACTACAACGGCATCCGTCCGTTTCCGGACACGTCGTTTGCCTACCCCGTGCGCGAGCAGCTGCCCGTCGTCGCCGCGGCGGTCGTCTACCGGAAAAGAAAGCTGCTGCGCGCGCTGCCGCCGCGCATCACCGTCGTCGTGAGCGACCCGTTTTATCCCGACCCAGCCCTGCCGCCGCGCAGCGCCCGGCGGGATCTGCACAAGAAAGTCTATACCTTCCTGTGCGACACCGTTTCTGCGCGCAGGAGCTATGCGCACATCGAGTATCTCCCCGCACAGGACCAGAATCCAGCCGCGCGATGACCGCGCCGCGCACCCAGAAAGGTGGAATCCCGCTTGGCACACTTGACCGAAGCCGCCATCCAGGACACGTTCCTGAAGCTGCTGTCCGAGCAGCCGTTTGACAAGATCACCGTGACGCAGCTCGTAGAAGAATGCCAGATCACGCGCCGGACGTTCTACTATCACTACTCCGATCTCTTTGAGCTGCTCGACATCATCCTGCGCCGTGAGACCGACCGGGCGGTCGCCGAGTTCGAGGCGACCGGCAGCTGGGAGGAGTGCATGATCACTGCGTCCCGCTTTGCGCGCGAGCACAAGCGCGCCGTCTACCACATCTACACCTCCTCGCACCGGCTGGAGCTGGAGAGGCACGTCAACCGCGTGTCCGAGGAAATGATGCGCAGCTATGTCGAGCGGCAGTCAAAGGGCCTGCGCGTGAGCGATCAGGACAAAAAGCTTGTGTGCGACCTCTACCGCTTCGGCATCACGGACATTTTCTATGCGTGGCTCGAAAACGGGATGAAGGAGGATCTCGAGACGCAGATCCACCGTCTGAGTCTGCTGTTCACGGGCAACATCCGCGCTTCCCTGTCCCGGGTACAGATCCCGGAAGAAGTCTGATCACCCACCGGCGGGCACGACCGTGTCCGCCGGTTTCACATCAAGAAAAGGAGACACACCATGCCGATTTTGGAAAAGCTTCAGCCGCAGGCCGTCTTTGCGCACTTTGAGCAGCTGTGCGCCATCCCGCACGGCTCGGGAAACACGAAAGCGATCAGCGACTATCTCGTGCGCTTTGCCGCCGCGCGCGGTCTGCGCCACATTCAGGATGAATACAACAATGTCATCATCTTCTGCCCCGGCACACCGGGCTATGAGACCGCCGCGCCGGTCATCCTGCAGGGGCACATGGACATGGTCTGCGAGACCGCGCCGGACTGCGCAAAGGACATGACCCGCGAAGGGCTCGACCTCTTCGTAGACGGCGACACGATCGGCGCGCGCGGTACGACCCTCGGCGGGGACGACGGCATCGCCGTTGCGATAGCGCTTGCCATTCTGGACGCGGACGACATCCCGCATCCGCCGCTCGAGGTAGTGCTCACGGTCGATGAGGAGACCGGTATGCTCGGCGCGGACGCACTCGACGCCTCTGTGCTCCAAGGGCGCACGATGCTTAACCTCGACTCCGAGGATGAGGGTATCCTCACCGTCAGCTGCGCGGGCGGCAATGTCTCCGTGTGCACGCTGCCGGTCACGCGCGCGGCGTTTCCGGGCACGGCGCTCACCGTCACGGTCAGCGGTCTGCTCGGCGGCCATTCGGGCGCGGAGATCGACAAAGGGCGCGGCAACGCAAACCAGCTTCTCGGGCGGGTGCTGTACGCCGTCGGTGTGCGCACGGCGCTGCGCGTCGTCTGCGTGGACGGCGGGCTGAAAGACAACGCCTTCCCGCGCGAGAGCCGCGCCGTCATCACCGTCGCCGACTCCGATGCGGCGCAGGCTGCGATCGCGGACATGGACGCGGCACTCCGGCACGAATATGCGGCAGCCGACCCGGATGTGTTCGTGCGCGCAGAGCCGGTGCAGCCGCAGATGCCGCCGATGGACGCGGCGTCCACGCAGCGCGCCGTGTGTATGCTCTGCTGCCTGCCGAACGGGATTCAGGCCATGAGTCAGGACATTCCCGGGCTGGTGCAGACGTCGCTGAACCTCGGCATCCTGACCACGAGCGAGCAGTGCGTGCAGGCGTCGTTTTGCGTGCGCAGCAGCGTGGCCACGCAGAAGGAGATGCTCGTCGCGCGTCTGCGCTGCCTGATGGTGCAGCTTGGCGGCAGTGTTGACGTCTCGGGCGACTACCCCGCTTGGGAATACCGCAAGGACTCTCCGCTGCGCGAGCGGATGATCGATGTCTTCCGCGAGCAGTATGGTCACGACCCGAAGGTGGAGGCCATCCACGCGGGCGTGGAGTGCGGGCTGTTTGCCGGGAAATTGCCAGGCCTCGACTGCGTGTCCTTCGGCCCTGATCTGACGGAGATCCACACCTGCCGTGAGCGGATGCACATCGCCTCCGTGCAGCGCGTCTGGCGCTACACGCTCGAGGTGCTGCGCCGCTGCAAGTGAGCAAGGCGCAAAACCGCCCTGTGCAGAATAGCACAGGGCGGTTTTTCCATATATGTGTAATTACTTGCGCAGCTCGCGCTCGTGCACGTCACCGCTCTTGCGCGCGGCCACGGCCACAAGGCCGGAGAGCGCCATGAGCGCGATGACGTTCGGCAGCACCATGAGCTGGTTGAACATATCCGTCAGCTCCCAGACAAGATCATTGGACAGGCAGGAGCCGAGGAAGATGAAGACGAGGGCGATGATGGAGTACGGGAGGTTCGCCTTCTTGCCGAAGAGATAGTTGACATTGATGCGGCCGAAGAGGTTCCAGCCGACGATGGTCGAAAACGCGAAAAACAGCAGGCAGATTGCCACGAAGGCATTGCCGAGCGTCTCGCCAAACACGCTCGAGAACGCAAGCTGCGCCATGTTCGTCTTGGAAATGCCGTCGACCGCACCGTGCGCCAGCGGGCCGTTGCCGGCGTAAAGCGTGGAGATAACGACGAGCGCCGTCATCGTCAGCACGACGAACGTATCGATGAACACGCCGATCATTGCGACCGTACCCTGCTCGTGCGGATTTTTGACGTTGGCCAGCGCGTGCGCGTGCGGGGTCGAGCCCATGCCGGCCTCGTTGGAGAACAGGCCGCGCTTTGCGCCCTGACTGATGGCCGTCTTGAGCGCGTAGCCGATGCCGCCGCCGATGATGGCATCCGGCATGAAAGCATACTTGAAGATCATGCCGAAGGTCTCCGGCACGTAGCGGATGCGGGCAATGAGCACGATGAAGCCGCCGAGCAGATACAGGCAGGCCATGATCGGCACGATCTTTTCCGTGACGGAGGCGATGCGCTGCACGCCGCCGATGAAGATGAAGGCCGCGATGGCACAGACGATCAGGCCCATGACCCAGCTCGGAATGTGGAATGCGTTCTGGCACGCCTCGCCGATGGAGTTGGACTGCACCATAGAGCCCATGAAGCCGAGCGCAAGGATGATCGCGACCGCGAAGAAGCCCGCAAGGAACTTGCCGAAGCCGTTCGGGAAGGCGTGCTTGATGTAGTACACCGGGCCGCCGAGAATCGTGCCGTCAGGCTCGACCACGCGGGTCTCCTGTGCGAGCACCGCCTCGGCATAGATCGTCGCCATGCCGAAGAATGCGATGAACCACATCCAGAAGATCGCGCCGGGGCCGCCGATGAGGATCGCGCCGCAGGCGCCGACGATGTTGCCGGTGCCGACCTGCGCCGCGACCGCCGTCGCCAGCGCCTGGAACGAGCTCATGCCGGCCTTGTGCTTTTCACCGTTGAGACTGAACTCGCCGAAAAAGCGCCGCCAGCCCTCGCCGAAGCAGCGCACCTGCACAAACTTCGTGCGGATGGTAAAATACAGGCCCGCGCCGATGAGCAGGATGACCAGCACATAGTCTGACAGGTACATGTTGACGGTCTGCACGATTTTGAGTAAAGTTTCCATGTTGTTTCTCCCTCTGCATTGATTTTTTGCAAAGCAAAAAGCTGCCGGTCGATCTGACCAGCAGCTCCAGAGAACAAACAGCGCCTGAACACCCGCACAAGTCGGGCACTCGCTCTGTCCTTTTGCCTGAGAGATTCGGCTTGCGCCTTACACCTTCGGCACCCGCTCTGCACGGGATTCTCCAGAGTCTCCTCCGCCTCCAGTCTCGGCCACGCCGATCCTTGAGGTTTCCTTGGATATTCATTTGATTGCGTGGAGTATTATTACATACCCATATGCGCTTGTCAAGCCCCGATTCAAAAAAAGTTCACAGATTTCCCGTGCCGTACATCAGCGCCGTGAGCGCGACGACCGGCGCGGTCTCGCACCGCAGGATCCGCTCGCCCATGGAGCAGATGTGCATGCCGAGCTTGCGCGCCATGTCGGCCTCAAACTCCGCAAAGCCGCCCTCCGGCCCTGTGATAATGGCCGCCGTCGCGACCGGTTGCGCCGCGTGCTCGATGGCGTCGCGGATGGTTTCGCGCTCGCCGGTCTCATACATGAACAGCGGCAGATCGGTGTGCAGCGCGTCGTTGAGCACACTGACATAGTCCGCCGTGTAGCGCACCTGCGGAATAATGCCGCGTCCCGACTGCTTTGCCGCCTCCTCGGCGATGCGCTGCCAGCGCTCGACCTTCTTTTCGATATTGGCGGCCTTGGCCACGCAGCGCGTGCAGGAGAAAAACACGATCCCGGCGGCACCGGCCTCGGTGCACTTCTGCACAAGGAAATCGCTGCGCTCGCCCTTGGGCAGGCCGGCAAACACCGTCGTACGCACCGTGGGCTCTGCCTTGCACGGGACGACCTCAATGACCTCTGCCTCGGCCTCATGCTCAAGCGTCTGCACAAGGCGGCACTTATAGTCGCGTCCCGCCCCGTCACAGATGACGATGTCGTCGCCCGCGCGCAGACGCAGCACGCGGATATGGTCTGCGTCGCGGCCGCGGATGATTGCCCGGCCGTTCGGAAAATTCGTACCTGCTATGAAAAATCGAGCCATGGTGGTCGCCTCCGGTGAAAAGTTTCTGCTGCGATTATGGCACATCCCGCACATTTTTGCAAGCCGGGCATAGCATGAAGCGGAGGGATGGAACATGAACGACCCCGTTTTTCTCGACAGCGCCGCGTTTTTGCGCGTCTGGCAGCGTGTGACAGGTGAAGCAGGCATCACAGCAGCGCCCGCGCAGCCGGAGCCGGACGCAATCACAGCGCAGCTGCGCGAGTGCATATGCGCAAAGGCTGCCGGCGCTGCCTTCTATGCCGCACTCGCGCAGCGCGTGTGCGCCGTCCGGCAGCCGCTCGGACAGATCGCAGCGCAGAAGCGTGCGCAGCTCAGAGCGCTGCAAACAGAGTATTTTCTGCGCACGGGCGCGCTCTGTGCCCTGCCCGCAGCCTGTCCGCGGCTGAGCACGGCGGCGGCGGATCTGCGCTGTGCTTATTTGCAGGAGCTTGCGCTCAGCGCGCAGCTGGACACGGCAGCGGATGCTGTGCCGATGCCGCTCAGGGAAACGCTGCGCACTATGGCGCAGCAGGATGCGCGCCACGCGCAGCGCGTGCGCATGCTGCTCACCGGACTGATTTTTTGAGGGAAATGCGCGCAAAATGTGAATCTTTCAAATTAGCACTTGACTTTACGGGAAATTTTGATTATAATATGCAAGCTGACAATTTGAAATGAAAGCAACCCGAACAGAGCGTGGAGAAGTCGCGTAGCCTGGTCGAGCGCGCACGATTGGAAATCGTGTATACCCCACAAGGGTATCGAGGGTTCGAATCCCTCCTTCTCCGCCACAAAAAGAGGACTCAATCTTTTCAGATTGGGTCCTTTCTTTTTTACAGCGAGGTGACGCCATGAAAGCCGAACGCAACAAGACAATCGACTTCCTGCCGCAGGACGCACCGGAATATCTCGCGCGCTGCCTGCGTGTTGCGCAGGATGTCCCGCTTGACGCCGTGTGTGACCGCACCATCTGCGGCGACACGTTTCAGGTCGCACCACACCTGCCGCGTGGCTTTGCTGACCTGCTGATCGTCGACCCGCCGTACAACCTCACGAAGGAATTCGCCGGCGGCGCCTTCCGCCGCATGACGGACGCCAACTACGCCGCCTTCACCCGCGCATGGATCGAGCTGCTGCTGCCGCTGCTCAAGCCGAATGCTTCAATCTACGTCTGCTGCGACTGGCGCTCGAGCCCGATCATCGGCCTGACGCTCAAGGAGTATTTCCGGCTGCAAAACCGCATCACATGGCAGCGGGAAAAGGGCCGTGGGGCACAGCATAACTGGAAAAACGGCATGGAGGACATCTGGTTTGCCACGCGCACGGATGACTACACGTTCCACGTCGACGCCGTGAAGGTGCGCCGGCGCGTGCGCGCGCCCTATCGTGCCGCGGGCCGGCCGAAGGACTGGGAGGACACGCCCGACGGGAAATTCCGCAACACGTGCCCGTCAAACTTCTGGGATGACATCTCCGTGCCCTACTGGTCGATGCCGGAAAACACCGCCCACCCGACACAAAAGCCGGAGAAGCTGCTGGCAAAGCTCATCCTCGCAAGCTCCGATCCCGGCGGCATCGTGCTCGACCCCTTTGCCGGGTCCGGCTCGACCGCCGTGACGGCGCGCAAGCTCGGCCGCCGCTTCGTCGCCATTGAGCGCAGTGAGCAATACTGTGCATGGGCGGAAAAGCGGCTGGAAATGGCAGCCGAAACCCCCGCCATTCAGGGCTATGCCGACGGTGTGTTCTGGGAGCGCAATGCCGGCCGTCTGCCGCGCTGATACCGCTTGACAAGCGGCCAAAATGATGTTACAACGAAAAACATCTGTGAAACCAAAAAAGAAGGTGCGGATATGAAACGCGGATATCTTTACATCCTGATCACGACGCTGCTGTTTTCCAGCATGGAGGTCGCGCTCAAGTGTATTGCCGGACAATTAAACCCCATCCAGCTCAACTTCAGCCGCTTTCTGGTCGGCGGGCTGGTGCTCGTGCCGCTGGCCGTGCGTGAGCTCAAAAAGCGCGGTCTAACCGTTGACGGAAAAGCGCTCGGCACGTTTTCGCTGCTGGGGCTGATGGGCATCACGGTGAGCATGTCGCTGTATCAGCTCGCCGTCGCGCGCGTACAGGCGTCGGTCGTCGGCGTGCTGTTTTCGAGCAACCCCGTGTTCGTGACGCTGTTTGCGTTTTTGCTGCTGCGGGAGAAAATCTCCAAAAATCAGATTCTGGGTCTTGCGCTCGACGTGATCGGCATCGTGCTCATCATCCAGCCGTGGCATCTGAAGCTCGACGCGCTCGGTGTAACGTACATCCTGCTGGGCACGCTGCTGTTCGCGCTCTATGGCGTGTGCGGCAAACGGCAGTGCGCGCGCTTCGGCGGTCTTGTCGTGTCGTGCTTCAGCTTTCTGCTCGGCGCGGCCGAAATGATGGCGCTCGCCGCGCTGACGCATATCCCCTCCGTCTCCACCGCGCTGACCGCCGCCGGTCTGGACACCTTTGCGAACATCCCCTTTCTCACGGGCTACACGGCGGCAAATCTGCCGATCGTCCTCTATATCTACATCGGCGTGACCGGCATCGGCTTTACGTGCTACTTCCTGTCGATGGAGGTCACGAGCGCGCAGACGACATCGCTCGTGTTCTTCTTTAAGCCCGCGCTCGCGCCGCTGCTTGCGTTTCTCATCCTGCACGAGGCCATCCCCGGCAATATGCTCGCCGGCATCGCGTGCATCCTCTGCGGCAGTCTGGCCTCCATCCTGCCCGGTCTGCTCGCACAGCGCCGTGCCGTACCGGTCATCCAGACAAGCACCTGTGAAGAAGAGATCGAGCGCTGAGTCCGCCCTTTGCTACATATGTTACGCCCGCAGCAGCCGCTGCGGGCGTTTTTCCGTTTTCTTCACAAAACAGGCTTGACATTCCGCGCATGTTGTGTTATTGTCTTAATCGCTTAATACAGTGATACGCATTTTGGATAGGAGGCGCACCATGAACTGGAACATTCGCAATGACGCGCCTGTCTACACGCAGCTCGTGGATCAGATCGCCCGCGCGATCATACTCGGTCAGTTTCCGCCGGGCGGCAGGCTGCCGTCGGTGCGGGAATTTGCAGCCGACGCCGGTGTGAACCCGAACACGATGCAGCGCGCGTTCGCCGAGCTGGAGCGGCTGGAGCTCATCCGGACACAGCGCACGGCCGGACGCACCGTGACGGAGGACATTGCGCGCATCGAACGGGAAAAGCGTCGGCTGGCGCAGGCCGGCATCGACGCATTCTGGCAGGCGCTGGCGCAGCTCGGCTATGACCGAGCGCAGGCGCTCGAGCTGCTGCGGCAGGATCTGCAGCAGGCAAAGGAGGACTAACAAACATGGCAATTCTCGAATGCAGAGGGCTGTGCAAGAGTTACGGCGCAGAGCCGGCACTCGACCGCGTGGATCTCGCGATCGAGCCGGGGCGCATCGTCGGTCTGCTCGGCCCGAACGGGAGCGGCAAGAGCACGCTCATCAAGCTGGCAAACGGTCTGCTGACGCCGGATGCCGGCGAAATTCTCATCGACGGCATGGCACCGAGCAAGGACACGAAGAAGATCGTCTCCTACCTGCCGGAGCGCACCTATTTCGCCGACTGGATGACGGCGCTGCAGCTGCTGGACTTTTTCGGCGACTTCTATGACGACTTTGACCGCGCCGCCGCCGTGCAGATGATGCAGCGGCTCGGCATCCAGCCGAAGCAGCAGATCAAGCAGATGTCCAAAGGCACGCGCGAAAAGGTGCAGCTCATCCTCGTCATGAGCCGCAAGGCAAAGCTCTATCTGCTCGACGAGCCGATCGGCGGCGTCGACCCCGCGACGCGCGACTACATTCTCAGCACCATCATCTCCAACTACAACCCCGAGGCCGCCGTCGTCATCTCCACGCACCTGATCGCAGACGTGGAGCACATTCTCGACGACGTGGCGTTTCTCAGCCGCGGGCATCTGCTGCTGCAGTCGTCGGCGGATGACCTGCGCGCCAGGGAGGGCAAATCGGTGGACGCTGTGTTCCGGGAGGTATTCAGATGTTAGGAAAACTGTTGAAGCAGGACTTTCGCGCCACGGCGCGCATCATCCTGCCGGTCTATGCGGCCGTGCCGGTGCTCGGTCTGTTCACGGGGCTGATCACCCGCCTGTGTGAAAACCAGAACGGCTTTCTGATCCGCGCCATCGGCGCGCTCGTGTCGTTCGTGTTTTCACTCTCACTCATCGCCGCCGTCGTGACGACGATCGTGCTGATGATCCTGCGCTTTTACCGCAACCTGATGACGGACGAGGGCTACCTGATGTTCACGCTGCCGGTCTCGACGACGGAGCTGATCTGCTCGAAGCTGATCGTCTCGGTCGTGTGGTTTCTCGGCGCACTCGCCGTCGATGCGCTCGGCCTGCTGGTGACGGGCCGCTTCGGCTCGTATCAGAATGCGGTCCGCTTTCAGGTCACCTACACGTTCGGTATGCCCATGACCGGCACACAGAGCGCGGGGCTTATCATCGAGTTCGTCGCGTTCCTGCTGCTGTGCTGCGTCGCGCTGTGCCTGATGACGTATGCCGCCATGGCGATCGGGCAGAGCTTCAAAAAGAACAAGGGGCTCATGTCCGTCGTGTTCTTCTTCGTGCTCTGGATCGGCACGCGGATGCTGCTGACGCTGATCTTCGGGCTCCTCTTCGGGCTCGGCGCGCAGCCGCTCCCGGCCATGACCGCGATGCCGCTGCTCAAGAGCATGTACATCCTGCTCGGCTGCGGATGTGCCGGCGCGCTGGCGTTTTGTGTGGGCTTTTTCTTCCTCACGCACGGGATGCTGCGCAAGCACCTGAACCTGCAATAATGCAGCAAAAAACACCCGGTATTGGCTTTTCCAATACCGGGTGTTTGCTTATGGGATCAACAGGAGCGGATCACTTCGTGCCGAAGATACGGTCGCCCGCGTCGCCGAGACCGGGGACGATGTAGCCGTGCTCGTTGAGGTGATCGTCAAGCGCCGCAACGTAGATGTCCACATCCGGGTGCTCGGTCTGCATCACCTGCACGCCCTCGGGGGCGCCGATGATGCACATGAGCTTGATGTGCTTGCAGCCGACTTCCTTCATGAACTGCACCGCGGCGGATGCGCTGCCGCCGGTGGCGAGCATGGGGTCGACAATGATGACGTCGCGCTCGGCGATATCGGGCGGCATCTTGAAGTAATACTTCACCGGCTCGAGCGTCTGCGGGTCGCGGAACAGGCCGATGTGACCGACCTTGACGTTCGGCATCATGGTGACCATGCCGTCGACCATGCCGAGACCGGCGCGGAGGATCGGCACGATGGCCAGCTTCTTGCCGGCAATGTGTTTGCAGTGTGCCGTGGCGACCGGGGTCTCAACATCGATCTCCTCAAGCGGGAGGTCGCGCGTGGCCTCGAAGCACATCAGCATGGCGATCTCGGAAATCAGCTCCCGGAACTCCTTGACGCTGGTGTGCTTGTCGCGCAGGATCGAGAGCTTGTGCTGGATCAGCGGGTGGTCAAAAACGTGAACTTTACTCATCTCGTCGTCTCCTTTGTTGCATCCGTATTTTACTTTCAGTCTTTTTCCGCCTCGGCCGCGAGCCGCGCCTGACGTTCCCGCTCGGCCTGCGACAGGCGCAGATAGACCGGGAGCAGCTCCTCAGCCGGGGCAGGCGTCTGCCCGAAGGCGGCCATGGCCACGCCCCACGCACTCTGCACGACCAGATTGCCCGGCGCAAGCACTGCGGGGATGCCCATGTCCAAACACGTATTATAGCACAGCTGCGCGCCGTCGCCAACCAGAAAAACGGATTTCTGCATTTTTTTCAATTCCGCGCCCAGCTCCGCGAGCGATATCGCACGGTCCTGACAAAGACGCCGCGGTTTTCCGTCCCGGATCTCAAAGAGCGCGTTGTAGATCTGGCTGCGGCGGGCGTCCATGGCCGCGCACACGAGCGCGCCCTCCCCTGCCGCGATGCCGTGATACGCCATGGCCTCGAGCGTCGACACGCCGATGGCGGGCTTCTGCGCGCCCCAGGCGAGCCCTTTCGCCGTGGACACGCCGATGCGGATGCCGGTAAACGAGCCCGGCCCGCGCGCGACGGCGATGGCGTCAACGTCCGAAAGCGCAATATTGGTGTCCTTGAGCATCTGCTCTGCCATCGGCAGCAGCGTGCAGCTATGCGTCAGGCCGCTGCACTGCTGGCTCTGGGCGATGAGCATACCGTCGCGGCAAAGCGCCGCCGACGCCGCCTTTGCAGATGATTCCAGTGCGAGGATCAGCATGATTTCCCGCTCCCTTCCGTGATGATGATGCGCCGGGTGGTCGGCCCGAGCTTTTCAAAGCGGACAACGACCTCGTCGCCGTAAAAGGCGTCCTCCACATTCTCGCTCCATTCGACGGCGCATACCGAGCCGCGGTTGACATAATCTTCCCAACCGATGTCAAACAGCTCGTCGGCGCTGCCGAGGCGATACATATCAAAATGAATCAGCTCGCGCGGCCCCTCATATTCGTTCACGATCGTGAACGTGGGGCTCGAGACACGGCACGTCAGCCCCATGCCGCGCGCCATCCCGCGCACGAAGGCGGTCTTGCCGCTGCCGAGCTCACCGTACATGGCCACGACCTTGCCGTCCGGCAGGGTGCGCGCAAAGTCCGCGCCGGCCTGTTCAGTCTCCGCTTCACTGTGGGTCAGATATTCCTGCATGGTATCCCTCCGATTCTGAAGAAGTATTATAGCACGGTTTCGCCCGTTGCGTAAAGCGGTTTTCTGTGATATAATTATTGCCGATTTCAAATCGCCGGTCTGGCGGAAAGGAGGCCATCTTGAAAAAAGCACTGTCCTACGCAAAGGAGTTTTTTCACCGAGCGGATATTTTCCTGCTCGTGATGGGTCTCATCTGCGCCACGTTCGGTATCATCGTCATCTCGAGTGCCACGGCGTCATATCACTCGGCCAAGTATGTCATTGTACAGAGCGCGTCGCTCATTCTCGGTGTGGTCGCGTTTGTCGCCATGACCGTGCTGGATGTGGACGTTCTGGCCGACAAATGGCAGATCCTGTGCGCATTCAATGTGCTGTTTTTGCTGCTGCTGATCCCCTTCGGTGTGAGCGACAACACCGGCAACACCGGCTGGCTGCGCTTTTTCGGCATCGGCATCCAGCCGACGGAGGTCGTCAAGCTCACATTTATCGTCGTGCTGGCAAAGCAGATCAGTTACCTGAAGGAATACCACGACCTCAACTCCGTGTGGTCGGTCGCACAGCTGGCTGTCCACTTTGTGCTGCTGTTCGGGCTGATCCTCTTCGTGTCGTCCGACCTCGGTTCGGCGCTGATCTTCTTTTCCATCTTCCTCGTGATGCTCTTTGCCGCCGGCTTTGCGCTGCACTGGTTTGCCATCGGCTTTGCGGCCATCGCCGCGATGATCCCGCTGCTGTGGAACTTTGTGCTGCACGACTATCAGAAAAACCGCATTCTCGCGCCCTATGACTCCAGCATCGACCCGACCAACACCGGCATCAACTGGCAGCCGCATCAGAGCAAGATCGCCCTCGCCTCCGGCCAGTGGACCGGTGCGGGGCTCGGCAACGGCACGCAGAGTCAGTCCAATGCCCTCGCCGGCAAGCACACCGACTTCATCTACGCCGTCATCGGTGAGGAGCTCGGCATGATCGCCTGCATCCTCGTCATCGTGCTGCTGCTGATCATCATCATCCGCTGCGTCATGGTCGGCATCCGTTCGGGCAGCAACATGGGCTCGCTCGTGTGCTTCGGTGTGGCCGCATTTTTGACATTCCAGACGTTTGAGAACATCGGCATGTGCATCGGCATCACGCCCGTCATCGGCATCACGCTGCCGTTTTTCAGCTACGGCGGCTCGTCGCTGTTCACGTCCTTCGCCGCGCTCGGCATGGTGTCCGGCATCCACTTCCGGCCAAAGCCAAAGCGAAACAGCATCTATTACTGACGCCATCCTCCCGGCAGGCTTCCGCAGACCTGCCGGGGCTTTTTTCTGCCGAGAGACAGAAAGCACCCGGCCAAACGGTCGGGTGCTTTCCGCAAAAACATAGAAGGGGGAAGAAAGAAAAAAGCAGCTTGGTTGCTTCAGCCGCCGTGGCAGGCGGCGCAGTCATGCGTCGAAAAGAGATCGGCGTCATAGGCGATACCATTTTTATCGTAGTAATCCTTTACAGCCGCCTTGACTGCCTCCTCCGCCAGCACGGAGCAGTGGATCTTCTGCGCCGGAAGGCCATCCAGCGCTTCCACGACTGCCTTATTGGACAGCTCCAGCGCCTCAGAGACCGGTTTGCCCTTGATCATCTCGGTCGCCATCGACGAGGACGCGATCGCGCTGCCGCAGCCGAAGGTGTTGAACTTCACGTCCGTGATGACATCGTCGCGGACCTTGATATACATGCGCATAATGTCGCCGCACTTGGCGTTGCCGACCTCGCCGATGCCGTCGGCATCGGGCATTTTGCCGACGTTGCGGGGGTTTTCAAAATGGTCCATGACCTTTTCGCTGTACAATGCCATAGGAAAGCCTCCTTTATCTGAATCTGTTATCTGTTAGATCTGGTGCGGACGCACACCTGTCTCCAGCTCGTCCCACACCGGGGAGATGCTGCGCAGGTAGTCGACCACCTGACGGACATTTTCGACGATGTACGCCATCTCTTCATCCGTGTTGTATTCGCCCACGGACAGACGCAGCGAGCCGTGTGCGACCTCGTGCGGCAGCCCGAGCGCCAGCAGCACATGGCTGGGGTCAAGTGAGCCGGAGGTGCAGGCACTGCCGGAGGAGGCGGCAATGCCCTTGCGGTCGAGCAGGAGCAGCAGCGACTCGCCCTCGATGCCCTCGAAGCAGAAGTTCACCGTTCCCGGGACACGCTGTGTGCGCTCGCCGTTGAGCCGCGCGTGCGCAATGGTCTCAAGCCCTGTAATGAGCGTCTCGCGCAGGCGTGTGACCTTGCGCATATTCTCATCCATATGGTCGACCGCCTCGCGCAGTGCCGCCGTCATGCCGGCGATCGCCGGAGTATTCTCCGTGCCGCCGCGCTTGCCGCGCTCCTGCGCGCCGCCCTCGATGATATTCGTGAGCGGGATGCCGCGCCTGGCGTACAAGAAGCCGACGCCGCGCGGCCCATGGAATTTGTGCGCCGAGCACGAGAGCATATCGATGTTCATCTCCTGCACATTCACGGGCACATGGCCGATCGCCTGCACCGCATCCGTGTGAAACGGGACACCCCGCTCGCGGCAGAGCGCACCGATGGCCTGAATGGGCTGGAGCGTGCCGATCTCGTTGTTGGCGAACATGACCGACACGAGCGCCGTGTCGTCACGGATGGCCGCCGCCACATCCTCGACGCGCACAACGCCGTCTTCGTGCACATCCAGCAGCGTTACCTCAAAGCCCTGCCGGCGCAGCTTATCGAGCGTGTGCAGCACCGCATGGTGCTCAAATTTTGTGGAGATGAGGTGCTTTTTCCCCTTGCGCGCGCCGTTCATGGCGGCTGAGATGATGGCCTGATTGTCGGCCTCGCTGCCGCCGGAGGTGAACACGATCTCCCGCGGGTCGGCCGCGCCGATCAGCCGTGCGATCTCTGTGCGGCAGGCCAGCAGATGCTCCGCCGCCTCCTGACCGAGCGTGTAGAGGGTGCTGGGGTTTCCATATATCTCATCAAAGTACGGAAGCATGGCTTCCTTTGCAGCGGCGGATAGTTTTGTGGTCGCCGCATTGTCTGCATAAACGCGCATAAGCTCTCCTCCAGATATGTCTGTTTTCTAATTCCTACTTTCCTTGTGGGTAAATGGTATCACGTATTTCCCTTCTTGTCAATAGGAATTTGCAAAAAGAAAAATCGGGGAAAGAGAATGACTTCTCCTTCCCCGACCGGTTTGTCAAAGAACCTCGTAGAGTTTGCGCCCTCAGGCGCAAAGAAAGTCCGATCATTTTCTTCGGCGACATGTGCGGCGAAGAAAATACTTCTCAGGCTGCAAGTGTGGAATTTGTGCGCTGGCGGCGCACAAATTATGCGCGCAGCAGACTGCAGCCCCTTTGTCAAAAAGTAATACTTTTTGACAGCCTCATCGGGGAAAGAGAATTGCTTCTCCTTCCCCGACCGCGCCGGTCACACTTTGCCGTCAAGCAGGTCCTGCACGGAGACGCTCGACAGATAGTTGTCCATGACGGCGTCGAGCTTTTTCCACATCGGCAGCGTCAGACACTGCTCCGCGCGCTCGCAGCAGCTCTCCCCGGATTCAAGGCACGCCACGGCAGCCATGCTGCCCTCGGTGCTGTGCAGCACCTGCGCGACCGTGATGTCGCACGCCGGACGGCTCAGGCAATAGCCGCCCTCCTTGCCGCGCTGGCTGAGGACAAGGCTCGCGCGGTTGAGTGCCGCTGCGATCGCCTCCATATATTTCAGGGACACGTTCTGCCGCTGTGCCACAGTCTTGAGCGAAATGTAGCCCTCGTCGCAATGCTGCGCCAGGTCGATCATCAGGCGCAGCGCATAGCGCCCCTTGGTTGAGATCACCATGATCTGTTGCCTCCTTGCTTACAGGTGTTACGAATAATATACTATCAAATCGCAAGGAATTCAAGACAGTTCTTTGCGTTCTTGTACGCAAAAACGCCGGGGCACCTCCCCGGCGTTTTGTCAGCTTGTCAAAAACCTCGTAGCCTTTCGCCGCCGGTGCGGCGAAAGAAAGTCCGATCATTTTCTCAGGCGACATGTGCGGCTGAGAAAATACTTCTCGGCCTGCAAACGTGCGCGCCGTCCGTCTTGACGGACGGCGCGTGCGCTGCAGTCAGGCCGCTAACCCCTTTTTCAAAAAGTAACACTTTTTGACAGTCTCCAAAAACGCTGGGGCATCTCCCCGGCGTTATTTTTGCACGTTCAGGCTTCCTCCGCCGCCACGACCGGCTCGACCGCGCGCATGGCATCGAGCGTGCGCGTCAGCAGCTCGTCCAGACTCCAGCCGAGCATATCGGCGCCGCGCTGGATGACCTCGCGCGAGCAGCCGGCGGCAAAGCCGCTGCTCTTATATTTTTTCTTGAGGGACTTGAGCTCCATATCCTGTACGCTCTTGGACGGACGCATCAGTGCCGCCGCACCGATCAGGCCGGTCAGCTCATCGGTCGCATAGAGCACCTTTTCCATCTCATGCTCCGGCACGATGTCGACCGTGATGCCGTAGCCGTGGCTGGCTGTGGCATGGATAAGGCGCTCATCCAGACCGCGCTCGCGCATGATCTCCTGCGAGCGGATGCAGTGCTGGTCAGGATAACGTTCAAAGTCCAGATCATGCAGCAGACCGACAATGCCCCAAAAGTCCACCTCGTCCCCGTAGCCGAGCTCCTGCGCAAAATAGCGCATGACACCCTCGACCGTTCTGGCATGATGCAGATGGAATGGATCCTGATTGAATTCCGTCAGCAGCGCCCAAGCCTGCGCGCGATCCAGTTGCTCGCCCATTGCGAAAGCCTCCTTAATACATATCGTTTTTATAGGTGAAGGAATGAATGGTATTAAGATAGCACAGCCGATACCGGATTGCAAGCACAAATTCATATATTTCTCACCGATTTTCCGGCAGTTTTTCATTGTTTTCCTATACCGACACCGGGCACGGCACATATTTCCCTTTGAAAAAAATCGTCCGATTTTTGCCTCATTTGTCACACTTTTTCGCTTTTTGTGAGCAAAATACACGAGACGGTCGATTGAATTTCATTGCTTTTTGTCAAAATGTATGCTATGATATGCACAGTATGTATGCATCTTGTGCGGTGTGTGCTTACAGAAGCGTCCGATGACCCGCTGGGAGCAACGGCGGATCATCTTCGTAATCAAAGAAAAAGGAAGGATGTATTTCATGGACGAAAAGTATAGCGCGCTGTTTACTCCGTGGAAGATTGGCAATGTCGAGATCCCGAACCGCATTGTTCAGTGCTCCATGGGCGGCACCTCTCTGTTTGGCTGGCTGGAGCCGTGCCACTTCGATAAGGAAGCTGCGAACTTCCTGCTGACCCGCGCCAAGGACGGCGTCGGTCTGGTGCTTCCGGGCATGCAGTGTGTCCGCGACACCATGGGCCGCAGATGGCTCTATCAGAACAAGAAGATGTTCAAGGAGCTCGCCGACTACATGGTCGAGTACCACAAGACCGGCTCGAAGCTGTTCATTCAGCTCGCCGCCGGTTTCGGCCGCTCCATGGCTGTTGCCCCCTGGATGGTCACTCTGAACAACAACAAGCTCCTCGGCGCGCTCGCCAGACCCGTGATCGACGTCAGCTACTGCTGCGCGTCCGCCTCCGCCACCCCGAACCGTTGGCAGGAGGACATGCTCTCGCGTCCGATGACCGTGGAAGAGATCCACGAGATGGTCGATGCGTTCGGCAAGACCGCGAAGCTGCTGCGTGAGGCCGGTGTTGACGGCGTTGAGATTCACGCTGTCCACGAGGGCTACCTGCTTGACCAGTTCACCATCGCCAACTGGAACCATCGTACCGACGAGTACGGCGGCTCGTTCGAGAACCGCTTCCGCTTCCCGGTCGAGGTCGTGCAGTCCATCAAGCGTCAGGCCGGCGCCGACTTCCCGGTGTCCCTGCGTTACTCCGTCGTCTCCAAGACCAAGGCCTGGGGCAAGGGCGCGATGCCGTACGAGACCGACTTCGAAGAGTTCGGCCGTGATATGGCTGAGTCCGAGAAGGCCATCAAGTACCTGGGCGATGCCGGCTACGACATGTTCAACTGCGACAACGGTACTTACGACGCATGGTACTGGGCACATCCGCCTCAGTACATGCCCGACAACTGCAACCTCGAGTACGTCGAGCACATCAAGAACTTCACCGACAAGCCCGTCGCCTGCGCCGGCCGTATGGATCCGGTCAAGGCCGCGGAAGAGATCGCTGCCGGCCGTCTTGACGCAGTTGCCATCGCGCGTCAGAACCTCGTCGATCCCGACTGGGTCACCAAGATCCGTCAGGGCCGTCAGGACGAGATCAAGCCCTGCATCCGCTGCCACAACGGCTGCTTCAACTTTGCGAAGTTCAAGGGCACTGCGAACATCCAGAGCACGCAGGATTCCCTGCATCTGGGCCGCTGCGCGCTGAACCCGACCACGATGCAGCACAACAAGTATAAGATCGTCCCGACCAAGAGCCCGAAGAAGGTCGCCATCATCGGCGCCGGCATCGGCGGCATGGAGTGCGCGCTCGTGCTCAAGCAGCGCGGCCACAAGCCGGTCATCTTCGAAAAGACCAACGAGCTCGGCGGCCTGTTCCTCACCGCTTCCGCGATGAGCTTCAAGGAGAACGATAAGGAACTCATTGAGTGGTACAAGAAAGAAGTCGAGAAGCAGGGTATCGACATCCGCTTCAACACCGAGGTTACCGACCTTGGCACCATGCGCGGCTTTGACGAGGTCATCGTGGCCACCGGCTCCGTGCCGAGAACCATGCCCATGATCCCGGGCTTCGAGAAGACCCTGAGCTTCACGGAGCTGCTCAAGGACAAGAAGGAAGTCGGCGACAAGGTCCTGTTCTTCGGCGGCGGCCAGTCCTCCTGCGAGGCGGCTTACGACCTGATCCTTCAGGGCAAGCACCCCATCATCGTCGAGTACGCCGGCGACCTGGTCGCGGCGCAGGCTACCTGCCTTGCCAACACCTCCTTCCTGCGTGACGCGATGGAGTACCACAAGGTTCCGACCTACCTGCACTCCACCATCACCGCCATCCGCGACGGCAGCGTGACCGTCAAGGGTCCGGACGGAAAGACCTTCGACGTCGAGTGCGACAACGTCGTCAACGGCATCGGCTTCGTGCCCGCTCCGGTTGGCGAAAAGGGCCGTCACGTGCACCGCGTCGGTGACTGCGTTGCCATCGGCAACCTGCGCACCGTCATCTGGCGTGCATGGGACGTCTGCATGAAGATCTGATCTTCGGCTGACGCAAAAACCGCATAACCCGCGCGGGTGCAGAGCAATCTGCACCCGCGTTTGTTGCTGTCAAAAAAGTTTCCTTTTTGACAGAAGGGTTTGCTACCTGACTGCAGCGCACACGCCGTCCGCCTAAGGCGGACGGCGCGCACGTTTGCAGGCCGAGCGGTATTTTCGCCGCCGCACATGTCGCCGGAGAAAATGATTTGGCTTTTTTTCGCCGCTGCAGCGGCGAAAGGTCATGAGGTTCACAAGCTGACGCAGATGCAGAGTGGCTGCACCCGCGTTTTCAGGCGCATATATAAAAAGGAGCGCTCGCACATCCTGGCGAGCGCTCCTTTTCGTCTTTGTAAACCAGCCCTGTCATGAAAGAATATCCGTCAGCTGTTCCAGCCGCGTGATGCGCAGATCCGCCTGCGGCGGCATGGCGCTGCCACGATCATCCGGGTCGAACCAGCAGGTGTGCATCCCAGCTGCCCTGCCGCCCGCAATGTCCGCCGTGAGCGAGTCGCCGATCATGAGGCACTGCTCCGGCCGTACCCCGGGCAAGCGCTCCATGCAGCGGTCAAAAAACGCCGCGCTCGGCTTTTCTGCGCCGATCTGCCCGGAAATGAAGAGCGTCTCGAAAAAATCATACATCCCCGCGCGGCGCAGCCGGTTCACCTGCTGCGCATAGGGGCCGTTGCTCGCAGCGCACAGACGGTATTTCCCGTGCAGATGCTCCAGCACCTCCCGCGCACCCGCGACCGGCACGGCACTCTCGTGCAGCCGGATGCGAAACGCATCCTCCATCGCAGCACCGTCCGCCTCAAGACCGAGGCAGGCAAGGATCGTCTGCCAGCGCACATCGCGCAGCCCCGCGATCGTCAGTTCCCCGCGCTCAATGCGCGCCCAGAGCTTGTCGTTTTCCGTCTGGAACACACCGAACATCTCCGGGGTATACGCAAGACCCGCCTCGAGAAAAATGGCCTCCATGGACTGCATTGCCCCGGCCGTGAAGTCCAGCAGTGTGTTGTCGATATCGAATAAGAGCACACGGTACGTTTCCATGGTCATGTCCTCCCTGATCATGTGCGTCCGGACGTCAGGCGGCGCTTCCGCACGTTCATGACGCGAAACACCGTCGACACCAGCAGAATACCGACTGCAAGACTGCCCGCGATGCCGGCCGTCTCGAGTCCCTTTTGCAGCGCCTCCTGCACCGCGCCCGAAAGCCCGATGCTCATCGTATAATAAATGCCCGCGCCGGGCAGCAGCGGAATGCTCGAAATGACGAGATAGGACGTGACCGGGCACTTACGCCAGCGCCCCATGGCCTCGGAATAAAACGCGGCCACGACCTCGGAAAAGAAGTTGGCACTGTAGACCGTGTGCCCCGCCCGAATGCACAGGAGGTACACGATCCACGTCAGCGCGCTGCCGACCGCACACAAAATGCGCCCCCAGTCGTGGACATTGAACAGGATCACGAAGCCGAAGCAGGCGACAAACGTCGCGATCGCCTGCACCCAGAGAGGATATGTCAGCGCTGCGGCCGCCTCCGCATGACCATAGAGCGGCGCGGTGACGTGCCACGCGGCCGCCGTGCCGAGCGCGATGGCAAACGCCGAGAGCAGCACCTGCACGATGCGGCTGACGCCGGAGCTCGTGTCTCCATAGATGATGTCGCGCATGGAGTTTGTGATCAAAAGCCCCGGCACGAGCAGCATCAGCGCGCCGATGATGACCACGGCCACGCAGTCGAGCCAGCCCAAACCGGCCGCGATATATGCCGGCAGGGCCATGAGAAACGACGCCGCAATGGTGCTGAAAAACTGGTTGACCTCGAGCCGGTCGAGCCAGCGCGTGACAAAGCCGATGATCAGGCCGCTCAGCCCCGCCCACAGCCAGTCGCGTACCGTGCCGCCGAAGACGCAGCAAAAGCCCGCTGCGGCAATGAAGTTGCCGAGATAGTAGACACCCGTGGCGTAGCTGCGCACGCCCGCCACTGTCTCCTTGAGCCAGCGCTGCGCCTCGGCCAGTTCCGGCACCTCGGCGCAGATGCGCCGGCTGAGCGCGTTGAGCTTTTCGATGCGCTCAAGGTCGTTGCCATGGTAGCCGACACGCTTCATAATCGTCAGAGGCTTTGTATTTTGCGCCACGAAGCTCACGGCGACACAGTTCGGAATGGCGAACGCCTGCCCCTCCGTGCCATACGCCGCGATCACGCGGCGCATCGTCTCCTCGACGCGATACGTCTCCGCACCGGCGATCGCAAGCTCATAGCCGATCTGCACCGTCATATCTGCCAAAAGATAATAATCCATAGTCGTCTTTCCATTCGCGTCAATTTCCCGGCTGAGGCCGGACTTTTTCGCGCTGACAGCGTACCACATTTTGCGGCGCAAATCAACGCGTTTTTCGTCTGCTCAGTCTTTCCAATCGGTGGCGCACACGCAGATTTGTGAGCGCGTCGCCTGAAAATTGTGGAGTTTATACGAAGCGGAACAAGCGAAAACGCCGAAACGCAATCATTTTCTCTGTACAATGCAGATCGATCTTGGTAAAATAAAATTTTGAAAGAGCGAGATCAAATATCTCAATATCTCTATTTTTCATCTCGGAGGATAACTATGCGCACACGCAAAACACTTGGCGGCGCGCTCGCTGCCATTCTATTGCTCATCCTGACGCAGCTGATCGCGCAAGGCGCAGCCGGTCTGCTCGCCATGATCAAGCTCCCGGCCGGCGTCTGCAACATCGTTGCCGGTATCCTGTATGCAGGTCTCGCCTACGCTGCGCTGCGGCTGCTGAGCGAAAAGGTGCTGCACGAGCATACGGCCGCACTCGGGATGCCGAAGCTGCACATTCAGCCCCGCTGGGCAATCACGGCGGTGCTCCTGCCGCTGGCTGTAACCGGCTGCTATCTGCTGCTCTTTCGCGGCACATTTGTGCGCGCGGATATGCGCGGCGGTGAGGTGTTCAGCACCCTCAGCGCCGGGATCGCGTTCACCGGCATCGCCGCCGGTTTCGTGGAGGAAATGGTCTTTCGCGGCGTGATCCTGAACCTCTTTGCGCAGCGTTGGAACAAGGTCGTCGCCGTCATTGGGCCGTCGCTCCTGTTTGGCATTGTGCACATTCTGGGCGCGGATTTTACGCTTGGAAGCTGTCTGCTCGTCATCCTCGCCGGAACGATGGTCGGCGTGATATTTTCGCTCATTGCGCTGCAAAGCGGCTCTGTCTGGAACAGCGGGATCGTGCACGCGGTCTGGAACATCGTGATCATCGGCGGCGGACTCTCGATCGGCGAGACAGCAGATGCGCACGCCATCGCGAGCTACGTGCTCGACACACGCAGCTTCGCCGTCACGGGCGGGCAATTTGGCATTGAGGCGTCTGTGATCTCACTTGCCGGTTACTGCATCGTCGCCGCGATCGCATACACGCTGCTCCGCGCAGACAGTGCAAAGCGCAGTTAACTGAAACCTGATAACAAGCGGCGGGCTGTCCAAGATGGGCAGCCCGCCGCTTGTCTCATCGAGACATCTAAAAAAATTCTCCCCCGGCAAAGCCGGAGGAGAATTTCAAAGCGATGAATTACTCGTTGATGGCGATGACAACACCGGAACCAACGGTACGGCCGCCTTCACGGATAGCGAAACGCAGGCCGGGCTCGATGGCGATCGGGGTGATCAGCTCGACGTCCATGTCGACGTTGTCGCCGGGCATGCACATCTCAACACCCTCGGGGAGGCTGATGACGCCGGTCACGTCGGTGGTACGGAAGTAGAACTGCGGACGGTAGTTGTTGAAGAACGGGGTGTGACGGCCGCCCTCTTCCTTAGACAGGACGTAAACCTGGCCCTTGAACTTGGTGTGGGGGTGGATGGACTTCGGAGCAGCGAGAACCTGGCCACGCTCAACGCCCTTCTTGTCGATGCCGCGGAGCAGGCAGCCGACGTTGTCGCCAGCCTCGGCGAACTCGAGGGTCTTGTGGAACATCTCGGTGCCGGTGACGGTGGTCTCCTGGGTGTCCTTGATGCCGACGATCTCAACCTTATCGCCAACCTTGACAACGCCACGCTCGACACGGCCGGTAACGACGGTGCCACGGCCGGAGATGGTGAACACGTCCTCGATGGGCATCAGGAACGGCTTGTCAGCGGCACGCTCCGGGGTCTTGATCCAGGTGTCAACAGCGTCCATGAGCTCCCAGATGCAGGCATACTCGGGGGCCTTCGGATCGGTGGACTCGGAGATCAGGGCGTTCAGAGCGGAGCCCTTGATGATCGGGGTGTCGTCGCCCGGGAAATCGTACTTGTCGAGCAGCTCACGGACTTCCATCTCGACGAGCTCGAGCAGCTCGGGATCGTCGACCTGGTCGACCTTGTTCAGGAAGACGAGCACGTACGGAACGTTGACCTGACGGGCGAGCAGCAGGTGCTCACGGGTCTGAGCCATCGGGCCGTCGGAAGCGGCAATGACGAGGATCGCGCCGTCCATCTGAGCAGCGCCGGTGATCATGTTCTTGATATAGTCGGCGTGGCCCGGGCAGTCGACGTGCGCATAGTGGCGGCCCTTGATCTCGGTGCCGTCGGCGCCGATGCGGTCGTCGGTCTGGTACTCAACGTGAGCGGTGTTGATCGTGATACCACGAGCCTTCTCCTCCGGAGCCTTATCGATCTGGTCGTAGGCGGCGAACTCGGCGCTGTTCGGGTCGGACAGGGACAGAACCTTCGTGATCGCAGCGGTCAGGGTGGTCTTGCCGTGGTCGATATGGCCGATGGTGCCGATATTGACATGGGGCTTGCTTCTATTGAACATCTGCTTTGCCATTAGAATATCCTCCTAATTCTAAAATAATGTTGTGACTTACTTCTTATAAGGCACATTGTGCCGGTTGCGCAGGTCAGTTGCTGCCGTGGATGATCTTCTCCTGAAGAGACTTCGGCAGCTCTACGAAATGACTGGGCTCCATGCTGTAGGTTGCACGGCCCTGCGTCTTGCTGCGCAGGTCAGTCGCGTAGCCAAACATGGATGCCAGCGGCACGTTTGCAGTGACGATCGTCGCACCGTTGCGGATGTCCGTGCCGGCGATCTGTCCGCGGCGGGCATTGATATCGCCCATGACGTCGCCCATGTAGCTTTCCGGCGCCGTAACGACGACCTTCATGATGGGCTCGAGGAGCGTGGGGCCCGCCTTCTGGCAGGCTTCCTTGAATGCCATACTGCCGCAGATCTTAAACGCCATCTCGGACGAGTCGACCTCGTGATACGAGCCGTCGATAAGCGTGACCTTCACGTCCACGACCTCATAGCCCGCAAGCACGCCGGCCTGCATCGCGCCCTGGATGCCCTGATCCACACAGGGGATAAATTCTTTCGGGATTGCACCGCCGGTAATCGCGTTGACGAACTCGTAACCCTTTCCGGGCTCGTTGGGCTCGATCGTGAGCTTGACGTGTGCAAACTGGCCTTTGCCGCCGGTCTGGCGCGCGTAGCGCGTGTCCACCGTAGCGGCCTTGGTGATGGTCTCCTTATAGGAAACCTGAGGTCTGCCGACATTCGCCTCGACGCGGAACTCGCGCAGAAGGCGATCGACGATGATCTCCAGATGGAGCTCGCCCATGCCGGCGATAATGGTCTGGCCCGTCTCCTCGTCCGTGTAGGCTTTGAAGGTGGGATCCTCCTCGGCGAGCTTCGCCAGAGCGATGTCCATCTTCTCCTGTCCGGCCTTGGTCTTGGGCTCGATAGCTACGCGGATAACCGGCTCCGGGAACTCCATCGACTCGAGAACGATCGGGTTCTTCTCGTCGCAGAGCGTGTCGCCGGTCGTGGTGTTCTTCAGGCCGACCGCCGCCGCGATGTCACCGGAATAGACCTGCGTGATATCCTCGCGGTGGTTGGCGTGCATCAAAAGGATGCGGCCCAGACGCTCACGCTGGCCCTTCGTGGAGTTCAGGACGGATTTGCCGGCTTCGATCGTGCCGGAATAGACACGGAAGAACGCCAGACGGCCGACGTAGGGGTCGGTCATGATCTTGAAGGCCAGAGCGGAGAACGGCGCGGAATCGTCCGCGGCGCGGTGCTCGACCTCGTCCGTCTTGGGCACGGTGCCGGTGATCGGCGGGATGTCCAGCGGGGACGGCATATAATCGACGATGGCGTCCAGCAGCTTCTGCACACCCTTATTCTTATAGGACGTGCCGCACACGATCGGGACGAACTTGACCTGCGTCGTGGCCTTGCGAATGGCCGCCTTGATCTTTTCGGTGGGCACCTGCTCACCTTCCAGATACAGCTCCATGATCTCGTCGTCGAAATCGGCGACCGCCTCAATCAGCTGCGTGCGGTACTCTTCAGCCTCGTCGCGCATATCCTCGGGGATCTCCTCGACGCGCATATCCTTGCCAAGATCGTCGTAGTAGACGTCCGCCTTCATATCGATCAGGTCGATGATGCCGCGGAAATCTGCCTCAGCGCCGATCGGCAGCTGGATCGGAACAGCGTTGCAGCGCAGGCGCTCGTGCACCATGTCGACAACGTTGTAGAAGTTCGCGCCCATGATGTCCATCTTGTTGATGTAGATCATGCGGGGAACATTGTAGTGGTCAGCCTGTCTCCAGACCGTCTCGGACTGCGGCTCAACGCCGCCCTTGGCACAGAGGACCGTCACGCAGCCATCGAGCACGCGCAGGCTGCGCTCGACCTCAACGGTGAAGTCGACGTGGCCCGGAGTGTCGATGATGTTGATGCGGTTGCCCTTCCAGAAGCAAGTGGTCGCAGCGCTCGTGATCGTAATGCCGCGCTCCTGCTCCTGCGCCATCCAGTCCATGGTGGCGGTGCCTTCATGGGTCTCACCGAGCTTGTGGTTGACGCCCGTGTAGAACAGAATGCGTTCCGTCGTGGTCGTCTTACCGGCGTCGATGTGCGCCATGATGCCAATGTTTCTTGTGTTTTCAAGGGAATATTGTCTGGGCATAATTGATAGCTCCTAGTCGGAAGATTACCAGCGGAAGTGTGCGAACGCCTTGTTGGACTCGGCCATCTTGTGCGTGTCTTCGCGCTTCTTCACAGCAGCGCCGGTGTTGTTGCAGGCATCCATGATCTCGCCTGCGAGGCGCTCCTTCATGGTCTTTTCACTGCGCTTGCGGGCATAACCCGTCAGCCAGCGCAGGCCGAGCGTCTGGCGTCTCTCAGGACGCACTTCCATAGGAACCTGGTAGGTTGCGCCGCCGACACGGCGAGCCTTGACTTCGAGGCTCGGCATGATGTTGTTCAGGGCTTCGGTAAACGCGTCAAGCGGTTCCTTGCCGGTCTTTTCCTTGATGATGTCAAAAGCATCGTACACGACCTTCTGAGCAACACCCTTTTTGCCGTCGAGCATCACGCTGTTGACGAGCTTCGTCACCAGAACGCTGTTGTACATCGGATCCGGCAAAACTTCTCTTTTGGGAACGTTACCTCTTCTGGGCACTATACTTCCCTCCTTCATTAAAAAATGACTTCACAGGTACTCGAAGATGCAGCGCATCTCCGTCTGCGCCCCGAGGTCAACGATAATATATATCAGTTAACAACAGGGCAAAAAATGCTGTTGGAACTTACTTCTTTCCTGCCTTCGGCCGCTTGGCACCGTACTTGGAACGGGCCTGCATACGTCCGGAAACGCCCTGCGTATCGAGGGTGCCGCGGATGATGTGGTAACGAACGCCGGGGAGATCCTTGACACGGCCGCCGCGGATCATAACGACGCTATGCTCCTGCAGGTTGTGACCGATGCCCGGGATGTAGGCGGTTACCTCGTAGCCGTTGGTCAGACGCACACGGGCGATCTTACGAAGCGCGGAGTTCGGCTTCTTGGGGGTAGAGGTACGCACGGCAGTGCAGACGCCTCTCTTCTGAGGAGCGCTCAGATCGGTCTCGCGGTTCTTCAGGGTGTTGAGACCCTTCTGCATGGCGGGAGACGCAGACTTGTAGGTAGCCTTTTCTCTGCCCTTTCTCACCAACTGGTTAAAAGTAGGCATGGTTTTCCTCCTTTCCTCGAAAAATGATTTATTTATACGATGCCAAAAAGCAGCACCGGATAAACCGTGATTCTGCCGGAATTATTTCGGAAAACTCCGGACTTTTTGTGCTTTTTACACAGGCACGGCAAAGCAGTGGGCGCACGCCCACGCAAAATAGGATTTTAGCATATTGCACAAGATTCGTCAAGTATTTTTATTCAAGTCGAAAGTGAAAATTTCACCGGGATATGCGAGCATATCCCGGTGAAACAATTGGTATTCGGCGATCAGAGCGCGTTGGAGATGTTGGCGAGATCGGACAGATCCACGCCGTCGTCCTCGGGCTCAGCGGGAGCAATCGGCTCTTCGTTCGTCTCAAAGTTGCGGTAGCAGGCAAGGCCGCTGCCGGCGGGGATGAGCTTGCCGATGATGACATTCTCCTTCAGGCCGACCAGATGGTCGATCTTGCCCTTGATGGCAGCATCGGTGAGCACCTTCGTCGTCTCCTGGAAGGAGGCCGCCGACAGGAAGCTCTCGGTCGCGAGCGAGGCCTTGGTGATGCCCATGAGCACGTGCTCGGCCGTGGCGGGCACGAGGTCGGTCTCCCCCGCCGCGATGCGCTCGGCGATGGCGCGGTTGGCTGCGCGGAACTCATGCAGATCCACGATCGCGCCGGACAGCAGATCCGTGCTGCCGGAATCGTCGATGCGGACCTTACGCATCATCTGGCGGACGATGATCTCGATGTGCTTATCGTTGATGTCAACGCCCTGCTGACGGTAGACCTTCTGGACCTCCTGAATGATATACTGCTGGCAGGCGTCCACGCCGCAGATGCGCAGCACGTCGTGCGGGCTGTACGCGCCGCTCGAGAGCGGCTGGCCCTTGGTAACCGTGTCGCCGTTGGCAACGAGGATGCCGGAAGAGTACGGCAGGTTGTAGGTGACGGTCTCGCCATCGACCGGGTTGGTGATCGTGACGGCGTAGATGGAGGTCTTCTTCGTCTCCTCGACGCTGACGATACCGGGGATCTCGGCGAGGGTGGCCATCTTCTTCGGCTTGCGCGCCTCGAACAATTCCTCAACACGCGGGAGGCCCTGCGTGATATCGTCGCCGGCGACGCCGCCGGTGTGGAAGGTTCGCATGGTCAGCTGCGTGCCCGGCTCACCGATGGACTGGGCGGCGATGACGCCGACCGCCTCGCCGGCGTTGACCGGCTGGCCGATGGCCAGGTTGATGCCGTAGCACTTGGCGCAGACGCCGCTGCGCGCCTCGCAGGTCATGACACTGCGGATCTTGACTTCCTCGATGCCATGCTCTTCGAGCACCTTGGCATCGTCGGGCATGAGCATATGGTCGGTATCGAACAGCACCTCGCCGGTCTTGGGCGACACGACGGGCTCGGCCGGGTAGCGGCCGTGGATGCTCTCGCCGAGGCTCTGGACTTCCTGTCCCTTGTCAAACACGGCGCGCGCCATGATGCCGTCGGTCGTGCCGCAGTCGGGCTCGCGGATGATGACATCCTGCGAAACGTCGACCAGACGACGGGTCAGGTAACCGGAGTCTGCGGTACGCAGTGCGGTATCGGCCAGGCCCTTACGAGCGCCTCGGGACGAGATGAAGTACTCGAGGACGGACAGGCCTTCGCGGTAGTTGGCCTTGATCGGGATCTCGATGGTCTTACCGGCGGTATTCGCGATCAGGCCGCGCATACCGGCAAGCTGACGGATCTGTGCCATGGAGCCACGGGCGCCGGAGTCCGCCATCATATAGATCGGGTTGAACTCATCGAGGCAGTCCTGCAGCGCCGTGGTGACGTCCTTGGTGGTCTTTTCCCACTCGGACACGGCCAGACGGTAGCGCTCGTCTTCCGTAATGAAGCCGCGCTTATACTGCTTTTCAATGCTGATGACTTTCTTCTCCGTGGCGGCGATGAGGGTCTTCTTCTCGTCCGGGACGGTCATGTCCGCGATGGAGATCGTGATGGCGCCGATGGTGGAGTACTTGTAGCCGAGCGCCTTGACGTTATCGAGCACCTCGGTCGCAACGGTGAAGCCGTGCTTCTCGATGCAGCGGTCAATGATCTTGCCGAGCTGCTTCTTGCCGACCTTGAAGCTGACCTCAAGATCGAACATGTGCTCGGGATCGGTGCGGTCAACGTAGCCGAGATCCTGCGGGATGGGCTCGTTGTAGATGATGCGGCCGACGGTCGTCTCGATCGTGCGGTGCAGCAGCTCACCGTCGACCTCGCGCGCAACGCGCACAAGGATCGGCGCGTGCAGGCCGACATCGCCGTAGTTATAGGCCATGATGGCCTCATTCGGATCGCGGTACACCTTGAGCGGCTTGTAGCTCGGCGGCGTCTTGCCGTCGGCCTCGGCCTGCTTGTGCGCGGCGACAAAGTCGTCGGCATCCACGATCTCGTTCACCGGCAGATCGGTGTCGCCGGCATCGGTCACGAACACCTGCTCGGCGCCCTTCTCTGCCTTGCCGAGGCGGACATAGGTCAGGTAATACGCGCCGAGGATCATGTCCTGCGTCGGCACGGTGACGGGGTGGCCGTCCTGCGGACGGAGGAGGTTGTTTGCCGAGAGCATGAGGATACGCGCCTCAGCCTGCGCCTCCGCGGACAGCGGGACATGGATTGCCATCTGGTCGCCGTCAAAGTCGGCGTTGAACGCGGTGCAGCACAGGGGGTGCAGCTTGAGCGCACGGCCCTCGACAAGCACGGGCTCGAACGCCTGAATGCCCAGACGGTGGAGCGTCGGCGCACGGTTGAGCATGACCGGGTGATCCTTGATGACGACCTCGAGCGCGTCCCAGACCTCGGTACGCTGCTTGTCGACCATCTTCTTGGCGGACTTGATGTTGTTGGCAACGCCGTCCTCGACGAGCTTTTTCATGACGAACGGGCGGAAAAGCTCAATGGCCATTTCCTTCGGCACGCCGCACTGATAGAGCTTCAGATCCGGGCCGACGACGATAACGCTTCGGCCGGAGTAGTCGACACGCTTGCCGAGCAGGTTCTGGCGGAAGCGGCCCTGCTTGCCCTTGAGCATATCGGACAGGGACTTGAGCGCGCGGGAGTTGGCACCGGTGACGGCGCGGCCGCGGCGGCCGTTGTCGATCAGGGCGTCAACGGCTTCCTGCAGCATACGCTTCTCGTTGCGGACGATGATGTCCGGCGCGTTGAGCTGCATGAGGCGCTTGAGACGGTTGTTGCGGTTGATGACGCGGCGGTACAGGTCATTGAGGTCGGACGTGGCAAAGCGGCCGCCGTCGAGCTGCACCATGGGGCGGATCTCGGGCGGGATGACCGGCAGCACGTCGATGATCATCCACTCAGGGCGGTTGCCGCTGCGGTGGAACGCCTCGACGACCTCCAGACGCTTGACGATCTTGGCCTTCTTCTGGCCGCTGGCCTCCTCGAGCTCGGCGCGCAGCTGCTCGGAGAGCTTGGCGCAGTCGATCTGCTGCAGGAGCTTCTTGATGGCCTCGGCACCCATGCCGGCCTCAAAATCGTCCTCATACTTCTCGCGCATATCGCGGTACTCTTTTTCGGACAGGATCTGGCAGCGCTGCAGCGGCGTCATGCCGGGGTCGGTGACGATGTACGCACCGAAGTACAGCACCTTTTCCAGAATGCGCGGGGTCAGATCGAGGATCAGACCCATGCGCGACGGGATGCCCTTGAAGTACCAGATGTGGCTCACGGGCGCGGCCAGCTCGATGTGGCCCATGCGCTCGCGGCGGACTTTTGCGCGCGTGACTTCCACGCCGCAGCGGTCGCAGATCTTGCCCTTGTAGCGGATCTTCTTATACTTCCCGCAGTGGCATTCCCAGTCCTTCGTGGGTCCGAAAATGCGCTCGCAGAACAGGCCGTCACGCTCGGGCTTGAGCGTGCGGTAGTTGATGGTCTCGGGCTTTTTCACTTCGCCGGAGGACCAGGAAAGGATCATCTCAGGGGAGGCAATGCCGATCTGAATTGCATCAAACGGGGTGTAGCTCATGTTTTATTCCTCCTCCTTATCAGCGTCATCCGTGTAGTCGTCACCGTCATTGGCGGAAAATGCGCCGAGGTCATCGTCCTCGTCGACCGGTACGTCCTCGATCGTAAAGCCGCTGCCGGTGATCTCGTCATCGTCGGACTTGTAGGACATCTCATCGCGCATGCCGGGGATGAAATCGTCCTCATCGTCCTTGAGCTCGATCTCGTCGCCGTTCTCGTCGAGGATGCGCACATCCAGACACAGGGACTGCAGCTCCTTGATGAGCACCTTGAACGACTCGGGCACGCCCGGCTGCGGGATGTTCTCGCCCTTGACAATGGCTTCGTACGTGCGCACGCGGCCGGTCACGTCGTCGGACTTCACCGTCAGGATCTCCTGCAGGGTGTAAGCCGCGCCGTAGGCCTCGAGCGCCCAGACTTCCATTTCGCCGAAGCGCTGGCCGCCGAACTGCGCCTTGCCGCCGAGCGGCTGCTGCGTGACGAGGCTGTACGGGCCGGTGCTGCGGGCGTGGATCTTATCATCAACGAGGTGGTGGAGCTTAAGGAAGTAGACCCAGCCGACCGTGACGTCGTTATCGAATTTCTGACCGGTGCGGCCGTCATAGAGCTCACTCTTGCCGTCCTCACGCAGACCGGCCTTGACGAGCGTCTCGCGGATTGTTTCCTCGTTCGCGCCGTTGAAGACCGGCGTGGCGACCTTCCAGCCGAGCGCCTGTGCGGCGTAGCCGAGGTGCACCTCGAGCATCTGACCGATGTTCATACGGGAAGGCACGCCCAGCGGGTTGAGCACGATGTCGAGCGGCGTGCCGTCCGGCAGGTACGGCATATCCTCACGCGGGAGGATGCGGGACACGACGCCCTTGTTGCCGTGGCGGCCTGCCATCTTGTCGCCGACGGAGATCTTACGCTTCTGCGCAATGTACACGCGCACGACCTCGTTGACACCCGGGGACATCTCATCGCCGTTTTCGCGGGTGAAGCGCTTGACGTCGACCACGATGCCGGCCTCGCCGTGCGGGACCTTGAGCGAGGTGTCGCGGACTTCTCTCGCCTTCTCGCCGAAGATGGCGCGCAGCAGGCGCTCCTCGGCGGTCAGATCGGTCTCGCCCTTCGGCGTGACCTTGCCGACCAGAATATCACCGCTGCGCACCTCTGCGCCGACGCAGATGATGCCGCGGTCGTCGAGATACTTGAGCGCATCGTCGCCGACGCCGGGGATGTCACGGGTGATCTCCTCGGGGCCGAGCTTCGTGTCGCGCGCGTCGCACTCGAACTCTTCAATATGAATGGAGGTGTAGACGTCCTCCATGACCAGACGCTCGTTGATGAGAACGGCGTCCTCGTAGTTGTAGCCTTCCCAGGTCATGAAGCCGACCAGCAGGTTCTTGCCGAGCGCGATCTCGCCCTGCGAGGTAGCCGGACCGTCGGCAATGACATCACCCTCGCTCAGACGGTCGCCGACGGCGACGATCGGGCGCTGGTTGATGCACGTACCCTGGTTGGAGCGGGCAAACTTGATGAGCTTGTAGTCCTTGATCTCGCCGCTGTCGTAGCGTACCTTGACGTTATCGGCCGACACGGACAGCACAACGCCGTCGCCCTCGGCGAGCACGACCACGCCGGAGTCCACGCACAGCTTGTGCTCGATGCCGGTGGCAACGATCGGCGCCTGCGTGACCATCAGCGGCACGGCCTGACGCTGCATGTTCGCGCCCATAAGGGCACGGTTCGCGTCGTCGTTTTCCAGGAACGGGATCATGGCCGTCGCGATGGAGACCATCATGCGCGGGGAGATGTCGATGTAGTCGACGCGGTCGCGGTCGACCTCGACGATCTCGTCGCGGTGGCGGCAGGTGATACGGTCGTTGATGAGGCAGCCGTTTTCATCGACAGGCTCGCTCGCCTGCGCGACGATGTAGCGATCCTCGACGTCCGCCGTCATGTACTCGACGTCGTCGGTCACGCGGCAGGTGCCCTTTTCCACGCGGCGGAACGGCGTCACAAGGAAGCCGTACTCGTTCACGCGGGCGTAGGACGCGAGGTAGCTGATCAGACCGATGTTCGGACCTTCCGGCGTCTCGATCGGGCACATACGGCCGTAGTGACTGTAGTGCACGTCACGCACGTCGAAGCTTGCGCGCTCACGCGACAGGCCGCCGGGCCCGAGTGCGGAGATACGGCGCTTGTGCGTCAGCTCTGCCAGCGGGTTGGTCTGGTCCATGAACTGGGACAGCGGGCTGCTGCCGAAAAACTCCTTGATGGAGGCCGTCACGGGACGGATGTTGATGAGCGACTGCGGCGTGACCACGTCGAGATCCTGCAGCGTCATACGCTCGCGGATCACGCGCTCCATGCGGCTGAAGCCGATGCGGAACTGGTTCTGCAGCAGCTCGCCCACGCTGCGCACGCGGCGGTTGCCGAGGTGGTCGATGTCATCCGGCTCGCCGATGCCGTGCGCCAGGCAGCAGAGGTAGTTGACGGACGCGAACATATCGTCGGCGATGATGTGCTTCGGGATGAGCAGGTCGATGTTCTCCTCAATGGCCTCCTTGAGCGCGTCGCCCTCGTACTGCTCCATGAGCTGGCGCAGGATGATGCCGCGCACGAGCTCCTTGATGCCAAGCTCGGCGGGGTCGAAATCAACATAGTGCTTCATGTCGACCATGCCGTTGCCGAACACGCGCACGGGCTTGCCGTCGACGTCCAGATAGACGTCGTTGACGCCGGCCGCGGCGATCTCCTCGGCGCGCTCGCGCGTGAGCACCTCGCCCGCCTCGGCGATGATCTCGCCGGTCATCGGGTCGACGACCGGAGCGGCCAGCATATGGCCGGCGATGCGGCTGCGCAGGCCGAGCTTTTTATTGAACTTATAGCGGCCGACATTGGAAATGTCGTAGCGGCGGCGGTCGTAGAACAGGCCCTCAAGCAGGGACTCGGAGCTCTCCACCGTCGGGGGATCGCCCGGACGGAGCTTGCGGTAGATCTCAACGAGCGCCTCCTCGCGGGAGTTGCAGGTGTCCTTGTCGAGGGTGGCGACGATGCGCGCATCGTTATCGAACACTTCCTTGATCTGCTCGTTGGTGACGACGCCGGTCGTCATATCCGGGATGCAGGACAGCCATGTGTTCGGGTTATCCGCTTTGTACGCGCCCATGGCCTTAATGAACCAGGTCACCGGCAGCTTGCGGTTTTTATCGATGCGGCAGTTGAAGATGTCGTTGAGGTCGGTCTCGTACTCGAGCCATGCGCCGTGGTACGGGATGACAGTCGTGCCGTAGGTGGAGTTGTAGGCCTTGTCGGTCTTCTTGTCATAGTACACGCCGGGGGAACGCACGATCTGCGAGACGATGACACGCTCCGCGCCGTTGATGACGAAGGTGCCGCTGGGCGTCATGATCGGGAAATCGCCCATGAAGATCTCCTGCTCTTTGATCTCCTCGGTCTCCTTGTTGCGCAGGCGGACGCTGACCTTCAGCGGGGCCGCATACGTGGCGTCGCGCGCTTTGCACTCCTCCTCGGTGTACTTCGGATTCTCGTCCATGGCGTAATCCACGAAGCGCAGCTCGAGGTTGCCGGAGTAGTCGGTGATGACGTCCACATCCTTGAACACATCACGCAGACCCTCTTCGAGGAACCATTTGTACGAATTCTTCTGGATCTCCAGAAGATTCGGCATGCTCTGGATCTCCTCATGACGGGCAAAGCTCATTCGTTCGGTTTTTCCGTAGGTGACTGCCTTTGGCATGGCGAACACTCCTTCTTTTGAGACTGTGAACACCCGGTAGGGTTGTGAAATACTTTTTTGACCTGTTGCATTTTTACGGTCAATCCGCTAAAATAATCTTGTAAGTTGCGGAAGTAGTTTCTTCCGCTTTCAAGACATATAGCGTGATATTTTACCATTTACGCGCGCTGGTTGTCAAGTGTTATTTTGTGAATTTTCCGCCGGCAGGAGCGTATCGCCCTGCCGCTTTTTTGTATCTTCGGAGGGATGGCCATGGATATCCGCATCTGTCTGCTTCTCGCCGCCGAGGCCGGGCTTGCGCTGGTGCTGCTGTGGCGCACCGGTGTGCTGCCGAAACCGGCGCACGTACTGTGCGCTGCGCTGCTGCTGACGGCGGCGTTTGTGCTGCGCGGTGCGTGCCTGAATTACGTCACGGACGACTACCGGAATTTTCTGAGCGTGTGGGTCGATTTCTTCCGCGCGCACGGCGGTCTCGCCGCGCTGCGCGCACCGGTCGGGAATTATAATGTACCGTACCTGACGGTGCTGGCGCTCATCAGCGGCAGCTCCCTGCCGGATCTGCACCTCATCAAGCTCTTGAGCATTCTGTTTGACGTGCTGCTCGCGTGGTCCGTCATGCAGCTCGTGGGGCTGTTTCGCCGGAGCGCGGCGTGGAAGCTCGCGGCGTTTTTTCTCGTGCTCTTCTGGCCGACCGTCGTGCTCAACGGCGCGCTCTGGGGACAGTGCGACAGCGTGTATGCAGCCCTCGCCGTGCTGAGCGTCTATCTTGTCCTGTCCGGGCACCCGCTGCTCGGCGTGGTCAGCATCGGCGCGTCGTTCGCCTTCAAGCTGCAGGCGGTGTTCGTCATGCCGGTCTTTTTGCTCTTCTGGCTCACGCGGCGCGTCAAGCTCCGCCACGCGCTCGCCTTCCCCGCCGTGTGCGTGGTCATGGTGCTCCCGGCCGTCATCGCGGGGCGCGGACTGTGGGACGCACTGACGATCCCGTTTCAGCAGACGGGCAGCATCGGCACGGGGCTCAACTACAATTCCCCATCCGTCTTTGCGCTCTTTCGGGATGTGGCAAACCCCGACGCCGCAGCCAGGCTCGGCATCGGTGCAGCCGCGCTCGTGATCGCGGCGCTTGCCGTCTGGTTCTGGCTGCATCGGGACGATTGCTCCGACCGCGCGCTGCTGCTGGCGGCGGCGGTGCTCGCCGCTGCGATCCCGTTTTTCCTGCCGCACATGCACGACCGCTATTTCTTCGCCGCCGATGCGCTCACACTCGCCCTTGCGGCCGCGTGGCCGCAGCTTGCGCTCCCGGCGCTGCTGTGCGAGTTTGCCTCCCTGCTCGGCTACCATGCCTACCTGCGTATGCGCTACCTGCTGCCGATGGCCGACGGTGCGCTCGCGCTCATCGCAGCGCTCGCTGTTCTGACGGTCGTTCTGGTGACGGAGACGCGCCAAACTGTCCCCGCGGAGAGAAAAACAAAAAAATCGACCTGAGTCGAAAATTTGTGGTTGACATTCCGCGCGTATCTGTTATAATAACTCATGCGTTTGACAAGTGCATATGCGTATGCGGGAGTGCTGGAATCGGTAGACAGGCAGGCTTGAGGTGCCTGTGTCCAACCATAGACGTGTGGGTTCAAGTCCCATCTCCCGCACCAAAATCGCCAAGGTACATTGTACCTTGGCGATTTTGTTTTTCCTGAGCGCGCAAAAAAGGCCTCCGGCGGAAGATCCGCCGGAGGCCTTCTGCAGTTATGAAGACCGGCGCAGGTTACCCAACAATGAAGTACAGGACCATGAGCGCGCACAGCAGGTACATGATCGGGTGGATCTCCTTGGCCTTGCCGCGCACGAGCTTAACGAGCACGTGCACGATGATGCCGGCACCGAGGCCGTTGGTGATGTTGCCGGTGAAGGCCGTGAACATCATCATGACGCAGGGGCCGATGGACTCATCGTAATCCGTGAAGTCGATCTCCGTGAAGCCCTTGAGCATGAGGAAGCCGACATAGATCAGCGCCGGGCCGGTCGCGGCATACGGGATGGCGACGAACAGCGGCGCGAGGAAGATGGTCAGCAGGAACATGATGCCTGCGACGAGTGCGGTCAGACCGGTGCGGCCGCCGGCCTCCACGCCGGAGGTGGACTCGACAAAGGTCGTGATGGTGGTGTTGCCGGTCAGTGCGCCGATGCACGTGCCGATGGCGTCGACGAGGAAGGGGCGCTCAATGCCGGGCAGATTGCCGTGTTCATCGAGCATATTGGCACGGTTGGCAACGGCGAGCACCGTGCCGAGCGTGGAGAAGAAATCACCGAAGAAGCACACAAACACGAGGATCAAGCCGCTCGCGGTGAATACGCCCTTGAAATCGAGGTTGAACATGACGTTGCCGAGGTCGCCGAAATCCGGCATGGCCGCGACGCCATTGAGCGTCGTCACGCCGAGCGGGATGCCGATAAGCGTGGTGGCGATGATGCTGATGAGGATCGCGCCTTTGACGTGCAGGGCGTTGAGCACGATGATGAGCAGCAGTCCGCCAATGGCCAGCAGCACGGCGGGATCGGCGAGATTGCCGAGGGCGATGCCGTTTTCAAACGAGCCGATGCCGCTATTCTGGAAGCCGAGATAGGCAATGAAAAAGCCGATGGATGCAGAGATCGCGATCTTGATGTTCTTGGGGATGACGCGCACGATCAGGTCGCGCAGGCCGAAGACCGTCAGCAGGAGAAACACGATGCCGGAGATGAGCGTGATCGCCATGGCCGCGCCGAAGCTCAGCGCCTGCGACTGGATGAGTGCGCCGAGGATGAAGTTTGAGCCCATGCCGGTCGAAAGTGCAAAGGGGAAGTTCGTGTAGAAGGCCATCAGCAGCGTGATGAGCCCGGACACGAGCGCGCAGGTGATCATGATGGCGGACTTGGTGATAACAACGCCGTTGACGTCCGTGATGTACGCCTCGCCGCCGCAGATCGCAGCCGGCTGGACAGCCAGCACATACGCCATAGTCATAAAGGTGGTCAGGCCCGCGATGATCTCAGTTTTTTTATCCGTACCGCGCAGGCCGAGCTTGAAGAATTTCTCCATCAAATACTCCTTATCCTTTCTCGTTAGCCGATTCGTTTATGCTTCCGTATCCGCAAACACGGGTACGAACGTCTGGTTCGTGCCGTTGACGAGGCCCATATCCGTAATGACCACGCTCGGCAGCACCGGCAGCGCCATGACGGCTGTCGCCAGCAGGGTGAGCCGTCCGCCGCTGATGGCATCGAGCGCAGCCTGCACGGCTGCGATCTCGTCCGCGACCTCGGCGCAGGGCTTCTGGCTCATGAGGCCGGCAGCCGGGAGCGCAATGTGCGTCTCCTCTGCCCCATCGATCACGCAGACACCGCCGCCGCATGCACGCAGGATCTCGGCGGCACGGAAGGCGTCCTTCGGATCGTGGTAGCTGACGGTGAAGTTGTGGCTGTCGTGCGAGACGGTGGACGCGAGTGCGCCGCGCTCGAGCCCAAAGTCGCGATAGACGGCGATCGTCTTGCCGCCGCGTCCGTAGCGGTTGGCGCAGCAGACGAACACGAGCGACGGATCGCCGCTGATGTCGACCGCGCCGTCACGCACCGGCAGCTCCACCGGCTCGACGTGGCGCAGGATGCGGTTGCCGTCCTCGGACACCATGACGTTGACGCGGATCGTGTCGCCGGTGTAGCCCTCGGGCACACGCAGCACGAAGGATTCCGGCCCTGCGATCTGCGGCATGTTGACCGTGTTCGGCAGGTCATAGTCAGCCGTTTTGCAGTCGCCGCCGAGATACTTGCCGTCCTCCGCGACGAGCACGCCCTCGGTGAACACGGCCTTCGGGCGGCTGCCGTCGAGCGCGTCGACCAGCTGGATATCGGCGATATAGCCCGGTGCGATCGCGCCGAGATCGTCAAAGCCGTATTCGCGCGCGGCGTTGAGCGTCGCCATCTTGACGACCTCGCGGCCGTCGAGCCCGGAGGCGACCGCCTTGCGCACGACGTTGTTGATGTGGCCGACGGTGAGCAGATCCTTGGCGTGCACGTCGTCCGTGCAGACGGACACGAAATCGCGCCACGGCTGATCCTTGCAGCCGTCAACAAGGAACGAAAGGTTGTCGATAAGGGAGCTTGCGCGGAGGTTGATGTGCATACCGGCGCGGAGCTTCGCGCGCACCTCGTCGGCGTTCACGCTCTCATGGTCGGACACCGGACCGCCGATGCGGTAGGCCGCGAGCTCACGGCCGAAGCAGTAGGGCGCGTGTCCCTGCAGGAACATGCCGCGGCGCAGGCCCTCATCGATGATGGTGTGCATACGCTCGCTGTCGTGCGTGACGCCGACATAGTCCATGATCTCGGCAATGCCGACAACGTCGTCCATGTCGAGCAGTTCGCCGACCTCCTCGGCATGAAACTCCGCACCGGCGTTTTCCATCCCGGGCAGGGACGGCACGCACGACGGGGCGAGCACATACTGGCGCAGCTTGGACTTCTTCGCGTTTTCAAGCATGAAGCGCACGCCGTCGAGCCCCATGACGTTGCCGATCTCATGCGGGTCGGTGCAGACGGTCGTCGTGCCCCACGGCAGAATGGCGCGGGCGAGGTTCTCGGGGATCATCATCGTGCTCTCGATGTGCATGTGCGTGTCAATGTAGCCGGGGATCAGATAGCGTCCCTGACCATCGTAGTACGACCTGGACGGAAGGATCGTCTTCTGTCCCTCCTCACGCACCAAAACGACAAATCCGTCCAGTATGTCGACACTGGCCGGATAGATTTCTCCCGTAATGACATTGAAAAACTGTACGTTGCCGATCGTCAGATCGCACGGTATCTGACCCAGAGCCGCCTGCATGAGGCGCGCGCGATCCTTGGCCTTGCGAGTACGCATCAATAACCCTCCTTGAAAATCGATCCATAAAAAGCGTTTCCGCTCTTTATCCAAATAAAAAACGGCGGAGCGTCTTTGACACTCCACCGAAACGGCAAAACTCACACAGCGATGATTAGCTGTGTGTGCTGCATTCCGGTAGTCGGGCAATTCAAGGGCCGCCCGGTAGAGACGCGGGGCCCATGTGACTTCCCCGCCTATACCTGAAAGTATCTGTGTGCACTTATTGGAACGCCTTGATTATAAATCTCGCGGCACCAAAAAGCAATTATTCAAGAATCTGAAACATACCGGCACTTTCGTTTTTTCTCTATCCATTTCGACGAATTCGCGCATCCTGGGCAGAAAAAGCGCCCGGCGGTGCGCAAATCCGCACCGCCGGGCGCCGCATTTCCTCTTATGCACCGCGCAGCATCGCGACCGCTGTGCGCGCCGCCGATGCAGCATCCGGGCAATAGGCATCCGCGCCGATCTCGTCGCTGTACCCCTGTGTGATGGGCGCGCCGCCGACAAAGATCTTCACCTGATCGCGGATGCCGCGCGCCTTGCTCAGCTCCACGACCGCGCGCATTTCCGGCATCGTCGTCGTCAGCAGCGACGAACAGGCGATGATGTCGCAGTGCTGCGCGATGGCCGTGTCCACGAACTGCTCCGCCGTGACATCCACGCCGAGATCCACGACCTCGAGCCCGCTGCCCTCCATCATGATCTTGACGAGGTTTTTGCCGATGTCGTGCATATCGCCGCGCACCGTGCCGAGACAGACGCGGCCGACCGTCTCGCTGCTCTCCCCCGCCATGTGCGGCTTGAGCAGCTCCGTTGCCGCCGCCATGCAGCGCGCCGCGATGAGCATTTCCGGCACGAAGGCGCGGTTGGCCGAAAAGTCCTCGCCGAGCAGGTTCATGCCGCGCACGAGCCCGTCGGTGAGGATCTGCTGTGCGTCGTGCCCCGCGTCGAGCGCCTCGGTGCACAGCTGCAGCACACGCTTTTGCTGTCCGCGTACGAGTGCCGCCGCGATGCGCGCAAACACGTCGCCCTGCGGCTGCTCCGGCTCGGACGCGGGCGCGGACTGCGCCGCCGCTGCGTGTACGCTCCGGCGCGGCACGGGCGGCAGATGCATATCCGGCACGTGCAGCGCCGCATTGTATTCATCGACCGCCTGATTGAGATATGTGTCCACGTGCGGATAGACCGTGCCCGCAAGACCGTAGGTGATCGACGGGATGAAGTGTCCGCCCGGGCAGTCACGCCGCAGCACGCCGCGCGCATAGGTCAGGATCTCCTCAGGCGCTGCGTCCTTGCGGTCGATGGCCGCGCCGAAGCCGCCCATGAGCGTGAGCCGGCCGTTGAGGTGCCGCTGCAGCGCGGGGATGTCGTTTTCCGGCAGGACGCCCTGCCAGACCTGAATGCCGATCTCGGCCATATCATCCACGATCGGCACGAGATAGGAGTCTGCATGGTGGATAGCAATGACGCCGCGCGAGCGGATGTAGCCATAAAAGCGGCGGTACGGCTCTTTGAAGAATTCCCGCCACATCTCCGGCTTCATGAACAGGGCGTTTTTCGTGCCCCAGTCGTCGTGCGAGAAGATGACATCCGGCTGCAGATTGTCGATCAGCATGCGCACATACGTCAGGCGGTACTCCGTGATGTAGTCGATGAGCGCGTGCATCTCGTCCGGATGCGCATAGAGGTTCGTGAGCGTGTCCTCAAAGCCCATGAGAAAGTGGCACTGCTCGAAAATGCCCGTGCCCATGAACCCGGCCAGCAGGTGGTCCGGACCGCAGGCAGCGCGCGCCTCAGCACGGCAGGCCTCCCATCCCTCCGTGCAGGCAGCCTCCAGATCGGGAGCATGGACCGTCTCGCGCCAGCGCGTGATATCCGGGCACACGGCAAGCCCCGCGCGCGTGTCCGGCATCGGTCCGGGGGCATCCTCGGGAAACAGGATCGTCGTGCCCCAGCGGTCCTTGCTCGTCGTGCCGCGCTTGCGGTTGCCGCGCAGGTATGTGTTGCACGGGTCGGTAAGGCACATGTGCAGTGCCTCATACTGGCGCAGCTGGCGCTCCGGCTGACCGTCGGGGCGGATGAGCTCGAGGAAGATCTCTTTCGGTGTGGACATGGTTTTCACTCCTTGTTGTACAAAACGCAGGATGTATACGTCATGGTGCGCGCCCCGTAGTTATAGGCGAGGCCCGAGCGCGTGCACACGTCGCTCACGAGCAGGCCATACGCCTCCATGGACGACAGGCGCTTGGTCGGATAACGGCACGGCCGGTCGGGATATGTGCAGCGCGCACAGAGCGTGCACGACCCCGCCGTCAGCGGCAGGCAGCCCGGATAGGCGCGCCGCATCTGGCGGGCAAAGCCGGCAAAGCGCCGCTTGTGTGCCGCGCCGACGGCCTCGATGGTCGCATAGTCAAAATCGTCCTGCAGCGTCCCGGTCGTCTGCACGAGGATGCCGCAGGCATAGCCCGCGATGCGGTGCGCAGCCGTCTCAAGGCTGCCGCAGCCGGGCGGACATGCCCAGTTGTGCCCGTAGCGGCCGCAGCGGTCGGCCGCGCACATATCGCGCACCTCCGCCAGCGGCACTGCCGCCGCCATATTCATCTGTGCCCAGTGGGAGAAGCCGTTTTCGGCCGCGAGCGTCTCGGGATCGATCATACGCAAAGCCTCTTGACAAAGCAAAGTTTCGCTGCTTAGAATGTGTGTATCTTATCTTATAAGGGGGCGGCGGCCATGTCAAGCATCCATATTGAACAAAACGGCGTGACGCGCACCCTGTCTGTTCCGGCGGACGAGACGCTGCTGTCCGCTTTGCGGCGCGCGGGCTATTCCATCCCCGCCGCCTGCGGCGGAAAAGGGCGCTGCGGCAAGTGCCGCGTGCCGGTCAACGGTGTGCCGCGCCTCGCGTGCCGGGTCTACCCCGCGGACGGCGACACCGTCACACTGCCGGAGAGCGCCGGCGGTGCGATCCTCACACGCACGCTACCGATGCCTGCCTGTCAGCCGGGGCGCACGGGCTGCGCCGCCGCCGTCGATCTCGGCACGACGACCGTCGTCGCGCGGCTGTATGACCTCGCATCCGGCGCGGAGCTCGCCACCGAGAGCGGCTGGAACACGCAGGCGCTCTACGGGGCGGACGTCATCAGCCGCATCCAATATACGCTCGAGCAGCCGGACGGGCTGCAGGAGCTCTCGCAGCGCAGCCGCGAACAGGTCTGGGCACTGATCGGACGCGCACTCGCGCGCTGCGGACGTGCCGCGGACACACTGCGCGAGATCACGCTCGTCGGCAACACCGTCATGCAGCATCTCTTTGCCGGGTACAGCGTGCGCAGCATCGCCGCCGCGCCGTTTCAGCCGGAGACGCTCTTTGACGTGTCCGAAACCGTCAAGCTGCACGGCGTGCCGGTGCGCTTTGCTCCCTGCGTGGCGGGCTATGTCGGCGGGGATATCACGGCCGGTCTGCTGGCCGCTGGCCTTGCGGAGCTGCCGGGCGAGCATCTGTTTCTCGACATCGGCACAAACGGCGAGATGGCGCTCGGCGGGCGCGGCGGCTTCACCTGCTGCGCCGTGGCATCCGGCCCTGCATTTGAGGGCGCGGGCATCTCGTGCGGTATGCCCGGCGTGGACGGCGCGGTCAGCCGCGTGCAGTATGACCGCGGCTTTGTATATGACGTGATCGGCGGCGGCACACCGAAAGGGCTGTGCGGCTCCGGGCTGCTCGATCTGACGGCGGTGCTGCTGCGCCTCG
>UQSF01000014.1 GCA_900543625.1 uncultured Eubacteriales bacterium
GATTGTTGCCGTCCGGATTGTTGCCGTCCGGATTGTTGCCGTCCGGATTGTTGCCATCCGGATTGTTGCCATCCGGATTATTCCCGTCAGGATCATTGCCATTCGGGTCTTTGCCGCCCGGATTGTTGGGGTCGGTGCCGTTGCCGTTATCGCCGCCGCCGTTATCACCGCCGCCGTTATCGCCGCCGCCGTTGTCGCCGCCGCCGTTGTCGCCGCCGCCGTTGTCGCCGCCGCCGTTGTCGCCGCCGTTGTCACCGCCGCCGTTATCACCGCCGTTGTCGCCGCCGTTATCATTGCCCTCGCCGAGGATGACAACGATATTGATGTAGTGCAGACCGAAGTTCGTGGCAAACGCCTTGATGGTATTCGTGCCCTTGACATGGATGCCCGTGCCGCCGGGGTAGGTGATCCCGCCGACGCCGACGATGGTGGCCTCCTGAACATCGGCATCAATGCTCCAGTCGTAGACATGGTGGTTGGTGCAGGTGATGGTCACGGGGGACCACGCCGTCACTTCCATGCCGGCATGATAGGGCTTCGTGTGCGTGCCGAGCGCGTCCGTGTAGGTCACGGAGAAGGCCGCGTCGTGGTCATAGTCGCGCAGGACTGTCAAAAACAGGTGCGTGCTCACGCCCGCCACGTCGCCGGCGGCCGCCGGGGTCGTGCCGAACGAAAACAGCGACAGCGTGAATGCCAGCAAGAAGATGGCAATCATGAGTGCCTGCTTGCGATGAGTTGCTTTTTTCATGTTGATTACATCCGCCTTTCACATTAGCTGGTGATCGATAAAAAGAGATCGCGCGGGAGTGCGAGGGAACGGTTGCTGTGGGTGAAAATTGCATTGTTTACAGACTATTCATAAAATAACACATTGATAATCGCTCGTCAATAACTATAATGCATGAGATGCGGAAAATGTTGCATCATTTTGCAAATGTGCCAAAATTTTTTTCCGTTTGCGCATTTTTTTCACAGAGCGGCGCCATGTGTCCGGCAGTGGTGCAGCGCGTGAAAATAAGCATCGGATCAAAAGCACAGAAATCCTATTAATTGGGTTTGACAATCGCCGGGCGGAGTGTTAACATTACGAAATGCTGATTAACGGGGTTAACAAAAAGGAGGCGGCATCATGGAACTGCAGCAACTGACCGAGCAAATGCTGCTTGCGGTCACTTCTCTGAACCGTTCCTGCATCCCGCAGAGTGTGCAGGAGCCGCTTAAGGGCGAGAATTTCCTGTTGGACTATCTCAGCGCGCAAAACGGCTGCAGCACGCCGGGCGCACTGCGTGAGGTTCTGGGCGTGAGCGCGCCGCGCACGGCGGCGATGCTGCGGGCGCTCGAAGAAAAGGGAATGCTGCGCCGCTGCACCGATTGCTGCGACCGGCGGCGTGTCGTGGTGCACATGACGGAACTCGGCCGGCAGACGGCGGAGCAGGCGCGTGCGTCGCTGTGCGCGCATGTGCAGTGCGTGCTCAGGCAGCTTGGCGAGCAGGACACGCGGGAATTGATTCGGCTTTTGAGCCGCATCACGGAGATCGAGGCACGCGCCTGATCGAACGATGCGCGCTCCGCGTATAAGGAGACGGTTTTGTGAAGAAATATATTCAGGAACATAAATATGTATTGCTGGTGCTGTATGTGCCGGTTTATCTGATCTGGTTCGCTCTGGCAGAGCGTATGGTCCCCACGACCGACGGCTGCTGGGTGTCGTATCTGCCGCTGGACGATAAGATCCCGTTTTTGCCGGGGTTCATTCTGGCGTATGTGCTCTGGTATCCGTTTTTGATCTTCCCGGTCGTCGTGATGCTGCTCAAGAACGACCGCCGTGCGTTCATCCGCTACGGCGCGTTCATCATTGCGGGCTTTTCCATCTCGCTGACCATCTGCATGATCTGGCCGAACTGCCAGCTCCTGCGTCCCGCGGTCGTGGACACGAGCAATCTCTGCGGCTGGCTGGTCAATGCGATCTATACGGCCGATACCCCGACGAACGTTCTGCCGAGCATGCACGTCGTCGGCTGTATGGGCGTGCTGGCCGCGGTGTTTGACAGCCAATATCTCAAGAAGGCACGCATCCCGTCGGTCATTGTTGCCGCCACTATCTGCGCGGCAACGGTGTTTGTCAAGCAGCACTCCATTCTGGATGTGTTTGCAGCGCTTGCGCTGTCGCTGGTGCTGTATCTGGTCATCTATGTCGCGGCGCGCCGCGGCGTCGACCGCCGGCATGCGCCCGCCGCGGCGTGACGTGGCCGAGATCATGTGAGAAATAGAAAAGAGAGGATAGCGCGTATGGATCGCCGGAAGATCGTAGAGAAGCTGGAACAGGCCGAGCAGGAGAATCTGAATACCAAGCCGAAGCGGGCGGTGGTTGCCGTCTACTGGATCCTGCGTCTGATCGTCATCGGCGTCATGGTCATGACGATCATTCATAAAAACTATGAGAGCACGTTCGTGTGCGTGCTGGTGCTGATCCTGTTCATGCTGCCGCGATTCGTGGAACGCAACTTCCGCATCGAGCTGCCGAGCACGCTGGAGATCATTATCCTTGTGTTCATTTTCGCCGCGGAGATCCTCGGCGAGCTCAAGAGCTATTTTATCACCTACCCGCATTGGGACTCCATGCTGCACACGACGACGGGCTTTATCAGCGCGGCGTTCGGCTTTGCGCTTGTCGATCTGCTCAACCGCAACAAGCCGCAGCATTTCAAGCTCTCGCCGGTGTTTCTGGCGCTGGTTGCGTTCTGCTTTTCCATGACGGTCGGCGTGCTGTGGGAGTTTTTTGAGTTCTCGATGGACTACCTGTTCCACATGGATATGCAAAAGGATACGATCATCCACGCCTTCGCCTCCGTGACGCTCGACCCGACGAACAACAATATTCCTATTTTGGTGGATAATATCACGGACGTGGCTGTGAACGGCAAGTCGCTTGGTCTCGGCGGTTATCTGGATGTCGGTCTGTATGACACGATGCAGGATCTGTTTGTCAACTTTGTCGGTGCGCTTACGTTCAGCATCATCGGCTACTTCAGCGCCAAGTCCGGCAAGAATAAGATCGCCAAGCAGTTTGTGCCGGTGGTCCTGCCGGATCAGACTGCGGACGCAGCGCCGGAAGAGACGCCCGAAGCAACGCAATAACGCCCAATACGAAAAGCTCCCCGCCGGATGCAGCGCATCCGGCGGGGAGCTCGGTTTTCTCAGAAGCGGAACTCAAAGTCAAGGTCGTAAATGCTCACTGTGTCGCCCTCCTCGATGCCCATGGCCTCGAGCCGGTCAAACAGGCCGGACTGGCGCAGCACGCGGTCAAAATACATCCGCGACTCGTAGTCGCCGAAGTTGATCGAGCCCATGAGCCGCTGCAGCCACGGACCCTCGACGACCCAGAGATCATCGAAGTGGCGGATCTGCAGCTCGTCGCTCGTGCCGACCTCCGGCTCGGGCGGGACGTAGTCGGCCTCATACGGCGGCACCGGCGGGATCTCGGCGAGCTTTGCGGCGCACGCCTGCACGAGCTCACGCGTGCCGGTGTGGGCGGCGGCGCTCATCTCGAAAAATTCATAGCCCTGCGCCTCGACGTGTGCGCGCAGGCGGTCGATGTTCGTGCGGTCATCGCCGAGCAGGTCGCACTTGTTGGCTGCGACGATCTGCATCCGTGAGCCGAGCACGTCGCTGTAGGCGCGCAGCTCGGCGTTGATGGCCTCAAAGTCCTCGACCGGGTCGCGCCCCTCGCTGCCGGACACGTCCACCAGATGCACCAGCAGACGGCAGCGGTCGATGTGGCGCAGGAAGTCGTGACCGAGTCCCGCGCCGTCGCTCGCGCCCTCGATGATGCCCGGGATGTCCGCCATGACGAAGGATGTGCCCTCCGTCACGTACACGACACCGAGGTTGGGGAAGAGCGTCGTAAAGTGGTAGTTTGCGATCTTCGGGTGCGCCTTGGACACCACCGACAGCAGCGTGCTCTTGCCCACGTTCGGGAAGCCGACGAGACCCACATCCGCCAGCAGCTTCAGCTCGAGCAGGATCGTGTGGCTCTCGCCCGGCAGACCGGGCTTGGCAAAGCGCGGCACCTGCCGCGTCGGGGTGGCAAAGTGCTGGTTGCCCCAGCCGCCGCGCCCGCCGCGCGCCGCCACAAACGGCTCGCCCGAGGACATATCGTGCATGATCGCGCCGCTGTCGGCATCGCGCAGCAGTGTGCCGCGCGGCACACGGATGCGCAAACTCTCGCCCACGCGGCCGGAGCAGCGCTTGTTTTGACCGTCGGCGCCGTTGGCGGCCACGTATTTGCGCTTGTAGCGAAAATCCATGAGCGTGGACATGTTGTCGTCCACCTCAAAGATGATGTCGCCGCCGCGTCCGCCGTCGCCGCCGTCCGGGCCGCCGGCAGCCACGTATTTCTCGCGGTGGAAGGTCACCGCGCCGTTGCCGCCGTCGCCCGCGCGCACGGTGATGGTCACTTTATCAACAAATGGCGAAGCCATGGTCATTCCTCACTTTCGTTGCCGGCAGGACCGGCGGGGGATAGAAAAACGGGGCAGGCGCGATGCCCACCCCGTTTGCGATTACTGTGCGATCTCCTCGTAAACAGAGACCTGCTTGCGATCCTTGTCCTTGCGCTCGAACTTCACGACGCCGTCCACGAGGGCGAAGAGCGTGTCGTCCTTACCCTTGCCGACGTTGATGCCGGGGTGGATCTTCGTTCCGCGCTGTCTGACGAGGATGTTGCCGGCCAGAACAAACTGACCGTCGGCTCTCTTGGGGCCAAGGCGCTTCGACTCACTGTCGCGGCCGTTCTTGGTGGAACCCATGCCTTTTTTATGTGCCATTTCGAATTACACCTCCATGTGTCAAAATCAGTTGCGGAAATCAGGCCTCGATCTTCGTGATCTCGACCTTGGTGTAGGGCTGTCTGTGGCCCTGCGTTCTGCGATAGCCTTTTTTCGGCTTCATCTTGTAAACGCGGATCTTCTTGCTCTTGCCGTTTTTGACGACGTTGCCGGACACGACGGCGTTTTCCACCACGGGGGTGCCGAAAACAGCCTTGTCCTCGTCGATGACAGCCAGAACGCGGTCAAACTTCACAGTCTCGCCGGCCTCGACATCCAGCTTCTCGACGAAGATGACGTCGCCCTCGGCCACGCGGTACTGCTTACCGCCGGTAACGATGATAGCGTGCTTCAAACTCGTTGCACCTGCCTCTCTGTAGAGTCTCGCTCTTGTGGGCGGGAGGATGTCTCCGCTTTGTACCCACTCAATGCGGCCTTGACAGTTTACCATTCCGCCACATATTTGTCAACGGTTTTTCGGGCGAAAGGCGAACTTTTTTTGCCCATGCAAAAACCACGGCGCCGGTCAGCGCCGTGGTTTTATATTGCAGGAAGCTCAGCCGCAGATGGCCTTGGTGTCGCGGGCGATGACGAGCTCCTCGTTCGTCGGGATGACGAACACCTTGACCTTGGAGTCGGGGGTGGAGATCATGATGTCCTCGCCGCGCTTGCTGTTGGCGGCTTCGTCGATCTTCACGCCCAGATAGCCGAAGTACTCGGCGATGGCGGCGCGGGAGGACTTGCTGTTCTCGCCGACGCCGGCGGTGAAGATGATGGCGTCCACACCGTTCATGGCCGCGACGTAAGAGCCGACGACCTTGGCGACCCAGTAGTGGAACATATCGAGCGCGAGCTGGGCACGGTCGTTGCCGTCGGCAGCGGCGCTGTCGAGATCGCGGAAGTCGGAGCTGACGCCGGAGACGCCGAGCACGCCGGACTTCTTGTTGAGTATGTTGAGCATCTCGTCGATGCTGATGCCGTACTTGTTCATAATGAACTGGATCACGCCGGCATCGAGATCGCCGCAGCGCGTGCCCATCGGCAGACCGACCAGCGGGGTGAAGCCCATGGACGTGTCGACGCACTTGCCGCCGTCGATCGCGCAGATGGAGCTGCCGTTGCCCATGTGGCAGGAGATGAGCTTGAGCTCCTCGATGGGCTTGCCCATGAGCTCGGCGCAGCGGGCGGACACGTAACGGTGGCTCGTGCCGTGGAAGCCGTAGCGGCGGATGCCGTCGTTCTGGTAGTATTCATAAGGAATGGCGTACATATAGGCCTTTCCGGGCATGGTCTGGTGGAACGCGGTGTCGAACACGGCGACCATCGGCACATCGTCGCCCATGACGGCGCGGCAGGCGTTGATGCCGGTGATGTTGGCGGGGTTGTGCAGCGGCGCAAACGGCGTGCACTCCTCGAGCGCGGTCATGACGGCGTCGTCGATCTTCACGGAGCAGGCGAACTTCTCACCGCCGTGGACGACACGGTGGCCGACGGCGTCGATCTCCTTCATGGAGGTGACCACACCGTACTCGGCGCTGGTCAGCTTGTCGATGACCGCGGCAATGGCCTCGGAGTGGGTGGGCATCGGCAGGTCTTCGTCAAAGACGGGCTTGCCGCCGATGAGCGGGGTGTGCTTCAGGTGACCGTCGATACCGATGCGCTCGCACAGGCCCTTGGCCAGAAGGTGCTCGGTCTCCATGTCGATCAGCTGATATTTCAGCGACGAGCTGCCGGCATTGATGACAAGAATTTTCATACTTAGATTCCTTTCTCGTATTCAATATTGTAATTCCTGCAAAATCAAAGTATTATGATACCAAACACTCTTATTGTAATCATTTCGTAGGAAAACGCAAGTATTTTTCGAAAGAAGGTGCAAAAATGGGCAATGTCATCGGTATTGTGGCCGAATATAACCCGTTTCATAACGGGCATGCGCGGCTCATCGAGCAGACGCGCGCGCAGCTCGGCGCAGTGTGCCCGGTCGTGTGCGTCATGTCGGGCGACTTTGTGCAGCGCGGCAGTCCGGCGGTATATTCCAAGTTTGCGCGCGCGGAGGCAGCCGTGCGCTGCGGGGCGGATCTGGTGCTGGAGCTGCCGCTGCCGTGGTCACTGTCGTCAGCGGAGGGCTTTGCGCGCGGCGCTGTGGGACTGCTGGGCAGTCTCGGCGTCGTGACGCATCTGAGCTTCGGCAGCGAGTGCGGCGAGCTCGATCCGCTGCAGCGGGTGGCGGAGGCGCTGCTCGATCCGCTGCTGGGCGAGGATCTGCGCGCGGAGCTGCGCAGCGGCATCCCCTTTGCAGCCGCGCGCCAGCAGGCGGTCGCGCGGCGCGTGGGCGCGCTCGCAGAGCTGCTGCAGGCGCCGAACAACATCCTTGCCGTGGAGTATCTCAAGGCGATCTACGACCAGCGGCTGGAGCTGCACCCGCTGACGGTCCTGCGCACCGGCGCGCAGCACGACCGCTTCGCGGAGGGGAACATCCGCTCGGCGTCCGAGCTGCGCATGCGCATCGGCGCAGGGGAGGATGTGTCCGCATTTCTGCCGCGAGCGGCAGCGGAGATCTGTGCCCGGGAAAAGACGCGCGGCCGCGGTCCGGTTCTGCCGGAGGCGCTCGAGAGCGCGCTGCTGTCGCGGCTGCGGATGCTGCCGCAGTCGGCCTATAACGCGCTGCCCGGTGCGACCGAGGGGCTGGGCAACAGCCTGTACCGCGCCGCACACGAGGAGCCGACGCTTGACGGCGTGCTCGCGGCGGCAAAGTCCAAGCGCTATGCGCTTGCACGCCTGCGGCGCATGACGATGTGTGCGGCGCTGGGCGTGACCGCCGGTATGGACGGCGGCATCCCGCCGTATGCGCGGGTGCTGGCCATCGGCGCACAGGGCAGGGAACTGCTGCGCGCGATCGACGCGCGCACCGCCGTGCCGGTCATTACAAAGCCCGCCGCCGGACGCAATCTGCCGGGCTCGGCAGGGGAGATCTTCGCGCTGACGGCGGATGCGCACGATCTCTATGTGCTCGGCTGCCCGGCGCGGGAGGAACGCCGCTGCGGCGGCGACTGGCGCGCGAGCCCGTTTGTGCTGTAAATGCGGCGATACCCCTGTCCGTGAACATTTCAAAAAAATAATATGAATATTTCGTGAAATTGATATTGCATTTTTGTCCAAACGATAGTATAATTCATGCATATTCGTTTCAAGGACAAATGTTCGTCTTACATGGACATCGCCTGAAAAGAAAAGAATGGAGGAATAACAATGAAGAAAGCGATTGCTTTGCTGCTCGCGTTGGTCATGGTGTTTGCTCTGTGCGCCTGCGGTGGCGGCGGTGACTCGGCCGGCGGCGACAAGGTCGTGAAGATCGGCGTGTTCGAGCCTGCCAGCGGCGACTCCGGCGCCGGCGGCAAGAAGGAAATGCTCGGCATGCAGTATGCCAACCAGGAGACCCCGACCGTCGAGATCGGCGGCGAGACCTACAAGGTCGAGCTCGTCTACTCCGACAACGGTTCCGACTCCGCCAAGGCTGTCTCGGCGGCTTCCAAGCTCGTCAACGAGAAGGTTTCGCTCGTGCTCGGCTCCTACGGCTCCGGCGTGTCCATCGCCGCGTCCGACACGTTCAAGCAGGCCGGCATCCCGGCCATCGGCGTGACGTGCACGAACCCGAACGTTACGGCCGGCAACAGCCACTACTTCCGCATCTGCTTCCTTGACCCGTTCCAGGGCACGGTTCTTGCCAACTATGCTTCTTCCGAGCTCAAGGCCAAGAAGGCCTACTGCCTCGGTGAGAACGGCAACGAGTATGACCAGGGTCTGGTCACCTTCTTCAAGCAGGCGTTTGAGAAGGCCGGCGGCACCGTCGTGACCGACTCCTTCCCGAAGGACAACTCCGACTTCAGCTCCTACCTGAACAAGGCCAAGGATCAGGGCTGCGATGTCATCTTCGCGCCTGTCTCCATCGCCTACTCCACGCAGATCGTCAACCAGGCGGCTTCCCTGAACATCTCGCTGCCGATGCTCGGCTCCGATACGTGGGATGACAACATGGTCCTGCAGGCTGCCAAGGGCAAGGACGTCAAGGTCTTCGTTTCCACCTTCTATGCCGAAGGCGGCAACCAGAAGTTCGACGACGGCATCAAGGCCTACATCAACGGCAATGCCGATGCCAAGACCACCAACGGCGGCGACGATACCGTCTCTGCTGTGACGGCCATGGGCTATGACGTTTACTATGTCGCGCTCGAGGCGCTCAAGGCCGCCGGCTCCACCGATCCGGCCAAGGTCATGGAAGCGCTGCCCGGCGTGACCTATGACGGCGTTTCCGGCCACATCGCCTTTGACGATACCGGCGACGCGATCCGCGACACTGCTTACATCAAGACCATCGACGCCGCTGCCGGCGCGTGGACGTTCGTGACGCAGCAGAAGGCTTCCTGAGCCTCTGATCTCGTCTGAGACTCAAAGAACCCGGGGGGAGCTTCGGCTCCCCCTTTTGGGATTTTGAGCGGCTGCGAAAGCCGCGGAGGCTCCGCGTTTTTCGCGGCGGCTCAAGCTCCGCCTTGCAAACGATAGAGAGAGGGAAACAAATGGAATTTTTTGTCGCTCAAATGTTATCCGGCATTTCGCTGGGCGGCCAGTATGCGCTCATCGCCATCGGCTACACGATGGTCTACGGCATCCTGCGCCTGATTAACTTCGCACACGGCGACGTGTTCATGTGTGCAGGTCTGATGATGGTGTTCATGTGCGCGTCTCTGCCGGTGTATGTGTCCATTCCGCTTATGCTCGTGCTGACGGTGCTGCTCGGCTTCGTCATCGAGCGCGCGGCCTATAAGCCGCTTCGCAGCGCGCCGCGTATGTCGGTCATGATCTCGGCCATCGGCGTGAGTTACCTGCTGCAGAACGTGGCGCTCTACGCCACCGGCGGCCAGCCGCAAACATATCCGTCGCTGCCGTTCGTGTCCGACACAGTCACGATCCTCGGCGCGACCACGCACGTGGTCACGGTCGTCACGCCCGTGCTCGTGCTCGTGCTCGTGCTGCTGCTGCAGTGGCTCATCAACCACACCAAGATCGGCATGGCCATGCGCGCGGTCGCAAAGGATTTTGAGACCAGCCAGCTCATGGGCATCCAGATCAACAAGGTCATCTCCGTGACGTTTATCATCGGCTCGTTCCTTGCCGCTGTCGGCTCGCTGCTGTACTTCACGAACTACCCGACCGTCATCCCGACCTCCGGCGCCATGCCGGGTCTGAAGGCGTTTGTCGCTGCGGTGTTCGGCGGTATCGGCTCGATCCCCGGCGCCGTGATCGGCGCGTTCATCATCGGCATCTGCGAGACGCTCATCAAGGGCACCAGCATGACGGTGTTCTCCGATGCGTTCACGTTCGCGCTGCTGATCGTTATCCTCGTGGTCAAGCCCACCGGCCTGTTCGGTGAAAAGGCCACGGACAAAGTCTGAGAGGGGGGATCACTGTGCTGAAAGCGAAAGACAAACAAGCGCGCCGCGGCAACTGGATCACCTTCGCCATCGTGCTCGCGCTCACGCTCATAACGATGGTGCTGGAAAACGTCATGTCTCCCGGCTCTCTGCTCTTTACGGTCATCAAAAAGGGCGCGGTGTACTCGCTCGTCGCCGTGTCCATGAACCTACTCAACGGCTTTACAGGCCTGTTCTCGCTCGGTCAGGCGGGTTTCATGCTGCTCGGCGCGTATGCCTACGCGATCTTCATGATCCCGGATGCCGCGCGCGAGGGCGTGTATTACCTCTTCGGCGGGTCGAGCGTCCACTTCTCGTTTCAGGAGATGTTCCAGCACCTGTTCGGCGCCAGCGGCTTCGGCGGCGGCGTGAGCCTGGTGCTCGGCGTGCTGGTCGCCATCATCTTTGCGGGTCTGGTCGCGGCGCTCTTTGCGTATCTGATCGGTCTGCCGGTGCTGCGCCTCAAGAGCGACTATCTGGCCATCGCCACGCTCGGCTTTGCCGAGATCCTGCGCGCCATCTTCCAGTGGCAGGCGCTCGGCAAGGTCACCAACGGCGCGAACATCCTCAAGGGCTATCCGACGTTTGCCGACTTCAACATTACGAACGCTTCCGGCAAGGTGCTCTTCCGCCTGAGCGCGGTCATGCCGATCCTGCTTGCCGGCGGGTGCATCTTCATCATCGTCCTGCTCATCAACTCCTCCTACGGCCGCGCGTTCAAGGCCATCCGCGACGATGAGATCGCGGCGGAGGCCATGGGTGTGAACCTCGAAAAGCACAAGAGCCTGTCCTTTGTCATCAGCTCGTTTTTCGCGGGCGTGTCCGGCGCGCTCTTTGCGATGTTCGCAACGACCGTGCAGGCCAAGGTCTTTACCTCGGCCATGACCTATGAGATCCTGCTCATCGTCGTCATCGGCGGCATCGGCTCGGTCTCCGGCAGCTGCATCGCCTCCTTCCTGTACATCGCCTGCTCCGAGTGGTGGCTGCGCTTCCTCGACAACGAGGCGTATATCGGCGCGTTTAAGGTGCCGCTGCTGCGCAACGGCTTCCGCATGGTCGTGTTCTCGGTCATCATCATGATCGTTGTGCTCTTTTTCCGCAAGGGCATCATGGGCGAGCGCGAGCTGCCGGATCTGTTCCGCAAGCGCCCAAAAAAGGCAAAAAAGAACGTAGTTGAGGAGGGCAAAGCAGATGCGTAAGGACATCCTCAGCGTGGAGAATATCACGATGCAGTTCGGCGGCGTCGTCGCCGTCAACAACCTCTCGCTGCACATTCCCGAGGGGCAGATCGTGGCGCTCATCGGCCCGAACGGCGCCGGAAAGACCACGGCCTTCAACTGCATCACCGGCGTGTATGAGCCGACCAACGGCCTCGTCAAATTCCTCGGCGAGCCAATGGTCCGCAACCATCCGACCGGCAAGATGAAAAAGCTCTATAAGGGCGAAAACCCGCTGCTTTATACAAGCCAATACGATCCCGGCGACGAGACGAAAGAGCAGATGCTCCTGCGCGACCCGCTGGCACGCACGGGCAAGATCCTCTCGCCGACACCGGATAAGATCACGCAGCTCGGCATTGCGCGCACGTTCCAGAACATCCGCCTGTGGAAGAGCATGACGGTATTTGAAAACGTGCTCGTGGCAAAGCACATGCGCGCCAGGCAGAACGTTTTTTCCGCTACCTTCCGCGGCAACGCCAAGGAAGAAAAGCGTATGCGCGACGAGACCATGGCGCTGCTCGCGGAGCAAGGACTGGAAAAGTATAAGGACGACATTGCCACGAGCCTTCCCTACGGTATCCAGCGCCGGCTCGAGATCGCCCGCGCGCTGGCGACCGATCCGAAGCTGCTGCTGCTCGACGAGCCGGCGGCCGGCATGAACCCGCAGGAGACGCTCGAGCTCGCGGCGTTTATCCACGAGCTGCGCGACAAGTACGACCTGACGATCTTCCTGATCGAGCACCACATGGATCTGGTCATGCGCATCTCCGATTATATCTACGTCATCGACTTCGGCAGCGAGATCGCGCAGGGTGTCCCGCAGGAGATCCAGAACAATCAGCACGTGATCGATGCCTATCTGGGGGTTGTGGAAGATGAGTGAACCGATTCTGAAAATTGAAGACCTGCAGGTCAATTACGGCGGCATCGAGGCCGTCAAGGGCATCTCGTTCGAAGTGCAGGAGGGGCAGATCGTCACGCTCATCGGCTCCAACGGCGCCGGCAAGAGCTCCACGCTGCGCACGATCTCCGGCCTTGTCAAGCCGAGCGACGGCAAGATCCTGTTTGCGGGTGAGGATATCACCGGCAAAGATCCGACGCAGATCGTGACGCAGGGCGTCACGCTTGTGCCGGAGGGACGGCGCATCTTCCCCGACATGACCGTGCTGGAAAACCTCAAGATCGGCGCATATCTGCGCAAGGACGATCTGTCCGCGGACATCGAGTGGGTGTACAGCCTGTTCCCGCGCCTGAAAGAGCGCAGCTGGCAGGCCGGCGGCACGCTCTCCGGCGGCGAGCAGCAGATGCTCGCGGTCGGCCGTGCGCTCATGAGCCGCCCGAAGCTGCTGATGATGGACGAGCCGTCGCTCGGTCTCGCGCCGCTGGTCGTGCGCGACATTTTCTCCATCATTCAGGAGATCAACAAGCAGGGCGTGACCATTCTGCTCATCGAGCAGAACGCGAACATGGCGCTCAAGATCGCCGATGTCGGCTACGTGCTCGAGACCGGACGCATCACACTGACAGGCAGCGGCAAGGAGCTGCTGAGCAACGACGCGGTGCGTGCGGCATACCTCGGCGCATAAACGGATACAAAAACCGAACGGGAGACCGCCAGCGGCGGTCTTCCGTTTTTTCGGAACATTTCTTGACCATGTGCGTCGAATCCTGTACAATACCGTTGAAACCATCGAAGGATCGAGAGGTGTACTATGAAAAAAATTCTTTCCGGAATTCTGGCGCTGTGCCTGTCGCTTGCGCTGCTGAGTGCCTGTGACCGCGGCGGGCAGCCCGACAAGACGGTGACGGCCGGCGGCCTGACATTTGCCAAAAGCTACAGTGAGGTCTATTCCGCACTTACCGACGCGCAAAAGGCGATCGCCGAGCGCAACACACTGCTCAACACCGGTGCAGATTCATCTGAGCCCAACGGTGCAGGCGCTGCCGGCGAGGGCTCGGAGGGCACGTTCTACTCCGGCACGAACGTGCAGGTCGAGGGCGTGGACGAGGGCGACATCGTCAAGACGGACGGCAAGTATATCTACATTCTGCGCGGCAGCGAGATGGTCGTCATGCAGGCCGACGGCGAGGATGTTACGGACGTGTCCAACGTCTTTGCCGGTCAGGACTGGGAGCAGACGACGACGGAGGACGGCCTGGCGCACACGCAGGAAAAACTGCCGACAGAGCTGTATCTGTCGGGCAGCCGTGCTGTCGTTGTCTCGGCCTATTCCGACTGGACGGATACAGGCAGCGCGGATGACACGGTGACCGGCTTCGGCCAGGATTACGTCGCAGTCGATATCTACGACGTGACCGACCCGACCGCGCCGGCGCTTGTCAAGTCGTTCGGGCAGGACGGCTACAAGATCGCCTCGCGCATGATCGATGGCGTGCTCTACCTGTGCTCGTCGTATTATCCCGCGAACCCCGAAAAGGGCGATGAGACAACGTTTGCCCCCCGGCTGTACGATGGAGACGCGGCGACGGTCATGCCCTGCGGCAGCATCGGCCTCATGCCGGACGGCGATTCGATGACCTATGCGGTCGCGGCGTCGTATGACATCGCCTCCGGCGAGCGGCTGTCGAGCCAGTCTGTGCTCGGCGGCGGCGACAATGTGTATATGAACAAGGAGAATCTCTACCTGTGTGCGAGCATCTACGATGACGGTGCGGGCAAGACCTATAAGGACGGCAGCTATACCGTCACAGACTATACCTCAAGTGTGAACACGGTCGTCAACCGCTTCGCGATCGCGGACGGCAAGCTCACCTTTGCCGCCAACGGTGCGGTGCCCGGTGCGCTCAATAATCAGTTCTCGCTCGACGAGCGTGATGGCTATCTGCGTATGGCCACGACCGAGCAGACCTATTCCTACAGTGTCTACCGTGACGAGAAGCATGACTTTGAAAACACGAAGGCGGACGAAGACGGCATGCAGACGCGCAACGATGTCTATGTGCTCGATGCCTCGCTCAAGACCGTCGGCAGCGTGACAGGCCTTGCGGAAGGAGAGCAGGTGTTCTCCGCGCGCTTTGACGGCGATTACGGCTATCTGTGCACTTACCGCCAGACCGACCCGGTCTTTGCGGTCGATCTGACCGAGCCGACGAATCCGAAGGTCGTCGGTGAGCTCAAGCTCAGCGGCTACTCGGACTATCTGCACGTCTGGTCGGATGGGCTGCTGTTCGGTCTCGGTATGGAGACGCAGTCGGTCGGCGCGAACACGACCGTGGACGGTATGAAGCTCGTCATGATCGATACGTCCGATCCCGCGAAGCTGCACGATCTGCACACGCAGGCGATTGACGCTGACTACAGCGAGGCGCTGAACAACCACAAGGCCATTCTGGTCGACAGCGGCAAGGACATCATCGCCTTCCCGGCGGAAAACAGCTATCTCGTCTATGGCTATTCGGCGGATGACGGCTTCACGCTGCGCAAGGAGATCTCCGTCTCGCAGTGGGACGGGAATAACCGCGGCCTCTATATCGGCGACTACTTCTATGTCGTCGGTTCGGATCAGATCAACGTGCTCGACCTGAATACGCTCGAGAATGTGGCGCAGGCGATCATCCCGCGCGGATGAAGAAATTTTCGGCTTATACTTGCGGGCGGTGCGCTTCGGCGCGCCGCCTGCTTCCGTTTCCCTAAAAGCCTCGCAGAGTTTCGCCGCCGGGCGGCGAAAGAAAATTCGATCATTTTCTCCGGCGGCATGTGCGTCGGAGAAAATACTTTTCAGGCTGCAAGTGTGGAATTTGTGCGCCGCTGGCACACAAATTATGCGCGCAGCAGACTGCAGACCTTTTGTCGGAAAACCACTTGGGTTTTTCGACAGGCAACAGGCGGTGCGCTTTGGCGCACCGCCTGTTTACATTTTCGCGCCTGTGTGCTACACTGATATATTGAGCGAATATCGCAACGAGGGAGGCGGCAGTGTGCTCGAAAAGCTGCGACAAATTGAAAACCGGTATAGTGAGCTCGAGAGCAAGCTGGCTGACTCCGCGTATTATTCCGATCCAGCGGTGTTTACCGGACTCTGCCGCGAGCAGCGCGAGCTGCAGCCGGTCGTGGAGGCATACCGCGCCTATGCCGACTGTGAGGCGCAGATCGCGCAGGCACAGGCGCTGCTCGGCGATCCCGAGCTGCATGAGATCGCGCGCGAAGAGTTCGAGAGCGGCAAGACCCGCCGCGCAGAGCTTGAGCAGGCGCTGCGCGTGCTGCTGCTGCCGCGCGACCCGAACGATGACCGCAATGTCATTCTGGAGCTGCGCACCGGTGTCGGCGGGGAAGAATCGGCGCTCTTTGCGCATAGTCTCTATCGAATGTATACCATGTACGCCGACGCGCACGGCTGGAAGACCGAGATCGCGAACCTCAACGAGACGGAGCTCGGCGGCGTGCGCGAGGCGAGCCTGCTCATCAGCGGGCAGGGAGCGTACTCCCGCCTGAAGTTTGAAAGCGGGGTGCACCGCGTCCAGCGTGTACCGGAGACGGAGACAGGCGGCCGCATCCACACCAGCACCGCCACCGTGGCCGTGCTGCCGGAGATGGACGCCGTCGAGGTGCACATCGACCCGAAGGACCTGCAGATCGACACCTACCGCAGCTCCGGCGCGGGCGGTCAGCACGTCAACAAGACCGAGAGCGCCATCCGCATCACGCACCTGCCGACGGGCACGGTCGTCGAGTGTCAGGATGAGCGCAGCCAGTATAAGAATAAGGATCGCGCGATGAAGATCCTCGCCTCGCGCCTGTATGCCGCCGAGAGCGCCCGGCAGAGCGCCGAACGCTCGGCCGAGCGGCGCAGTCAGGTCGGAACGGGGATGCGCAACGAGCGCATTCGTACCTATAACTTCCCGCAGGGGCGGGTGACGGATCACCGCATCGGCCTGACGCTCTATAAGCTCGATCAGGTGCTCGACGGCGATCTGGATGAGATCATCGATGCGCTCACGCTGGCCGATCAGGCCGAGAAGCTGCGCGCATCCGTGGAGGAAGCATGAAAACACAACGGATTACAACCGAGATCGCGCAGGCGGCAGATGCCATCCGCGCCGGGCAGCTCGTCGCTGTCCCGACGGAGACGGTCTACGGCCTTGCCGGAAACGGACTCGACCCCAAGGCCGTCGCGCAGATCTATGAAGTCAAAGGCCGGCCGAGCGTCAAGCCGCTGTCGCTGATGGTGCACGATGCCTCGGCGATGGCGCGCTACTGCGACCCCGTGCCGCAGGCGGCCCATACGCTGGCCGAGGCCTTCTGGCCCGGCCCGCTCACGATCGTGCTGCGGGCGCAGGACTGTGTGCCAGAGATCGTGCGCGCGGGCGGCGAGACCGTCGGCCTGCGCTGCCCGGATCACCCGGCCACGTTGGCGCTCATCGAGGCTGCACAGCTGCCGCTGGCAGCACCGTCGGCCAATCCCTCCGGCGCGCCGAGCCCGAAAACGGCGGACGATGTACTGGCGTATTTTGACGGGCAGATCGTAGCCGTCATCGACGGCGGCCCCTGCGGCATCGGGCGGGAGTCCACGCTCGTCGACCTCTCGCACACGCCGTACCGCATCCTGCGCTCTGCCGCCGTGCCGGACGATGCTGTCTGGGACGCGCTTGTGCGCAGGATGCACATCGTCGGCATCACGGGCGGCACCGGCTGCGGCAAAACGACCGCGCTCATGGAGCTGGAGCGGCAGGGCGCGCTCGTCATCGACTGCGACGCAGTGTATCATGAGCTGCTGGCATCGAATGCCGCCATGCTTGCGGAGATCAACGCCCGTTTTCCGGGTACAATAGAAAATGGGGTGCTGCAGCGCAAAAAGCTCGGCGCGGTCGTGTTCGCGGACGCGGCGGCGCTCGGCGATCTCAACGCCATCACGCACCGGTATGTCCGCGCCGAGGTGCAGTCTCGTCTGCGCGCGTGGGCGCGGCAGGGCGGCACGGTCGCGGCGATCGACGCCATCGCGCTCATCGAGAGCGGGCTGGCGGAGCTGTGCACCGTTACCATCGGCGTGACGGCGCCGCGCGAGGTGCGTATCGAGCGGCTCATCGCGCGCGAGGGCGTGACGCGCGATTATGCCGAGGCGCGCATCGACGCGCAGAAGCCCAACGAATGGTTTGTCCAGAACTGCAGCTATGTGCTGGATAACGGCGGCACGCTCGCCGAGTTTCAGCGCCGCTGCCATCAACTGATACAGGAGGTGCTCTCATGAGCGAAGATAAGGAAGTCAAGCAGTGGAAGGAAAAGCTGTTTTACCGGCCCAAGAACGGGTACGATCAGATCGACGCCGAACAGACCGGTGAGATCTTTGCCTATGCCGAGGGGTATAAGCGCTTTCTCGACGCCGCGCGCACGGAGCGCGAGGCCGTCAAGGAGGCGATCCGCATGGCGGAGGACGCGGGCTTTGTGCCGTATACGTTCGGCATGGAGCTGCAGCCGGGCTCTAAGGTGTACGTGAATAACCGCGATAAGGCGCTCATGCTGGCCGTGCTTGGCGAGCAGACACTCGATCACGGCTGTGTGATCGCGGGCGCGCACGTCGATTCCCCGCGCCTCGACCTCAAGCAGACGCCGATGTACGAGGATTCGGAGCTGGCGTATTTTAAGACGCATTATTACGGCGGCATCAAGAAGTACCAGTGGGTCGCGATCCCGCTGGAGCTGCACGGCACGATCGCGCTCAAGGACGGCAGCACGATCGACGTCGCCATCGGCCGCGAGCCTGACGAGCCGCAGTTTGTCATCACAGACCTCCTGCCGCACCTCGGCAAGGATCAGCTGCGCAAGACCATGGAGGAGGGCATCACCGGCGAGGCACTCAACATCGTCATCGGCAGTATGCCGTATGCCGGTGAGGGCGGCGACCGTGTGAAGCTCGCCGTGCTCTCGCTGCTGCATGATGAGTACGGCATCACGGAGGAGGACTTCCTGTCGGCGGAGCTCGCCGCCGTGCCGGCGTTCCCGGCGCGCGACATCGGCTTTGACCGCAGCATGATCGGCGCCTACGGGCAGGATGACCGCGTGTGCGCCTATGCCGAGCTGCGCGCGATCCTTGATCTCGATGGCGCGCCGGAGCGCACGGCCGTGTGCATTCTCGCCGACAAGGAGGAGACCGGCTCCGACGGCGTGTCCGGTATGCAGTCGCAGGCGTTCGAGGCGTTCATGGCCGACCTCTGCGAGCAGCAGGACGTCGCGCTGCGCCACTGCTTTGCCAAGAGCTTCTGCCTTTCGGCGGATGTGTGTGCGGCCTATGATCCGAGCTTCCCCGAGGTGAGCGCCAAGCGCACCGAGGCCAAGCTCAACTACGGTATGGGCATCTGCAAGTTTACGGGCGCGCGCGGCAAGTCCGGCACGAGCGACGCCTCGGCCGAGCTCGTGGCCTATCTGCGCCGCCTCTTCGCCGACAACGGCGTCGTCTGGCAGCTGTCCGAGATGGGCAAGGTCGATCAGGGCGGCGGCGGCACGATCGCCAAGTTCATGGCTGACCGCAACATTGATACCATCGACGCAGGTGTGCCGGTGCTGAGCATGCACGCACCGTTTGAGCTCGTGTCGAAGTTTGATTGCTGGATGACGTATCGCGGTGTATTGGCCGCTTACTGCGACACGCAGGCGTGATCCGTCCGACCGGGGGGAAACGGGCGCTGCGTCCGTTTTCCCTTGTGGAATAACGGGGATTGTGCTATCATAAAATGTTGCTATTTGCGCACTGGGAGGTGTATCCATGACCATCTGGAATGCGATTCTGCTCGGTCTGGTGCAGGGCATCGCAGAGTTTCTGCCGATCTCCAGCTCCGGACATCTGTCGATCCTGCAAAATCTGTTTCATATGTCTACCGCAGAGGACGGTCATCTGTTTTTTGACGTGCTGCTGCATCTGGGCACACTCGTTTCGATCTGCATCGTCTATTGGCGGGACATCGTGGCCATGGTGCGCGAGACGTTCGCGTTTTTCGGCAATACGCGCCTGCCGGCTGAGCAGCGCCGGAAGCAGTTTCCTGCGGCGCGCATGGTGCTTATGATCATCCTTGCGACGCTGCCGTTGTTTCTGATCCTGCCGATCAACGACAAAGTGGAGCAGCTGTATTACCACACGTTTTTCATCGGCCTCATGCTGATCCTCACGGGTTGTCTGCTGTTCGTGGCCGATAAAATGCCAAAGGGCACGCGCACGGAGAAAAATATGCGCGTGCGCGACGCGCTCATCATCGGTGCGTGTCAGGCCGTGGCGACGATCCCGGGCCTGTCCCGGTCGGGTACCACGATCGCGGCCGGCATGGCCACGGGGCTGGAGCGCAGCTTTGCGGTGCGCTTCTCGTTTCTGATGTCGCTGCCCGCGGTGCTGGGCGCGAACATTCTGGCCTTGGCCAAAGCGGCCAAGACGGGCATTGATGTCTCGCTCCTGCCGGCATATCTGGTCGGCATGCTTGTGGCGATGGCTTCCGGCATCGTGGCCATCGGCCTTGTCAAGCGCCTGACATCGAAGGGGCACTTCGGCGCGTTCAGCTACTATTGCTGGGGCGCGGGCGCAGTGACGATGCTGCTGTCTCTGATTTTCTGAGAGGACGTTATTACATGGCAACTTCATCATCCAAAAAAAAGACCGGCTCGGCGAAAAAGCCTGCTGCAGCGCCGAAAAAACAGCCGGCAAAAAAGCAGCCTGCTGCAGCGCCCACGCCTGCGCAGACTGCGCCGACGTGGCCGTATGCCATCGTGTGCATCGTGCTGTCGCTGCTCGCGTTCCTGGGCCTGTTTCACGCCGAGGGCGTCATCATCGACGGCTTTGCGGGCTTCCTGTCCGGCATCATGGGCTGGGGCTATTGGGCGTTCCCGTTTGCGATGCTGCTGCTGGCTTGGGTCTTTGTGCGCAATCCGGAGCGGCACTTCGGTCTGCGCGTGACGGCGTCGCTGCTGATCGCGCCGCTGTTCGGCACGATCGTGCACCTCATGGTCTGCCGCGTGCCGTTCACGGCGCAGACGTTCGGCGCGATCGTCGGCCAGCTCTATGACGGCGGCAAGGCGCTTGCCTCCGGCGGCGTCATCTCCGGCGGCGTGGGCTATCTGCTCAAGGCCGGCATCAGCGTGTACGCGGCGCTGCCGCTGACGATGGCGGCATTCGTGGCCTGCGTGCTCGGCAGTATGGATCTGACGGTCGGCAAGATCGTCACATGGTGGCGCGCGCACCGCGAGGCGCAGTACATCCCGGATGACGGAGACCAGCCGCTCTTTGACGACGAGGACGAGCCTGCCGCGCCGCCGCAGCCCGAGCCGCAGCGCAGGGCGCGCCGCGCCGCGCCGGACAAGCCTGTCGCCAAGAAAAAGCTCATCGATATTCCGGTCGAGGACACGCCGTCCGAGCCGGATGACGAGCCGATCGATCCCATCCCGGTCAAAAAGCCTGCCCGCGGTGCGAAAAAACCCGCGCCGGCGGAAGCGACGCAGAATGTGCAGCCGCTGTCTGTAGAGGAGGCGGCGGACATCTGCGGCGTGGACGTGACGGCTGCGCAGGAGATCCATGACCCGCCGAAGCCGTCGAAGAAGGCGGCCAGCGCCGCCGTTGCGGCGGAGACGGCGGCGATCACCTCCGCGATCGAGCGTGAGAACGCCGACCACTCGGCCTATCAGCTGCCGCCGGTGTCGTTTCTGCACGCGGGGAAGAAGGATCAGACCGACGCGACGGAGGAGATCCGCTTCAACCGCGACCGGCTGGATACCGCTCTGAGCAGCTTCGGCGTCAACGCCACGATCCGCGACGTGACGCGCGGCCCCACGGTCACACGCTATGATCTCGAGCTCGAGGCGGGCGTGAAGCTCAACAAGATCACGAACCTCTCCGGCGACCTTGCGCTCGCGCTCGGCGTGGAGAACGTGCGCATCGCGCCCATTCCGGACAAGATCTCGACCGTCGGCATCGAGGTGCCGAACAAGATCGTCAGCGCGGTCTGCCTGCGCGATATTATCGACTCGCCCGCATTCCGCAATGCCAAGTCCAAGCTCTCGTTTGCCGTCGGCAAGGACATCGGCGGCAACTGCATCATCGGCAACATCTCCAAGCTGCCGCATATGCTCATCGCCGGTACGACCGGCTCCGGTAAGTCCGTGTGTATGAACTCGCTCATCCTCAGCCTGCTCTATAAGGCGACGCCGGACGAGGTGCGCCTGATCATGATCGACCCGAAGATGGTCGAGCTCGGCATCTATAACGGCATCCCGCACCTGTTCATCCCCGTCGTGACCGACCCCAAGAAGGCGGCCGGCGCGCTGCAGTGGGCGGTCGTGGAGATGCTCAAGCGCTACCGCCTGTTTTCCGAGGCGCAGGTGCGCGATCTGGCAAGCTACAACGCCCTGCAGAAGAACGAACCCGACGGGCAGACGCTGCCGCAGGTCGTCATCGTCATCGACGAGCTGGCCGACCTCATGCTCTGCGCAGCCAAAGAGGTGGAGGAGAGCATCTGCCGCGTGGCGCAGATGGGCCGCGCTGCGGGTATGCACCTCATCATTGCGACGCAGCGCCCGTCGGCCGATGTCATCACCGGCCTCATGAAGGCAAACATCCCGAGCCGCATCGCCTTTGCGGTCTCATCCTCACTCGAGAGCCGCATCATTCTCGATACCTCCGGCGCGGAAAAGCTCATCGGCATGGGCGATATGCTCTACGCGCCCATCGGCACGGGCAAGCCCCTGCGTGTGCAGGGTTCGTTCGTGTCGGACGAGGAGCGCGAGGAGGTCGTGCGCTTCATCAAGCAAAACTCCGAGGCGCAGTACAGCGACGATATCATCGCCCAGATCGAGAAATCCGCTGCCGAGGCCGATAAGAAGTCCGGCCCCGCACCCGAGGCGGACAAGCCCGCCAAGAGCGACTATGACGAGCTGCTGCCGCAGGCGGTGGACGTCATTCTCGAGACGAAGCAGGCATCGGTGTCCATGCTGCAGCGCCGGTTGAAGCTCGGCTATTCGCGCGCCGCGCGTATGGTCGACCAGATGGAGGAGATGGGCATTGTCGGGCCGTTCGAGGGCTCGAAGCCGCGCAAGATCCTCATCACGAAGGAGCAGTGGCAGGAGATGCAGTATGTGCAGGGCACCGCGCCGAGCGAGGTGCTGCAGGCACAGACGGAATTTGCAGACGTGAACGAAGAGGAACCTGAAGACGATGAATCATGATCTCCACACGGGGCGGCCGGAGCGCCGCCCCGTCGGCACGATAGCCTTTCCCGGCGGCACGGACTTTGCCCCGGAAATGACGCCGGCGCAGGTCGGTGCCTACAGCACGCTCGCCCTCGCGCACATTGGTGACGGGGTGTATGAGCTCATGATGCGCACGGCGCTGTGTGCCGCCGGGCTCACCGCCGTGACCGACCTGCACCGCGAGACCGTGCGCCGCGTCAACGCACCCGCGCAGGCGCGCGCAGCAGAGGCAATCCTGCCCCTGCTCACAGAGGCGGAGCACGCTGTTTATAAGCGCGGGCGAAATGCAAAGGTGAACTCCGTGCCGCAGCATGCGGACGTCGCGCAGTATCACGCGGCCACGGGGCTTGAGACGCTCTTTGGCTGGCTGTATCTGCTCGGCCGCACGCAGCGGCTGCGCGAGCTGTTCGCCGTGATCACGGAGGTGCTGTAACATGCCAATGGACGCAGTGTTTCTGCATGGCCTGACGCAGGAGCTGACGCAGAGCCTGACCGGCGCGCGCATCGACAAGGTGCAGCAGCCGGAGCGCGACCTGCTGCTGCTGTCCGTGCGCACGCAGGGCGGCAATGCCAAGCTGCTCGTGCACGGCGGTGTGGGCAGCGCGCGTGTGCATTTCACGCGCGGCACGTTTGAAAACCCCGCCGAACCGCCGATGTTCTGTATGCTCCTGCGCAAGCACCTCGTCGGTGCGCGCATCACGGCCGTCTCGCAGCCCGATTTTGAGCGTATGCTCGTGCTCGACCTTGACGGGCGGGACGAACTCGGCACACCGGTCAAAAAGCAGCTCGTCGTTGAGATGCTCGGCCGCCAGTCAAACGTCATTCTTGTCAGCGGTGACGGGCACATCATCGACTGTATGCGCCGCGTGGATTCCTCCATGAGCGAGACGCGGCAGGTGCAGCCGGGGCTGTTTTACCGTACGCCGCTGCGGCAGGATAAGCCGGTGCTGTTTGATACGACGCCGGAGCAGCGCGCGCAGGTGCTCTCCGCCCCGGTCACGGCGGCGACGGTCGATAAGTGGCTGCTGGGGCTCTTTTCCGGTGTGTCACCGCTGCTGTGCCGGGAGGTGTGCTTCCGCGCGCTTGGCGATGCCAGCCCGCGTTTGGAGCGGCTGGACGATGCGCAGCGTGCACGCCTGGCGCATGAGCTCGATGCGCTTGTGTTTACCGTCGAGACGAACAATCTTTCCCCGACCATGCTGCTCGACGGCGAACGGCCGAAGGACTTTTCCGCCGTGCCGATCCTGCAGTATCAGGGCGCGCTCACGTGCCGCGGCTGCGGCTCGTTTTCCGAGCTGCTGGATGAGTTTTATCTCCGCCGCGACAAGGCGGAGGCCATGCGCCGCCGCTCGCAGGAACTGACACATCAGGTGCGCACCGTGCGCGACCGCACGGCCAAAAAGCTCGCCATCCAGCGCTCGGATCTGCTGCGCTGTGCCGACCGCGAGGCCCTGCGGCAGAAGGCCGATCTCATCAAGGCGAACCTCTACCGCATCCATAAGGGCGACCGCACCGTGACGGTGCAGGACTACTATGCCGAGGGCTGCCCGGACGTGACGATCGAGCTTGATCCGCGCAAGAGCCCGCAGGAAAACGCCGCCGCGCTCTATAAGGCCTACCGTAAGGCCAAGACGGCCGAGCAGCACCTGACCGGCCTGATTGCCGAGTCGAGCCGGAATCTTGAGTACCTCAACAGCGTGCTCGACGAGCTCGCGCGCGCCGAGAGCGAGCGTGATCTCATGGACATCCGTGCCGAGCTGCGCGCGACCGGCTACCTGCGCCAGCCGCGCAATGCCAAAAAGGAAAAGGCTGCGCCGCGCGCGCCGCTCGCCTTTGTCTCGAGCACCGGATATGAGATCCTTGTCGGCCGCTCCAACACACAAAATGACGAGCTCACGCACCGCACTGCCCGCCGCACGGACATCTGGCTGCATGTGCAGAAGGTGCACGGCTCACACGTCATCATCCGCGCGCATGATACGACGCCGGACGAGCAGACGATCGCCGAGGCGGCAAGTCTCGCCGTGTACTATTCGCAGGCGCGTGACGTCGGCAAGACGCCCGTGGACTACACCATGGCGCGCTTTGTGCGCAAGCCATCCGGCGCGCTGCCTGGCATGGTGCTCTATACCGATTATCAGACCTGCATGGCCGAGAGCGATGAGGCGATCGTCGAGCGCCTGCGGCTGCGATAGGAGGGCAGGGGCATGGGTCAATCCGGCGTTCTGCTCGACCTGCTTGTGCTGGTGGCCGTCTATGCTGCATGGCTGCTGCCGAAGTGGCGGCGGCTGGGGAAAAGACCGCTGCTCGTCTATACGCTCATGTATGGGTGCCTCGCCGGGATCGTGCGCTTTACGCTCATGCCGGTGCTCACGGCGCTGCCGTACTGCTTTGACCATCCGTACATCCCGATGCATATGGCTCCGTTTGAGGATGTCATCCACCGCCACGGGGACTATGTGCGGCAGATCGTGCTCAATGTCGTCCTGTTTCTTCCGTTTGGAGTGCTGCAGCCGCTGTGCGATTGCTGCCGCGGCAGGCGGCCGCGTTTCTGGCGCTGCCTGCTGCTGGCACTGGCGCTCAGCGCCGGCGTCGAGCTCGTGCAGCCGCTGCTGCACGTTTTCCGCAGAGCAGATATTACGGACGTCATCACGAACACGATCGGCGGCGTGCTCGGCTATGCACTCTGGGCGCTTGGAAACGTCTGCTGCAAAAAACGGCAGGGATAGGCGCTGAACTACCGGCGGCTTTTCCGGTTGAAAACAGGCAGAAGTTCCTGTATACTGATGTTGTTACAAAAACGCGAAAACGCGGATAACAGAGAAATCAAATTCGGAGGAAAATTATGGATAAACGGATCTATCGCGAATATGTCGCGATCCTGAAAGAGGAGCTGCAGCCCGCCATGGGCTGTACCGAGCCCATCGCCGTGGCTTACTGTGCGGCGCTTGCGCGCCAGACGCTCGGCGCGCTGCCGGAGACGGTGGAGGTGCTTGCAAGTGCGAACATCATCAAAAACGTCAAGAGCGTCATCGTTCCGAATACGAACGGCCTGCGCGGCATCGCGGCCGCGGCCGCGGCTGGCATCGTGGCCGACAACGCGGATGCGCAGCTTCAGGTGCTCGCGGAGCTCACGCCGGAGCAGGTAGAGTCCGTCAGCACCTATCTGGAGCAGGCGGCGTTCACCGTCGGGCGTTCGGATAAGGACTATGTGTTTGACATTCAGGTGCGCGTCACGGCGGGAACGGACAGCGCCTTCGTCGAGATCGCTGGCTTCCATACCAACGTGATCCGTGTGGAGAAAAACGGCGTCGTGCTGCAGCATAAGGACTATCAGGAGTCGGCCGGTCAGCACACGACCGACCGCAGCCTGCTGACGGTCGAGAATATCATCGCCTTTGCTAACGAGGTCGAGATCGCCGATGTGCAGGAGATCCTCCAGCGGCAGATCGACCTGAACTGGGCGATAGCCGAGGAAGGCCTGCGGGGGGACTACGGTGCGAACATCGGCCGCATCCTGCTGCAGTCTTACGGCATGAGCGTCCACAATCGCGCCAAGGCCTACGCCGCGGCCGGGTCGGATGCACGCATGAACGGCTGCGACCTGCCGGTCGTCATCAATTCCGGCAGCGGCAATCAGGGCCTGACGGCGTCCCTGCCGGTCGTGATCTATGCCAAGGAGCTCGACGTCACGCAGGAGATGCTCTACCGCGCGCTTGCGGTGTCGAACCTGATCACCATCCATCTGAAGACCGGCATCGGCAGCCTGTCCGCCTATTGCGGCGCGACGGCGGCCGGCTGCGGCGCGGCAGCAGGCGTGACGTATCTCTACGGCGGTCAGTTCCGCGAGATCGCGCACACGGTCGTCAATGCCGTTGCCATCGCCTCCGGCATGATCTGCGACGGTGCGAAGGCAAGCTGTGCGGCCAAGATCGCCTCGGCGGTCGAGGCGGGGTTGCTGGGGATGCAGATGCAGATGCACGAGAGCCAGTTCTACGGCGGCGACGGCATCGTCGTCAAGGGCGTGGAGAACACGATCCGCAACATCGGCACGCTTGCCAGCGAGGGCATGCGTGAAACCGACCGCACGATTATCCGCATGATGATCCAGGAGCACTGACACATATGGAATTTGCCGGCTGCCGCATGGCGGCCGGCATTTTTTTCGCGCAGCGGCGCGTGCCGCTTGCATTTCGGGCGCATGGCGCGTATAATAACGCATATTTTTTGATCCGCGATCTGCGGCCTGTTTTGCATCCAAGGAGGCGTATTATGCGTTTATTTGATATTCTCGGGCCCGTGATGGTCGGCCCGTCCAGCAGTCACACGGCCGGCGCTGTGCGCATTGGCCTGACGGCGCGCAAGCTGCTCGGCGACCGGCCGGTGCATGCCGACATCTCGCTGCACGGCAGCTTTGCCCTGACCGGCCATGGCCACGGCACGGACTGCGCGCTGATTGCGGGCCTGCTCGGTATGCAGCCGGACGACCTGCGTATCCCGGAAAGTTTCGCCGTCGCGGCGGAGCAGGGGCTGACGTTCACATTTCAGAACGTTCAGATGCGCAATGCGCATCCGAATACCGCGCGCCTGAAGCTCACGGGAGCAAACGGCCGCGCGCTCGATATCGTGGCCGAGAGCGTCGGCGGCGGGCGCATCCGTATCCGCTCCATCGACGGCATTGAGACGAACTTTTCCGGTGAGCATAACACGCTCATCGTCCATAATCAGGACACGCCCGGCCATGTCGCGGCCGTGACGGCGGCGCTCATGCAGCGGCATGTCAACATCGCCACCATGCAGCTCTACCGTGATGAGCAGGGGGGCTATGCGGTCATGATCCTAGAATGTGACCAGCCGATCCCGAAGGACATCGAGCAGTGGCTGTCGCACATCGAGGGCATTCAGAAGATCACGATCTTTAATCAGGAGGAACCGGTATGAGCTTTTCGAGCATTGCGGACATGCTTTCTGCGGCGCAGGAGCGCACCCAGCCGCTCTACGCCGTCATTCGCGACGCGGACTGTCTGGAAAACGGCTATGACGCTGCGGCCTCCCACCGACAGATCGCAGCGCTCTGGGCGGCCATGCAGGCCTCCAGCCGGCAGTACTGTGCGGACGACCGCTCCAACAGCGGGCTCATCGGCGGCGACGCGGAAAAGCTCCGTGCGGCGGCGGAAAAGGGCTTGCTGCTCGGCGGGACATATTTTCAGCGCGTGACGGAGCAGGCGCTCAAAGTCGCCGAGTGCAACGCCTGCATGAAGCGCATCGTTGCCGCACCCACGGCGGGCAGCTGCGGCGTGCTTCCGGCGGTGCTGATCCCGCTCACCGACGAGCGGGACGTTCCGGAGGAGACGATCCTGCAGGCGCTGTACATCGCGGCGGGCTTCGGTCAGGTCACGGCGCTGCGCGCGAGCGTTGCCGGGGCGCAGGGCGGCTGTCAGGCGGAGATCGGCACGGCCAGCGCCATGGCCGCCGCCGCGCTGACGCATATCCTCGGCGGTACGGCGCAGCAGTGCGCGGATGCGTACGCCATCGCGCTTGCAAACCTGCTTGGGCTTGTCTGCGATCCGGTCGCGGGGCTTGTGGAGGTGCCGTGCGTCAAGCGCAACGTCATCGGCGCGGTCAACGCCGTGAGCGCGGCGAACATGGCCGTCGCCGGCATCACGAGCCGCATTCCGGTCGATGAGGTCATCGACGCAATGGGTGAGATCGGTGACGCGCTCCCGACCGACCTGCGCGAGACCGGGCTCGGCGGTCTTGCGGGCACACCGACCGGGCGAAAGATCGCGCGCGAGGTCACGCAGGCCGGGCTCTGAGCGGCGTATACGAAACCTGCTGCATCGGCGGTGCAGCAGGTTTTTGCACAAAAAGGCTTGACAGAAGCGCAAAATGACGGCAATGTATATCTGAAATTATGAGACCGATCAGGCGTGACCCGCTCGGCGGGCAGAAAGGCGGAGCTATGGAATACAACAAACCCATTGCGGATATGTGCCCCGGCATGGATGTCGAGGGCTTTTACATCCTGCGCGCAGCGGCGCTCAAGACGACCAACAGCGGCAAGCCCTTTCTCAGCGGCACGATCTGTGACCGCACGGGCAGCATGGAGATCAAGATCTGGGATTACAGCGGCCCAATCGGCGCGCGTGCGGACGATGCCGGCCGCGTCGTGAAGATCCGCGGCAGTGTTTCGGAATACCGCGGTGCGCTTCAGGTGAGCGTGCACCGCATCCGCATGGCCGAGAGCGCGGACACGTATGATAAATCTCTGCTCGTACCGACGGCACCGATCGACGCCGATGCTGCGCTCGCGGACGTGCAGCGGCTGGTCGCCTCGATCGCGGATGCGGACTACCGCAGCGTCGCCGAGACAATGCTCGCGCGCCACCTGGATGCGTTTCGCCGTATCCCGGCCGGAAAGACCGTGCACCACAGCTTCCTGTCCGGCCTTTTGATGCACACATACAATATGCTGCGTGCGGCGGATTTTCTCGCCGGGCTCTATCCGGAGGTCATCGACCGCAGCCTGCTGCTGACCGGCACACTGCTGCACGATTTTGCCAAGGAGCGGGAGTTCGTGTTTTCCGACCTCGGCATCGTGACGGAGTATTCCACCGCTGGGCAGCTGCTCGGTCATCTGGTCATGGGCGCGCAGGAAGTCGCGGACGTCGCGCGCGAGCTTGCCATTGCCGAGGAAAAGTCCCTGCTGCTGCAGCATCTGCTGCTCTCGCACCACGGCGAGCCGGACTTCGGCGCGGCCGTGCGCCCCATGTGCGCCGAGGCGGAGCTGCTGTCGTACATCGACCTCATTGACAGCCGCATGGAGATCTATGCCGAGACGCTCCCGAGCGTGCCGGCCGGCGGCTTCAGCCAGCGTATTTTTGCGCTGGAAAAGAAGATCTATCACCACAACTGAGGAGCTTGCCCATGATGACCCTGCCGGAACAAGTGCATATGGCGCTCGACCGCCTCAAGGCGGCGGGGTGGGAGGCCTTCGTCGTCGGCGGCGCGGTGCGCGATGCGCTGCGCGGCTGCGCGGCGGGGGACTGGGACATCACGACCAACGCCGAGCCCGAGCAGGTCGAGCGGGTCTTTTCCGGCGAACGGCTCATCGAGACGGGACTCCGCCACGGCACTGTGACCGTCCTGCTCGACGACCTGCCGCTCGAGATCACGACCTACCGCGTTGACGGCGGCTACTCAGATCACCGGCGGCCGGACAGCGTGACGTTCACGCGCAGCCTGCGCGACGATCTGCTGCGGCGCGATTTCACGATGAATGCGCTCGCTTATCATCCGCGCACGGGGCTTGTGGATATCTGCGGCGGCGCGGAGGATCTTGCGCGCGGTGTCGTGCGCTGCGTGGGTGAGCCCGAGCGCCGCTTTCGGGAGGACGGGCTGCGCATTTTGCGCGCGCTGCGCTTTGCGTCCGTGCTCGGCTTCACCATCGAACCGGAGACGGCGGCGGCTATCCACCGTTGCGCCGAGCTGCTGCGGTATCTTGCGGCGGAGCGCGTGCTGAGCGAGCTGACAAAGCTGCTCTGCGGGCAAAACGCAGGTGCGGTGCTGTGGGAATTTTCCGATGTGCTGGCCGTCTCCATCCCGGAGCTGCGGCCGATGTTCGGCTTTGCGCAGCACAACCCGCACCACGACCGGGACGTCTGGCAGCACACGGTCGCGGTCGTGGAGCACATCCCGCCCGAGCCGGTGCTGCGCTGGGCAGCGCTGCTGCACGACGTCGGAAAGCCGCCGTGCTTTTCGCTTGCAGACGACGGCGTCGGACACTTCTACGGTCATGCCGCCAAGAGCACGGAGCTCGCGGATGCGATCCTGACGCGGCTGCGTATGGATACGGCCGGGCGCACGCGCATCACGCAGCTCATCCGCTATCACGACCTGCCCATTTCCCCAGAGCCGAAACCCATCCGGCGGCTGATGCATAAGCTCGGCGTCGAGCCGGTGCGGCAGCTCTTCGCGCTGCACATCGCCGATACCTGCGGGCAGTCCGCCATCTGCGCCGGACGCGTGCAGACCTATCAGGAGGCCGGGCGCGTGCTCGATGCGCTGCTTGCGGCGGATGCCTGCTTTTCGCTCCGGGATCTCGCCGTCAACGGCAGCGACCTGCTCGCGCTCGGCCTGCGCGGGCGGGCTGTGGGTGCGGCGCTGCAGGCGTGTCTGGATGCCGTCATGGATGAGCGGGTCGCAAATGAGCGGGAGGCGCTGCTGGCGTATGCGGCGGAAAATTTGCACCGCTTTGCAAATTCCTGACCGTCAGGTCTTGAAAAATGTGGGGCGATGTTATAAGATGAAGGACAATATCTAATTACATTGTAATAGAATATGCGGAGAACAGGACAATGGAGCAGATTCGGTCGCGGAAAAATCAATACATCCTGCACCTGCGCGCGCTGGCAAAGTCGGCAGATGCGCGCCGGGAGGCGGGGGAGTACGTCTGCGACGGCGAAAAGCTGCTGCGCGAGGCGCTGCAGTTCGGCGCGGAGGTCACGTCCGTGCTCTGGCGCGAGGCGGCGGCATTTTCACTGCCGGACGGTATCGCGCAGTACGCGGCGGATGCCGAGCTTGTCGAGTATGCCTCGCCGCTCATGCACTCGCCGGGTCCGGTCTTTACCGTGCGCATCCCGGCGATGCACCTGCCGGAGCCGCTGCGCCGGGTCATCGTGCTCGAAGGGGTGCAGGACCCCGGCAACGTCGGCACGGTCATCCGCACGGCCAACGCCCTCAGCATGGATGCCGTGGTGCTCACCGGCGCGTGCGCCGATCTCTACGGCTCGAAGACCGTGCGCGCGGCGATGGGCGCGCTCTTCCGTCAGCCGGTGCTGACGTGCGCGACGGACGAGCTGATGCAGCTGCTGCGCGCAAACGGGCTCAAGCTCTACGGCGCGGCGCTGACGGACACGGCGCAGGATCTGCGGCGCGTGCCGCTCACACCGGCTGCCGTGGCGATCGGCAGTGAGGGGCGCGGCCTGAGCGCGGAGCTGCTCGCGCAGTGCGACGGGCAGATCATCATCCCCATGCAGCCGGGCGCGGAGTCGCTCAATGCGGCGGTGGCCGCGGCGGTCGTCATGTGGGAGATCGCCCGCACCGTGACATGAGGAGGGCGTGAGATGTCGCAGCTCAAATACTGGGTCTGGCTGTCCATGCGCTTCGGTGTGCGGCCGAAGGTGAAGCTCGCGCTTGTGGAGCACTTCGGCACGCCGCGCGATGTGTATTTTGCCACGGAGGCGGACTACCGCGTCCGTGCCTCACTGCGCCCGGAGGAGCTGCGTCTGCTGCTGGATAAGGACCTGCATGAGGCTGAGCGCGCGCTCGCCATCTGCGACCGGGAGCATATCCGCGCCCTGACGATCCAGGACGCCGCCTATCCGCAGCGGCTGCTGCAGATCTATGATCCGCCGCTCGTGCTCTATGTGCGCGGCACACTGCCGCCGCTGGATGACCGCGCGGCCGTCGCTGTCGTCGGCACGCGCAGCGCCACGCCTTACGGGATGCGCACGGCGCACAAGCTCGGTTCGGAGATCGTGCGTCACGGCGGCATCGTGCTCTCCGGCCTCACCGCCGGCATCGACCGCTCAGCCGCCGAGGGTGCGCTGGACGCGGGCGGTGTCTGCGTGGGTGTGTCCGGCACGGCGATCAATCTGGATTTTGCGGGCGCGTGCACGCAGAGCGTCGCGCGCTGCGGCGCGGTCGTGAGCGAGTTTGCGCCGAATATGTCCGTGCCGCGCTTCGGCTTCCGGCTGCGCAACCGCATCACCTCCGGACTCGCCGTGGCGACGGTCGTGGTCGAGGCACCGGAGAAAAGCGGCGCGCTGCTCTTCGCCGAAGATGCGATCACGCAGGGCAGGGAGGTCTTTGCCGTGCCCGGAAACGCCGATTCCTATGCCTCTGTCGGCAGCAACGCGCTGCTCAAGGACGGGGCGCGTCCGGCGACGTGTGCATGGGATGTGCTGGGCGATTTTCGCCGTATGTTTCCCGGCACGCTGCACGAGCGCATCGCGCCCGAACCCGAACCCGCAGCGCCGCAGGCCCCGCCCGAGACGGGTGACGGCTTTGCACAGGTGCGCCGACCGGTCGCGGAGAAAAGGATTGACAAGCCGCAGCCGGAGGCATATATTGACCTGGAAGCGCAGCTGCGATCGCTCACAACGGAGCAGCTGCAGATCGTCGCGGCGATCGATACGCCCGCCACACAGGTGGATCTCATCATCGCCAAGACCCGGCTGCCGGCGAGCAAGGTGCTCGCGGAGCTGACCGTACTGCAGATCCGCGGCGTGGTCCGGCAGGAACCGGGCAAACGCTTTTCGTTAAATATACGCGCAGGCACTGCGCAGGAATCATAAGGAGTTGGAACAGACCCGATGGCAAAAGCAAAAACGGATCTGGTGATCGTCGAGTCTCCGGCGAAGGCCAGAACAATCGAAAAATACCTGGGCAGCAACTATCAGGTCGTGGCCTCGATGGGCCATTTGCGTGACCTGCCCAAGAGCACGATGGGCGTCGATATTGACGGCGACTTCACGCCGCAGTATCTGCCCGTGAAGGATCGCGCCGACGTGATCGCCGACCTGAAAAAGCGCGCCAAATCTGCCGGAACCGTCTATCTCGCGACCGACCCTGACCGCGAGGGAGAGGCCATTTCATGGCACCTGAAGGAGCTGCTGAATCTGCCGGACGATAAGGCCAAGCGCGTGACCTTCAACGAGATCACGAAGAAGGTCGTCACCGAGAGCATCCAGCACCCGCGCGAGATCGATCAGGATCTGGTCGATGCGCAGCAGGCGCGCCGCGTGCTCGACCGCATCGTGGGCTACAAGCTCAGCCCGCTGCTCTGGCGCAAGGTCAAGCCCGGCCTGTCTGCCGGGCGCGTGCAGTCGGTGGCTACACGCATCGTGGTCGACCGCGAAAATGAGATCCGCGCCTTCCAGCCGCAGGAATACTGGCTGCTCGACGCGCTGCTTGACTGCGGCGCGGGCACGTTCAGTGCGCGCTTTTACGGCACGGCCGATAATAAGAAAATGGACGTCCCGGACGAGGCCACGGCTGACAAGATCATTGCCGCCGTGTCGGCAGAGCCGTTTCAGATCGCGAGCGTCAAGCGCGGCGAGAAGCAGCGCAGCCCCTCGCCCCCGTTCATCACCTCGACCCTGCAGCAGGAGGCTTCCCGCCGTCTGGGCATGACGCCGCGGCGCACCATGTCGGTCGCGCAGCAGCTGTATGAGGGCGTGGATATTACCGACCGCGGCACGATCGGTCTCATCACCTATATGCGTACCGACTCCCAGCGTCTGTCGGACGAGGCGCTCGCCTCGGCACAGGCGTTCATCGTCGAGCACTACGGCCCGGAGTATCACCCCGGCAAGCCGCGCACGTATAAGACCAAGGCCGGTGCGCAGGACGCGCATGAGGCCATTCGCCCGACGGATGTCACGCTTACGCCGGATCGTGTGCGCCACGACCTCACACCGGAGCAGTACCGTCTCTACCGGCTCATCTGGGGCCGCTTCACCGCCTGCCAGATGTCCAATGCCGTGTACGATAATGTTGTCGTGGATGCCGGCAGCGCGGGCTATCTCTTCCGCGCCAACTACTCCGAGCAGAAGTTTGCGGGCTACACCGCCGTGTACGAAGAGGCGAAGGACGAGGAGACGAGCGAGGTGCGCCGTCCGCTGCCGTCGCTCAAGCAGGGCGACGCCGTGGAGCTCAAGAACGTCACGAAAGAGCAGCAGTTCACCCAGCCGCCCGCTCGCTACACGGAGGCGACGCTTATCCGTGCGATGGAGGAAAAGGGCATCGGCCGCCCGTCGACGTATGCGCCGACGATCTCGACCATCCTCAGCCGCAACTATGTCGTCAAGGAGGGACGCTATCTGCGCCCGACGAACCTCGGCATCGTCGTGACCGAGATGATGGAGGAGTATTTCCGCAATATCGTCGACCTGAAATTCACCGCCAACATGGAGACCGATCTCGACAAGATCGAGGCCGGAACCGTCGCGTGGAAGGACCTGCTGCGCGAGTATTATAAGGACTTTGACGCAAACCTCAACAACGCCGAGATCCAGCTTGAGGGCAAGCACCTCAAGGTGCCGGATGAGGAGTCGGACGAGGTCTGCCCAAACTGCGGGCGCAAGCTCGTGTACAAAAACGGCCGCTTTGGCCGCTTCCTTGCCTGTCCCGGCTACCCGGAGTGCAGCTTCACGATGCCCATCGTGGTCGAGATGCCCGGCAAGTGCCCGGCCTGCGGCGGCCGTCTGCTCAAGCGGACGTCGCGCAAGGGCTTTGCCTACTATGCCTGTGAGCGCGGACATGACTGCCCGGGTCACGGCGAAGGCGAGGGCGGCGAGAACATTCAGGGCTTCATGACGTGGGACGTGCCGACAAAGGACTACTGCCCCGAGTGCGGCAAGACCATGTTCAAGCGCGCCGGCAAGGGCGCCAACAAGCCGTTTTGCATCAACCCCGAATGCCCGAACTATCTGCCGCCGGATAAGCGCGGCTATAAGCGCAAGCCGAAGCCGGCGGACGATGCGGAGACGGCCAAGACCGAGCCCGAGACCGCCGAGGCGGCCGCCGAAAAGAAGCCGGCTGCCAAGAAAGCGCCCGTCAAAAAGCCTGCCGCGAAGAAAGCGGCGGCCAAGAAGCCGGCTGCGAAAAAGCCCGCCGCAAAGAAGCCGGCTGCAAAAAAGACGGCAAAACCTAAGAAAGAAGTATAAGTAGGAAGCATAATTGGAAAGGCGGCCTGATCACGGCCGCCTTTTTTGAGGAGGAACGCTATGACCCCAGTGACCGTGATCGGTGCGGGCCTGGCGGGATGCGAGTGCGCGTGGCAGCTGGCCGGGCGCGGCATCCCGGTGCGCCTGATCGAGATGAAACCCCAGAAAATGTCCCCCGCACACGTATCGGAAAACTTTGCGGAGCTCGTCTGCTCCAACTCGCTGCGCAGCGATGAGCTCACCAATGCCGTCGGTCTGCTCAAGGAGGAGCTGCGGCGGCTCGATTCCGTCGTGCTCGCCAGCGCGGATCATAACCGTGTCGCCGCCGGCGGCGCGCTTGCCGTGGACCGTGAGGCCTTCGCCCGCGAGATCACGGAGCGCATCTGCGCGCACCCGAACATCACCGTCGAGCGCGCGGAGGCGACCGCCATCCCCGAGGGTGAGGTCGTCATTGCGACCGGTCCGCTCACGAGTGATGCCATGGCCGAGGAGATCCAGCGCCTGTGCCCGGAGTTCGACCTGCATTTTTATGATGCCGTTGCGCCCATCGTCACGCTTGAGAGCGTGGACATGGACAGCGCCTTTTTCGCCAGCCGCTATGATAAGGGTACGGCGGACTACGTCAACTGCCCCATGGATCAGGCGGAGTATACCGCCTTTGTTCGGGAGCTGCGCACCGCCAAGGAGGCGCCGGTGCACGGTTTTGACGACGGCGCGGTCTTTGAGGGCTGTATGCCGGTCGAGGTCATGGCGCGCCGCGGCGAGGATACGCTGCGCTACGGCCCGCTTAAGCCGGTCGGCCTGCGCGACCCGCGCACCGGAAAGGACAACTATGCCGTCGTCCAGCTGCGGCGCGACAACGCCGAGGGCACGCTGTATAACATCGTCGGCTTTCAGACGCATCTGACGTTTGGTGAGCAAAAGCGCGTCTTTTCCATGATCCCCGCGCTGCGGGAGGCGGAGTTTGTGCGCTACGGCGTCATGCACCGCAACACCTATTTAAATTCCCCGCAGATGCTCGACCGCTACTACCGGCTTCGGACAGCGCCGCGCATCCGCTTCGCCGGACAGATGACCGGTGTTGAGGGCTATGTGGAGTCGTGCGCATCCGGCGCGCTTGTCGGCATCGAGACGGCTGCGCAGGTGCTCGGTCTGCCGCCCGTGGATTTCCCGCAGGAGACGGCCATCGGCGCGCTGTCGCTGTATATTTCCGGCGGCAGTGTCGGCGATTTTCAACCTATGAATATCAACTTCGGCATCATCACGCCGCTCGACCACCGCGTGCGCGGCAAGCGCAACAAGAATGCGGAGATCTCGGCGCGCAGCCTGCAGATTCTGGACGGGCTGAAACAAAAGGAGGTTTTTCATCTATGAGAATACTTGTGGACGCAATGGGCGGCGACCTTGCCCCGGATGAGATCGTGAAGGGTGCGGTGCACGCGCAGCAGGAGCTGGGCGCGGAGATCGTGCTCGTCGGCCAGCGCGCCGCCATCGAGACCTGCCTGCGCAACGAGCAGGCCAAGCTCGAGATCATTGACGCGAGCGAGGTCATCACCATGGACGATGACCCCAGCACGGCGACCCGCCGCAAGAAGGATGCTTCCATGACGGTCGCGCTCAACCTGCTGCGTGACGGCAAGGGTGACGCGGTCGTCTCCGCCGGCAGCACCGGCGCGCTGCTCACAGGCGCGACGCTCATCGTCAAGCGCATCCACGGCATCCGCCGCGCGGCGCTTGCCCCCGTGCTGCCCAACGGCGACGCGGGCGTCATGCTCATCGATTGTGGCGCGAACGCCGACTGCACGCCGGAGTACCTGCTGCAGTTTGCCTATATGGGCAGTTACTATGCCCGCACCATGCTTGGCATCGCGGCGCCGCGTGTCGGTCTGCTCAGCAACGGCACCGAGGACCACAAGGGGGCGCAGCTCCAGCATGAGACCTTCCCGCTGCTCAAGGCGGCGGACGCCGCCGGGCGCATCCGCTTCATCGGCAATGTCGAGGCCTCACAGGTCTTTAACGGCGATGTGGACGTCGTCGTCACCGACGGCTTCACCGGCAACGTCCTGCTCAAGGGCATCGAGGGCAGCATCAAGTACATGACGCGCCAGCTCAAGGGCATCTTCATGAAAAACTTCAAGACCAAAATGGCGGCGCTCGCCATCAAGGACGAGTTCAAGGCGCTCAAGGCCTCTCTCGACCCAAACGAGGTCGGCGGCACGGCCATGCTCGGCATCAGCAAGCCCGTCATCAAGGCGCACGGCTCGTCGGATGCGCGCGCGATCTATAACGCCATCCGTCAGGCGATCTCGTTTGTCGACTCCGGCATCATCGACGACATCACGGCCAACATTTCCTATATGCGCGTGGACAAGCACGCGGCAAAGGAGTGCGACTGATGGAGGCGCTGGAGGCCCGCTTGGGCTATACATTCCGTGACCGGTCGCTGCTGGAGAATGCGCTCATGCACAGCTCTTACGCCAATGAAAACCGTGCGCGCGGCTATACCAGCAACGAGCGGCTCGAGTTTCTGGGTGACTCCGTGCTCGGCATGGTCACGGCGACACGGCTCTACCGGCTCTATCCCGACATGCCGGAGGGGAAGATGAGCCGGCTGCGCGCCGAGCTCGTGTGTGAGCAGGCGCTGCACGGCGTGGCGTGCACGCTGCATCTGGGCGATTATATCCGTCTTGGCCACGGAGAGGAGCGCAGCGGCGGACGCGAGCGCCCGTCCATCCTCGCCGATGCGGTAGAGGCGGTCATCGCCGCCATGTACCTCGACGGCGGGCTGGAGCCTGCGCAGCGCTTTATCCTTGCGCACATCCTTAACGGTCTGGCCGAGGGGGAGATCCACCACGTCGCAGACTATAAGACCGAGCTGCAGGAGCGCGTGCAGCGCCGCGCCGGACAGACGCTCTCTTATACCGTCTGCGCCGAGAGCGGTCCGGATCACAACAAGACGTTCACCATGGCCGTGCTGCTCAACGGCAGCGAGATCGGCCGCGGCACAGGGCGCACCAAAAAGGAGGCGGAGCAGTCCGCCGCCCGCTGCGCGCTCGAAACGCTGGGCGAATAACGACAAACAGCCGCCTGCAAAAACAGGCGGCTGTTTTTTCATATCTGAAAAAATGCGCTCCTGCCGTTGCAAAATGGCGTTTTTGGCGGTATACTTTATTTTGTATTATTTTCATTTGAGATACCGGCGGCGCTCCTGCGCGGGGCTTTGCCGGGTATGCGAGGGATTTTGTGTACTTAAAAGCATTGGAGATCCAGGGCTTCAAGTCCTTTCCGGACAAGACGCGCCTGAATTTTGACCAGGAGATCACGGCAATCGTCGGTCCGAACGGGAGCGGCAAGTCGAACATATCGGACGCCATCCTGTGGGTCATGGGTGAGCAGCGCACGAAGACGCTGCGCGGCGGCAAGATGGAGGACGTCATCTTCGGCGGCACGGAAAAGCGCAGCCCCATGGGCTTTGCGCAGGTGTCGCTCATTCTCGATAACAGCACCGGCATCTTCGACACAGAAAACACCGAGGTCATGATCACCCGCCGCTATTACCGCAGCGGCGAGAGCGAATATTCCATCAACCGCGAGCCCTGCCGCCTGCGCGACATCAACGAGCTGCTCATGGACACCGGCCTCGGCCGCGACGGGTACTCGATCATCGGGCAGGGGCGCATTGCAGAGATCGTCTCCGGCAAGAGCAACGAGCGCCGCGAGATCTTTGAGGAGGCGGCCGGCATCTCACGCTACCGCTACCGCAAGGAGGAGTCGGAGCGCAAGCTTGCCCGTACGGAGGAAAACCTCCTGCGCATCAATGACAAGGTCGATGAGCTGGAGCTGCAGGTAGAGCCCCTGCGCAAGCAGGCAGAGACGGCGAAGAAATATCTGCACCTGCGCGACGAGCTCAAGAGCGCCGAGGTCTCCGTCTGGATGGAGACGCTCGACCGGCTGCACGCGCAGGCCGAGACTGTGAACCACGACTATCAGACCGCGAAGGAAAACCTTGCCGGCGCGCAGCGCGAGCTCGAGCAGCTCTATGCGGCGTCGGAGAACATCGCGCAGAAAATGCGCGAGAAGGATCTGGAGTCCGAGCGCACGCGCGAGCAGATCTCCGAGGCGGAGAGCGCCGCCGCCGAGTGCGAGAGCGCTGCGGCTGTCGTGCGCACGAACCTGCAAAACAGCGCCGACAGCATCGCGCGTCTGCGCGTGGAGGTGTCTGAGCAGGCGGATCGCGCCAGCGCTCTGCAGGCGCAGATCGACGCGCAGCAGCAGCGTTTGGAGCAGATCGAGCGCGAAAAGGCGCAGCACGCGCAGCAGATCGACGCCGTGCTCGAGGACATCGAGCGCAACGCCGCATCCTCCGGCGAGGCCGAGCGTGCGTATACGGAGCTGCTTGCCCGGGAGAGCGCGCAGAGCAGCGCACTGGCCGAGTGCCGCACGCGCATCACGCTCCTGGCCGACAAATCGCAGGAGCTGCTCGATCAGGAAAACGCCATCGTCACCGCCGCTGCGGAGGCGGCCGAGCGTCTGGCCGCGCTCGAGGCGCAGGCGCAGGAAAAGCAGACCGCGCAGCAGCAGGCGCAGTCCGCCTGCGACGCGCTGCGCACGCAGCAGAGAGAAAAAACACAGCACCTTTCCGCCTGTGAGCAGGCGCTGGCAAAGCGGCAGGAGCGGCTGTCCGGGCTGACGGTCGACCTGCGCAGCACCGAATCGCGCATCCGTATGCTCACCGAGATGGAAAAGGACTTTGAGGGCTACAACCGCGCAGTCAAGGCCGTTATGCACGCGGCCGAAAAGGGGACGCTGCGCGGCGTGCGCGGCCCGGTGGCAAACCTCATCAAGACCGGCGACCGCTATGCCCTCGCCATTGAGACGGCGCTCGGCGCGGCGGCGCAGAATATCGTCGTCGAGACGCAGAGCTGCGGCGCACAGGCCATCGAGCTGCTGCGCCGGCGCGATACCGGCCGTGCGACATTCCTGCCGCTCGATACCATCCGACCCATGCACCTAAACAGTGTGCCGGATCGGGAGCCTGGCTATGTCGGCGTGGCTGACACGCTCGTCACCTGCGCGGCCGCTTACCGCGATATCGTCAGCAATCTCCTCGGCCGCACCGTCGTCGCCGAGACGATGAAAGACGCCATTGCTATCTCCAGGCGCTATGACCACCGCTACCGCATCGTCACGCTTGACGGGCAGCTCGTCAACGCCGGCGGCTCGCTCACCGGCGGCAGCGCCGCCAAGGGCAGCGGCATCCTGTCGCGCGCCAACGAGCTCAAGCGCCTGCGTGAGACGCTGGACGCGCTCACGCTCGAAAAGCAGCAGTGTGCGCTCGAACTCGAGGATGCGCAGGCGGCGCTCGACACGGCGCACGCACAGCTCGACGCCGTGCAGGCGCAGCTGGAGCAGGCGGTCGAGACGCTGCACAAGGCGCAGAGCGAGGCGGCACAGGTCGTGCTGCTCCAAAACGCCGCACAGGAGACCATCGCGGGGCAAAATGCGTCCATCGACGCCTGCCGCGCGCAGCAAAAGACGAATCAGGAGCGCATCGCCGCTGCCCGCGCCGATGCAGCCTCGGCGGAGAAAACGCTTGCACGGCTTCGCATGGAACGCGATCAGAGCGAGCTTGGCCGCGGCGCGTTTGACCGCCGCCGGCAGGAGCTGGCCGACCGGCTGGCCGGGCTGCGGGCGGAGACGGCGTCGCTTGAGGCCGAGCGCGAGACCATCCTGCGCACCACGCAGCAGATCCACGATCTGTTCGAGGAGATGGCCGGTGACCGCAAGGCACGCCTTGACCAGATCGCGCAGGCGGAGACCGGCACGCAGCAGCTGCAGCAGACGCTGCAAATGCACGAGCGCCGTCTGGCTGAATTGCGCCAGCGCGCTGAGACACTGCGCAGCGATCTTGCCGCGTGCAGCAGCCGCAAGCTGGAGCTGGAGGGACAGCGCACACGCACCGACCGCGATGCGCAGGCGCGCAACCGCGACCTGCTGGATATGCAGGGGCTCGTGTCGCGCTTTGAGCAGAAAAAGCTCTCGGCCGACATGGAGGAAAAGCAGATCCTCGACAAGCTCTGGGACAATTATGAGCTCAGCCGCACGGCGGCCGAGGCGCTGCGCCAGCCGATCGAGAATATGACCAAGGCCAGCCGCCGCATCGCCGAGCTGCGCCGCGGCATCGGCGCGCTGGGCACGCCGAACCTCGGTGCGATCGACGAATTCACGCGCGTGAACACGCGCTATACCTTCCTCACCGGTCAGCGGGACGATATCCTCAAGGCCAAGCGTGAGCTGACCGGCATCATCGCCGATGTGACGGGGGAGATGGAGGGCATCTTCACCACGCAGTTTCAGGCGATCGATCAGGCGTTCCGCCAGACCTTCCTGGAGCTCTTCGGCGGCGGCAAGGCGGCGCTCGTGCTCGAGGATCCGGAGCACGTGCTCGACAGCGGCATCGAGATCAAGGTGCAGCCGCCCGGTAAGGCGCTCTCAACGCTGAGCCTGATGTCCGGCGGCGAGATGGCGTTTGTGGCCATCGCGCTCTACTTTGCCATTTTGAAGGTGCGTCCGACGCCGTTTTGCGTCATGGACGAGATCGAAGCCGCGCTCGACGAGGCGAACGTCACGCGCTACGTGCAGTATATGCGCCGCCTTGCCAAGAGCACGCAGTTTCTCGTCATCACGCACCGCCGCGGCACCATGGAGGAGGCCGACCACCTGTTCGGCGTGACCATGCAGGAAAAAGGCGTGTCGCGCATCATCGAGCTCTCGCTGGATGAAGCGGCTAAAACCATATCGTAACGGAGAAGATAGTCTATGGGATTTTTTGATAAGATCAAACAGGGTCTGACCAAGACCAAGACGAAAATGGACGCCCAGCTGACCGGCATTTTTGCCGCCTATGAGCCGGGCGACGAGGAATTTTTCGAAGACCTCGAGGAAACGCTCATCCTCGCAGACACCGGCGTGGAGACGACGACCAAGGCCATCGCGCAGCTGCGCAAGGCCATCGAGCTCAAAAAGCTGACCACCGGCGCGGAGGTGAAAAAGGAATTCGTGCAGATCCTCACACGCATCCTCAAGGTGCAGGACACCATGCTCCTGCTCACGACGCAGCCGTCGGTCGTGCTCGTCGTCGGCGTCAACGGCGTCGGCAAGACGACGACGATCGGCAAGCTCGCTTCCCAGCTCAAGAAGGAGGGCAACCGTGTGCTCCTGTCCGCTGCGGATACGTTCCGTGCAGCGGCCGCCGACCAGCTCACCGTCTGGGCACAGCGCGCCGGTGTGGAGATCGTCAAGCACGAGGAGGGCTCTGACCCCGCCGCCGTGGTGTTCGACTCCATTCAGGCGGCAAAGGCGCGCGGCGTGGATGTCGTCATCATCGACACCGCCGGCCGTCTGCACAACAAGGCAAACCTCATGAACGAGCTCAATAAAATCACCCGCGTCATCCGCCGCGAGCTGCCGGAGGCCGACATTGAAACGCTCATGGTGCTCGACGCCACGACCGGTCAGAACGGTCTCATTCAGGCCAAGCAGTTTCTCGACACGGCGGATCTCACCGGTATCGTGCTCACGAAGCTCGACGGCACGGCCAAGGGCGGAATCGTCTTTGCGATCGCAAATGACCTGCAGCTTCCGGTGAAATATGTCGGCGTCGGCGAGCAGATCGACGACCTGCTGGAGTTCAAGCCTGCGGAATTTGTGGAGGCGCTGCTGTCATGATCCTTGCAAGCAATAATGCACATAAGTTAGATGAGTTTCGCGCCATCTTTGCCGACATGGGCATCGAGATCATCCCGCAGAGTGCGGCCGGCTGCGACTTTGAGGTCGACGAGACCGGCGAGACCTTCGAGGAAAACGCCTATCTGAAGGCCATCGCCGTGACCCGCGCGACGGGGCAGGCCGCCATCGCGGACGACTCCGGCCTCGAGGTCGATGCGCTCGGCGGTGCGCCCGGCGTGCACTCGGCGCGCTATACCGGCCGGCACGACGATACGGACGCCGCGCGCAACGAGCTCCTGCTGCACAACCTCGGCGACCGCACCGACCGCACGGCGCGGTTCGTGTCGTGCATCTGCTGCACGTTCCCGAACGGCGACGTGCTGCGCGCACGCGGCACGTGCGAGGGCAGCATCCTGTTTGCCCCGCGCGGGGAAAACGGCTTCGGCTATGACCCGCTTTTCCTGCCGGATGGCTACGACTGTTCCATGGCGGAGCTGCGTCCGGAAGAGAAAAACGCCATTTCCCACCGCGGAAATGCGCTCAAAATCCTGAAAGAAGAATTGAGGAATTACTATGCTGACAAGTAAACAGCGCGCCCAGCTGCGCGGTCTGGCCGCGACGGAGGATACCATCGTCCACATTGGCAAGGGCGGCATCACCGACAACATTGTCACCCAGATGAACGACGCGCTCAAGGCGCGCGAGCTCGTCAAGGGGCGCGTGCTCGAAAACTCGCTTCTGACCGCGCGCGAGGCGTGCGACCAGCTTGCTGCGACCTGCCGCGCGGAACCTGTGCAGGTCATCGGCTCGAAATTCGTGCTCTATAAGCGCAACGAGCAAAAGCCGAAGATCGAGCTCGTGAAAAAGGCGAAGAAATGAAGATCTGCATCTATGGCGGCAGCTTTAACCCGCCGCACCTTGGCCATACGGCGGCGCTGCGCGCCGTGCGCGCGGCAATCGAGCCGGATGTGACGCTCGTCATTCCGGACCGCATCCCGCCGCACAAAGAGCTCACACCGGGCAGCCCGGAGCCGTCGGAGCGCCTGCTCATGACGATGCTGGCCTTTTCCTCCGAGCCGGGGGTGGAGGTCTCCGACATGGAGCTGCACCGCTCCGGCAAGAGCTACACGGTCGACACCGTGCGCGAGCTGCGCGACTGCAATCCGGACGCGGAGCTGTACCTCGTCGTCGGCACGGATATGCTCACGACGTTTGAGCAGTGGCACGATTACCGCGCGCTGCTTGCGCAGGTCACGCTCGTCGCGCTTGCGCGCACAAGCGATGAGCACGCCGAGATTGAGCGCTTCAGTGCCTATCTGCGCGAGACGTACGGTGCGCGCGTCATCGCGCTTCCGGCAGAGCCGATCCCGGTCACGAGCACGGACGTGCGCCGCCTGCTGCCGCAGCGGCGCGGCAGCGAGTATCTCGCCCCCGATGTGTACGCGCACATCATTCAGCAGCGGCTCTATGGCGCAAAGCCCGATCTCAACTGGCTGCGCGAACAGGCATATCCCATGCTCAAGCCGCGGCGCATCTCCCACGTCTGGGGCTGCGAGCACGAGGCGCGCCGACTCGCCGAGCGCTGGGGCTGCGACCCGGATGCTGCTGCCGAAGCCGGAATTTTACACGATTGCACGAAAAAATTCGAGCTATCTGACCAATTGCTATTGTCTGATAAATATGGTATCATAAACGACACGGTCGAAACGGCCAACACCAAGCTGCTGCACGCAAAAACCGGCGCTGCCGTGGCGCGGGTTCGTTTCGGCGTACCACCTGAGATAGAAAATGCCATCCGCTGGCACACGACGGGAAAACCCGATATGACCACGCTCGAAAAGGTCCTGTATATGGCCGACTACATCGAGCCTGCACGGGATTTTGACGGCGTGGACGAGCTGCGGCGCCTTGCTTACATCGATCTGGACGCGGCCATGGTACTCGGTCTGCAAATGAGCCTCGAGGATCTGCGCGCCGGCGGCATTACGCCGCACGAGAACACGGTGCAGGCATTAAACTGGTATCAAGGCAGGGGAAAAGGATATGAAAAGACGACAGAATGACGGCCGCTATCCGGATGACTATGCCGGCTATCAAAACGCGGGCTATGACGATGGATATGACGACGGCAGCGGCTTTCAGGACGACCCGTTTTCCGAGACGTCCGCCGCGGCCAATCACCGCGTGAAGGCGCAGCAGGCACAGGATAAGCGCCGGAAGAAGAAAAAAGTGCGCATTGCGATCATCGTGGTCGTTGTGCTGGCGCTGCTCGTGGGTGAGTTTATCGTACTGATGGATCACTGGGTCAGCCCGCCGAGCCTCAGCGGCGGCCTGAGCGACGGCAACCCCGACGACGGCATTACCACCGATACCGAGGGACGCAAGAAGGGCTGCTATACCTTCCTGATCGCGGGCAAGGACCGCGCGGCCGGCCTGACGGATACCGTGCTCGTCGGTATGCTCGATACGGAGAACAAATCTCTGAAATACGTCAGCATTCCGCGTGACACGGCAGTGAACGTGGCCTACCGGCCCAAGAAAATGAATCAGTACTATGCCGCAGCCGAAAACAACGGCAGAGACGGTGTGGAGGCAATGCTTGCCGGCGTGGAGAAGCTCCTCGGCTACCGGGTCGACAGCTATGCGATCTTTGATGTCGAGGTGTTTGTCGAGCTCATCGATGCCATGGGCGGCATCGACTTTGATGTCCCCGTGGATATGGACTATGAGGACTGGGGGCAGGATCTGTCTATCCATGTGAGCAAGGGGTATCAGCACCTTGATGGCTATGAGGCCATGGGCGTGTTCCGCTTCCGCAATTCCTATGCCAACGGCGACATCGGCCGCATTGACGTGCAGCACCAGATGCTCAAGGCCATGACGAGTCAGTTTTTGAAGCTGCACAATATTCCGAATCTCAGCAAGCTTATTGATATCTATGAAAAGGAAGTCATCACGAATCTGTCTGCCGGCAACGTGATGTTCTACGTCAAGGAGTTTTTGAAGCTCGATGAGAGCGCCATTGGGTTTGAAACGATCCCGGCCAACTACAACGGCGTGAAAAACGGCATGTCCTATGTGTTTATCCACGTGGACGAATGGCTGGAGTATCTCAACACATGGCTCAACCCGTATACAACGGAGATCACGGCCGCGAATGTGGACATTCTCTATGAGTCCAACGGGCAGGTCGTGGCCACCTCCGGCACGGTTCAGGGGCCGAACAAATGGTAACGAAAAGGAAGGATGTTTGCTTATGATGCCTGCTAACGAGCTCGCCGCGGTCATTGTCAAGGCACTGGACGCGAAAAAGGGCGAGAATATTCAGCTGCTCAAGACCCGCGACCTGACGACGCTGGCGGACTATTTCGTCATCTGCACGGCCGGCTCTTCGACCCACGTCAAGACGCTGACCGACGCCGTGGAAGCGGCGGCGGATGCGGTGGATGAACCGGTCCTGCGCCGTGAAGGACACCGCAGCGGCAGCTGGGTGCTGCTCGACTATGGCTGCGTGATCGTGCACGTGTTTCAGGATGAAGCGCGCAAGTTCTACGATCTGGAGCGCCTGTGGAGCGATGCCGAGGTCATTGACATCACCGGCATGCGCGCCTGAGCCCACAGTAACCGTTCGGGGCGGTCATCACGCCGCCCCGCTTACCAGTTTTTGATTTTTTCAGAGAGAAGTGAACGCTATGAAGTATGATTTTCAGGCAATCGAGAAAAAATGGCAGGCGCGCTGGGAGACGGAAAAGCCGTTCGCGGCCGTCACCGGTGATCCGCGCCCGAAGTTTTATGGGCTGATCGAGTTTCCGTATCCCTCCGGACAGGGGCTGCACGTCGGCCATCCGCGCCCGTTCACGGCGATGGACATCATCTGCCGCAAGCGCCGGATGCAGGGCTACAATGTCCTGTTCCCGATCGGATTTGATGCGTTTGGTCTGCCGACCGAGAACTATGCCATCAAAAACCACATCCATCCTGCCATTGTCACGAAAAACAACATTGCAAACTTCACCAAGCAGCTCAAGATGCTTGGCTACAGCTTTGACTGGGACCGCGCGGTCGACACGACCGACCCGTCCTACTATAAGTGGACACAGTGGATCTTCCTGCAGATGTTCAAGCACGGTCTGGCCTATAAGACCACCATGCCGGTCAACTGGTGCACGAGCTGCAAGTGCGTGCTGGCAAACGAAGAGGTCGTCAACGGTGTTTGCGAGCGCTGCGGCAGCGAGGTCGTGCGCAAGGAGAAGAGCCAGTGGATGCTCGCCATCACGAAGTACGCCCAGCGCCTGATCGACGATCTGGATGATGTGGATTACATCGAGCGCGTCAAGATCCAGCAGCGTAACTGGATCGGCCGCTCCACCGGTGCCGAGATCACGTTCAAGACCAACGTCGGTGACGACATCACGGTCTACACCACCCGTGCCGACACGCTCTTCGGCACGACGTACATGGTCATTTCGCCTGAGCACCCGCTGCTCAAGCAGTGGCAGCCGCACATCGCCAACTGGGACGCCGTCGCCGCCTATCAGGAAGAGGCTGCGCACAAGTCCGACTTCGAGCGCGGCGAGCTCAACAAGGAAAAGACCGGTGTCCGTCTCGAGGGCATCGAGGTCATGAACCCCGTGACGCACAAGGCGCTGCCCATGTTTGTTTCCGACTACGTCCTTATGGGCTATGGCACCGGCATCGTCATGGGCGTTCCGGGCCACGACCAGCGCGACTGGGAGTTTGCCACGAAGTTCGGCCTGCCGATCGTCGAGGTCGTCGCCGGCGGCGACGTGACAAAGGAGGCCTTTGTCGCCAAGGACGACAGCGCCGTCATGGTCAACTCCGGCTTCCTCAACGGCATGACCGTCAAAGAGGCCATCCCCGCCATGAAGAAATACGTCGTGGAGCAGGGCATCGGCAAGGAGCAGGTCAACTACAAGCTGCGCGACTGGGTCTTCAGCCGCCAGCGCTACTGGGGCGAGCCGATCCCGCTCGTCAACTGCCCGAAGTGCGGCTGGGTGCCGATCCCGGAGGATCAGCTTCCGCTCGTGCTGCCGCAGGTGGACAGCTATGAGCCCACCGATGACGGCGAGAGCCCGCTGAGCAAGATGACCGACTGGGTCAACACCACCTGCCCGCAGTGCGGCGGTCCCGCCAAGCGTGAGACCGACACCATGCCGCAGTGGGCCGGCTCGAGCTGGTACTTCCTGCGCTACATGGATCCGCACAACGACAAGGCGCTCGCCTCCAAGGAGGCTCTGGATTACTGGAGCCCGGTCGACTGGTACAACGGCGGCATGGAGCACACCACGCTCCACCTGCTCTACAGCCGCTTCTGGCATAAGTTCCTGTATGACATCGGCGTCGTGCCGACCAAGGAGCCGTATCAGAAGCGCACCAGCCACGGCATGATCCTCGGCGAGGGCGGCGAGAAGATGTCGAAGTCCCGCGGCAACGTCGTCAACCCCAATGATATCGTCGATCAGTACGGCGCAGATACCATGCGCCTGCACATCATGTTCATCGGCGACTTTGAGAAGGCCGTTACCTGGTCGAACGAGGCCGTCAAGGGCTCGAAGCGCTTCCTCGACCGTGTCTGGAATCTCGGCGAGAGCTGTACGGACGACCCCGGGATCTCGTCCAAGAACGAGGCGGTCATCCACAAGACCGTCAAGAAGGTCACCGAGGATATCGATGAGCTGAAGATGAATACCGCAATCGCGGCCATGATGAGCATGGTCAATGAGTTTGCGGCCAACGGCTGCACGAAGGGCGACATGGAGCAGCTGCTGCTCCTGCTCAGCCCGTTTGCGCCGCACATCGTCGAGGAGATCTGGGAGCGGCTCGGCTTTGCCGCCAAGTACGGCAAAATGTGCTGCCAGTGTGACTGGCCGACGTATGACGAGACCAAGACCGTCGACACGACCGTCACCATGGCCGTGCAGGTGCTCGGCAAGCTCAAGGGCACCGTCACCGTGCCGAAGGACAGCGACCAGCAGACCGTTGTTGACGCTGCCATGGCGCTCGACAAGGTGCAGCGCCAGATGGACGGCATGCAGATCGTCAAAGTCATTCACGTTCCGAACAAATTGGTCAATTTGATTTTGAAGCCGAAGGCATAAGTTCGTCTTGACATTCGGCGTGATAGCAATTATAATGTTAACGCTAAAGCCATGCATGATGGCCCTTGAAGCGCCGCGAGGCGTATTTGGAGGGAGGGAATAAAATGTCTGAAATCTACGTCAAGGAGAATGAGTCTCTGGACAATGCGCTCAAGAGATTTAAGCGCAGCTGTGCCAAGGCCGGCGTCATGTCCGATCTGCGCCGCAAGGAGTACTACCAGAGCCCCAGCGTGCGTCGCCGCAAAAAGTCGGAGGCCGCTCGTAAGAACAAGAACAAGCGCTACTACTAAGTCATAAAAAATCCTGCATCCTCGGATGCAGGATTTTTTCTTTTTGGTCTCAGGCTTCCGGTGCGTATACCGGCAGGTCGACATACGTCGGCGCGTGCGCCAGCGCCGGGATGAGCACGCCGACGGCGTCCGCCATACGCAGCTTGAGCGTGGATGTGTTGATGCACGGGTGGCAGCAGAGGTACGCGTCGTCCAGCAGGTCACGGTCGATGAGCAGCCGCACGTGCGCATCGCGGTCATTCATCAGACCCAGCACGCTCACAGAGCCGGGCGTGATATCCAGCAGCTCAAGCATATGCTCCGGGGAGGCAAACGACAGCCGCGCGCTGCCGATCTGGTGCGAGAGATCCTTTGTGCGAAACGGCTTATGTCCCGGCATCAGCAGCAGGTAAAACGCCGTCTGCTGCCGGTTCGTGAGAAAGAGGTTCTTGCAGATCCCCGCACCCAGCACCTGCTCCACGGCGGCGCAGGCCTCGATCGTGTCGGCAGCATCGTGATCGACGCGATCATAGCTCAGCCCCAGACGGTCGAGCAGGTCGTAGCAGCGCAGCTCCTTGTCGAGCCGGTTCGTGTCCTCGGCCCGGCCGTGATATACGGTTTGGTCAACAAACATGGTGTCACTCCTTGAATAGCAGTCTGCCGCTATTATAGCGGCTTTGCACTGCAGGTTCAAGTCCCGCGCAGACGGTTGACACATCGGGTCAAAATGAGTACAATATATGCTGTGAAATTGTGCAGAAAGGGATTTTTCATGGCCTATCAGCTCATCGCCGTCGATATGGACGGCACGTTGCTCAACTCAAAAAAAGAGATCACGCCGCGCACGGCCGCCGCTGTGACGCAGGCGCTTGCGCGCGGATACCATGTCGTCATGGCGACCGGGCGCTGCTACCGGCAGATCGCGCCGTATATGCGCGGGTTCCCGGCCATGCGCTATGCCATCACGTCCAGCGGCGCGGCCGTGGCTGACTGTATGGAAAACCGCATCATCTCGTCACAGAACATCGCTGCCGATACGGCGGCGAGCGTTATGCGCGCGTTTGTCGGGCTTGACGGCTTTCCGATCATCTTTTCCAACGGCGAGGCCCTCTATCGTCCGGAGCTGCTCAATGACCCGCAGCATTTCGGCATGGACGCCTATGTGGATAATTTCAAGGCCAACGGCACGGCCGCCGAGGAGATGGAGCGCAGCTTCCTTGCCGCGCCTTACCCGGTCGAGAAGCTCGACTTTTACTTTACGGACGCGGCCGAGCGCGCCAAGTTCCTCGCGCGCGTGCAGGGTGCGCCCGCATGGGTCGTCCCGTGTGAGAGCGCGGGCGTGGAGGTCAATGCCACCGGCGTCGACAAGGGCAGCGGCCTGCAGGCGCTGTGCCGGTGTCTGAACATCCCGGTCAGCGCGGCGATCGCCATCGGCGACTCGGAAAACGACTGCCCGATGCTGCGCGACGCGGGGCTGCCGCTCGCTATGGGCAACGCCATTGACGATGTGAAGGCGGCGTCGGAGTATATCATGCCCGACTGCGACCATGACGGTGTGGCCGAGGCCATTGAACGCTTTCTGCTCGCGCAGCGTTGACCCGCCGCGCGAAGCGTTGTATGATAAAGCGTGGCCGTTTACGGCCGGATTTTATAGGAGGCGGAGTTCATGGATAACATTCAGCAGCTCAAACAGTGGATCGAAGACAGTGACCGGATCGTGTTTTTCGGCGGCGCCGGTGTCTCAACCGAGAGCGGCATTCCGGATTTTCGCAGTGTGGACGGCCTCTATAACCAGAAGTATGACTATCCGCCCGAGACGATTCTGAGCCACTCGTTTTTCATGGCGCACCCGGAGGAATACTACAAATTCCACCGGGACAAGCTCGTTGTGGACGGCGCCAAGCCCAACCGTGCGCATCTGCGCCTTGCCGAGCTGGAGCGCGAGGGGAAGCTGCAGGCCGTCATCACGCAGAATATCGACGGGCTGCATCAGGCGGCCGGGAGCAAGAATGTGCTCGAGCTGCACGGCAGCATCCACCGCTGCTACTGTATGCGCTGCGGCCGGCCGTACCCGGCGGAGCGTGTCAACCACGGCACCGGCGTGCCGCACTGTGACTGCGGCGGCATCATCCGGCCGGACATCGTGTTTTATGAGGAATGTCTGGATGAGGACGTTCTGTCCAAGTCCATCCGCTATATCCGCGAGGCGGAGGTGCTCATCGTCGGCGGTACGTCGCTGGCCGTGTACCCCGCGGCGGGACTTTTGAATTACTATTCCGGGCATAAGCTGGTGCTCATCAACCGCAGCGCCACGCCGTATGACGCGCAGGCGGATCTCATCATCCATGAGAAGATTGGCAAAGTCTTTGCTCAGGTATAACGGAGGAAACAGGTTTTCATGCGAATTGATGTAATGGGCGTCGGGTTTGACAGCCTGACGATGGATGAAGCGGTCGCGCGTGCGCGTGACCTGATGGCGGAGCGGCGCGCGGCCTATGTCGTTACGCCGAACCCCGAGATCGTGATGCTCTGCCGTGAGGATGCGGCAGCCATGCAGGCCGTTCAGAATGCGGATCTCGTGCTGGCTGACGGTATCGGCGTGATCTACGGCGCGAAGATCCTCGGCACACCGCTGCGCGCGAAGCTGCCGGGCATCGACTTTGCCGCGGCACTGATGACGCAGATGGGCCGCGAGGGCAAGAGCGTGTTTTTGCTCGGCGCAAAGCCCGGCGTCGCTGACGCTGCGGGCGAGAAGCTGCGCGAGCGGTTTCCCGGTCTCGTCATCGCCGGCACGAACGACGGCTATTTTCAGGATGATGATCCCGTTGTGGAGAAGATCAATGCCGTGCAGCCGGATCTGCTGCTCGTATGCCTCGGCGCACCGAAGCAGGAGCTGTGGATGCAGCGCAACGCCCCGCGTCTGCGCGTTGGCCTTATGGCGGGTCTCGGCGGCAGTCTGGACGTGTTTGCCGGCAACGTCAAGCGCGCACCGAAGTTTTTCCAGAAGCTCGGTCTCGAGTGGTTTTACCGGCTCATCAAAGAGCCGAAGCGCATCGGCCGCATGATGAAATTGCCGAAATTCCTGTTTGCGGCCATCGGCCGCAGGCTGCGGGGGAAGAAACACCATGGCGAAGGGTAAACTGTTCGTATTGGAGGGCATCGACGGCAGCGGAAAGTCCGCGCAGTACCGCCGCCTGTGCGCGCGTTTTGACGAGGCGGGCATGGCCTACCATCATATTGTGTTCCCGCGCTACGACCAGGAATCGTCGGCACTGATCCGGATGTACCTCAACGGCGCGTTCGGTACGCACCCGTCGGACGTCAACGCTTATGCCGCGTCCACGTTTTTCGCGGTCGACCGCTATGCGTCCTACCGCACCGACTGGGGCGAGATCTATGAAAACGGCGGCCTGATCCTCTCCGACCGCTACACGACCTCCAACGCCATCCATCAGGGCTCGAAGCTGCCCGAGGCGGAGCTGCCGGCCTTCTTTGACTGGCTGTACGATCTCGAGTACGGCAAGATGGGTCTGCCGCGCCCGGATCTGGTGCTCTATCTGGACGTGGACCTGCCGACCTCGCTCAAGCGGATGCAGCACCGGCAGGAAAAACTCAACACCAAGGCCGACATCCATGAGCAGGATGAGGCGTATCTGGAAAACTGTCTGCGCATCGGCCGCCTTGCCGCTGCGCATTACGGCTGGACGGTCGTGCCGTTCATGAAAGACGGCGCAGAGCGTGCGCTCGAGGAAAAGCACGAGGAGATCTTCTCGATCGTCCGCAGCGCTCTATGAGTATTTCCGAGGAAAAGTCCGCCCTGCGTCAGGCGCTGCGCCGGCGGCTTGCGCAGAGCGATCCCGCGGACAATGCCGCGTGCGACGTTGCTATTACGATGCAGGTGCTCGCACTGCCGGAGTTTCAGGCAGCGGAGCGGATCTTTGCCTATTGCAGCGTCGTGCCGGAGGTGGACACGCACGCCATTCTCGCGCAGGCGCGTCGCCGCGGGAAAACGGTGGCGCTTCCGGTCCCGGAGGCCGGCGGGCAGATGTACTTCGCGCGCTATGACGGCGCGCTCGTGCCCGGACGCTATGGCATCCCGCAGCCGCCGCGCAGCGCACCGGTGCTGCAGCCGCAGCCCGGCGATCTGATGCTTGTCCCGGCGCTCGCCTATGACCGCGCGGGGCGGCGTCTCGGCCGCGGCGGCGGGTACTATGACCGCTGTCTCGCGCAGCTTGACTGCTGCGCCGTGGGGCTCATCCGTGCGGAATTTTTGCTCGACGCGCTGCCGACGGCGTGGAACGATATGCCGGTCGCGGCCGTCGTAACTGAGCAGGGCATTTTGCGCCCGCAGGAAAAACCGGGGCTCCCGGAGGAGCCCCGATCCCTCGCCGGCTGTTAGCAGCCGCAGCCGCAGTTGTTGTTGTTCTCGCAGCCGCAGTTGCCCCAGCTGCCGCCGCCGCAGCAGAAGAGCAGGATCAGAATGAGGATGATCCACAGACAGCTGTTGTTATTATTTGCGCAGCACATAACCAAAACCCTTTCTCCGCGCAACGGATTTTTGCGCAGCCAGACCCCGCGCGGTGCATGGATCTGACGCGAAGTTTTCCGGCAGGACCGGACAAACGGCGCCGTTTCCGTCCGTCGCCTTATCTTATGCCCCAAGGGGAAAGGGGGTTCCTGCGCCGTGAGGCCGCAGGGACGCATTCCAAGTTGACAGGGAGATCAAGCCATGGCCGATCATTTTAAGAACTTTGATGAGCTGTTTCGTGACGAACGAGAGCCATCCCGCCCGCAGCGCCCACCGCAGCGTCCGGCGCAGCCCGCCCGCCGTCGTCCGCAGCAGCAGGAGGGACAGCCGCGCGCTGCCCGCCACGGGAGCGGGCTTCCTCACGGCCAGCAA
>UQSF01000015.1 GCA_900543625.1 uncultured Eubacteriales bacterium
TATTTCTATCATGAGGAAATCCGTGGGACAGAGAATACCGGAAAAAGAAATCGCTGACTTCCGGTTTGCCGAACCGCGAAACCGCCCCCGGCGTGACCTGCTGGTCACGCCGGGGGCGTTGCTGTTATCTGTTTCTGCTGCGTCATTTCAGCCGCGCGCGCTGCGCCGCGCAGTAGGCGCGCACATTGAACGGCTCCGGCACGCTGTCGCGCCGCAGATACAGCGGGTGGTGCGGATGCCCGGCCTTGGAGCGCGAGCCGAACGTCAGCCACTGCGCATGAAACTCCTCGCCGATGGCGAGCATTTCCTCGAGCGCGTCGAACAGGTACGGCCGCTTTTCGATCAGCGTGCCCCACGCGGCCCACACGGCCGGCCGGTTGCCGGGCGCGTACTGCCCGAGCACGTAGCGGAACGCCGCCATGTTCTGCTCGTGCAGCGCGCGGTTGAAGGTCGTGTCCATGGCGTTCGGGTCGGTCGCGCGCTGGGGGTAGACGTTGAACATCGTGAAGCTGTCGTAGCCGTTGCCGAGGGCGATGCGCTCGACGCTCTTGAGCGTGTTGTCGAGATCGCCCGGCTGCGCGGTCGACGGGTTGATGCCGATGCAGATGAGCGGGTTTTCGCCCCGCGTGCCGAGGATGTAACGGTATTCGGTATAGTACGGCGGCACGTACAGCCAGCGCGCGGCGTCATAGTCGTCGTGCTGCGGGCAGTGGAGCGCGTCGTCAAAGGTCAGCAGCGCGCACGTCTGGCTCGCGCCCTTGGGAATGTGCATTGGGTGTCCCTCCGATCGGTCTGCTCAGTCCCCGGCGGGCGGGAACGGCTTGGAATAGGCGGTCTTGGCGCTCACGCCGGGCAGACGGCCGATGCGCCCCGCGAGCGCGGAGATCACATCCTGCGGCGCGTCGAGCACGACGCTGATGATGTTCACGCCCTTGGCGCGGTAGGGCAGCCCCATGCGCCCGATGATGTACTGCCCCGCATCGTGCAGCAGGGCGTTGAGCTGCGCTGTGCTCTCGCTGTTTTCCACGATGATGCCGATCAGCGCCACGCGCGTTTCCATGCGCGCTCACCTCGCTTTCCTTTCCCACTATTGTACGCGAAAAAAGGCGGAAACGCAACGCGTTTCCGCCTTTGACTGTCAAAAAGTATTCCTTTTGACAGTGTGCGCCGCTCAGCGCTTATAAAAATCCTTGGAGTTATCGAGCACCTGGCACTCGGCGTTGGGATAGAGCACGACTTTTTTCGGCGTGCCGTCGTCGAGGATACGCAGGGCGTCATTCCACGTCTTGACGTACTCGGCACCCGAGTGCTCGTCGATGTACCACGGGTCGCGCATGCCCTTGACGGTGTGCTCGGCAAACACGACGGCGTGCGCCATGTTCTTTCCCTTCGTGTAGCAGCCCGACCACATCATGCCGCCGGGTGCGGAGTGGCCCCACTTGTCGTACAGGAAGTGCACGCACGGGCCGAACGGGGAGTTGGCCGCGAGCACGAACGAGCCGCCGTCCTTGAGCGAGGCGATGACCTCGGGCGTGTAGGCGCAGTTGGCCTCGGCGGGCTTGAAGTAGTTGTTGGCGATGACGATGTCGCAATCCGGCACGAACTTCGCCGCGTAGTGCCCGGCGGCATAGGCGGCCGCCTGCCGCTCCTCGGCCTCGAAATCTCCGGCGAAGAGGTTGCAGATCTCGGCGTGGCCGTTGAGGATGGCGTCGACCTTGAAGTCCAGCCCCATCATGCGCGCGGCCTGCTCGGCGTCGCTGCGCATGAGCGTGTGGGGGTTGCCCATGTTGAACTCCGTCGTCGTCGTGAAGCTGTGGTTGCGCATGATCGTGCGCAGCGAGCTCACGCCCGGCAGAATGCACTTTGCGCCGCCGCTGAAGCCGTAGTAGCTGTGCGCCATGGTCGTGCCGATGGCGATCTTGTAGTCGGCGGACATGACGTCGGCATTGATCTCCACGGGCACATTGTTGCTCGTGTTGCCGACAAAGACGTGGTTAAAGAACAGGTTGTGGTTGTGCACCTCGTAGTTCTCGACGAGCTCCTCGCCGAGCTTGCGCACGAACTCCGTGCGGTACATGACGCCGTGGGTGCCGAGCGCGATGATGAACCAGATGTTCTCGTCCGGCACGCCGGCGGCGTGCAGCTCCGCGATGACGGCGCGGGCGATGGGCTCGCACGGCGTGGGGCGGGTGATGTCGTCGATGATGATGACGGCGCTCTTTTTCCCGGCGGCGCCCTCGCTGATGGGCTTGGTGCCGATGGCGGCGTGGAGCTTTTCGCGGATCTGCGCCTCGGTCAGCGCCGGGGTGTCATAGCCGTGGATCCTGGAGATGTGTACGTCCCAGTTATCCGGGAACGTGACCGGGATCGGCCGGTCGCCGTAGTTGCTGTTGGCGGGCAATTGGAATGTTTTCATAGTGTAGCCTCCTGTGCGCGGCGCTTTTCCCCGTCCTCCTCATTCTGCTCGATCAGGCACTCGCGGTATGCACCCGTCAGCGCCAGATGCTCATACACGGCGGCGGCCGCCGCGTCCTCGTCCCGGTCGCGCAGTGCCTGACAGATGGCCATGTGTCCGGCGCGGGTGAGGTCGTTTTCGTTGCGCCGCCATGTTGCCTCCAGCACGCGCTCGCGGTAGATGTCCATCAGGGACGCCAGCGTCGTGTAGATATATTTGATGAGGGCGTTGTGCGACATGCGCATGAGCGCGTTGTGAAACCGGGAGTCGAGTATGGCCTGCTGTTTGATCGGCGGCTCATTATAATCGTAATCGGCCAGCGCGCACAGACGCGCGATCTCGTCGTCGCTCGCGGTGCGGATGATGTCGCGGCAGACGTCCGTCTCGAGCACGTTGCGCAGGTCGAGCACATTTTCGAGCGTGCCGTTGCTCAGCGCGAACAGCGCGCACAGCGGCCGGTTGATCGACTGCTCCGGCGTGTTCGTGATGTACGAGCCGCTGCCCTGAATGCTCTGCACGATGCCCATGGCCTCCAGACTCTTGATGGCCTCACGCACGCAGGTGCGGCTGACCTCGAATTTGGTCGCAAGGCACAGCTCCGTCGGCAGCTTGTCGCCCTTCTGCAGCTCTCCGCGGCTGATCTTCTCGAGCACGTCGTCCACGATCTTCTTGTAGTTGATGCTGGTTTCTGGTTTCATTACGACACCTCACTGAGCAATATCCACAAATTCTGCGTCGATTTTTTGAGAATTGTGTTCATTTACAAAGAAAAAAAGGAATGGTATGATTGAACCAATCGAATGTGTCAGACAAATTCAAGGGGGTCCTAACGGACCTTTCCTTATTCTCCAGAAATTTGTCTGACAATTAGTGGGTAACTTGTGATCTGTGTCTACCTTAGCACAATCTTTTTTTTGTGTCAAGGATTTGTCAGACAAATATCGATTCGGATACGGACTTCACACAGCCGCCTGCGGCAGAGCGAGCGAGGTGAGCGAACGAGAGAACTGGAGCAGCATTCCCCCAGCGACAATAATGAGAACTGAGAATTTGGAATGAAACTGTATTAGAGGAGAGAAAGAAATATGTCCAACACGAGCAATGCATCGAAAAATGTGAAGCGCTTCCTGCTGTTGTTCGCACTCGGAGTCGCTTATGGCTTCATGTATGTCATGCCGTATATGAAGTCCAGCTTCTACGATCAGATGATCGCCGCCATGGGCTGCACGAACGCCCAGCTCGGCTCTCTGATGACCTATTACACGATCGCACTCACGATCTCCTACCTGCCCGGCGGCTGGATCGGAGATAAGTTCAACCCGAAGCCGGTTCTGCTGGCCTCCATCTTTGGCCAGGCGATCCTCAGCTTCCTGTTTATGTTTACCTATCAGAGCTACACGATGGCCGTCATCATCTGGCTGCTCATGGCGCTGACCGGCGGTTTTGCTTTCTGGCCGGCCATCATGAAGGGCATCCGCATGACGGGCACCGACGAAGAGCAGGGCCGTCTGTACGGCATCTTCGAGGCGCTCAACGGCTTCGCGTCCCTGCTGCTGAGCTTTATCATGATCGGTATCATGGCGATCGCCGGCAAGGGCGACCTTGTCACCGGCTTCAAGAGCGCGCTCGCCTGCATGGGCGGCCTGTCGATCGTCTCCGGTCTGCTGGTTCTGTTCCTGATGCCGAAGGAAGCCACTTACGGCACGAAGACGGAAGAGAACGCCGAATCCGGCAAGATCACCTTCAAAGATTACCTGAGCGCATTTAAGATTCCCGGCGTGTGGATCATGGCCATCCTGGTTTGGTGCTATGTGACCATCTCCGCCGTGGCCAGCTACCTGACCCCGTACAGCACGGATGTGCTCGGTATGTCCGCCGTCGTTGCCGCGAGCATCGGCACGATCCGTACCTATGGCTGCCGCCTGGTTGGCGGCCCGCTTGGCGGCGTTCTCGCCGACAAGACGTTCAAGTCCGTTTCCAAAGAGCAGGTTCTCGGCCAGACCGCCTGCATTGTTACTCTGGGCATTTTCCTGATCCTGCCGGTCGGCACGAACAGCACGGTGCTTGTGATCCTCCTGCTTCTGGTGGGTGTTGCGATGTTCCTGTGCAAGGGCACGTACTTCTCCGTACAGGCCGAGCTCGGCATCCCGACGAACGTCTCCGCGACGGCCGTCGCAATCGCGACCCTCATCGGCTACCTGCCGGATATGTTTGTGCACACCATGTTTGGCAACTGGATTGATCAGTCTGGCGCGGCAGGCTACAACAAGATCCTGCTTTACGGTGTCGGCACTGCGGTTCTCGGCATCGTTGCGGCGGTGCTGGCGGTCATCCAGTCCAAGAAGGTCGCAAAGCGCAAAGCAGCCGAGCAGGCTGCGTGATCCGCGCATATTACAAGGAGGCTTATCCACATGAGCAAGATCAAGATCAACACAGTCCGCTGCAAAGGCTGTGGTTACTGCGTGAATGACTGCCCGCGCAAGGCGCTGTCGTTCTCCGGACACATCAATGACAAGGGCTATGACACCGTTCAGGTCGACGACTCCCTGTGCGTCGCCTGCGGCACGTGCTACCGCGTGTGCCCCGACAGTGTCTTTGAGATTCTGGAATAAGAGGTACAAACATGAGCAAACAACTGATGAAGGGCAATGAGGCCCTGGCAGAAGCGGCGCTGCGCGCCGGCTGCCGGTTTTACAGCGGCTATCCCATCACGCCGCAGACCGAGATCCTCGAGTATCTGGCCAAGCGCATGGATGAGGTCGGCGGCACGTTCGTGCAGACCGAGTCCGAGCTCGCGGGCATCAACATGCTCCTCGGCGCGGCGGCTGCCGGCGCGCGCGCGCTGACCAGCTCCGCAGGCCCCGGCTTCTCGCTGAATCAGGAGGGCATCTCCTATCTGGTCGCGGCGGATCTTCCGGCGGTCATCATCAACGTCATGCGCATCGGCACCGGTCTCGGCGACATCGCGCAGGGACAGGGCGACTACTGGCAGATGACCCGCGGCGGCGGCCACGGCGACTACCGCACGATCGTGCTGGCGCCGGCCTCCGTGCAGGAAAACTGCGACATGATGTCCACCGCTTTCGAGCTGGCGGAGAAGTACCGCCACCCCGTGCTGGTTGCGTCCGACGCCGCCATCGGCCAGATGGTCGAGGGCGTCGAGCTCAAGGACTTCGTCGAGCACGACATCGACCAGTTTGACTGGGCGATCCGCGGCTGCAAGGCGGGCGCTGCACCCCGCAAGGTGCAGAACGTCTACTACACCAACCCGCAGTATCCCGAGTTCCTGCGCAGCAAGTATGCGCAGATGGAGCAGACCGAGCAGCGCTGGGAGTCCTACCAGGCGGAGGACGCCGACGTGGTGCTCGTGGCCTACGGCATCGGCTCCCGCATCTCGAAGGAAGCGGTGAACATGGCGCGCGCCGAGGGCTTCAAGCTCGGCCTGATCCGCCCGATCACGCTCTGGCCGTACCCGGTCAAGGCGTTTGAGACCTGCAAGAACGCCAAGGCGTTCATGACGGTCGAGATCAACATCCTCGGCCAGATGGTCGACGATGTCAAGCTGGCTGTGGAAAACAAATATCCGGTCGGCTTCTATGGCACGTTCTTTGGTCTGCCGGAACCGGAAGAGATCGTCGCGCAGGCCAAGGCCATGCTGGAAAAGGAGGAGAAATAAATGAAACTCAAAGCTCCCGAAACTGTCTTTTCCTCCGCCGGCTTCTGCCCCGGCTGTGGCCACGGCCTGGCCACGCGCCTGATCGGCGAGGTCTCCGAGGAACTCGGCATCCAGGAAAAAATGCTGGCGGTCGTGGACGTTGCCTGCTGCTCGTTCAACATTGACTACTGGCGCTACGATACGATCATGGCGGCGCACGGCCGCGACATTCCGACGGCCGTCGGTGTCAAGCACATCCGCCCCGCCAACCCGGTCTTTGCTTACCTGGGCGACGGCGCTGCCTACTCCATCGGCATGGCGGAGACCATTCACGCCGCGCTGCGCAACGACAACATCTGCGTGTTCGTCGTCAACAACAGCGTCTTCGGCATGACCGGCGGCCAGATGGCCCCGACCACCCTGCCGCACCAGAAGACTGCGACCTCCCCGAAGGGCAAGGATCCCGCCCGCTACGGTACGCTCAACGTCGTCGACGTGCTCGGCAAGATGGACATTGCCTATCTGGCACGCGGTGAACTGGTTGGCCCCGCCGGCATGAACAACTGCAAAAAGCTGATCCGCAAGGCGTTTGAGCACCAGCTCAACGGCGACGGCTTCTGCCTCGTCGAGCTGCTCAGCCCCTGCCCGACCAACCTGAACATGCCGCCGGTGAAGGCCCGCGAGCATGTGCACACGGAGATGACCAAGTACTTCCCGGTCGGCGAATACATTGACAAGAAGGGTGGCGATCAGGCATGATGGTAGAGATGATTTGTGCAGGATTCGGCGGTCAGGGCGTTCTGACCACCGGTCTGATCCTGGCTGAGGCCGGCATGAAGCTCGGCATGAACGTGCTGTGGTATCCGTCCTACGGCTCAGAGATGCGCGGCGGCACGGCCAACTGCACCGTGAAGTTCTCCGACAAGGAGATCGCCAGCCCCTGCGCCAAGAAGATCGACATTCTCATGGGCATGAACGCGCCGGCGATCGACAAGTTTGAGAGCAGCCTCCGCCCCGGCGGACTGCTGCTGGTCAACAGCTCGCTCGTGCATGAGCGCGAATACCGCGACGACATCCGCGTCGTCAAGGTCCCGATGACCGAGATCGCGGCGGAGCACGAGAACCCGAAGGGCGCAAACATCGTCATGATGGGCGCCATGGCGGCCAATTCCGACCTCTTCACCGAGGACGATCTGGAGCGCCTGATCAATGAGTTCTTCGAAAAGAAGGGCAAGATCAACCCCAAAAACAGTCTCTGCTTCCGCGCCGGCACGCAGATCCACTAAAAAACCGGCGGTCTCCACGGGTTTCTGCTCATTATCATCCGTAATCAGCATCGGGGCGCTGCGGCGCAGCGCCCCGGAGATCCCGCTTTGGAGGTGTAAAGTTTTTGAACGTTTTAGACGTCGTCATCATTCTGGCATATTTTGTCGGCATGATCGCGCTCGGTCTGATCGCGAACAAAAAGCAGACCGGCGTGGACGATTATTATCTCGGCGGACGCGCCATGGGTGCGCTGAAGATCGGCGCGCTCTGGATGGCCGGCTGGATCGGCGGCTCATCCGTCATCGGCACGTCGTCCAACAGCTATTCCATGGGCATCACCGGCATCTGGTACGTCGGTGAGATCGCCATCGGCTGCGTGCTGTTCGCACTCGTCATGGCCGAGCCCGTCAAGCGCGTGAGCGAGGTGCTGCAGAACATCACCTTCCCGGAGATGATCCGCGCGCGCTACGACCAGAAAAACAGCACCATGGCCAGCATCACGACCATCCTTGCGATGATCGGCTACACGGCGGCGCAGTTTGTTGCCGGCGCCTCGATCCTCAATGTCCTCACGGGCTGGGATCTCGGGCTGTGCTATGTCCTTGCGGCCGTGGTCATCGTGTTTTATGTCTCGACGGGCGGCCTGCTCGCCGTGACGTATACCGACATCGTGCAGATGGCGCTGCTGCTGCTCGGCGTGGTGTTTCTGGCGGTTCCGCTGGTCGGCAGCATGCTGCACAAAAACGGCATGAGCCTTGCCGCCGACCTGCCGGCGAGCTTCTTTGACCTCGGCGCGTGGGGCTGGCCGACGATCGCCGCACTGGGCCTGTCCACGGTCATGTCGTTTTTCACGAGCATGGACAGCTACACCCGCTGCATCGCGGCCAAGGACGCAAGGACCGCCCGCACCGGCACGATCTATGCAGCCGTGCTCGTGCTCATCATCGCCGGGGCGAGCACCTTCCTCGGTATGGCCGGAAAGCTCATCCTGCCCGATCTCGCGTCGTCGAACAATGTCATTGCGGCGCTCGTGGTCGAGCTCTTCCCGCACGGGCTCAAGGGCCTTGTGCTCATCGGTGTGCTCAGCGCCATCATGTCCACGGCGGACATCTCGGTGCTCACGGGCTCTGCCAGCCTGACGAAGGACATTTACCAGCGCTATTTCCATCCCGAGGCGTCGGAAAAGACCCTGATGCGCGTCGGCCTTGCCGCGTCGCTGTTTGTGGGCGTGCTTGGCGCGGTGTTCGGGTGGTTCACGCAGGATATCATGAACATCCTGCTCATCACGTTTACCATCAACTCGGCGGGCCTGTTCCTGCCGACGATCGGCGCGTTCTTCTGGAAGAAGTCGTGCTCTGCGGGCGCGTTCGCGTCCATGCTCTCGGCGACGATCATCGCCATCGTCTGGTTCATCGGCGGCAAGGTCAGCGCGCTGCCGCTGTTCTCGATCGATGCGCTCTGGCCGAGCTTCGGCGTTTCGGCCGTGCTGTATGTCGTCATCTGTCTGACGCACCGCCAGACCCCGGAGGAGCAGGAGCAGGCCGAGCGATTCTACGCTGCGCGCTGAGAGCAGCATAACCCCCATCCCAAGATAGGAGTTTACGTCACTATGGAGCAAAAGAAGAAGATGCCCCTCGAGGGGATTCGCGTTGTGGAGCTGGCGACGGTCGTCGCCGCCCCGACCGCGTCGCGCGTGCTGTGCGCGTTCGGCGCGGAAGTCATCAAAGTAGAAACCAGGATCGGCGACGAGATGCGCCGCGCCGGTGAGTTCGAGATGGTCGTGTGCGAGGACGATAAAAACCCGCTGTTCACCATCCAGAACAGCGGCAAGCGCCTGACGAGCATCGATCTGAAAAATCCGGACGGCAAGGCGGCCATGCTCAGGCTGCTCGAGACGGCCGACGTGTTCCTCACGAACGTCCGCCTGCCGTCGCTGGGCCGTCTGGGTCTCGATTACGAGACGCTGCACGCAGCCTACCCCGGCCTTGTGTACGCGCACTTCTCCGGCTTCGGTCCCAAGGGCCCCGATGCCGCCAAGCCCGGCTTTGACAGCACGGCGTTCTGGCTGCGCAGCGGCCCGATGGCCGACTGGCAGGCGCCCGGCTCGTTCCCGTTCACGCCCACCTATGCTTTCGGCGACATGGCCACGAGCTCGGCCTTCCTGTCGGGCATCCTCATGGCGCTCATCGGCAAAAAGAGCACCGGCATGGGCACGTTTGTGAGCACGTCGCTGTTCGCCAGCGGCATCTGGTGCAACGCCATCGGCGTCGTGTCGCACCAGCCGCAGTTCGGCGGCGACCGTCCGAACGACCCCCTGCGCCCGTCCGACCCGTTCTGCCACTTCTACGAGTGCAGCGACGGGAAGTGGATCGGCGTGTTTGACAACGAATACCGCCGCGAGCTGCCGAAGTTTGCAAACCTCTTCGGTATGCCGGAGCTGGTCGACGATCCCCGCGCCGCCAGTCTGGAGGCGCTGCACGAGACCGACTTTGTCGTCGAGGTCGTCACGCGGCTCAACGCCATTTTCAAGACGAAGCCCGTCGCCGAGTGGGAAGCCTTCCTCTCGGAAAACAACGTCTCCTGCGAGCGTATGCGCTCCATCCGCGATGTGAGCACCGATGAGCAGGCCATCGCCAACGGCTACGTGCGCAAGGTCGCCTTCAAGGATGACCTCGAGGTCATGATGCCGTGCCCGCCGATGCAGTTCTCGGAGTACGCCATGCGCCCCTACACGTCCGCCGGCCGCCTCGGCGCCGATACGGACAGCATCTTCCACGACCTCGGATATACCGACACGGAGATCGCCGCCATGAAGGACAGCGGCGCCATTCAGTAATGAAAAAGGAGAACTTACTATGAAAATCGTTCTGGCCGAAGTACCTTATACCAAAGACAGAGACATCAGCATCGAGCGTTCCTGCCTCCCCGAGGGTGCGGAGCTGACGATCGCCGTGTTCGACGAGCACGCCGAGAATAACGACGCGTTTTACGCCGAGATCAAGGACGCCGACATCATCATCGACGGCTACGTCCACTTCGGCAAAAAGGAGATCGACGCCATGGATCACTGCAAGGTCATCTCCTTCCAGTCCACGGGCTACAACGAGGCCGATCTCGACTATGCGCGCGAGAAGGGCATCGCCGTCTGCTCCATCCTTGACTACTGCACGCAGGAGACCGCCGAGAGCGCCATGGCGCTCATGCTCAACCTCCAGCGCGGCATCCGTCAGTATGACCGCAGCGTCCAGCAGGACCACGTCTGGGACTATCAGGTCGTGCCGGGTCTCAAGCGCATCGCCGGTCAGGTCATGGGCATCGCCGGTCTCGGCCGCATCGGCCAGTCCGTCGCCCGCAAGGCGCTGGCGTTCGACATGGAGGTCATCGCCTACGACCCGTTCCTGCCGCCCGCCATTGCCGAGAACCTCGGTGTCAAGCTTGTCGATTTCGACACCCTGCTCGCCGAGTCCGACGTGCTGAGCCTGCACATGAACCTCACCGACGAGAACTACCATATGTTCAACAAGGAAGCGTTCATGAAGTGCAAAAAGCACCCCATCATCGTCAACGAGGGCCGCGGTCCGCTGATCTGCGACGAGGATCTCGTCTGGGCGCTCGATAACGGCTATATCCGCGGCGCCGCGCTCGACATGGTCGAGAGCGAGGACCCCGATCTGGATACCTGCCCGCTCGTCGGCCGCGACGACGTGCTGCTCACGCCGCACAGCGGTTATTACTCCGACACGTCCAACTACCTCGTGGCAAAACTCTCGATGGACAACGCCCTGTACTACGTCAACGGCGAGTACGACAAGGTCAAGGCCATCCGCAACGGCGTCAACGCCTGATCCCCGCCTCCGTTTCCGCTGGGCTGCATTCTGAACTTACCTATCAATTACCAAGGCATGAATTTTCTGCCCTTCTTTCATTCTGTTTTTGCGATCTCAACCAATCTCCTCACTTACCGTACTTACCGTCAGCCCGGAGGAACTGCATATCCCCGTGTCCGCGTCCGGCCGTCTCCGGCGCGGACACGGCTCTGCGCGAACACAGCGCCGGATGCCTGCGGGCGTCCGGCGCTTTTTGCGGTTGACAGCGCCCGGCAAGCACAGTAAAATCAAAGACGGCGGGTCAGTCCCGCCCGGGAATGAGAAAGAAATCAGACTTCGGAGGTGTTTCCTATGGAACCTGCAAAAGTATATTTTTCCGATCTGCGCACGGACGAGATCAGCACGCTCGAAAAGCTGCGCCGGCTCATGAAGGCCGCCGGCTTTGAGCAGATCGATTTCAAGGACAAGTACGTCGCCGTCAAGCTCCACTTCGGTGAGCCGGGCAACATGGCCTATCTGCGCCCGAACTGGGCGCGCGTCGTGTGCGACTATGTGCGCGCGCTCGGCGGCAAGCCGTTTCTCACCGACTGCAACACGCTCTATGTCGGCGGCCGCGCCAACGCGCTCGACCATCTCGACAGCGCCATGCTCAACGGCTATTCGCCCATGACCACCGGCGCTCAGTGCATCATTGCCGACGGGCTCAAGGGGGACGATTACGACCTCGTGCCCATCCGCGGCGGCAAGTATCTGCGCGCGGCGAAGATCGGCCGCGCCATCATGGACGCCGACATCTTCATCTCGCTCACGCATGCCAAGGGCCATGAGTCCACCGGCTTCGGCGGCGCGCTCAAGAACATCGGCATGGGCTGCGGGTCGCGCGCCGGCAAGGAGGAGATGCACAGCTCCGGCAAGCCCGTCGTCAGCCAGAGAAAGTGCGTCGGCTGCGGCAAGTGCATCGAAAACTGCGCACACGGCGCCCCGCACATCGAAAACGGCAAGTGCACCATCCTGAAGTTTAAGTGCACCGGCTGCGGCCGCTGTGTCCATGTCTGCCCGATGCATGCCATCCATCCGGACTACGACATTGCCAACGATGTGCTCAACTGCAAGATCGCCGAGTACGCCAAAGCCGTCGTCGACGGCCGCCCGTCGTTCCACATCGCGCTCGCAGTGGACGTGTCGCCCAGCTGCGACTGCAATCATTACAACGACGTGCCGATCGTGCCGAACGTGGGCATGTTCGCATCCTTCGACCCCGTGGCGCTCGACACGGCCTGCGCGGACATGATCAATGCCCAGCCGGCCAACCCGAACAGCGCCATCGCACATGAGCACGAGCACGACCACGACCACCCGCACGACCACTTCACGTTCGCGCACCCGGACACCGACTGGCGCGCCGCCGTCGAGCACGGCGAGGCCATCGGCCTCGGCACGACGCACTACGAGCTCATCGAGGTCTGATCGGAAATAACGCAAAGGCTCCCCCAGAATTCCGGGGGAGCCTTTTTTGTCATATGTATTCTCTTTGGGTGATCCGTTTTATGATCGCCCGAGCCAGAAGTCCGGCGACGCCTGTCTTTTTTGCAACATGCTTCTTGCCGTGCAGATAGAGTGCCTTGACCTCGATGCCCGCTATATCCTCCGCGGTGAGCGGATCATCGCCGAGAACGACGAAATCGGCAATCATACCGGGTGCAAGCGTGCCGCGTTTATTCTCCTCATGGCTCATATACGCGGGATTTGCCGTGATCATGCGCAGCGCGTCGAGACGCGATATGCGCTCGTCCGGATTGGGATGATTTACGGAGCACGCCATACCGTACAGGGGCTTTGGACGCGTGCACGGTCCGTCGGAGCCGTCGCCTACGACAAGTCCGAGGCGGTGCATCGTTCCCAGCGCGTTTAGTCTGTCAGTGCGCTCTCTGCCGAGCACCGAGCACAGATACGCGTCCGGCTCCTGCTTCCAATATATAAACGGCGACTGCGCGGCTATGCACAGCTTTATCTTTGCCGCGCGCTTTAGCTGCTCCTCGCTTGCAAGGCAGACATGGATCATCACATGGCGCGCATCGTCCCACGGCTTATCGGCATAAGCCGCCTCATATGCCGTTATGCACTGCTCCACCGCCGCATCACCTATGGCGTGCATGGTTATCTGCCAGCCCTCGCGGTTTGCGCCGATGGCGAACTCGTTCACGCGCTCCTGCGGATAATTCAAAACGCCGTAGTTGTTCGGATCGTTCGCGTACGGCTCCTTGAGCGCCGCGTCCTCTGAGCCGAAGCAGCCGTCGAGGGCAAGCTTGAAGCAGCCGCCGACGCGCTTGAAGCCGTGCTTTTTCACGGCCTTGAGGTCCATGGTCTGGAAGAATATGCGGAACGCCTGCGGCAGGCCGGGCGCGAGTATTTTTATCATGTCTATATCCAGATCGTTTGCAAAGCCCACGCCCTCAACGGTGTGCACGAGCCCGATGCCGACCGACGCAAGGTACTCCGCGCCTCCGGAGAGACCGCGTATAATATCCATCGTGGGGATATACGCCGTCGCCTCGTTCACGCCGTTATAAAACGCCGACTGGTACAGCCATCCGGTCTCGGTATTGCAGCCGGGATCGGATTTCACCTTATCCGACAGCAGTGCCAGCATTGCGCTGTTGCACACGGCAGCATGACCGTCGTACTTCATGACCATGAGCGGACGCTCCGTCCAGTCGTCAAGATCGCGCTTTTCGGGCAGCCGATGCTCGGCAACGGTGTTCGCGGTGCAGCCGTAGCCCATGAGCACCTTGTTTTTCCGGTGACTGTCGGCATAGCTCCTGACCGCCGCCTTTGCTTCGGCAAAATCTTTGACATCCATGAGATAGAATGTGTTCTCAAAAACGCACAGCGAGCCGAAATGCATATGCGTGTCGCCGAACGCGGGCGTTACCGTCGCGCCGCCGAGATCGACCCGTTTTGCCTTGCCGTAGCGCGGAGGGATGCTGCTTTCATCGCCGAGCCACACGATGTGACCGCCCTTTACCGCCATCGCGGTGTAAATGCGGTTTTCCTTTTCGCAGGAGATGAATCTGGCGTTCGTATAAAGCTCCATAACCTCATTCCTTTCACTTCTAAAATGGGCTCCATGCAGACATGGAGCATTCCCCTTTCCGATGCGCATGGCCGCAGCCGCGGCGGATGCTTTTGTCCACCTTAATCCTTTCGCGCGCCGATGTCAAGCTTGGGCGCTGCGCGGTCATTTTTTGCCACCTACTTGCAGCATTCTTGTTTCTGGTATACAATAACGGTATCTTCCATGACTTTTTCTGCAAATCCGGACAAGGAGTCAAACCGATGCTTCAACTTGCAGTGTGTGATGATGAGGCCGTCTGCCTGAGACAGACCGTGGACATCCTGCGCGCGGCGCTGGGGGACACGCCGCATCAGCTCAAAACGTTTCAAAATGCGCCCGCCGTGCTGCATATGCTCGCCGAGGACGGTTACCGGCCGGACATCGCCGTGCTGGACATCTGCATGGGCGAGCTCGACGGCATCTCCCTCGCCAAGGAGATCAACCGCCTTGCCCCCGCCTGCCGCGTGATCTTCCTGTCGAGCTACGCGGGCTATCTCATGGACGCGTATGAGGCCGAGCACATCTACTACGTGCTCAAGTCGGACGAGGCGGCGCGCCTGCCGGTTGCGCTGCGCAAGGCGCTGGGCGCGCTCTCGACCGAGAAAACGCTCACGCTCCGGCGCGGCGGCAGCTATCAGCGCGTCGGGCTCGACACGGTGCTGTATCTCGAGCGCTCGCTGCACAAGATGCTCGTGCACACCACCGACGGCGATCTCGAGACGACGCAGAGCCCGCAGTCGCTGCTTGAGGGCGACGTAGCGGACGAGTTCATCCGCTGCCACCAGAGCTTCTGGGTCAACTGCCGGGCGATCGCCGGCATGGAGCACGAGACCTTCTGCCTGAGCGACGGCACGCGCGTGCCCATCAGCCGCTCGTATCGCAAGAATGCGCGCGAGGCGTTTTTCCGGCTGCTGGCCGGGCGCACCGCGCGGCTGGATGTACCGGAGGGCGCGGCCGATGGCGTATAACGGTTTCTGGGCGGACTTTTTGTTCAACACCGGCGTCGTGGCGGCGTGGTGCGTGTTTTTGTGGCGCGTGCTCGACGGGCCGCGCTTTTCGTGGTGGAGCACGGCGCTGCTCACGCTCGTGATCGATGCCGCCTACCTGCTGCCGGTGCTGGTGGAGATGCTGTTTTCCGCCGCCACCATGCGCGCGGCGGACTTTCAGATGGACGCGCACTATTCCGTCTGGGCAGACCCGCACGCGGCGCTGTACGGCGGGGTGTTCCTGCTGTTTCTGGCGCTGGTGCTGCTGGTGGTCAGCCTGCCGTTTCTGCGCGCGCGGAATAACCTCTCCGGCCGGCAGCTGCTGGTTTTCTCCGTCTTTCCGGTCACGCAGATCCTCTACTCCGCCGCCATTCAGGCGCTCATCTTCTATCCGCCGCGGTATGAGTACACGTCGGTGCTGCTGGTCGTGACGGCGCTGTTTCTGGTGTCCGACTCGCTGCTCTTTCGCACCATGGTGCGCACCGAGCAGCGCGTGCAGCTCGAGGTGGAAAACGAGCTGCTGGAGTCGCAGCTCGATGCGCAGCTCGCGCACTACGGCGATCTTACCGCGCAGTACGAGCAGATCCGCGCCATGCGCCACGACATCGCCCACCATCTGAACACCATCCACGCGCTCCTGGAGGCGGGCAACCTGCAGGCCGCCTCGGAGTATTCCGAGCAGCTGCTGCCGGCGCAGACGTACAGCTCCCGCCTCGGCGCCTGCCGCAACCCGGTCGTGGACGCGTTTTTGTATACCCGGGTGCAGGATGCGCAGGCCAGGGGCGTCCCGGTGCGGGCGGATGTGTCGCTGCCGGTGGAGTTGCCGGTGTCGAACACCGACCTCATCGTCGCCTTCGGCAACCTGCTCGACAACGCGCTCGAAGCCTGCAGCGGCATTCCGGACGCGGCGATCACGCTGCGCGCGCACATGGATAAGGGCTATCTCGTCATTCAGGAGTCGAACCCCGTCCGTCCCCGGCAGCCGCAGGGCAAAAAGCCCCGGCGCATCCCGGAGCTGGAGCGCGGCGTGGGCTTTCGCGTGCTGGGCAGCCTCGCCGCGAAGTACGACGGCAGCTTCCGGCACACGTGCGAAAACGATACCTACACCGTCACGCTCTCGCTGCGCGCCGGATAAGGAGGGAACAACACTGTGACATATAACGGCTATGTCGCCGACCTGTTTTTCAACGCCTGTGCGATCGTGATGTGGGCGGCCTTTTTGTGGCGTGTGCTCGACGGGCCGCGCTTTCGCGTCTGGGTGACGGTGCTGCTCGCCGCGCTCATCGGCGCGGCGTACATGGCGGCGACGCTGCTGCTGACCACGGTGGGGCAGCTGCGCGCGCTGATGTTCCCGGTGTGTTCGCTGGCGATGGCGTTTTTGCTCTTTCGCGGCAAGCCGGGGCGAAAGCTGCTCGCGGTCGCGGCGGAGCTTGCGGGCTCGCTGCTCATGGAGATGATGTTCACGCCGCTGATGATCGACCTGCAGTCAAACGACGACATCTCCGTCTGGGCAGACCCGCGCGCGCTCATCTACGGCGTGACGTTTCTGCCGGTGCTGGGGCTCGGGCTGATGCTCATCAGCTTCATCTTCACGCGCTCGAAAAACAACCTTTCCGGCCGGCAGCTGCTGGTCTTTTCCGCGTTTCCGATCACGCAGATGGTCTGCGAGGCGTCGCTCGTGACGCTCATGTTCACACCGCCGCGGTATGAGTACATCCCCATGCAGCTGATCATGTCGGTGCTGTTTCTGGTGTCCGACATCCTGCTCTACCGCACCATGGTGCGCACCGAGCAGCGCGTGCAGCTCGAGGTGGAAAATGCGCTGCTGGAGTCGCAGCTCGACGCGCAGCTCGCGCACTACCGCGACCTCACCGCGCAGTACGAGCAGATCCGCGCCATGCGCCACGACATCGCCCACCATCTGAACACCATCCACGCGCTCCTGGAGGCGGGCAACCTGCAGGCCGCCTCGGAGTATTCCGAGCAGCTGCTGCCGGCGCAGACGTACAGCTCCCGCCTCGGCGCCTGCCGCAACCCGGTCGTGGACGCGTTTTTGTATACCCGGGTGCAGGATGCGCAGGCCAGGGGCGTCCCGGTGCGGGCGGATGTGTCGCTGCCGGTGGAGTTGCCGGTGTCGAACACCGACCTCATCGTCGCCTTCGGCAACCTGCTCGACAACGCGCTCGAAGCCTGCAGCGGCATTCCGGACGCGGCGATCACGCTGCGCGCGCACATGGATAAGGGCTATCTCGTCATTCAGGAGTCGAACCCCGTCCGCGCCCGGCAGCCGCAGGGCAGAAAGCCCCGGCGCATCCCGGAGCTTGAGCGCGGGGTGGGCTTTCGCGTGCTCAGCGGTCTCGCCGAGAAGTACGACGGCAGTTTCCGGCACACGTGCGAGGACGGCGTCTACACCGTCACGCTCCTGCTCAGCGCGGGCGCTGTGCCTGTATCATGAAACATATGGGTCGCAAAGGACTCCGGCTTCGGCCGGAGCCTTTTGTTTTGGCGCGCAAAAATGTGTTATTTCTGCACGGAAATATGCCGATTGTGCAGAGCGCATGTAAATTCGCGGCCGAAATGCTATATTTCTCCCATGAAGGAACGGAGCGCGCGGCGCGCTGCTCCGCGAGAGGGAGAGAGATCACAAGTGGCCGAAGTATTGAACATATGTATCGTGGACCCCAGCACGATCTGGCGGCACACGGCGAGAGAGATCCTCTGCCGGGAGCTGGACGCCAATGGGGTGCGCGCGTGTGTGGATGAATTCTACGCGCCGGAGTCGATGACGTCCGACGGCGGATGTGCGTACTACGACGTTGTGCTGGCGGATATTTCCGACCGGCAGACGCGGGAGCAGTATTTGCGCTTTTTCCGGGACCTGCGCCTCACGAGCCCGCAGACGAAGCTGATCCTCCTGTCGGCAGATCCGCTGGCGGCGCTGGATGTGTTCGAGTGTGACCCGGATTACTTTGTCTGCAAGCTCGAGATGGAGACGCGCCTGAGCGCCGCCCTGCGCTTTGTGCTGCGTCCGTGCGGCGGGGAGCTTGGGCCCTGCCTGATCGTGGGCTCGCGCGCGACGCGCCATGTGCTGTCCATGCGCGAGATCCTGTACTGCGAGCACGCGCAGCGCCAGACGAAGATCGTCATGACGACGCGCACCGTGACGTGCTCGGAAAAGCTCAACGAGATCTATAGGCGGCTCGATCCCGCGGAGTTTGTGCAGACGCACTGCAGCTTTCTGGTCAATCTCAGCTATGTCAAGGAGCTGCGGCGCACGTGTGTTGTGCTGCGCAGCGGCGTGACCGTCCCGCTCAGCCGCGCCAACTATGCCCGCGTCCGTCAGGCGCTGGCGCAGCACCTTTCGCACGCGCTCGGGGGCGAGCGGCCGCTTTTTACGCTGTCCGCGCGCTGACGCCGCCGCGGCGGATCTTGCCCGAAGATTTGTGCGGCCGCTCTTTTGCGAGGAGCGGCTTTGTGATAACCGACGAGACGTGGTAATGGTGGATATAGATCCGCTTGTATCAAAGGATCACCCGCTGAGGAAACTAGAAAATCTGAAAAAGTTAGCAGCATGAAGCCGGAACAGCTCCGCCTTAATCTAAGGCTGTGTTCTTTGACAGACTGAAATGAGCGCAGGAATATTCCTGCGCTCATTTTATTGTATAGCGAAAACCGCTCGCTAGGCGAGTGGTTCCAAAGAAGTCTTGTGGCGGTGATGAAGACAAAAAGCTCCTTTTGCTTTTCAATAAAATAATGCTCCGCACCGCGCATCCGTTGCGGTTGTCACTACCTCTCAGCTGTGCGCACATTGCCAGAGCAAGGAGCTTTCCGCATTTTACTGATTGCTCATCAAATAGTCATAGTACGGTGCATAGATGCCTTCTTTGTCTATCATTGCGCATATTTTCATATTGTGAAACGGAATATAAAAGGGAATATATTCGCATCGGAAAACAACGCCGGTCTCTTGGTAAACATTAACGCACAATTCTCGAACAACTTTGTACGGAGGATCATCTGCATCAATTCCATAAGAGACCATTTCATTCTTGCTCGTTTGCACAATATCCAAAAAATTTAGGTAATCAGAATACTTTTTCTGAGCATCTAATTCATCAGAACGAAGAGAAAAAGCTCCTTTTCGGCCACAGGATGAAAGCCAGAGGTCTGCTTCCTGCTTCATACGCTCATATTCTTTTCGATCGACACCAAGATTATAGGAAAACAACAGTTTGCACATGTTATCCACTAAGTCGTCGGGAGAATTATCATAGAAGATAACATGAGCGCCCCAGATTTTTGCTGCATCGAACAATATATCTTTCCAATTTGCCCCATAGAACGACAAATCAGATGCTGGGAAGCCAAAAACATTTCCATCGCCTCTAGCAAAAATGCCAACATACTCATAAACGAACGCATGCGCATCCAAGAAGTTCATCTTCATCTTGTACGTTGAGTGCAACATGGAGGCGCTTTGGCATTCTGCATTTTGAAAAAACGCTGCGTTTTCCCAATAATCGTAGCATAAGCCAGCGTCCTTATATGCTGTAATTTTCTCCTTTAGCGGTGTATGCAGCTTTCTTTTATATACGCTTTCTTCAACTTTATTAGACAAAAATATTTCATAAAAGGGAAATGCGATCCAGCCATAAGTAAATGCAGTGGCAAGCAGCGCGGTCAAAAAGCTATCTAAGTTCCATAGAAGTGCGCAAAGAATATAGCCGCCAATATAGGCAACTGTCAAAATTGCACGAGCAATTCTTTCAATCTTCTCCTCATCACATAAATCTTCAGCTGCATATGTTGCCGTTAACCCAAAATCATCCAGTTTTGGCGCGCATTGCACATGGGGAATCTGTCCACCATTTTTGTAGTAGTATGCTCTCACTTCCGATGGCGATGCGTCTGCATATCTATCAAGCGTCTCTTGCGGAAGGTCAAAAACACTCTCTTTGATAGGCGTATCTTGGATGTCGCTAAAATCCCACACTTAATTCTCAGCTCCTCGTTGCATTTTTACTACGCTCGATCTGTTAAGCTCAAATTTCAGCTGTCCTAGGTGCTACTGCAATGATTAAAAGAGTTAACATGGAATAGAGTTGTGTCAATTCTGCATTATAATATCATCTGATAAATTTTTATAACCCTTGCGTTTGGAAATGCGTCCTTAAAATCGCAGAGCTTAAATTATGCAAAACACTTAGCTGTAGCACACCGCGCACCCGACCGGAAAACCATATTTTGAGGATTTGTCATCTCCTGCACTTGCACCCTTTGCTTGACATCGCTGCGGCTGTTTGCTAAACTGCTAAAGCGACTCGCTCGCAAAAACAGCAAAAGGAAAGAGAAGAAGAAAGAAATGAAACTCGTCAAAGCCTACAACAGCGTCAGCCTCGTGCTGCGCATCGTCATCGGCATGGCCATCGGCACGGCGCTCGCCCTGCTGATCCCCAACGCCGCCGTGACCGCTCCCGGCATCGGCATCCTCGGCAAACTGTTCGTCGGCGCGCTCAAGGCGATCGCCCCGCTGCTCGTGTTCGTGCTCATCATCAGCGCGCTCGCCCAGTCCAAGGAGAAGATGGGCAAGCAGTTCGGCACCGTCATCGTGCTCTACCTCGTGTCCACGTTTCTCGCGGCCGTCATCGCCGTGGCCGCAAGCTACCTCTTCCCCGTGACCATCACGCTGACCGAGGCAGCTTCCGACAGCGCGCCTGAGACTTTCGCGGAGATCTTCACGAACCTGCTGACCAACATCGTCTCCAACCCCATCGGCTCGATCGTCAGCGGCAACTTCCTCGGTATCCTGTTCTGGGCCATCGTGCTCGGCTTCGCGTTCAAGGGCGCTGCGGATTCGACCAAGCGCTTCCTCGCCGACGCCTCCGAGGCCGTCACGAAGGCGGTGCGCTTCGTCATCAATCTTGCCCCCCTCGGCATTCTCGGCCTCGTGTTCACGGCCGTGTCCACGAGCGGCCTGGCCATCTTCACCGAGTACGGCAAGCTGCTGCTCCTGCTCGTGGGCTGCATGCTGTTCTCGGCGCTCGTCGTCAACCCCGTCATGGCCTTTGTCGCCATGCGCAAGAATCCCTATCCGCTGGTGTTCAAATGCCTCAAGGAGAGCGGCGTGACCGCTTTCTTCACGCGCTCGTCCGCCGCGAACATCCCCGTGAACATGTCCCTGTGTGAGAGCCTCGGTCTGGATAAGGAGTTCTACTCCGTGTCCATCCCGCTCGGCGCGACCATCAACATGGCCGGCGCCGCCGTCACGATCACGATCATGGCGCTCGCCGCGGTGCACACGCTCGGCATCACCGTGCAGCTGCCCGTTGCGATCATCCTGTCGGTCATGGCGGCGCTCGGCGCGTGCGGCGCGTCCGGCGTTGCGGGCGGCTCGCTGCTGCTCATCCCCATGGCCTGCTCCCTGTTCGGCATCTCCAACGATGTCGCCATGCAGGTCGTCGGCGTCGGTTTCATCATCGGCGTCATTCAGGACTCGCTCGAAACTGCCATCAACTCCTCGTCCGATGCGCTGTTCACCGCCGTCGCGGAGTTCAAGCAGTGGCGCAAAAACGGTAAGGAGATCAAGTTCTGAGCCGTCAGACCCATATGTCGCAAAGCCCGACCGGGAGACCGGCCGGGCTTTTTTGAGACTGTCAAAAAGTAATACTTTTTGACAAGGCGGCCGCAGTCTGCTGCGCGCATAATTTGTGCGTCTACGGCGCACAAATTCCACACTTGCAGCCTGAGAAGTATTTTCTTCGCCGCACATGTCGCCGAAGAAAATGATCGGACTTTCTTTCGCCGCGTCACTGGCGAAAGGCTGCGAGGTTCTTTGACAAGCTGCCAGAGCCCGACCGGGAAACCGGCCGGGCTTTTTTGCGCCGGGGCGCAAAATTGCGCGTCCGTTCTCCAGCGCATCCTCCGGCGCGATGCCCGCTGCGCGCTTTGCGGCGCAAAAATTTTCGCGCCGCAGCGCATATCCGCGCGCGGTTTCGCCGACAATAACCGGGAAGCAAATCCCGAACTTGCGCCTTTGGAGGAATGGATATGTACAAAAAGGACTTTATCGACACCAACGACTTCTCCCGGCAGGAGCTGCTGGACATCATCGAGCTGTCGCTGGCCATCAAGCGCGCCATCGCGCAGGGGTATTATCCCCCGCTGATGAAAAACCAAAACCTCGGCATGATCTTCCAGCAGTCGAGCACCCGCACGCGCGTGTCGTTCGAGACGGCCATGAGCCAGCTCGGCGGTCACGCGCAGTATCTCGGTCCGGGCATGATCCAGCTCGGCGGTCACGAGACCATCGGCGACACGGGCAGGGTGCTCTCGCGGCTGGTCGATGTGGTCATGGCGCGCGTCATCGAGCACCGCACGGTCGTGGAGCTTGCCGAGGCGTGCACGATCCCGGTCATCAACGGCATGAGCGACTATAACCACCCCACGCAGGAGATCGGCGACCTGTGCACGATCTGCGAGCACCTGCCGGCGGGCAAGCGGCTCGAAGACTGCAAGGTCGTCTTTGTCGGCGACGGTACGCAGGTGTGCGCATCGCTCGGCTTCATCACGACGAAGCTCGGCATGCACTTCGTGCACTACGGTCCGGAGGGGCATCAGCTGGGCGCCGGGCACAAGCAGATCCTGGAGGCCAACTGCAAGCTCTCCGGCGGCACATGGGCGGTCACGGACGAGCGCGACGCCGTGCGCGGCGCGGACTTCATCTACACCGACGTCTGGTACGGGCTGTATGAAAACGAGATGCCCAAGGACGAGCGCGTGCGCGTCTTTGCGGATTTTCAGGTCAACCGCGAGCTCATGCAGCTCGGCGCGCTCGGCTGCAAGTTCCTGCACTGTCTGCCCGCCACGCGCGGCGAGGACGTGACCGACGAGGTCGCCGATTCCGCCGCCTCGCTCTGCTGGGAGCAGGCCGGAAACCGCCTGACGGCGATGCGCGGGCTTCTCGTATACTTCACGCGCTGCCGCCGCAGCCCGTCGGAGCTGGCGCTGGCCGCGGCGCGCGAGGAGCTCGACACGTTTCTGGCCGCGCGGCTCGGCGGCTGCTGACCGGCGGATCAAGGAGCGGACGAATGGACGAACGCAAAAAGTTCCGCCTCGCGGACGTCATCCTCTCGGTCATCTGCGTCGTGTTCGTGGCCGAGGCTGCCGCGCCCGTCGCCTCCATCGGCAACAGCCAGTATTTCTGGTGGCTGTTCATGATGGTCGCCTTCCTGCTGCCCTACGGCATGATCTCGTCCGAGCTCGGCACGGCGTATCCCGGTGACGGCGGGCTCTACGACTGGATCCACAAGGCGTTCCCGGAGACGAAGTGGGGCGCACGCGCCTCGTGGTATTACTGGATCAACTTCCCGCTGTGGATGGCCTCGCTCGCGGTCGTGTGTCCGGAGCTGCTGGGCGTGCTCACGGGGCTGCGCTTCGGCTGGGGCGCGAAGCTGCTCATCGAGCTCGCCTTCATCTGGGTCATCACGTGGATCGCCTGCTACCCCGTGTGCGACAGCATCCTCATCCTCAACATCAGCGCCGCCATCAAGATGCTCCTCGCGCTGACGGTGGGCGTGCTCGGCATCGTCTACGTCGCGCGCAGCGGCTTTGTCAACGACATGGCGCCGCGCACGTTCCTGCCGGGCTTTGACCTGCACAGTCTGTCGTATATCTCGGTCATCATCTTCAACTTCCTCGGCTTTGAGGTCGTGTGCACCTACGCCGACAATATGCGCGATCCCAAGCGCCAGATCCCGCAGGCCATCGTGAGCGGCGGCATCGTCATCGCGCTCATCTACCTGTTTTCGGCCTTCGGCATCGGCGCCGCCATCCCCACGCAGGAGATCAGCGAGGATTCGGGGCTCATCGACGCGGTCGCGCTCATGACCGGGCGCACGAGCGGCTGGTTCGTCGGCGCGGTGGCGCTGCTGTTTCTCATCACGCTCTTCGGCAACATGATCTCGTGGTCGATGGGCGTCAACGCCACCGCCGCCTATGCCGCCGCGCGCGGCGATATGCCCGCGGTCTTTTCCCGCCGCTGGGCGAAAAACGATATGCCCGTCGGCGCGGCGCTCACGAGCGGCGTCGTTGCGAGCGCGGTGTGCATCCTGGGCGTCATCATCGAGCTGCTGTCTCCCGCGTCGTCGCTGTTCTGGAGCTTTTTCGCGCTCAACCTCGTCATGCTGCTGCTGAGCTATGTGCCGGTGTTTCCGGCGTTTTTGCGCCTGCGTGCGCGCGACCCGGATGCCGAGCGGCCGTTTCGCGTGCCGGGCGGGCGCGGGCTGCTGCGCGTGCTGGCCTATGTGCCCATGGCGCTGATCCTCGTCTCGATCTTTTTCACGGCCGTTCCGCTGTCCATGGACAGCGAAACGCTCTCGTACTATCTGCCGATCACGGTCGGCTCGCTCATCAGCATCGCCATCGGCGAGGTGCTCATCGCGGCGCGTGCGCGCCGCCGTCCTTAGGAGGGGATACTATGGCAAAACGAATCATCGGCTCGACGCCCAAGCGCGACGGCTACCGGATGCCCGCGGAATTCGAGCCGCAGTCCGGCGTGTGGATGCTCTGGCCGGAGCGCAACGACAACTGGCGCGACGGCGCCAAGCCCGCGCAGCGGGCGTTTCTGGACGTGGCGGAGGCCATCTTACAGTTTGAACCCGTGACGGTCTGCGTCAGCGCGGCGCAGTACCGAAACGCGCGCGAGCGTCTGCCGCGCGCCGTGCGCGTCGTCGAGATGGCGAGCAACGACGCGTGGATCCGCGACTGCGGCCCGACGTTTCTCGTCAACGACCGCGGCGGTCTGCGCGCCGTGGACTGGACGTTCAACGCCTGGGGCGGTCTGGTCGACGGGCTCTATTTCCCGTGGGATCTCGACGATCAGGTCGCGCAGAAGGTGTGCGAGCTGGAGCGCGTCGATTCCTACCGCACCGAGGGCTTCGTGCTCGAGGGCGGGTCGATCCATGTCGATGGCGAGGGCACGGTGCTCACGACTGAGATGTGCCTGCTGTCCGAGGGGCGCAACCCCTCCATGGACCGCGGCGCGATCGAGCATATGCTCTGCGACTATCTCGGCTGCGAAAAAGTCCTCTGGCTGCGCGACGGCATCGACCCCGACGAGACCAACGGCCACATCGACGACGTGGCCTGCTTCATCCGTCCGGGCGAGGTCGCCTGCATCTGGACGGACGACCCGCAAAACCCGTTTTACCAGCCGGCGCACGACGCCTACGACACGCTCTCGCAGGCGACGGATGCCAGGGGGCGCAGGCTGAAGGTGCACAAGCTCTGCCTGACGCAGCGGCCGTGCCTGCTTGAGGGCGCGGCGACGATCGACGCCGTGGAGGGCACCATCCCGCGCACGGACGGCGAGGTCGCCATCGCGTCGTATATGAACTTTCTCATCGTCAACGGCGGCATCATCCTGCCGCAGTACGGCGATGAAAATGACGCGCTTGCCGCGCAGCAGGTGCAGGCCATGTTCCCCGAGCGGCGCGTGGTCGGCGTGCAGACGCGCGAGGTCGCCTTCGGCGGCGGGAACATCCACTGCATCACGCAGCAGCAGCCCGCGCCGCAGCGCAGGTGACGCCATGGCAAGGATCGTCATTGCGCTCGGCGGCAACGCGCTCGGCAATACGCCCGCCGAGCAGCGCGCGCGTGTGGCTGCCGCCTGCCCGGCGCTCGTCGGGCTCATTCATCAGGGACACGAGATCATCGTCAGCCACGGCAACGGCCCGCAGGTCGGCATGATCCAGACGGCGTTTGACGCCGCCGCGAAAACGAACCCCGCCGTCGCGCCCATGCCGCTGCCGGAGTGCACGGCCATGAGTCAGGGCTATATCGGCTATCATCTGCAGCAGGGGCTGCGCCGTGCGCTGCGTGCGCAGGGTATGCCGTGGCAGGTGGCGACGGTCGTCACGCAGGTCGTCGTCGACCCGGACGACTCCGCCTTTCAGACACCGGCAAAGCCCATCGGCGCGTTTTACGACGCGGCTGCGGCACAGCGGATGCTCAGCCGCGATCCCAAGCTGCGTATGCAGGAGGATTCCGGGCGCGGCTGGCGGCGTGTCGTCGCCTCGCCGAAGCCGGTGGACATCGTCGAGCGGCGCTCGATCCTGAACCTGCTCGACAATGAGTATATCGTCATCGCCTGCGGCGGCGGCGGTGTGCCGGTCGCGCGTGACGCGCACGGGGATTATTATGGAGTCGACGCCGTCATCGACAAGGACTTTGCCAGCGCCTGTCTGGCCGAGGCCGTGGGCGCGGACTATCTGTTCATCCTCACGGCGGTCGACCACGTCTGCCTGAATTTCGGCACGCCGGAGCAGCGCGCGCTCGACGTGCTGCACGCGGATGAGGCGGAGCGCTACCTGCGCGAGGGACAGTTCGGCGCGGGCTCGATGCAGCCGAAGGTTGCCGCCGCCGTGCAGTTCGTGCGCAGCGGCTGGCGGCGGCGCGCCGTCATCGCCTCGCTCGCGCAGGCACCGGCCGCCATGCGCGGCGAGAGCGGCACGCGCATCGTGCCGTAACAGGCGATAAACGCAGCAAACGCCGGTCTTTCCCACAAGGGGAAAGGCCGGCGTTTTTTCATGCCTTTTCAGACGTGCACGATGTAGTTTTCCTTGCGCGGGGCGGCTTCGGGCGCGGGACCGGCGGCGTAGCCGAGCGCGATCGCGCCGACGCCGCGCAGCGTCTCCGGCAGACCCCAGTCGCGCAGCAGCGCCTTGCCGTCCGGACTGTCGAAAATCTCGCGCTCGCGGTTGACCCACACGGAGCCGAGCCCCTCGGCGTGCGCGGCCAGCATGAGGTTTTCGAGCACGCAGCTGCCGTCGGCCATGTAGTTTGCGCTCCCGCCGTCGCCGAGCACGACCACGATCACCGGCGCGCCGTAGTAGGGGTCGACGTCCTTGCCGATCACGGCGGCGTTGAGCTCCGTCAGCCGCGCACGCGCCCCGGCAGAGACCGCGGCGACGATCATCGCCGACTGCGCGCCCATGGCGGACGGGGCATACGTTCCGGCCTCGAGCACACGCGCAAGCACGTCCGCGGGCACGGCGTCCGGCTTGTAGGCGCGGATGCTGCGCCGGGTGCGGATCAGGGTCAGAAAATCGTTTTTCATAGGATGGCCTCCTTAATATATTTATTTAAAAATGTTTGAAATAAGCATAACACATTTTTCGCCGATGTGCTATAATATTCAATTAACTCTAACCATTGGTTTTTTGCTTTTGACTACCTGCCGGCGCGCGAAAGGAGTTTCCCCAACCATGCAGAAGATCGCAGCTTTCATCGTCAAAAAACGCAAGCTCCTGCTTGTTGTCATGCTCATCCTGGCCGGTGTGTGCGCGGCGCTGATGCCGTTTGTCGGTGTCAACACCGACATGACCAAGTATCTGCCGAACAGCTCGCAGATGAAGATCGGTATGGATCACATGAACGAGGCGTTCCCGGATGCGGTGCAGACGTATACCATCCGCGTCATGTTCCGCGGGCTGGATGCGCGCGAAAAGCTTGCCATCCGCGAGCAGCTTGCCGAGATCCCGAACGTGCAGAGCGTCGCCTACGAGCCGGACAGCAGCGATTATAACCGCGATGATGCCACGCTCTACAAGCTCTCGACACTCTATGACTACAATTCCGACGAGGAGGCGCAGATCGAGCGCGACGTGGCCGAGCGCTTCGCCGGCTATGATGTGGCCGTGCGCAGCGACGATACCTCGACGCCGAGCATCCCGCCGATCGTGTTCATCCTCTCGATCGTGCTTGTGACGACGATCCTGCTCATCGCCTGCCCGTCATACTTTGAGCCGGTGCTGTTTTTGCTGACGATCGGCGTGGCGGTGCTGCTCAACCAGGGCACGAACATCATCCTCGGCGAGACGTCGGACGTCACGGCGAGCATCTCGGCCATTTTGCAGCTCGCGCTCTCGATGGACTACTCCATCATCCTCATGAACCGCTACCGGCAGGAGTTGGCCAAGGGCGACGACCGCGAGAGCGCCATGACGCGCGCGCTCACGGCGGCCTTCGGCTCGATCACCGGCAGCTCGGTCACGACGATCGTCGGTCTGCTGATGCTGGTGTTCATGCGCTTTAAGATCGGCATGGATCTCGGCATCGTGCTGGCCAAGGGCGTGCTGTTCAGTCTGCTGTGCGTGTTCACGGTGCTGCCGGGGCTGATCCTGTGGGCGGATAAGGTCGTCCGCAAGACGATGAAAAAGCCGCGCGCACCCAAGCGCGAGCGCAAAAGCGTGCTCGCGGGGCTCGGCCGCTTCAGCTACCGCTGCCGCGGCGTGATCGCAGCGGCGTTCGTGCTGCTGTTTGCCGGGGCATACATCCTGCAGCTGTCGACGCAGATCTCCTACACGCTCACCGACCCCGACCCCGTGGCCGAGGTGTTCCCGCCGGACAACCCGCTCGTGGTGCTGTACAACAATCAGGACGAGGCGGCCGTCTCCGCGCTGGCCGACCGGCTCGAGGACGACCCGAACGTCAAGAGCGCCATGTCCTATTCCACCACGCTCGGCCGCCAGTGCACCGCCGAGCAGATGGCCAACGCCATCGGCGCGCTCGAGGCCGGCATCCCGGTCAGCGCCGATATGCTCGGCATGATCTACTACGACGTGCACGGCAACGGGCAGAGCGTGACCATGACGGCGGCGCAGTTTCTGCGCTTCCTGTCGCAAAACGTCGCCAACAACGCCACCTTCGCGCCGTACATCGACGAGAGCCTGACGGCAAACCTCCAGACGCTGATGAAGTTCTCCGATCCCGCGGCGCTCACGCAGCAGCGCACGGCGGAGTCGCTGGCCGAATTTCTCGGCATGAGCGCGTCGGACGCAAAGCAGCTGCTGCTCTACTACTATATGCAGCACGGCGGCGCGGACGGCAGCGGCACGATGACGATCCCCGCCTTCTCGAACTTCCTCAATAACGAGGTGCTCACCGACCCGACCATGGCGGGCATGATGGATGACGCGGCGCGCGCACAGGCATCGCAGCTGCAGACGTTCACGGATGTCACCGCCATGACCACGCCGCGCGACACCGCCGGTATCGCCGCGCTGCTCGGCATGGACGAGTCGACCGTCAATACGCTCTTCATTGCCTACCACGCGTCCCGGGGCGACCTGTTCTCGGGCGGCCGGTGGGAGGTGTCGATGCAGAACATAGCAAACTTCCTCGTCGAATGCGGCGGCCTGCTCGATGAGGCGCAGGAGCAGCAGATCACGCAGCTGAGCTGGATCATCAACGGCTCCGTTTACGGCACGCAGTACACGGCACCGCAGCTTGCGAGCGTCCTCGGCATGGACGCCGGGCAGATGCAGCAGCTGTACATGCTCTACAACAGCCGCCACGGCGATACGAGCGGCTGGACGCTGTCGGTGCAGCAGTTTGTGAACTTCCTCTGCCAGGAGGTGCTGCCGGACGCGCGCTTTGCCTCCCAGCTCAGCGGCGTGGACACCGCGCAGCTGCAGTCGGCGCGCACGGTCATCAACGCCGTCGCCTCCGGCCAGGCGTACACGGCGGCGGGGCTGGCAAACCTCTTCGGCGGTCTCTCGAGCCAGATGGACCGCGGCACGATGGAGCTGCTGTTTCTCTACTATGCGAGCGTCAACCGCGGTGAGGCCGACTGGACGATGTCCATGCAGGAGCTGTTTGACTACCTGCATGATCAGTTCCTGACCGACGCGCGCTTTGCCTCCTTCCTGACCGACGATATGCGCGCGCAGATCACCGGCGCGCAGACGATGCTCACCGATGCGGTCGCGCAGCTGCGCGGCAGCAATTACTCCCGGCTCGTGCTCACGACGACGCTGCCGGTTGAATCGGCCGAGACGAGCGCGTTCATTTCCGGGCTCATGCGCGAGCTTGACGCCGACACGACCGGGGACCATTACCTCATCGGCAACAGCGCCATGGGCTACGAGATGGAAAACAGCTTCCACAGTGAGCTGCTGCTCATCACGCTCCTGACGGCGGTGTCGATCTTCCTCGTCGTCGTGTTCACGTTCCGCTCGCTGATCATTCCGGCGCTGCTGGTGCTGCTGGTGCAGTGCGGCGTGTACATCACGGTCATGGTCGTCGGCCTGCAGGGGCTGGAGATCTATTACCTCGCGCTGCTGATCGTCGAATGTATCCTCATGGGTGCGACGATCGACTACGGCATCCTCTATACGAGCTATTACCGGGAGATGCGCGCGAGTATGCCCGTGCGCGATGCGCTCATCGCGGCCTACCGCGGCAGCATCCACACGGTGCTGACCTCCGGCTCGATCCTCGTGCTGGTCACGGCGGTCGACGGGCGCTTTTTCGGCAACCTCGCCGTCGAGCAGATCTGCCGCACGATCTCCATCGGCGCGTTTGCGGCCATTTTGCTCATCCTGCTGTTTCTGCCGGGTGTGCTCGCCCTGTTTGACCGCTGGGTGCTGCCGCGCGACCTGCGCCGGCAGCTCTACCCGCCGAAGGCGCACGGCGCGCAGAGCGCAAAGCAGGAGCACAAAATTTAACGATTCAACGCAAACAAAAACAGCGAAGCACGATCGTGCTTCGCTGTTTTTCAGCCTGTCAAAAAGTATTCCTTTTTGACAAATGGGTTTGCGGCCTGACTGCAGCGCACGCACTGTCCGCCGTTGGCGGACGGTGCGCACGTTTGCAGGCCGAGAAGTATTTTCTCCGCCGCACATGTCGCCGGAGAAAATGATTGGAATATCTTTCGCCGCTGCGGCGGCGAAACTCTGCGAGGCTTCTGACAAATCGTGCTTCGCTGTTTTTGATACTGTCAAACACTTTTTGACAGTCTTAAAAGTGCAGGACCTCGATGAGCAGCAGCCACGCCAGTCCGTAGTACGCGGTCACGGCGACAAGGTCGTTGACCGTCGTGATCAGCGGACCGGAGGCCACGGCGGGGTCGACGCCGAGGCGCTTGAAGAGGATGGGCACGGTCGTGCCAATGATGCTCGAGAGCAGCATGGACACCAGCAGCGCCGTGCCGGTGCAAAACGACACCGAGAAGGCAAAGGCCGCGGCCGCGCCCTTCGCCGCCATCAGATACAGCCCGATCGCGCCGAAGGACAGCAGCCCCAGCAGCAGGCCGTTCATCAAGCCGACGCGCGCCTCCTTGCCCACCAGCGCGAGCTTCTGCCGGGGGCTGACGTCCTCGTCCATCAGCACGCGGATGGTCACGGCCAGCGACTGCGTGCCGACGTTGCCGGCCATGTCCAGCACGAGCGACTGGAAGCAGATGATGACGGTCAGGTGCGTGACGACACGCTCGAACAGCCCCACCACGCTCGAGACCACGAGCCCCAGCCCCAGCAGGATCACCAGCCACGGCAGACGCTTGGCCACGCTGCGGCGCAGCGGCTCCTCGAGATCTTCTCCGGCGGTCAGACCGCCGAGCTTTGCATAGTCCTCGCCGAGCTCGTCGGCCACGAGCTCCGCCACGACCTGCGCCGTCAGCGCGCCGCTCAGGCGGTTGTCGGCGTTGAGCACGGGGATGGAGTCCTCGGAATAGGCGCGGATGCGCTCGACGCAGTCCTCGATCAGCTCGTCCGCGTAGACATAGGGGTAGGACGTCATGAGAATGTCGTCGAGTGCGGTGGTTTCGCGCGCGATGATCAGCTCCTTGAGGTCGATCGCGCCGACGAGCACGCCGTTTGCGTCGACGGCGTAGAGCGTGGAGATGTTGGCGGTGTCGGCGGCCTGCCGGATCAGCTCCTTCATCGCCTGACGCACGGTCATGTCGGCACGGATGCTGACAAAGTCGGTGGTCATGCGGCTGCCGATCTCGTCCTCGTCGAACGAGCTCAGAAACGACAGGTCGCGCTTGACATCGTCGTCCATGAGGTCGACGAGCGCGCTGCGCTGCGCGCGTTCGAGCCCCTTGAGGTAGTCCGCCGCGGTCGACGGATCGAGCAGCGGCAGGATCTCGAGCTTTTTGCGGATGCCCAGCTCCTCGAGATAGGTGGGCATATCGTCCTCGGTGTATTCGAGCACACCGGCCAGCGTCGGCGCGTCGAGCAGGGCATAGAGCCGGCAGCGCTCGTCCCGGCGCAGCAGCTCGAGCGCCTCGGCGATGTCGCGCTCGTGGTAATCCTCGAGCCTGTTTCTCAGCTGCCCGGGCGCAAGGTTGCCGCGCAGCAGCGCCGCGATCTCGCCCTTGTAGTCCGGGTGGCGGTCGCCGGGGGTGATCTCCGGCGGAGTGTTGTTCTTTTCGGACATATCGTCTTCCTCCTTTGTGCAAAAGCTTCCGGGGTCAGAGGAAAACGGGCATGAAAAAACCGCTGTCTCATTCCCCCTTTACCCCTTGGGTATGCAGCTCGGGAAGGACAGCGGGTCCGGTCGCGCAGTGAGGCCCTGTCAGAACACGAACAGCGCCTGATGATCGCCTGTGCACCGGAGCTCTCTGCCCCTACTGTGACCCTGACTGCAGCTGTCCATGTTCTCACCTCACTTGTGGTGTATTCGGTCTGAAACCGAGGCCATTATAGCATCGTGCCCCGGAAAGTCAAGCCGCTTTTTGCAGGGGCTGGACATTTGTCCCGCGCCGTGCTATCATGGCGCATCCGGACGGAAAGGAACGAATGTTTTGATGATAAAAGTGCTTTTTATCTGCCACGGCAACATCTGCCGCAGCCCGATGGCGGAGTATATCTTCCGCGACATGGTGCAGCGGCAGGGGCTGGCGCAGCGGTTTTACATCGCCTCGGCGGCGACGAGCCGCGAGGAGATCGGCAGCGACGTCTACCCGCCCGCACGCGCCGAGCTGCGCGCGCACGGCGTCCCCGTCGGTCACCGCGCCGCCGTGCAGGTCACGCCGCGCGACTACGACGCCTATGACTGGCTGCTGACGATGGACGAAAACAACGCGCGCAACCTCCGCCGCATCCTCCCGCACGACCCGGACGGCAAGATCCGTCCGCTGCTGTCGTTCGCGGGGGAGCAGCGCGGCATCGCCGACCCGTGGTACACCGATGATTTCGGAGCGGCATATGCCGACATCGTGCGCGGCTGCACGGCGTTTCTGGAGCACCTGCGCCGCAGCGGAGATGTATGAGCGCAAAAAGACCGCCATCAGGCGGCCTTTTTTCTGTGTTTGTGCCTTACACCGTCCAGCGGCGGCGGTCAAAGAGCGCGAGCGTCATGGCGATGGCGGCGGCGAAAAACACCAGCGCCGGCCACGGCAGCCCCAGCACCCGCGGCAGCGGGGCGAGACACGTGATGGCCGCGCAAAACAGCAGCGAGCAGTCCAGCAGCGCGAAGATGAGCCGGTTCAGCAGCTTCGAGTGCGCGGCACGCGCCGCATCCGACCACGACTTTTTCACGTTCACGGTCAGCTGTCCGGCGTTGGCCTTGCCGAAAAACTCCGACAGCTGCGCCGGCAGCACCGTGAGCTTCTCGCCGGAGCGGGCGAGCTGCTGCGCAAGCGTTTTGACCTTCTTTTCAATGTGCTCGCGGCTCAGGGCGGTGTTTTTGACATACTCCGCCACGATCTCGATGACATTCGCGTCCGGCGACACGCTCGTGAGCATACCCTGAATGACGAGCAGGCTGCGCCCGAGCATCGTCAGCGAGCCGGGCACGGACACGCCGTATTCATTGAGGATCTGCACGAACTCGTCCACCAGCACGCCCATGTCCATGTCGGCCATCGGCATGGCCTCGTACTTGTGCAGGAAGATACCGATGCGCTCGGCGAGCGCCTGCCGGTCGGGCATGCGCGTATATTGGCCGAGCGAGAGCAGCGTGTCCGTGAGTGCGGGCACATCCTGCTCGTAGATCGTGCGGATGATGCCCATGTACAGCTCTGCCTCGCGCGGGCTGATGCGCCCCATCATGCCGAGGTCGAGCCAGACGATCTTCCCGTCCTGCACGCGGATGTTGCCGGGGTGCGGATCGGCGTGGAAGAAGCGGTAGACCGTGATCTGGCGGATATAGTTGTGCACGAGCTTGACGGCGATCTCGTTGAGGTCGTAGCCGTCGGCGCGCAGACCGGCGGCGTCGTCGATCTGGTGACCGCCGATGTATTGCATGACGAGCACGTTCTTCGTGCACCACTTCGGGTACGTGGCCGGGCAGTCGGCGTAGGCCACGCCGTCGTTGAGACGTTTGAACTCTGCGATGTTGTCCGCCTCGATCGTGAAGTCGAGCTCCTCTTGCACGGTGCGCCAGATCTCGTCGAGTACGGCGTGAAAGTCCAGCGCGCTCGCGAGCGGCGTGTATTTGAGCAGCACGGCGGCGCGCTTGAGCAGGCGCACGTCGCGGCTCATGATCTCATACAGGTCGGGGCGCTGCACCTTCACGACCACGCGCTGGCCGTCGGTCAGGGTCGCTGCGTGCACCTGCGCGATCGAGGCCGAGCCGAGCGGCCGGATGCCGATGTCGGAAAAGACCTCCTGCCACGGGCGGGCGTAGGCCTGCGTGAGGATGCGCTCCACCTCGGTCAGCGGCATGGGCGTCACGTCCGTGCGCAGCGTCTCGAGCGCGAGGCAGTATTCTTTGGGCAGAATGTCCGAACGCATGGACAAAATTTGTCCGAATTTGACAAACGTTGGTCCGAGGTCCACGAAAATATCGCGCACCTTCTCCGGCGTCAGCCCCTGAACGAGGTGATGCTTTTGCAGTATGGCGACGATCTCGGCGAAGCGCTTGGCCTCGTCGAGCTGCGCGGCGGGGCCGGCCATCAGTCTGCTTCCTTCTTGGCCAGCAGCTTTTGCAGCAGCGCCTCGCGCTCGTCGGCGCTCATGGCGTCCACGTCCACGGCGGGCTTTTCGTCCGCGTCCCTGGCGGCGGCCTGCTTGCAGGTGCGCTTGAGCTCCTCGTTGAGCACGCGCCCCTTCTCCACAGTCACTTCGCCGCGTGCGACGCACTCGTCGAGCAGCTTGCCGAGCTTTTCGCAGCCGAGGTCGGCCGCGCCCACGGAGGCGACGATCAGCTTGCGCAGATAGCTTTCAATAGAATCCATAATCCATACACTCCTTATCTTATCTTGTGCACTTTGCGGTATCGTATGCCCGGTTCCGGGCGGGGATCACGAGTTGGCGTCGGCCGCGGCGGCCGCGTCGAGCAGCGCCATGACCCGGCGGTAAAACATACGTGTGCGCACGACGCCGGTGTTCATCACGCCGCCGATCGCGGCCAGATGGTCCAGCTCCTCGACCGGCAGCACCTGCCACACGCCGCGCTGCGGCGTCTGACCGGGCGCGAAGTCCGTGTGCGGCGCGCCGCCGGGACAGCGGGCGGAGACGGTGTTGACCAGGCCGTCGTTCGGCAGCCAGTCGGACGGCACGGCGCCGCCCGCGCGCCCCATCGCGGTCGAAAACGGCCAGAGCAGCGGCGTCATGGCCGTGTCGGGCTTCTGGTCGTGCGTGAGCAGGCGCGGCAGCGTCCGGCAGCAGGGGATGGAAAAATACCAGGCGTCCGGCAGTGTGTCGATGCGCGCATTGAGCGCGCGCGCACCGGCGCAGCGCAGGTCGTCAAAGGCGTTGTCGCCCGCCGGGAGCGGGTTTTGCGCCAGCATCCGCAGCGCGGCCGTCGTGATCGGCTCGTCCGGGTCGCGGCGGATGCCGAACTGGTCGAGCCGGAAGTCATACACGCCCTTGAACGCCGAGATGCCGAGCGCGCGCGCCGCGCCGAGAAACAGCGTCGAGAGCGCATTCGCAGCATCCGGCTGCACGTCGGGAAATGTCGAACCGTCGTGCGGTGCGGCGATGGCCACCAGCGCGTGCACCCAGCCGGCCTTGCCGCCGGTGAACAGCGGCGAGGGCGTCTCACCTGCGGCCTCGGCCGCCTGCACCTCCTCGGGGCAGCCGTGCGCGAGCAGCTGCATGAGCAGCCGCGCCGTTGCGCCGCCGAAGCTGTGCCCGACGAGATCGACGGGCTTGTCCGCGCCCCAGCCGGGCACGAGCGGCGCGGGATATGCCGTGCCGAAGCGCGCGTGGCCGAAGCGCTGCGCGTGCGCGATGCCGTAGTCGGCCCTGCCTCCGGTGAGCGCGGCGTAGAGCTCGCACGCGCGGTCCCACGCGCTCGAGATGATGCCGACCGAGGCCGCGCGGCAGTCGTATCCGCAGCGGTTGAGATAGCCGAGCACGTCGCCCGCCGCGAGTCCCCAGTAGGGCACGGCGCGGTAGAGCGCATCCTGCGCGCCCCAGCCAAGCAGCCCGTGCACGAACACGGTCGGGTGCGCGCTGCGTCCGCCGGGCGGTGCGTCCGGCAGCAGGCATTCGCCCGCCTCCAGCGCCTGATGCAGCAGCTCCTGCGGTGTTTTCATGGCGCGCCTCCTTCCGGGAGAAAATCCTGTTCTTAATATAGCACACCGGCCGGAGAGCGTCAATGCTGCGCCGGAGAGAAACAAAACGCCGAAAACAAAGCGGAGAGCACGGCGGGAAATTGTGCGAAGTGCTAAAAGTGAAGTTTTTTGCCAAATGCGCTTGACTTCAGCAGCTAAAAGCGCTAAAGTAGGCACATCTTCACTACAGGAGGCCGCAATCATGCGTCTGGTCCGATTTGCAAGCGCATATTCCTACTATTACTTTATCGAGGGTAATAGTCGTTTGTGCTGCGATCATACCAGAACCATCTGAGACTTCCCGGTCCGGTTTTGACAAGGCTGCACAGACGATTGTGCGGCTTTTTTCTTTGCCGGCAATGCATTAAGGAGGAAAAAAGATGAACATCAAAAAACTCACTGCTCTGCTCTGCGCCGTGGTCATGGTGCTGTCGCTGGCCGCCTGCGGCGGCAGCGGCGACAAGGCCGAGAATAAGCACTACACCGTCGGCATCTGCCAGCTTGTGCAGCACGACGCGCTCGATGCGGCCACCAAGGGCTTCCGCGATGCGATCACCGACGCGCTCGGCGCCGAGAACGTCACCTTCGACGAGCAGAACGCCGCCGGTGACAGCGCCACCTGCGCCACCATCTGCAACGGCTTCGTGTCCAGCGGCGTGGATCTGATCCTTGCCAACGCGACCGGCGCGCTGCAGGCTGCGGCCGCCGCCACGAAGGACATCCCGATCCTCGGCACGGCCGTCACGGAGTACGGCGTCGCGCTCGGCATCGATAACTTCTCCGGCACGGTCGGCGGCAACATCTCCGGCACGTCCGACCTTGCGCCGCTCGATCAGCAGGCGGCCATGATCACGGAGCTGTTCCCGGACGCCAAGAACGTCGGCATCATCTACTGCTCCGGCGAGCCGAACTCCGTCTACCAGGCGGACGTCGTCAAGGCCGCGCTTGAAAAGGCCGGCTGCACCGTCACCATCTACACCTTCGCCGATACGAACGACGTCGTCTCCGTCACCGGCACGGCGAGCGACGCCAACGATGTCCTCTATGTCCCGACCGACAACACCGCCGCCTCCTGCGCCGAGGCCATCAAGGGCGCTGCCACGAAGCCCATCGTCGCCGGCGAGGAGGGCATCTGCAAGGGCTGCGGCGTTGCGACGCTGTCCATCGACTACTACGAGCTCGGCCGCACCACCGGCGAGATGGCCGTGAAGATCCTCAAGGGCGAGGCCGACATCTCCACCATGGCCATCGAGTACTACCCGAACCCGGTCAAGAAGTACAACCCCGAGATGGCCAGCCTCTACAACCTCACCATCCCGAGCGACTACGCGGCCATCGGCTGATTTTCAACACGATTCCCGGCTCCCTGCCGCAGTTTCTGCGGCAGGGATACTCCACACTATGAGGTAATGATATGAATTCACTGGTTCTTGCGTCCCTGAGCCTGCCGAATCTGGTTTCGCGCCTGCCCGGCGGCGTTGCGCAGGGCATCATCTGGGGCATCATGGCGCTGGGCGTGTACATCACGTTCCGCCTGCTCGACGTCGCCGATCTGACGGTCGACGGGTCGTTCACCACCGGCGGCGCCGTGACGGTCGTGCTCATCGTCGCGGGCTGGCCGGCATGGGCGGCGCTGCTGGTCGCCGTAGCTGCGGGTCTGCTTGCGGGTCTTGTGACCGGCCTGCTGCACACGAAGCTCGGCATCCCGGCGATCCTCGCCGGCATCCTGACGCAGTTTGCGCTCTACTCGATCAACCTGCGCATTATGAGCATGAAGGCCAACACCCCCGTCAACCCGGATAAGTACGACCTGTTTCTGACGCTGCGCAGCGTGCCCGGCGCGATCTGGAAGGGGCTGCTGCTCGCGGCGGTGCTCATCGCGCTGCTGTACTGGTACTTCGGCACCGAGCAGGGCAGCGCCATCCGCTCCACCGGCGCCAACCCCGCCATGAGCCGCGCGCAGGGCATCAACATCGACGCCATGAAGGTGCTCGGCCTGTCGCTCTCCAACGGCATGGTCGCGCTCTCCGGCGGCCTGATGGCGCAGTATCAGGGCTTTGCCGACATCAACATGGGCCGCGGCGCGATCGTCATCGGCCTCGCCGCCGTCATCATCGGCGAGGTGCTGTGCGACGCCTTCTTCCGCAAGGGCTGCAATTTCTCGGTGCGTCTGGGCTTTGTCGTGCTCGGCGGCATCGTGTATTACCTCGTCATGGTGCTCATCCTCTGGCTCAAGCTCGACCCGAACGATCTCAAGCTCTTCACGGCCGTGATCGTGGCGGCGTTCCTGGCTGTGCCGTATCTCAAGGGGCAGGCCAAGAGCTCGTTCCACCGTCTGAAGAAGGGAGGCAAGTGATATGCTGACGTTAGACCATATCTCCAAGACCTTCAACCCCGGCACGATCAACGAAAAGCGGGCGCTCGACGGGCTGTCGCTGCACCTGAAGCCGGGCGATTTCGTGACCGTCATCGGCGGCAACGGCGCCGGAAAATCCACCATGCTCAACGCCGTCGCGGGCGTCTGGCCGGTGGATGACGGGCGCATCATCCTCGACGGCGTGGACGTGACCGCCATGCCGGAGTTCCGCCGCGCACAGTACATCGGCCGCGTGTTCCAGGACCCCATGATGGGCACGGCCGCAAACATGCAGATCGAGGAGAACCTCGCCCTCGCCGCGCGCCGCGGCAAAAAGCGCACCCTGCGCTGGGGCGTCACGAACGCCGAGCGCGAGGAATACCACGAGCGGCTCAAGACCCTCGGCCTCGGGCTTGAGGATCGCATGACGGCGAAGGTCGGCCTGCTCTCCGGCGGCCAGCGTCAGGCGCTGACGCTGCTCATGGCCTCCCTGCAAAAGCCGAAGCTGCTGCTGCTCGACGAGCACACCGCGGCGCTCGACCCCGCGACGGCGGCCAAGGTGCTCGAGCTGTCGGACCGCATCGTGCGCGAAAACGAGCTGACCGCCATGATGATCACCCACAACATGAAAGACGCCATCGTGCACGGCAACCGCCTCATCATGATGAACGAGGGGCGCATCATCCTCGACATCGAGGGCGAGGAAAAGCAGCACCTGACCAAGCGCGACCTGCTCGACAAGTTCGCCGAGGTCGCGGGCATGCAGGTCGAATCCGACGAGGTGCTGCTGAGCTGACGGGCGCGTCTGCACGCAAAAACATCCGCATATTCTGCCGCTCCGGCGCCGGTCGCGTACCGGCGCCGGAGATTTTTTCTTCCGCCGGACAGAATTTCCGCCCGTGCGGCAACTACCACGAAAACTACCAAAATTCGACCGGAAAGTTTGTGCAGTTTTTTTGCCGGAAAACACACACAAACACCGAAATTTATGATACCCTTTCCATGCGAATTTGTTATGTAAATTTGCCGTTTTGTTTTTTGAGGTTCAGGAGGAGAAAGGTCCGTGGTTTTCAGCAGCCTGTCGTTTTTGTTTTGCTTCTTTCCGGCGTTCTTGCTGGTGTACTATCTGACACCGTCGCGGCCGGCCGGCGCGCGCAATGCCGTGCTGCTGGCGGGGAGCAGTGTGTTTTATATCATCGGGCTGGACGGTCAGTGGGCGTATTTTGCGCTGCTGGCCGCATCGGTGCTGGTCAACTACGGGCTGGGTCTGGCCATCGTGCGCGACAAGCCGCGCGCGAAGCTGTGGCTCATCCTCGGCATCTGCTACAATTTCCTGTGGCTGTTCCTATTTAAATATCTCAACTTCGTGCTCACCGGCGTCAACGGTGCGCTCGGGCTCGTGTCCGGCGGCAAGGCGGCGATCCCGCTGCTGCGCTGGGCGCTGCCGGTCGGTATCAGCTTCTACACGTTCTCGGCGGTGGGCTATCTCATGGATGTCTACCGCGGCACGGTCGCACCGGAGCGCTCACTGCTCACGTTCGGCACGTACCTGACCATGTTCCCGAAGCTGGTCTCCGGCCCGATCGCGAGCTATACGGAGCTGCAGCCGGAGTTCGGCGCGCGCAATGTGTCGCTGCGTCAGGCGGTCGACGGGCTCAAGCTGTTCGTGTTCGGCATGGCGCTCAAGGTTTTGCTTGCCAACCAGCTCGGCGGCCTCTGGAGAGACGTGACCACCATCGGCTTCGAGAGCCTCTCGACGCCGCTTGCGTGGATGGCCGCGTTCGCGTATTCGTTCCAGCTCTATTTTGACTTCTGGGGCTACTCGCTCATGGCCATCGGCATCGGCCGGATGCTGGGCTTCCACATCCCGGAGAACTTCCGCTGCCCGTATCTGGCGCTGAGCATGACGGAGTTCTGGCGCCGCTGGCACATCACGCTCGGCACGTGGTTCCGCGAGTATCTGTATATCCCGCTCGGCGGCAGCCGCTGCAGCCGCAAGCGCATGATCTTCAACCTCCTCGTCGTCTGGCTTGCGACCGGCCTCTGGCACGGCGCGCACCTGAACTTCCTGCTCTGGGGTCTGGGGCTGTTCGCGGTGCTGGTCGTGGAAAAGCTCTGGCTCAAGAAGTATCTCGACCGCTGGCCGATACTCGGGCACCTGTACATGATCGTGCTCATCCCGGTGTCGTGGGCGGTGTTCTCCGTGTCGGACTTCGGGCAGCTCGGGGCGTATTTCGGCCGCCTGTTCCCGCTGTTTTCGCGCACGGCGGCGGCCTACCCGCTCGATTTTCTCAAGTACGGCAAGACCTACGGCGTGTTTCTCATCCTCGGCCTGCTGTGCTCGACGTCGCTGCCGGCGTATCTGTACCGGCGGTTCAAGAGCACGTGGGTCGGCGCGGTCATTCTGGCCGTGCTGTTCTGGCTGTGCCTGTACTGCCTGAGCAAGGGCATGAACGACCCCTTTATGTACTTCCGATTCTAAGGAGCGTAGACGTATGAAACGCATCAAACCGCAACAATTTCTCATCCTGCTGCTGGTGGCCGCACTCGCGGCGGCACCGTTTCTCATCCGCGGCCTGATCGACCGCAGCGACACCGGCAAGGAGACGACCGCCACCGTCACCCCCACACCGGAGACCACGGCCGAGCCCACGCCCACGCCCGAGCCGACCCCACTGCAGTTTACGACCGTGGACGCGTCGTATTTTGACGACGCGCTCTTCATCGGCGACTCGCGCACTGTCGGCATCGCCGAATATGGCAACCTGAAAAACGCGACCTATTTTGCTGACGTCGGCCTCAATGTCTATGTCGCACAGACGAAGGCCGTCGCCGTGAAAAACGTCGGCACGGTCACGCTGCCGCAGCTTTTGAGCCAGAAGACCTTCGGCAAGGTCTACATCATGCTCGGCATCAACGAGCTCGGCAACGATCTGGATGACATCACGGCGAAGTTCTCGTCGCTGATCGACACCGTGCGCGCCGCGCAGCCGAACGCCATCGTCTATGTCGAGGCGAACCTGCACGTCGGCCCGTCGCGCTCGAGCACGGACGCGACGTTCAATAACCCCCGCATCAACCGCCTCAATGAGAAGCTTGCCGCGCTGGCCGACGGGAAGGACATCTTCTACATCGACATCAACGAGGTGTTCGACGACGAAAACGGCAACCTGCGCGCCGATGCCAGCGGCGACAGCACCCATGTCTACGCAAAGTACGATCTGGACTGGTGCGACTGGCTGTGCACAAAGGCGATCGTCCGCTGAAAACGAAAAAAAGCCAGCCGGAAACCGTTCCGGCTGGCTTTTTTGTGACTGTGCGGTCACTGTGCTCTCTCATGGTCCTCTCTCGACGCGATGTGTGTCAGCGCTTGAGGATGTACCACACAAATCCACCGCAGGCAAGGATCATACCACCGCCGACTGCTGCAAAGATCATGTGTCTGCCTCCTTTCCCCCGAAAGCTCCGGCCGGTGTCCGGCCGGGGCAACAAAGTGACTTACCTTGAAGTTACTTCATTATAAGATGAACCTGCGCTAAGTTTCCGGAAAGACGCGGCAAAAACGGCACGCAGTCGTTAAGAAGGCGGAAAGAAATCGGCGCTGCGCTGCAAAGACAGTCGCGCGCGGGCGCACATTGTGCTATGCTGAACGTGGGAGCGGAGACCAAACAACGAGAGGGACAAAGAGGGGTGCTTATGCAAAGAGCGAGCAAACGCGCGCCGCAGTGGCTGCGCGATCTGGGTGTTTTCATTCTTGTCATGGGCGGCGCGGTCGGCATTTGTATGCTGCTGTCGGCGTGCTATGACGACAACAATCCGTTTGCCACGTCGGTGTTTATTCTGGCGGTGGTGCTCATCTCGCGCTTTACCAACGGCTATCTGCCCGGCGTGCTGGCGGCGGCGGTCGGCGTGGTGGGCGTGAACTATCTGTTTACCTACCCGTTTCATGAGTTCAATCTCTCCATCGACGGCTACCCGCTGACGTTTGCGGTCATGCTGGTCGTGAGCGTGCTCGTGAGCACCCTCACCACGCAGATCAAGCGGCAGGAGCAGCTGCGCTACGAGGCGGAAAAGGACCGCATGCGCGCCAATCTTCTGCGCAGCGTCTCGCACGATATCCGCACGCCGCTCGCGGCGATCATGGGCCTGAGTGCAACGGTCGAGGAGGGCGAAACGCTCTCGGACGAGGGGCGCGGCATGGTCGAGGAGATTCGCCAGAACGCGCAGTGGCTGCTGCACCTGTCGGAGAACATCCTGTCCGTCACGCGCTTCAGCGAGGAGGGCGTCGTCATCGAGAAGTCGGACGAGGTCGTCGAGGAGATCGTCGGCAGTGCCATCCGGCGCTTTCGCAAAAACTGCGCCACGGACATCCCCATCGCGGTCACAAAGCCGGAGGAGATCCTGCTCGTGCCGATGGACGCCACGCTCATTGAGCAGGTGCTGCTGAATCTGCTGGAAAACGTCGCCCGGCACAGCCCGTCGGCGACGGAGATCTTCATCGAGATCCGCGACGAGGGCAGCCGCGTCTGGCTGACCGTGGCGGACAACGGCGACGGCATCCCGCCGCAGCTGCTCGGCGTGCTCTTTGACGGCTATCTGCCGCTCGGCGCGGTGGAAGCGTCCGACCGCAGCCGGCACATGGGCATCGGCCTGAGCGTCTGCCGCGCGATCGTGCGCGCGCACGGCGGGGAGATCTATGCAAGAAATCGAGTCGGCGGCGGCGCGGAATTCCGCTTCTGGCTGCCGGCGGAGGAGGGACACACATGATCCGCAACAAAATCATCATCGTCGAGGACGATCCCGGCATCAGCAAATATCTGCAGGCGGCGCTGCGCGGCCACGATTACGAGCCCATGCTCGCGACCGACGGCAAGACGGCGCTGGAGATGATCGCCTCGCACTGCCCGGATCTGCTGCTGCTGGATCTCGGTCTGCCGGATATGGACGGCAGCGAGATCATCCGCTCCGTCCGTTCGTGGAGCCGCATGCCGATCATCGTCATCTCGGCGCGCAGCGCGGAGCTCGATAAGGCCGCCGCGCTCGACATGGGGGCGGACGACTACCTCACCAAGCCCTTCGGCACGGTGGAGCTGCTGGCGCGCATCCGCACGGCGCTGCGCCACACGCGCACCGACGGCACGAGCGACGCGCTGGCCATGACGGGGGAGTACCGCGTGGGCGACCTGTGCGTGGACTACAACAAGCACCGCGTCTATCTCGCCGGAGAGGACACGCACCTGACGCCGAACGAGTATAAGATCGTCGCCTTGCTCGGCCGCCACGCCGGGCAGGTGCTCACGTATAAATCCATAATGAAAGAGCTCTGGGGTCCCGGCGTCGGCGGGGACAACAAGCTCCTGCGCGTGCACATGGCCAACATCCGCCGCAAGATCGAGCCGAACCCGGTCGAGCCGCAGTATATCTTCACCGAGGTCGGTGTCGGCTACCGCATGGCCGACAGCCACTGAGCCCATATCGAGACAAAAATCGCCCGGAGCTGCTGCTCCGGGCGTTTTGGTGTTTTGGGGTGCTTTAGTTTGCCGTGATCGTGATGCTGCGGGAGATGGACTTTGCCATGTCGTTGCCGCCGAGGATGTAGGCGGTCTGGCGGTACGTGCCGGGCTCAGTGGGCGCCTTGCTGCTGATGTACAGCCTGTGTGTGTCCGTCGTGCCGATGTAGCGGTAGTGCACGCCGTCCTGATTGTGGGCGGGGGTGTCACCGCGCATGAGCGTGGCGCCAAGCGGGCTGCTTTCCAGCTCACCGGTGGTGTAGGTCGTCCGGTCGTTATCCCAGGTCAGGCTTGCACCGGTGGCGCGCATCTTCACGACGAGCGTGCCCGTGCCGACGCCGGTCTTGTAGTTCGGGTTGGACGTGATCGCCGTCACGAGGTACATGCCCGCGCGGTTCGGCGAGCCGATGGCCACGCGCGTGCTGTCAAACACGCCGGGGATCTTGTTGACCACCTTGAGCAGCTCCGTGAACGAGGAGATGTCGATGTTGAAGATCTTCAGGAACTTGGCGAGGTCATCCGTCGGCTTTTCGAGCTGCTGCAACAGCGCGCGCAGCTCGCCGAGGGTCATGCCGTCGTTGAGGATGTCCGTGAGCGTCTTGCCGCAGAGGAGCTTGACGACCGGGTCGATCTTTTCCAGTGCCTCCGGGGAGAGGATGCTCTCCGGCAGCTGCAGGTAGATCGCGCCCTTGACGTTGCTGGTCACGCCGCTGTAGACCTTGAAGATGGTGAAGTCGCCCTCCGGCTTCGTGGTGACATACTGCTGCGTGGTCGGCTTCTCGTCATAGAAGATCGCGGCGGACTTGACGTGCACGCGCACGAACGCCTTGTTCACCGTGAGCGTACCCTCGACCGCGTCGCAGCCGAGATAGTCGGCCGTGGTCGGGAAGCTCGCGCGGATCTGCTGGTTTTCACCGGCGCCGATGCTCGGCGCGGTGTAGTCAATGCCGAATTTCACCGTGCCGCCCTCGACCGGATACCAGTCATCGTGCGTCAGGAGATCGTGCTCGCTGCTGCCGGTGCCGTAGTACTCGACGACCATGCTCTGGGCAGCGGCCTCCTTGCTCACGGAGGTCTGCGACCAGTCGATGAGCTTGTCGAGGATCTGCGTGCGCATGGCGGCGGCGTCCTTCGTGTAGCTGAGGGAGACACCCTCCTTGAGCACGATCTTCGCCTGCGTGCGCGCGTCGACCAGCGTCACGGAGACGATGGTGTCCTCGCCGTTTGCGGTGAGCTTGACGTTGTACGTGCCGGCGGTGATGGCATCGTGCCAATAAGCTCTGGCCCAGCCGCCTTCGAGCGGCGTGTAGTCTTCGAGGTACGGCCAGAGCTTTGCCTTCGACTCGTAGGTCACGGTCACGTCGCTGACGTCCGTGCCGGGCAGGACGGCGGCGACGATGGCGGCGCGCAGCGCGTCAAAGTCGATCTTGCCGTCGGCGGTATAGGTCATGTTGAGCGTGTAGGTGCCGGGTTCGCCCTCGGTCGTGTCGGCCGCGGTGCTCGGTGCGGCATCCGGCGCGGTGTCGGTGCCGGTGTCCGGCGTCACGGCGGGATCAGCACCCGGCGCGGCGTCCGGTGTCACGGACGGGGCTGCGGCATCCGCCGCAGGAAAAGCCAGCTTCGTGAACGTGTAGACCGTGCTCGTCCCCTCAATGCGCACGGCGTAGCTCTGTGCGGCCGATTCGCTGTTGAGCGCGGGATAGCTCGCGTTGAGGCGGTCGCGGAAGAAGCTTCCGGTGGTGTCAAAGCCGTTGACCGGCGTCCACTTGACGGCGTAGTCCGACAGGATGCTGGTCGCGCGGTATTCCCATTGCTGGCTGCCGACCTCGTCATAATTGCTCAGCAGGGTCTGGCTGAGCAGGTCGTTGACGTCTGCTCCGGCGGGGATGTAGGCCGCGCCGTCGTGGCCGGCCGGGACCGCACTCGCGGCGGAGACCGGCAGCTGGAATGCGGCGAGTTGGCCGAACAGCAGCACAGCCAGCAGCAGGGCAAGAATTCTGGTTGCGTGTTTGCGGAATGTCATTGTGAATGAACCTCCTATTCCGGTATTTCTGTGGGGTCGTGTCCGATGTGGGTTTCCAGACACACCTGCATTATACGGTATATTTCCGGACTTTTCAAGAATTTTGGCAAAAATGTATCAATAAACTTAATATGTATAAAAATTTCATGTGCATTAACTTAAATATGCACCCAATGAAAGAGAAAAACACCCGCCCGCATTTGCGGACGAGTGTTCGGTGCGGCGTTTTTCACTTTCCCAGTGCGGCGCGCATTTTGCCGCAGATGTCCTCCGTGAGCGCGTTGGTCGTGGTGGCCTTGACGGTCTCGGCGGGGATGACCTCGCGGATGCGCACATACACGTGCGAACGCCGCCAGGGGACGTTGCGCGCGATGCGCTCCGTGCCCTCGACCGTGCCGACCACGATGGGGACGCCGGCCTTCTGCGCGATCTTGAGCGAGCCCGCGTGCCACGGCAGCAGCTCGCCGCTTTTGCTGCGCGTGCCCTCGGGGTAGATGGCGAACGAGCACACGTGCGCGCGGATGAGATTGGCGGCGGCGTTGATGGTGGTCAGGGCGTTGCGCGCGTTTTCGCGGTCGATCGGCAGAAAGCAGCACCGGCGCACGAACGGGCCGATGACGAACTTGCGCATATTCGACGGCTTGGACACGAACGCCAGCGGCCAGCGCCGCAGCACCCACCACTGCACCATGGGGTCAAAGTTCGAGCGGTGGTTGCTCACGAAGAGAAACTCCGAATCCGTCGGGACCTTTTCGAGCCCCTCGACGTGGATCTTGATGCGGCAGAGCGCGAGGATCCAGCCGTCGAGCGCCAGCGTCAGCGCAAGGTAAAACGGGCTGATGCGGTCATACATCCTGTTCGGCCCGGCAAAGAGCGAGCACACGAACATCAGCAGCACGTACACAAGGTTCGCCGCCACGAAGCAGCCGAGCAGCACGGGCAGCAGCCACCAGTAGCTGAGCGCGGGAGACAAAAAATAAATCACCGCAGTGCTGAGCACGGCGGGAACAAGCATCAGATAATAGAGCATGGCCGGACACCTTTCCACACGGGATGTGACGAAATCCTGTCAATAGTCATTGACGGCTGGGTATCACATCCATTATAATTACTGTACGGGACCGTGTCAATGAACGGGGTGTAAACTTGCGCGGATCTCGAAATTTTTCGATCAGAGATAGGATGGATAATGAGATGATCGTATTGAAATGGTTATTCCCGGTGTTTTTGGCGGCGCTCGCCGTCGTGCACCTCATCAGCTGCTGGCGCGGCGATGACGATCTGCGCAAGCCGACGAAGGTCGCGCTGATGCCGGTCGTCGCGCTGACGTACCTCGCCTTTGCCAACACGCCGTCGCTTTGGGTGGTCGCCGGCCTGCTGTTCGGCTGTCTGGGCGATCTGTTTCTGCTGCGGCCGCTGCAGAAGCATTTCTTCGCCCTCGGCACGGCGTCGTTCTTCCTCGGCCACGTGTGCTACCTTGTGCACATCTACACGACCTATGCCGTGCATGTGCGCTGGTTCTGGATCGTGCTCGTGTGCGCGGCCTATGCCGCGGGCATCGTGGTCGTCTATAAGGGCAGCCGCAAGAGCATCCCGCGCGCCCTGCGTCCGCTGGCGCTGGCGTACATGGTCATGCTCTGCACGCTGAGCATCAGCGTGTTCCTGCCGCTGGTGACGGCGTTCACGTGGGGCAAGCTCGCGTCGTTTCTCGGCGCGTCGTTCTTCCTCGCGTCCGACGGCGTGCTGTGCGACATGCTCTTCATCAAGAAGGCCGAGCCGACCAAGCAGAACTTCGCCGTCATGGGCACGTACATCCTTGCGCAGGTGCTGCTGACCATGGGCTTTGCATTCTGAGCCGGCACAAATCATCGAAAAAACGGGGCGCTCCGGTCGCGAGTGTCCCGTTTTTTGTACAGTCGTGGAAAATAATTTAAAAAACTGTTAGAACCGCTTTACATTTGTCGGAAAAAGCAATACAATCTGTAGCATTACCAATGGTCTCAAGGGGGAAGAGAGCATTATGAAAGCAAATGAAAGGGACAGCAGGACAGAGCAGGAGCGGTTCATCGACCGCATGCTCAAGGAGATCCTCGGCGGGCAGCGCAATCCGGGCGACCGGCTGCCCACGGAGAGCGAACTGGCCGCGCAGTACGACCTGCGCAAGACGAACGTACACCTTGCCCTGAAAGAGCTGGAGCGGCTCGGCTTTCTGGAGATCGTGCCGCGCCACGCGACGTATGTCGCACCCTATTGGGAGCGGGCAAATCTGGAGACGCTGGCGGTCATCATGACGCACGGCGGCACGCCGCATCCGGAGCTGGTGGACGCGTTTCTGGAGCTGCGCGAAATGGTCGCGCTCGGCTGGTTCTGCTGGGTAGGGCGCCGCCCGGACGCGGCGCAGATGCAAAAGCTGTACGGTCTGCTCGCGCAGATGGACGCCATCGCCTACGTGCCCGACGGCGACAAGGCGGCGTTTCTGGAACTGCTCAATGCGTTTCTGGTGTGCATGTTCCGCGAGTCGGACAACATGATCTTTCGCGTCATGCTGCGCTCGACGCGCGAGCTTGCACACGTGGCGTACTACATGGTGGCCTACACGCTCGATATGCAGGAGCTGTGCAGGGTCTACCGTGCGGTGCTTGACGGACTGACGGACGGATGCGTGCCCGAGGCGATCGCCTGCTGGAGCGCGTGGAGCGACCGGGTCACGCTGCGCTACCGCGAGGCGCTCGAGCAGCTGCAGAGCGCATGACCGGCCGCTGCCCCGGCGGGCGCAAAGGCTACGAGGTTCTTTGACAAACCGGCTGCCCCGGCGGGACAAAATGTCCCGCCGGGGCAATCGTTTTTTTTGCGCCGCGGTTGCGCGCGGCGTGCAGATGTGCTAAAATCAGGTAACAATACCGAAAGGGAGCGAGCCCATGAAGCTGACATTTATCCGCGCCGACCACGAGGTGACCGGCAGCTGCACCCTGCTCGAGATCGGCGGGCATTACGGCCTGATCGACTGCGGCATGCAGCAGGGGCGCGACCAGTTTGAGAACATCGACATCCCCGTCCCGGCGGCGCAGATCGAGTTCGTGCTCGTCACGCACGCGCACATGGATCACACCGGCCACCTGCCGCTGCTGTATAAGCAGGGCTTTCGCGGCACGGTCTACGCAACGGAGGCGACGTGCGACCTGTGCGGCATCATGCTGCGCGACTCGGCGCACATCCAGATGTCCGAGGCCGAGTGGCGGGGGCGCAAGGCCGCCCGCGCCGGCCGCGCTGCGCCCGAGCCGCTCTATACGCTCGAGGACGCCGAGGGCGTGCTCACGCTGCTGCGCCCGTGCGCCTACGGGCAGCGCGTGCAGGTCGGGGAGAACATCATCATCCGCTTCACGGACGTCGGCCACCTGCTCGGCAGCGCGTGCATCGAGACGTGGCTCACAGAGGGCGATGTGGAAAAGAAGATCGTCTTTTCCGGCGACATCGGCAACGTGAATCAGCCGCTCCTGCGCGACCCGCAGACCGTCTCGGGCGCGGACTATGTGCTCATCGAGTCGACCTATGGCGACCGCAGCCACGGTGAACGGCCGGATTATCTCGGCGCGCTCGCCGACTGCATCCAGCGCACGCTCGACCGCGGCGGCAACGTCGTCATCCCGTCGTTTGCCGTCGGCCGCACGCAGGAGCTGCTGTATTTCATCCGCCAGATCAAGGACGCCGGCATGGTGCACGGCCATCCGCACTTTCCGGTCTACGTCGACAGCCCGCTCGCAAACGAGGCCACGCGCGTCTTTTTGCAGACCGACACGAGCTTTCTCGACGACGAGGCGCGCGCGCTCATCCGCAGCGGCGTCAACCCGCTGTATTTTGACGACCTGCACACCGCCGTCTCCAAAGAGGACTCCATGGCGCTCAACAACGACCGGACGCCCAAGGTCATCCTCTCCTCGAGCGGCATGTGCGATGCCGGGCGCATCCGCCATCACCTGAAGTATAACCTCTGGCGGCCGGAGTGCACCGTGCTCTTCGTGGGCTATCAGGCGGTGGGCACGCTCGGGCGCAAGCTCAACGACGGGGAAAAGACCGTGAAGATCTTCGGCGACGAGATCGCCGTGCACGCTGAGATCACCGTGCTGCCCGGCGTGAGCGGTCACGCGGACAAGGCCGGGCTGCTGCGCTGGCTCAACGCCATGGAGCAAAAGCCCGCGCACGTGTTCGTCAACCACGGCGACGACGATGCGTGCACGGCGTTTTCCGCCTGCCTGCGCGAGGAATACGGCTACGAGGCCGACGCACCCTACAGCGGCAGCGCGTTTGACCTCGCCGCCGGTGTGTATACGGTCGTTGCGCCGCCGCGCCCCGTCCGGCACGACGAGCAGCGGCAGGCTGCCGCCGCCGGAAAGCGCCGCGAGAGTGCGGCCTTCGAGCGGCTCAAGCGCGCGCTCGGCGAGCTCACGGCGCTCGTGCGCCGCTGTGAAGGCTGCCCGAACAAGGGGCTCAACGCCTTTGCCGAGGAGCTTGAGCGGCTCACCGCCCGCTGGCGTGACCGCATTGCGCCGTAACACACTATATAATAATGCAGCAACGCCCTGCCGGATGCAGCGCATCCGGCAGGGCTCTCGGTTTGTCAAAGAACCTCGTAGAGTTTGCGCCCGCAGGCGCAAAGAAAGTCCAATCATTTTCTTCGGCGACATGTGCGGCGAAGAAAATACTTCTCGGCCTGCAAACGTGCGCGCCGTACGCCTCCGGCGGACGGCGCGTGCGCTGCGGTCAGGCCGCAAACCCTTTGTCAAAAAGCAATACTTTTTGACAGCTTCAAACGCCCTGCCGGCTTTCCGGCAGGGCGTTTTTGCGCTCAGATCGTTTTGCGCGCGCGGCCGGTCAGATATGTCCCGACCGTGCCGAGACCGAGCAGCGCGAGATTGAGCCGCGGCACGACGTTTGTCTGCAGCGCGTCCGTGTCGAAGGCGTTTTGCGCCAGCAGCAGCGCACCCGCGCCGACCGCCGCCGCGCACAAAAGCACGAGCGCGGGCGGGTTTTTGCGCGCAAAGAGCTGTGCATTGCGCGTGCACGCCGCGCGCAGACAGTTGACTGCCAGCGTCAGCAGCATCGCCACGAGCACAAAGTCCGGCAGCACCCACAGCCCGATCACGAGCGCGCCGAAGCGCTCGACCGCGTGAAAGAGGCTGATGTTGCGCAGCAGGGTAAAAAACGGGTGGTTGAGCTGCGCCGTCAGCCCCGCGCCGAGGTTTCCGATCGTGAACACGCTCAGCAGCGTCACGAGCACGCACGTGCGCACGCACCAGCGCATGGCGCAGCGCGCCCGGCCCGGCGCTTCCGGTGTGGCGCCGCCGGTGAAGGCCGCAAAAAACAGCACCGCCGCTCCCGCGCCGAACACCGTCAGCGCGCTGCGCGCGACGCCGGGCGCGTCCGCCGCCGTCACGGGCAGCAGGTTTTTCACGTCCAGCCCCGGCAGGGCGAACACCAGCACCAGTGTCAGCACGCCCGCGAGCAGCGGCCAGAAGATCTCCGCGGCGCGAAAGAGCGCCTTCGGCTCACCGAGCGCGCCGCAGACCGCCATGGCGAGGATCGTCCCCACGAACGGCCACGGCTGGCTCAGCGGGAACACCGCCTCGATGAAGCGCTCCGCCCCGATGCGCAGCGCGAACGCGCCGTAGAGCAGAAACCACAGGGCGTACAGGCACAGTGCCGCCCGCCCCGCGACCGGTCCGAGCGCGCGCAGCGTGATCTCACCGATGCCCTCACCCGGTCGGCCGCGGCGCAAAATGCCCTCAAGCAGCGCCGCAAACAGCAGCAGCGGCACGAGCGCCGCCGCGCCGCTCAGCCACCCGCCGCAGCCGGCCTCCGCCGCCGTCTTGCGCGGCACGAGGTGCAGCAGCGGCGAGAGCAGCACCATCGTGCACAGCGCGTAATACTGCCGCCGCGTCAGGGAAAGGTGCATCATCTTCCGCCTCCTGTGGTGTCGATGCCGTCGCGCAGGTCGTACGTGCGCCCGACGTCGGCATCGACCGTCACGCGCACCGGCACATCCGGCCAGAGCTCCGCCCAGCCGTCGCGGATGGCCGCCCATCTGTGCCCGCTGCGCACGGCGACGGCCTGCCCCACGCCGAGAAAGTCCGCCTCCAGCGCCTGCGATGCCGCGAGCGCATCGCGCACCCAGCCGCCCACGCACGCCGCGAGCGCCGCGTTGAGCTCGTCCTGATAGGCCTGCGCCGTGATCCGACGCGGTGTGCGCAGCTCGGAGATGCCCGCGCGCAGCCGCAGCGTCACGTCCACGCGCGCGAGCGTGCCGCCGTCCCAGACCGGGCGAATGGCTGCCCTGCACGTGTCGAGCGTGAGCATGACGGTGCTGCCGTCGCCGTCGCGCACCGCGATGTCGCCGTTGTGGGCCACGCCGAGGAGCATACTTGCCCCACGTGCCGTCTCGGGCGCGATGCAGCCGAGATAGTCCCCGCCGCGAAAGATCGCAAGATCGGAAGAGCACACGTCTGAACTCCAGTCACGTCCGGCATCTCGTATG
>UQSF01000016.1 GCA_900543625.1 uncultured Eubacteriales bacterium
CGAGGCCGACATACTCCTCGCCGCGGCGGGCGCACCGGGGCTCATCACGCCTGCGTGCGTGCATCCGGAGCAGATCGTGCTCGACGCGGGCGTGACCGCCCTGCCCGACGGCACGCTGCTCGGCGACGTGGCGGCCGAGGCGGCCGGGACCGTCGCCGCCTGCACGCCCGTTCCCGGGGGCATCGGCAGCGTGACGACCGCGCTGCTGCTGTTACACACCGTACAGAGTGCCGAAATTTTTCGGCAATTTTAAGCTATTATTCACAAACTGTTGTTCTTTTCCGCAGCGAATGCCGCTATAATATTCGGTATACTCATTTTGGAGGCAGACCTTTGGCCAAGCTGATCGAAAAAATAAAAGACAAACGCGCGCCAGAGCCCGAGACACCGGCGCGGCGCGACATTCCGGTCGTTCACCCCGCTCCGGAGCAGGGACTCACGAGCGCGCAGGTGCGCGAGCGCACGGACGCCGGCTGGACGAATGCGCCCGTTGACCCGCCGGGCAAGACGGTCAAGCAAATCGTCCTGAGCAATATCTTTACCTACTTCAACATGCTGTTTTTCCTGCTGGCGCTGTGTGTGATCGCAGTGCAGCAGTGGCTGAACCTGACGTTTATGGGCGTCATCATCGTCAACACCGCCATCGGCATCGTGCAGGAGCTGCGCTCGAAGAAAACGCTCGACAAGCTGAGCATCCTCGCGTCCCCAAAGGCCGTCGCCGTGCGCGACGGCAAGCGCGTGACCGTGGACACGGCGCAGCTCGTGCGCGACGACATCGTCGTCTTTGCCGCCGGCAACCAGATCTATGCCGACGCTGTGGTCGCGCAGGATAGCTGCTACGTCAACGAGGCGCTCATCACGGGCGAGTCGGACGAGATCAAGAAAAACCCCGGCGACAAGCTCCTCTCGGGCAGCTTCGTCGTCAGCGGTATGTGCCGCGCACAGCTGACCGACGTCGGCGCGGATTCCTATGTCTCGCGCCTGACGCAGGAGGCCAAGCGCGCCAAAAAGCCGCAGCAGTCAGAGATGATGCGCGCGCTGCAAAACCTCGTCAAGTGGATCGGCGTGATCGTCATTCCGCTCGGCGTGGTGATGTTCATCAAAGAGTTCGTGTGGCTTGACCGCGCCGCCCCCATCGCCGTGACGAGCACGGTCGGCTCCATCATCGGCATGATTCCCGAGGGACTGTATCTGCTGACAAGCCTTGCGCTTGTGGCGGGCGTGGTGCGTCTGGCGCAGCGCAAGACCCTCGTGCACGAGCTCGGCTGCATCGAGACGCTCGCGCGCGTGGACACGCTGTGCGTGGATAAGACCGGCACCGTGACGGAAAACAAGATGATCGTCGAGGACGTCTGTCCCCTGTGCGACGACCGCTTCACGCTCGACGACATCCGCATGATCATGGCAGACTACGTCTACGCCATGCAGGCGGACAACGACACCATGGCGGCGCTGCGGCGCTATTTCACCGGCGAAAAGACGCAGGACGCGACGGCGACACTGCCGTTCTCGTCGGCGAAGAAATACGGCGGCGTGTCGTTCCACGACGAGGAGACGTATCTGCTCGGTGCGCCGGACGTGCTGCTCGCCGGGCGGGAAAACCCCTATCAGGAGCAGATCGAGGGCTACTCCGCCAAGGGCTGCCGCGTGCTGCTGCTGGGCATGTATGACGGCGCGCTCTCGGACGAGACGCCGGACGCCGGCCTGCTGCCGATCGCGCTGATCCTGCTCTCGAACAAGATCCGCGCCGAGGCGCCGGAGACCTTCGGCTACTTTGCCGCGCAGGGCGTGGCCGTGAAGGTCATCTCCGGCGACAATGCGCGCACCGTGTCCGAGGTGGCCAAGCGCGCCGGCATCGAAAACGCCGACCGCTTCGTCGACGCGCGCACGCTCACGAGCGAGGAAGCCATCCGCGAAGCGGCGGGCAGGTACACGGTCTTCGGCCGCGTGACCCCGGCGCAGAAGCGCAGCCTCGTGCAGGCGCTCAAGGCCGAGGGGCACACTGTGGCCATGACGGGCGACGGCGTCAACGACGTGCTCGCGCTCAAGGAGGCCGACTGCTCGATCGCCATGGCCTCCGGCAGCGACGTGGCGTGTCAGGTGTCGCACATCGTGCTGCTCGACTCCAACTTTGCCTCCATGCCGTCGGTCGTGGCGGAGGGCCGCCGCGTCATCAACAACATCGAGCGCAGCGCGTCGCTGTATCTGGTCAAGAACATCTTCTCGTTCTTCCTCGCGTTTTTCACGCTCTTTGCCACGCTGCCCTACCCGTTCAGCCCCGCACAGCTCACGCTCGTGAGCGCCGTGACCATCGGCATCCCGTCGTTCATTCTGGCCATGGAGCCGAACGAGAGCCTCGTCAAGGGAAAATTTTTGCGCAACGTGCTCTTCCGCGCGCTGCCGGCCGCGATGACGGATCTGGCAATGGTCGTGGGCATCCTGCTGTTTTATATCGCCTTCCACCTCGACGATACGGCCATGATCACGATCTGCACCGGCGTCATGGGCATCGTCGGTCTCATGATGGTGCACCGCACATGTCAGCCGTACAACACCATCCGCAAGGTGATGATCGTCGTGCTCGGCGTGCTGTTCGTGATCGCGTATTTCGGCTTCCCGACGCTGTTTAACCTGCAGAAGCTCGATCTGCAGAGCGCGCTCATCCTCATCGTGTTCGGTCTGCTGTCGTGGCCGGTGATGAAGGCGTTCTGCCGCCTCAACGACCGCATGCGCGCCAGATTCGAGGCATGGCGCGCAGCCAAGACCGCAAAGGCCGCCTGAGATCTCCGCGCACGCAAAGCACACAATCGCCCCGCATATTCGGATGCGGGGCGATTTTTCTGCTTTTTTTCAAAAAAAAGAGGGAAATGCACAGCAATGTCGTATAAGAGTATTGCAGCCGGAAATGGCGCAAGGCGATCCGGCCGCATTTTCTGATTTTTTTGTGGAAACGGAGGGATCCCTGTGCTCTGTCCGAGAGAAAAACGTGAGGCCGCCGAGGCGCTGCTCATCGGGCCGCACGGTCTGCTGAGCGCGCAGTCCACCGGGCGTCCGACACCGGAGGCGCCGTGTGAGATGCGCACGTGCTTTCAGCGCGACGTCGACCGCATCACGCACTCGAAATCGTTCCGCCGCCTCAAGCACAAGACGCAGGTGTTTCTGCGCCCCGAGGGCGACCACTACCGCACGCGCCTGACGCACACGCTCGAGGTTGCGCGTCTCGCGCGCACGATCGCCCGCGCGCTCGAGCTCAACGAGGATCTCACCGAGGCCATCAGCCTCGGGCACGACCTCGGCCACACGCCCTTCGGCCACGCCGGAGAGCGCGCGCTCAACGCGATCTACACCGGCGTCGGCTTCCGGCACTATGAGCAGAGCCTTCGCGTTGTCGACCGCATCGAGCGCGACGGACGCGGTCTGAACCTCTGCAACGAGACGCGCATCGGCATCCTCAACCACACGACCGGCCAGCCGCGCGGCACGCTCGAGGCCGATGTGGTGCGCCTGGCCGACCGCGTTGCCTACATCAACCACGACCTTGACGACGCCATGCGCGGCGGCATCGTGCAGCCGGAGGATGTGCCCGCCATCGTGCGCGATCGCGTGGGCGAGCGCAACAGCGTGCGCATCAACTCCATCCTCACGGACATCATCGCCCACAGCGGCGACGGCGCGCTGAAGATGTCGCCGGAGATGCAGGAGGCCGTGGATGTGTTCACCGACTTCATGTATCAGGGCGTGTACTACAACCCCATCGCCAAGGGCGAGGAGCGCAAGGTACAGAACATCCTCGGCAGCATCTGGGAGTATTATGTCAACCATATCGACGAGCTGCCCGCGGTCTATCAATCCATCGCGGACGACGAGGGGCCGCAGCGCGCGGTATGCGACTATGTGTCCGGCATGACCGACAGCTACGCGCTGGAGGTGTACAGCGAACTCTTCATCCCCGCAGCGTGGACGATCAAATAAGGAAGTACATCCAACGGAAACCACAGAAAGTAGGTGACGCACGTGGCTTTTCCGGAATCCTTTCTGCAGGAGCTCGCCGAGCGCAACGACATCGTCGATGTCGTGGGCAGCTACGTGCGCCTGACGAAAAAGAGCGGGTCGAACCTCTTCGGGCTCTGCCCGTTTCACAGCGAAAAGACGCCGTCGTTTTCCGTCTCGCCCGATAAGCAGATCTACCACTGCTTCGGCTGCGGCAAGGGCGGCAGCGTCATCAGCTTCATCATGGAGATCGAGAATCTCTCGTTCCCGGAGGCGGTGGCGTTTCTGGCCAACCGCGCCGGCATGCAGCTGCCCGAGCAGGCGGACGACCCCGGCGCGAAAAAGCGCCAGCGGCTGCTCGCGCTCAACCGGGACGCTGCGCGCTTTTTCCACGCGCAGCTCAAGACCCCGGCCGGGCAGCCGGCGCGAGACTATCTCGCCCGCCGGCAGCTCACGGCGCAGACCGTGACGCGCTTCGGCCTCGGCTTTGCGCCCGACACGTGGGACAGCCTCGTGCGCGCGATGAAGGCGCTCGGCTACTCTGAGCAGGAGCTCTTTGACGGCGGGCTCGTGCGCCACGGAAAATCCGGCGGCGTGTACGACACGTTCCGCAACCGGCTCATGTTCCCGGTCATTGACGTGCGCGGCAACGTCATCGGCTTCTCCGGGCGCATCCTCGGCGACGGCGAGCCGAAGTACATGAACAGCCCGGAAACCATTGTTTTCAGCAAGAGCCACAATTTGTTCGCGCTCAATTTGGCTAAAAAGTCAAAGTGCGGGTATATCATACTGGCAGAGGGCAACATCGACGTGGCGAGCCTGCATCAGGCGGGCTTCGACAGCGCGGTCGCCTCGCTCGGCACGTCGCTCACGCCGGAGCAGGCGCGGCTGCTGTCGCGCTACACGGGCGAGATCGTCATCGCCTACGACAACGACGGCGCGGGACAGAAGGCGTCGCAGCGCGCGATCGGCATCCTCGAAAAGCTCGAGGTGCGCGTGCGTGTTCTGCAGATGCAGGGCGCAAAGGACCCCGACGAATATATCAAGACCTTCGGCGCGGACGCGTTTCGAAACCTGCTCGAGCAGTCGGAAAACCACATCGATTACCGGCTCGGCGCCGTGCAGCGAAAGTATGACCTGCAGATCGACGAGCAGCGCGTGGCCTTCGTCAAGGAGGCGGCGGGCATCGTCGCGGAGCTGCCCGGCAGCGTCGAGCGCGAGGTGTACGCCATGCGCGTCGCGGAGACAGCGGGCATGCCCGCCGCGGTCGTGACCGACGAGGTGCAGCGCCAGCGCAAGCGGCGGCTCAGCCGCGCGCGTAAGGAACAGGAACGCGACCTGCTGCGCCCCGCGACGGCGATGCAGCCACCCGGCCGAAGCATCCGCTTTGACGATCCGCGCTCGGCAGCCGCCGAGCAGGGTATCATCCGGCTCCTGTATCTCGACCCCGGCCTGTTTTACGGCCGGACGAACGTGCCGGACGCGGCGCAGTTTTCCTCGCCGGAGCTGCGGCACATTTACACCGTCCTGCTCGCCCACGGCGGCACGGGCACGGTGCAGATCGCGGCGCTCTCGGGCGAGCTGACGCCGGACGAGCTGGCACTGCTCACGGGCATCATCCAGCAGCCGGCGGAGCTTTCCAACGGCGCGCGTGCGCTCGACGATTACATAGGCATTCTTCAGACCCAGTCCTCCGCCGGCACTGCGATGTCGGAGGCGGATCTGCTGGCATTTGCAAACAAACTCAAAGAACATAAAGGGTATGGTGGTAAAGATGGAACAGAAAGACATGAATAATCTCTCCCCGGCGGAACTCAAGGCCATGGCCGACACGCTGCTCGCGGCCGACGATGAAAAGCAGGCGAAGGCCAAGACCAAGGCCGCCCCTGCGGCGAAAAAGCCCGCGGCAGCGGAAAAGCCCGAGGCGGAAAAAACCACGGAGGAAAAGCTCAACGAGCTCGTCGAACGCGGCAAAAAGGCCGGAAAGCTCTCGAGCAAGGACCTCATGGTGCTCGAGGATATGAACCTCTCGAGCGAGGAGACCGAGAAGTTTTACGACCGGCTCGAGAGTCTTGGCATCGACGTGCTCGGCGACGATGCGCTGCTCCCCGTGGACGAGGACGCGCTGCCCGAGCTCGAGGAGCTCGAGGAGATCGAGGAAGTCACCGAGGAGGAGATGAACGAGACCGAGGCCATGGCCGACACGTTCTCGACCGACGACCTGGTGCGTATGTACCTCAAGGAGATCGGCAAGGTGCCGCTGCTCACCCCCGAGGAGGAGCAGGAGCTGGCCAAGCGCATGGCCGAGGGCGATGAGGAGGCCAAGCGCCGCATGGCCGAGGCGAACCTGCGTCTGGTCGTGTCGATCGCCAAGCGCTACGTCGGGCGCGGCATGCTGTTTCTCGACCTCATTCAGGAGGGCAACCTCGGTCTGATCAAGGCCGTCGAGAAGTTCGACTACACGAAGGGCTACAAGTTCTCCACCTATGCCACCTGGTGGATCCGTCAGGCCATCACCCGCGCCATCGCCGACCAGGCGCGCACGATCCGCATCCCCGTGCACATGGTCGAGACGATCAACAAGGTCATCCGCGTCAGCCGTCAGCTCCTGCAGGAGCTCGGCCACGACCCGAGCGCCGAGGAGATCGCGGCGGAGATGAACATGCCCGTCGACAAGGTGCGCGACATCCTCAAGATCGCGCAGGAGCCGGTGTCGCTCGAGACGCCGATCGGCGAGGAGGAGGACTCCCACCTCGGCGACTTCATCCCCGACGAGGACGCGTCCGAGCCGAGCGAGGCGGCGAGCTTCTCGCTGCTCAAGGAGCAGCTCATGGAGGTGCTCGACACGCTTACCCCGCGCGAGAAAAAGGTGCTCGAGCTGCGCTTCGGCATCGTCGACGGCCGCACCCGCACACTCGAGGAGGTCGGCAAGGAGTTCAACGTCACGCGTGAGCGCATCCGCCAGATCGAGGCCAAGGCCCTGCGCAAGCTGCGCCACCCCAGCCGCAGCAAGAAGCTGCGCGACTTCCTGAACTGATCCCCCCAACGCCGCGCACCGCGGCAGAAATCATGAAATATCAGCGCTTTCCGGGCGCGGCGGGCAACTCCGCCGCGCCCGGTTTTTGCGCCGGAAAACCGGGCGTTTTTTCCGCCGCGTGCAGCCGGGAAAATAAATATGAACTTTCTATCAATAATATAGAGAAAGCCCTTGACTTTCCGCCCGCCCGGGTGTAAATTAGCACTCGAAGGTTAGGAGTGCCAACACTCAGGAGCTCCGAGTGCCAGCGGAGGGACCTATGGATATCAGCAGCCGCAAAAAGAAAATACTTGCCGCGGTCATTGAGGAATACATCCGCACGGCGGAGCCGGTCGGCTCGAAGGCCATCGCCGCGAGCGCCGATCTCGGCTGTTCCTCGGCCACGATCCGCAACGAGCTTGCGGAGCTGGTCTCTATGGGCTATCTCGAGCAGCCGCACACATCGGCCGGACGCGTGCCCACACCGCTCGGCTACCGGATGTATGTCAACGAGCTCATGGAGCACAAGGACCTCACCGCCGAGGAGACGCAGGCCATCACCCAGAGCCTGACGGGCCGCCACCAGCGCGGCGAGCTCATGACGGACGCGAGCCGTCTAGCCTCGCAGCTGACGAATTACCCCGCCGTGACGCTCACGGCGAGTGCCGGCGTCACGATCCGGCGCTTCGACCTCATTTATCTCGACGCCAACAGCTTCATCATCGTGCTGCTTCTGAGCGACGACACGGTGAAAAACAAGCTCGTGCACCTGCCGGTCTCGGCCGAGCAGAGCATGATCCAGAAGCTCGCCGCCGTCTTCAACGCCCACTTCACGGGCATCCGTGAGCCGGACATCACGCCGACGCTCATCAGCTCCGTGGAGCGCGCCGCGCAGGATAACCTCGGCATCACGGCTGTGATCGCGGCCTTCGCGATCGAGGCGCTCACCGGCGCCGGCGCCGCGCAGACGTATCTCGTCGGCGAGTCGCAGCTGCTGCACCAGCCAGAGTTCCGCGACCCCGACAAGGCGCACCGCCTCATGAGCTACCTGTCCGACGGCAGCAACCTGCTCGAGATCCCGATGGAGCAGCTCGGCGGTGAAAACGAGGTGCGTGTGCTCATCGGTCCGGAGAACGTGGCAGAGGAGCTGCGCGACAGCAGCGTCGTGCTCGCGACGTATGACGCGGGCGAAAATATGCGCGGACTGATCGGTGTGGTCGGTCCGACACGTATGGACTATTCCAAGGTCGCCGCGAAGCTCAGTTTCATTGCGGCCGGCCTGTCCAAGCTGCTCGGCGGCGGTACGCTTCCGCCCCCCGGGCTGGATAACAAGCTGATCATTAAGGGAGACGATTCAGATGAGCACGAAAACAAATGACCCGAAGCAGACCGCTCCGGAAGCGGAGCCGGTCGTCGACGACATAAAGACCGAACCGGTCACGCCGGACGCCGAAGAAAAGGCGGACAAGAAGACCGCGCAGAAGGAGGGCAAGGAAAAAGAGCCCAAAGCCTCCAAGGAACCCAAAGAGTCCAAGGAAAAGAAAGAGACGAAAAAAGAGATCGAGGCCGATCTCGCGGCGGAAAAGGACAAATACCTCCGCCTGCTCGCCGAATATGACAACTTCCGCCGACGCAGCGCGCGTGAGCGCGAGAACATCTATGCCGATGTCCGCTGCGAGACGCTGAAAAAGTTTCTGCCGGTGTACGACAGTCTGTCGCGCGCACTGGCACAGACCCCGGCCGACGACCCCGCCCGCAAGGGCATCGAGGGCATCATGAACCAGTATCACACCGCGCTCAATCAGCTCGGCGTGTCGGAGATCGAAGCCGTCGGCAAACCGTTTGACGCCAACCGCCACAACGCCGTCATGCACATCGAAGATGATGCCTACGGCGAGGGCGTTGTCGTGGAAGAGTTTGAAAAGGGCTTTTGCATCGGAGACCGCGTGCTGCGGTATTCCGTCGTGAAGGTCGCAAACTGATTCCAGTATAAATCGTATACACAATCTGCTTTCAATACAGGAGGAAATCATTATGAGTAAAATTATCGGTATCGACCTTGGCACCACCAACAGCTGCGTCTCCGTCATGGAGGGCGGCGAAGCGACCGTCATCCCCAACGCGGAAGGTCATCGCACCACCCCGTCCGTCGTCGCGTTTTCCAAGACCGGCGAGCGTATGGTCGGTCAGGTAGCAAAGCGTCAGGCCGTCACGAACCCGGACCGCACGATCAGCTCGATCAAGCGCGAGATGGGCTCGGATTATAAAGTCACCATCGACGGCAAGAAGTACACCCCGCAGGAGATCAGCGCGATGATCCTGCAGAAGCTCAAAGCCGATGCGGAAGCCTATCTGGGCGAGTCCGTGACCGAGGCCGTTATCACCGTGCCGGCCTACTTCACCGACGCACAGCGTCAGGCGACCAAGGACGCCGGCAAGATCGCCGGCCTCGATGTCAAGCGTATCATCAACGAGCCGACGGCGGCCGCGCTGGCCTACGGCCTCGATAAGGAGACCGACCAGAAGATCATGGTCTACGACCTCGGCGGCGGCACGTTCGACGTCTCCGTGCTGGAGATCGGCGACGGTGTCATCGAAGTGCTGGCCACGGCCGGCAACAACCGCCTCGGCGGCGACGACTTCGACCAGTGCATCACCAACTACCTCGTTGAGGAGTTCAAGAAGAGCGACGGCATTGACCTCTCGGGCGACCGCGTGGCCATGCAGCGTCTGAAGGAAGCGGCCGAGAAGGCGAAGATCGAGCTGTCCGGCGTGACGAGCACGAACATCAACCTGCCGTACATCACGGCAGACGCCACCGGCCCGAAGCACCTCGACGTGACGCTCACGCGCGCCAAGTTCAATGAGCTCACCGCCCACCTCGTCGAAAAGACCGCAGGCCCGGTGCGTCAGGCCATGAGCGACGCCGGCATCACCGCGTCCGACCTGACGAAGGTGCTGCTCGTCGGCGGCTCCAGCCGTGTCCCGGCCGTGCAGGAAATGGTCAAGAAGCTCACCGGCAAGGAAGGCTTCAAGGGCATCAACCCCGATGAGTGCGTGGCCGACGGTGCTGCCATTCAGGGCGGCGTGCTCGGCGGCGACGTCTCCGGCGTTGTCCTGCTCGACGTGACTCCGCTGTCCCTCGGCATTGAGACCCTCGGCGGCGTGTTCACCAAGCTCATCGAGCGCAACACCACCATCCCGACCAAGAAGAGTCAGGTGTTCTCCACCGCAGCCGACAACCAGACCTCCGTTGAGGTCAACGTCCTGCAGGGCGAGCGCGAGATGGCCGCTTACAACAAGAGCCTCGGCCGCTTCCAGCTCGACGGCATCGCTCCGGCGCGCCGCGGCGTGCCGCAGATCGAGGTCACCTTCGACATCGACGCCAACGGCATCGTGAACGTCTCGGCCAAGGACCTCGGCACCGGCAAGGAGCAGCACATCACCATCACCTCCTCCACCAATATGTCCAAGGAGGACGTGGAGAAGGCCGTGCGCGAGGCTGAGCAGTACGCTGCCGAGGACGCCAAGCGCAAGGAAGAGATCGACACCCGCAACCAGGGCGACCAGATGGTCTACCAGACCGAGCGCACGCTCGAGGAGCTGGGCGACAAGGTCGACGCGGCTGAGAAGGCCGAGGTCGAGAGCAAGCTCAACGAGCTCAAGGAGACCCTCAAGGGCAGCGACACCGCAGCCATCAAGGCCGCGACCGAGGCGCTGACGCAGGTGTTCTACAAGCTCAGCGAGAAGATGTACCAGCAGGCCAACCCGCAGGGCGGCCAGCCGGGCGCGACCCCGGGCTGTGACCCGAACTGCCAGGGCGACTGCGGCAACGGCGGCGACAACGGCCAGCAGTACTACGACGCGGACTACACCGTCGTTGACGACGACAAGAAGTAAACACCCCGCCCCCGACTACGGGCTAAGCAACGCGGGCGCGCCACAAAAAGCGCGCCCGCATTTGGAGCTTTCTGACCCCCGCGCGGGGGAATCCATAGACAGTTGAGGTTCATGTATGGCTGAAAAACGAGATTATTATGAAGTGCTCGGTGTCGAAAAAGGCGCATCCGAGGACGAGATCAAAAAAGCCTACCGCAAGCTGGCCAAAGCCAACCACCCGGATCTGCATCCGGGCGACAAGGAATGCGAGGAGCGCTTCAAGGAAGTCAACGAGGCCTACGAGGTGCTGTCCGATCCCGACAAGCGCGCGAAGTATGACCAGTTCGGCCATGCGGCGTTTGACCCGTCCGCCGGCGGCCCCGGCGGCGCCGGGTTCGGCGGCTTCGGCGGCTTTGGCGACATCTTCGGTGATATTTTCGGCGGCGGCTTCGGCGACATTTTCGGCGGTGGCTTTGGCGGCGGTCAGACGCAGCGCAGCGGCCCGCGCCGCGGCGAAAACCTGCGCGTGCGCCTGAACATCACCTTTGAAGAGGCGGCGTTCGGCTGCGAGAAGGAGATCAACGTCGGCCGCGTCGAGCAGTGCCCGGACTGCAAGGGCACCGGCTGCGCCCCCGGCACGACGCCGGAGGTCTGCCCGGACTGCAAGGGCACCGGCAGCGTGCGCACCACGCAGCGCACCCCCTTCGGCATGGTGCAGACGAGCGGCGCGTGCAAAAAGTGCGGCGGCCGCGGCAAGATCATCCACCAGCCGTGCCCGCGCTGCGGCGGACGCGGCGCCGTGCGCAAGAATCAGACCATCAAGGTCAAGATCCCGGCCGGCATCGACGACGGGCAGACGCTGAATCTGCGCGGCAAGGGCAACACCGGACTCGACGGCGGACCGGCGGGCGACCTGCTCATCACGGTCTTTGTCAAGCCGCACCCGTTCTTCGAGCGCGACGGCAACTCCGTGCTCATGGAGATGCCGGTCACGTTTGCACAGGCGGCGCTCGGTGCCGAGATCGAGGTGCCGACCATCGACGGCCGCGTCAAGCTCACCATCCCCGAGGGGACGCAGCCGGGCAGCGTGTTCCGTCTGCGCGGCAAGGGCATCCCGTACCTGCAGAGCAAGGGCGGCCGCGGCGACCAGTTTGTCACGATCACGATCACCGTGCCGAAGAATATGACAGCCGAGCAGAAGGAGCGTCTGCACACCTACGCCGAGTCGATGAACGAGGCCGTGAGCGAACCGCGCAGCGGCATCTTCGGCAACAAGAAAAAGCGCTGAGCGCAAGGAAGGACATACCGTCTGCACAGCGCACATAAACAGCAAAAAAGCCAGCCACGGCGTCGCCGCGGCTGGCTTTTTTCCGGCTTCTAGACAGATGCAAAGCGTGCACGGGGGCTCCCGCGCACGCTCCAGCTTGTCAAAACCTCGTAGAGTTTGCGCCCGCAGGCGCAAAGAAAGTCCAATCATTTTCTTCGGCGACATGTGCGGCGAAGAAAATACCGCTCGGCCTGCAAACGTGCGCGCCGGCCGCCTCCGGCGGACAGCGCGTGCGCTGCAGTCAGGCAGCCCACCCCCTTGTCAAAAAGTAATACTTTTTGACAGTCTCAAAGCGTGCGCGGGTAACACCCGCGCACGCTCGCCCGCTCCTGCTGCTTACGCTGCCTGTGCCTGCGCCGCCGCGAGCATATCGTCAATGCTCACGCCGTAGCCCTTGGCGGGGTCTGCCAGCAGCACATGCGTCACCGCGCCGATGAGTCTGCCGTCCTGCAGGATGGGGCTGCCGCTCATGCCCTGCACGATGCCGCCGGTCGCCGCGAGCAGCGCGGGGTCTGTGACGGTGATGGCAAAGCGCGTGCTCGCTCCGTCGTGATAGACCCGCGTGATGTTCACGGTGTACGCCTGCACGGTGTCGCCCGCGACCGTGGACAGGATGGTCGCGCTGCCGGTCTTGACGGCGTTTGCGGGCGCGGTCTCGACAGGTGTGCCGTCCGGCGGCGCGTCGAGCGTGCCGAAGATACCGAACAGGCCGTTGCACTCGATCGCACCGATGCGGTCTGCGGCATCGAAGCTGCCGACCAGCTCACCGGCCGTGCCGTGCCCGCCCGGACGCACATCCGCAACGACGGCCGAGAGCACGCTGCCGTCGCGCAGCGGCATGAGCGCACCGCTCGTCTCATCCGCGATGCCGTGGCCGAGCGCGCCGTAGTGCCCCGTGGCCGGATCGTAGTACGTGAGCGTGCCGACGCCGGTCACACCGTCGCGCAGCCAGAGCCCGAGCTGCCGCGTGCCGTCGGGCATAACGGCGGGCGTGACCGCAGCCGTGACCTCGGCACCGCCGCGCCGGACGGTCACGCTCACGGTGTCCCCCGCTGCGTCGAGCGCCGCCAGAAAGTCCGCCGACGACACGATCTCCCGCCCGTCCATGCGGCAGATCACGTCGCCGGGGCGCAGCCCCGCGTCCTTTGCGGGCGTGCACGTGCCGCCGGGCGTGTCCACCTCGGCCAGATCCGCCACGAGCACGCCTGCCGTGGTCATCTGGATGCCGACCGCCTGACCGAGCGGCACAAGTGACGCCGCCTGTACAGCCACGCCCATACAAAGCGCAAACGCGAGCGCGAGCAGGGCCGTGCGGCACAGTCTCCTTGGTTTTGTCTGCAAAAAATCCCCCCTTTTTTGCGTGCAGTATCAGTATGCCGGCTTTCGGACAAAATAGCGGCGGAACATTCTTGCTCGTTTGCCTGTGCGGGCGCAAATGCCTGCGGCGGCGCGCATACGATGTACGGAACCAGCTTTGGTAATTCGATGCATCGGAGGAATTTTCATGACACAGACCCTGAAAGCAGGCGACCGCGGCGCACTCGTGGCGCTGCTGCAGCTCGCGCTCGAACGCGCGGGACAGATGCCGGGCGCGCTCGACGGTATCTTCGGCGCACAGACCGCAGCGGCCGTGCGCGCGTTTCAGGCGGCAAACGCCCTCGTGCCGGACGGCATCGCGGGCGCACAGACGCACCGCGCGCTGCTGCCGTATTACACGGGCTTCGTTTTGCGCACCGTGCGCGCGGGCGACACATTCTCCGCCCTCGCGCAGCAGTACGGCACGAGCGTGGAAGCCATTCGGCTGGCCAACCCCTACCTTGACCCGGAGCGTCTGCCGATCGGCCGGACGGTGACCGTGCCGCTGCCGTTTCCGGTCACGCCGGTGCGCATCCCGTACTCCTCGGCGCTCATCGGCTATGTGGTGCGCGGACTGGCTGCGCGCTATCCCACGCTTGCGATCGGGGAATTCGGGCGCAGCGTGCTTGGAAAGCCGCTGTGGTATCTGACGCTCGGCAGCGGCGAAAAATGCGTGTTTTATAACGCCGCACACCACGCCAACGAGTGGATCACGACGCCGCTGCTGCTCACGTTCTGCGAGCAGCTCTGCGCCCGGCTTGGCGACGGCGGCGAGCTTGGCGGACAGGACATCCGCGCGCTGCTGCGGCAGGTCACGCTCGTGCTCGCTCCGGCGGTCGACCCGGACGGCATCGACCTTGTGACCGGCGCACTCAGCCGCGAGCGCACCGATGCCGCGCACACGCTCGCGCAGAATTACCCCGCGATCCCCTTCCCGTCCGGCTGGAAGGCGAACATCCGCGGCGTCGACCTCAACCTGCAGTACCCCGCCGGATGGAGCACCGCGCGCGAGATCAAATTTGCCGCCGGCTACACGCGCCCCGGACCGCGCGACTATGTCGGTCCGGCACCGCTGACAGCGCCGGAGAGTCTCGCCATGTACGGCTTCACGCGCGCGCTCGACCCGCAGCTCACCCTGTCGTACCACACGCAGGGGCGCGTGATCTACTGGCAGTACGACGGCTATGACGTGCCCGGCAGCAAGGCCATCGCCGAGCGCTTTGCCGCCGCGAGCGGCTATGCCGTGGCCGAGACGCCCTACGCGGCCGGCCACGCGGGCTACAAGGACTGGTTCCTTCAGGACTTCCGCCGCCCGGGCTTCACGATCGAGGCGGGCAGCGGCGAAAATCCCCTGCCGCTCAGTCAGTTTCCGGACATCTGGTCGGATAATCTCGGCATCCTCCTCGGCGGAATGGCCGCCGTTTTGTGACGCATGTGAGGCCTTGCATCAGAACCTACACATGACACAGCTTGTCCGTTTTTCGGAAAAATATGTGTGCCGGACGGCAAAAGCGCACCAGAACGCAAAAAACGCCGTCTCTCGGCCGGGAGACGGCGTTTTCATATTTGCTCACGTGCCGCTCTCAGACTGCGGCACCGGCGCGGTGACCTCCGTGCGCGTGACACCCTTGGAGAACGTCAGGCTCTTGAGGATGGTCGAAAAATCGTTGGACATGCTGCGGTAGAGATCCGCATTTTCGTTGGCAAACTGCACATCGGTCGGCAGCTCGGCAATGAGGTTGTAGTTCGCCCCGTCGACCGTCAGGCCGCAGATGGCCTGATACTCCGGCAGCTCGGTATAGTCATAATCAGTGGGAAAGACCTCGAGCATAAACAAAAAGCCGCCGAGCCCGTTGTCATGATCGGTCTTTTCATAAAAGCCGACGTAATAGCCGCCGTCGTTCGCGCCGCACTCGGTCACGTAATGATCGCCCCAGCTGGCGGGCAGCGTGATGGAAAAATACCCGCCCTTACCGTTGTCATACGTCGGGCAGAGCGTGATGTCCTTCGCCTCGGCCTGTGCATCTGCCGTCTTCTGGCCGCCGCAGGCAGTCAGCGCCAGCGCCAGTGCCAATATGAGCACCGCAATGCTTCGTTTCATGCAGATTGCTCCTTTCCGTGTCTTGTATAGAGATAGTATACGCCATCGGCCGGCACGTGTAAAGCCCTGCGCGCCGCGGCGCACGGCGCGCAAAAAGAAGCACGCCAGAAATATCTGACGTGCTCCTGCGAAAAAGGTTCCGGATTTTTTATGCTGTGGCAGCTGCGCTGCGCTTGCGAAAAACGATCTGCAGCACAACGACGATCACGATCGCCGCGATACCGACAAGGTCGGTCATAAGCCTGGGGTCGATCAGGCACAGGCCGCCTGCGGCAAGCAGGATGCGCTGCCACCAAGGTGCGCGTGTGACGACATAGCCCTCGAGCGCGGCGGCGATGCCGAAGATGCCGAGGCAGGACGAGATGATGACCTGAACTGCGGCGAGCACGCCCTGATCCATGAGCAGCATGGACGGGTTCATCGCAAACATGTACGGCACGATGAACGCCGCAATGGCGAGCTTTGTCGCATTGATGCCTGTCTTCATGGGGTCGGACTTGGCGATGGCAGAGCCGGCATAGGCAGCCAGCGCGACCGGCGGCGTGATGTCGGCGACGATGCCGAAGTAGAACACGAAGAAGTGCGCCGCGATCTTCGGAATGCCGAGCGTGATGAGGATCGGCGCGCAGGTCGAGGCCATGATGCAGTAGTTCGCAGTCGTGGGCACGCCCATGCCGAGCACGATGCAGCAGAGCATGGTCAAAAACAGCGCCAGCAGCAGCGAGAGCGTCGGGTTCGGGATCTTGCTGCTCAGAGCGACGACGCCGCTGATGAGTTTGGACGCCAGACCCGTGACGGTGATGCAGCCCGCGATCATGCCGGCCATGGAGCAGGCCACGGCGACCGTGATGCTGCCCTTGCCGCCGGCCTCGAGCGCCTCGAGGATCATCAGGCCGGTCTTTTTGACGGCGATGCCGGCGGCGCTGCCGGTCTTGGTCTCCTTTGCCTCGGCCGCAGCGTCGCGGATCGTACCGACAAGGCTCACGGCGATGGAGATGAGGATGGCGATGGAGGCCGCATACTGCAGCGAGCGGATGTTTGCCGTGACCACCCAGATCAGGAACACGAGCGGCAGCAGCAGATAGACGTTGCGCATGAGGTACTTGAAGCGGGGCAGCTCCGAACGCGGGATGCCGCGCAGGCCGAGCTTCTTGGCCTCCAGATGCACGGAGATGAAGATGCCGCCGAAGTACAGCACGGCAGGCAGGATCGCCCAGAGGGTGACCTGACCGTAGGTGACATTCATGTATTCGGCCATCAGGAACGCGGCCGCGCCCATGATGGGCGGCATGATCTGACCGCCGGTGGAGGCTGCCGCCTCGACCGCGCCGGCAAATTCCGGCTTGTAGCCGGTGCGCTTCATCATCGGGATCGTGACCGAGCCCGTGGTGACGGTGTTGCCGACGGAAGAGCCGGACACCATGCCGCACAGCGCGGACGAGATGACCGCGACCTTGGCCGGACCGCCGGAGGTCCAGCCGGCGATGGCATTGGCGAGATCAATGAAGAAGCTCGAGATTCCGGTGCGCTCCAAAAACGCGCCGAAGATGATGAACACCGCGATGAACTTCGCGCACACCTGCACAGGCGTACTGAGCACGCCGGACGTGCCGAAAAAGAGCGTGTAGATCACGCGGCCGAGCACCTGCTCGAACGACTGATCGCCCTTGAGCATACTCACGAACGTGTATACGAGCAGCGCGCCGACGACCACAAGGATCGGTACGCCGACACAGCGGCGGCAGAGCTCGGCAAGCGTCAGAATGCCGGCCACGCCGACGGCGATGAGAAACGGCGTCATCTTGGCGGCGCTGGTGAGCGTCTTGATGAGCGTATCGTAGTTAAAGCAGTAGTAGAAAAATGCAGCCGCACCGATGACCATGATGACGATGTCATACCACGGCAGGCGATTGACGTGCACGTGCTTCTTGCTGACGGGGTAGGTCAGATAGCCCATGATGATGATCAGGCCGAGGAATGCCGTCAGGCGCACCTCGAGCGCGGCGGTGCTGAACAGGGTCGACCAGATGCAGTAGACCGAGAACAGCGCCATGACGACGGAAATGACGATCTTGGGCTTGCCCGCCCAGATGCGGGTGGCAGACTCGCGGTCATACTTGCGCATGACGGCGTCCATATCCTCCTGCAGAGAAGCGGCTTCCGCAGCGGCTGCGGTCTTTTTGGTGTCAGACATATAGGGGGAAACCTCCGTTCCGGGTAGAATGGAAAAACTACGGCGTCAGGGGTACTGACGCCGTAGCGAACATTTACGGGATGCAGCGCATCACCGGGTCAGGCATCAATAGGTGCCGGCCTTGATGGTGGCGGCGGTGTAGTACGGGGACGCGGACAGCAGGGACTGCACGTGGCTGTCGTCGAGGCTGACAAGGTAGACATTACCGGCGGTGGCGAGGTCGGTGATGGCCGTGGTGGGCGCACCGGCGACGATGAACGCGGCGTCGATCTTGCCGTCCTTCAGGCTCTCGGCGCTGTCGCCGAAGCTCTGGTACACAGCGGAGATATCGCTCTCCTTGAGGTCATAGGCGTTGAGCACGTCAATGGCGTTGAAGTACACGCCGGAGCCGGCTGCGCCGATGGAGACCTTCTTGCCGGCGAGGTCGGCAACGGTCTTGATGTCAGGGTTGGTGGTGACGATCTGCACCTGCTCCTGATACAGCTGGGCAACGACGGAGAAGCCGGTGACCGGGCTCTCGAACAGGCGCTGGCCGTTGTAGGCGTAGTTCATAACGTCGCTCTGCACAAAGGCGATCTGGACGTTGCCGTTGGTCAGGTCCTCAACGTTGGCCTGAGAGCCGCCGGAGGTGAGCGCCGTGACCTTGCAGTCGGAGTTGGTGGAAACGTAGTTGGCCAGCACACTGCCGAAGCCATAGTACGTGCCGGTGTCGCCGCCGGTGCCGAAGTTGAGCGCAGCGGCGGTGCCGGTGCCGGCGCCGTCCTTGACCGCGTCAACCTTGAGGCCCTTCTCCTCAAAATACTTGGCAGCGCCGGGGTGATACGGCACGCCCTTGACCGAGGCGGCAGCCTCGAGGTTCAGCTCTGCGCCCTTGCCGTGCTGAGCGGCGATGGCGTCGAGGTTATTGAAGATGGTGGACACAAACGCATAGATCTGGTCGGTCGGAACATCGTCACGCGCGATGACGACTGCGCCGACGGAGACGGTGCTGGTGTCGACCTTGGCCGTGGATCCGGAATCGTCTTTTTTGTTGGTGTCGCCGCCGCCGCAGGCGCACAGCGCAAACACCATGACGAGGGCCAGAGCCAGCGCCACGATTTTGTTGAACTTCATAATGGCTTCTCTCCTTTTTGAAATTTTCCTCTTCAGAAGATTCAATATGCATTCATTATACCTGCGTGAAGCGTAAATTTCAAGCAAAAAATGAAACTTTGGCACGCTCGATGTGCAAAATCTTTCACGCATTAGTGAAATTATGATACAAATCGCCACATCTTGCGCCTTTTGGGCAGATTTTCCCTCATCGGGTACAAGATACCTTTTCCATACAGAAAAAAGTCCGGTCTGTGCAGTTTTTGCACAGACCGGACTCGGGGCTGTATGCACTTATTCGTCCTTGTCGGAAGCCGGATCGGGCTGCACGAGCACACGCTCGACGCGGCGGCCGTCCATGGCCAGGACTGTAACGGTGAGATTTTCGTACCGGAAGCTGTCGCCCGGCTTCGGGAACGTGCCGAAGCGCTCGAGCGTCCAGCCGCCGACGGTGGCGCTGTCGGCGTCGTCCAGAGCGTCCTCATTCCAGCCGAGCAGCTCAAGAAAGTCCGAGATCGTCATGTCGCCGTCGAGCTCATATCCTCCGTCGGAACGTGCAACGACCTCGCGCTCGACCTCGTCGGTCTCATCCCAGATGTCGCCGACGAGCTCCTCGAGCACGTCCTCCATCGTGATGACGCCGAGCGTGCCGCCGTATTCATCCGTCACGACGGCGAGGTGCTTCTGCTCGCGGCGGAGCTTTGCCAGCACGTCGGGCAGGCGCGTGGTCTTGTAGACAAAGCACGGCGGGATGAGCTGCGCACGCAGATCCTCCGGCCGGCCGTCCATCATGGCCTTGAAAAAGCGGTTGAGGTACAAAAATCCGATGATATTGTCCACACTGTCGGAGTAGACCGGCAGGCGGGAATACGTAGATTCGTCGATGACGCGCAGGATCTCGTCCCAGTCGTCGTCGATGTCGATGGCGACCATGTCGACGCGGGCGGTCATGGCCTCGCTCGCGCTGATGTCGGAAAAGTCGAGCGCGGAGCGCAGCAGCTCGCTGCGGTCCTCGTCGAGCACGTCCTCGTCCTCGGCAGTCTCGATGATCGACTGCAGCTCCTGCGAGGCAGCCTCCTCCGGATCGCCGTCACCGGTGTCGCCGCGCAGCGGGCGCGTGATCAGGTGCACGAGACCGACCACGAGCCAGATCACGGGATAGAGCACGATCGACAGCGCGCGGATGACATAGGCATTGCGCAGGGCGATACCGTTGGCGTTTTGCTTGGCGACGATCTTCGGCATCGTCTCGCCGAAGATGATGACCAGCAGCGTCAGCACGACCGTGGACACCCACGTCCACTGTTCGCCCGCGAGCAGGATCACGATCACGGAGCCGAGCGACGACGAGGCGATGTTGACCAGATTGTTGCCGATGAGAATGGCGCTCAGGGCACGGTCGTAGTGGTCGAGGATGCCGACGGCTGCCTTGGCGCGGCGGCTGCCGTCCTCGGCGGCGTTTTCCAGCCGCAGACGGTTGGCCGACGAATACGACATCTCAGACGCGGAGAAGAACGCGGACAGTGCGATCAGCACGACGAGCGCAACAAAATACCACACGATGCTCATGCCGGCTCGCCCCCTTTCTCCGGGGCGGCCTCTGCGGCCGCAGCCTCGTCCGGCTCCTCCGGCAGCAGGCGCACGATGAGCTTGACGATGCGCTTCTGGCGCATATCGGAGATGCGCACGTCGAGCCGGTGATAGCGGAAGCCCTCCCGCTCGCGCGGGATGTAGGAAAACTGCTCATATGTCCACTCGCCGAGCAGCTTGTAGCACAGCTCCTCGTCGTCCTCTGGGTCGGTGTAGTCGAGGCGGTCAAACACCTCGCCGACGGTCATCTCGGCATCGACCTCATAGCGGCCGCCGCCGAGCGGCACGAACGACTCCTCAACGACGTCGTCCTCGTCCCAGATCTCGCCGACGAGCTCCTCAACGATGTCCTCCACGGTGACGATGCCGAGCGTGCCGCCGTAGTTATCGGTGACGATGGCGAGATTTGCCTTGCGGCGGCTGAGCTCGGGCAGCACCTCGGCGATGAGCGTACTCTGGTGCACGAACACCGGCTCGTCGAGCAGCGGACGGATGTCCACGGCCTTGCCGCCGGCTTTGATGCAGGCCTTGATGTATTTGCGGATCTGCAGGATGCCGATGACATTGTCCACGCTGTCGGCGTACACGGGCAGGCGGCTGTGGCGCTGCTCGCGCACGTAGGCAAGGATCTCCTCCGGCGGGTCGTCCACATCCACGGCGGCGACATCGACACGCGCCGTGATGACGCTCTCGACCGGCACCTCGGCAAACGAGAGTGCCGAGCTCATGAGCTCGCCGCGCTCGGCGGTCAGCTCTCCGTCGTCGGTCATGTTCTCGATGATATCGGCCAGCTCATCCTCCGTCACGGTCACGGCGGGCTCGCCGCGGATGCAGCGGGCGGCAGCGTTGCCGATGGCGGTGAGCAGCACGGACAGGGGCTGAAAGAGCACCATGAAAAACCGCAGCGAACGCGCCGTGGCCATGGCCAGACGCTCTGCGTATTTCTTGGCGATGCTTTTCGGCAGCATCTCCCCGGCGAAGAACACGACCACGGTCGTGACCAACGTCGCGGCGGTGACCGCCCACATGCCCCACACCCGCTGCACGGCCACGGTCACGATCGTCGCGATCGTCAGGTGCAGGATGTTCGTGCCGATCAGCAGCGTCGTGATCGCCTGATCGAAGTGATCGAGCACGTACAGCGCCTGACCGGCGCGGCGGTTGCCGTGGTCAGCGGCGGCTTTGAGCCGGATGCGGCTCGCGGATGAAAAGGCTGTCTCCATGATGGCGAAATAGGCCGCACCAAGGAGCAGCACGATGATAACAGGCAAAAGATTCCATAAATCCTGCTTAGGGCCAGCGTCCATTGCGGATCATCACACTCCTGAGTTGTCTCCCCGCCCGGTGCCTATCCGGGGGCGGGAAATAAATTAGCGATTAGTATACCATATAATGCCCGCCGCGTCAACGCGTTTTCTCCTCCGTGACGGCGACGTTTCCCTGCCCCGCGAGGGATCGCAGCTCCTCGACGAGCGCAGGATGCACGCAGCAGCGCGCAGCGGCGCGACGGCCTGTGTCCTCAAAGACGAGCACGAGCTGCTCGTCGCCGGGGAACATTTGCAGGATCAGCTCGATGCGCCTGACGGCCGGGTGCTCCTTATCCGGCAGCCGCACCCAGAGCCGGTGCCGCGGCGGTGCCTCGGGCCGGGGCGGCGGGTCGCGGCGCGGCTGCGCACACAGCTTCTCGAGCCCCTGCTCGCTGAGCGGCAGGACCTGATCCGCCACGAGCTGAGGGTCGGATTCGTCGCGCGTCGAGATGCGCCCCGAGACGAACAGCGCGGGCGTCTCCTGCGCGAGCAGGTCGCGGCAGGCATCAAGCGCAGGTGAAAAGACGATGACCTCCATGCTGCCGCTGTCGTCCTCGAGCTGGAGGTAGGCCATGCGCGTATTCTTGCGCGTGGCGCGCTCGCGGCTGGCGGTACAGATGCCGGCGATGACCACACGCTGCCCGTCGCGGTAGCGGTGCGGGGCGGCATCCGGCGCGTGAAAGCTCGCCAGAATGTCGCCCATGGGCGCGGCCTTCGCCTGCTGCGCAAGGGCACGGTACGCATCCATCGGGTGGCCGGTGAGATAGAGACCGGTGGTCTCGCGCTCCATGGCCATGAGCTCGGCGCGGGTGAACTCCTCCACGTCCGGCAGCACGAGCTGCGTCGTGTCGGCAGGTTCTCCCCCGTCATCCGGCGTGCTGAAGAGGTTCATCTGACCGGTGAGGTTCATGCGGCTCTCGCTCGCGGCGCCGCCCAGCACGCGGTCGACCGACTGCATGAGCGCCTTGCGCTTATAGCCCATGCGGTCAAAGCAGCCGGCGCGGATGAGGCTCTCGGCGGCACGGCGGTTGAGATCGTGTCCGTTCATGCGGCGGCAGAATTCGTCAAACGCCGTGAACGGTCCGCCGATCTCCCGCTCGCGCATGAGCGCCTGAATGAGTCCGCGCCCCACGCCCTTGATGGCCACGAGTCCAAAGCGCAGGTCGCCGTTTTCCACGGTGAAGTCGGCGTCGGACGCGTTGATGTCCGGCGGCAGCAGGCGGATGCCGAGCTCGCGGCACTCGGCGATGTACTCCGTGACCTTCGGTGTGTTGTCGAGCACGGAGGTCAGCAGCGCCGCCATGTATTCGTGCGGGTAGTTACGCTTCATATACGCCGTGCGGTAGGACACGATGGCGTAGGATACCGCGTGCGCCTTGTTGAAGGCATAGCTTGCAAAGGCAAGGATCTCGTCATAGATCGCGTTGGCGGTCTGCTCGGGCACGCCCCTGGCCACCGCACCGGGAATGCTCCGCGCCGGGTCGCCGTGCACGAAGGCGGCGCGCTCGGCCGTGATGACGGCCTCTTTTTTCTTTGACATGGCGCGGCGGATCATGTCCGCCTGACCGAGCGAGAACCCGGCCAGCTGCCGGAAGATCTCGATGACCTGCTCCTGATAGACGATGCAGCCGTAGGTCACGGCGAGGATCGGCTCGAGCAGGGGGTGCTGATACGTGATGCGCTCCGGGTGCGCCGAGCAGGCGAGAAAGCGCGGGATGCTCTCCATCGGGCCCGGGCGGTAGAGCGCGATGACGGCGGTGATGTCCTCGATGCTGCGCGGACGCAGCCCGATGCACACGGAGGTAATGCCCGCGCTCTCGAGCTGGAACACGCCGACGGTGCGCCCGGCGGCGAGCATATCAAACGTCTTCTTATCGTCGAGCGGGATGCGCTCGACCTGAAAATCCGGCACGCGGCGGCGCACGCGGCGCGCCGCGTCCTCGAGCACGGTGAGGTTGCGCAGGCCGAGAAAGTCCATCTTCAGCAGACCGAGCTCCTCGAGCGTCGTCATCTGATACTGGCACACGAGCGCGCCGTCATTGCTCGCCAGCGGCACATAGGCGTACACCGGCTGCTCGGTGATGACCACGCCCGCCGCGTGCGTCGACGCGTGGCGCGGCATACCCTCGATGGCGCGGGCGGTGTCGATGAGCCGGTGCAGCCGCTCGTCGCCGTCATACATCGCGCGCAGAGGCTTCGACTGCTGCAGCGCCTCGTCGAGCGTGGTGTTGATGCCGCCGGGGATGGCCTTGGCCACGGCGTCGGTCTCGGCGTAGGTCAGGTTCATGACCCTGCCGACGTCGCGCACGGCGGCGCGCGCCGCCATCGTGCCGAAGGTGACGATCTGCGCCACGTGGTCGGCGCCGTATTTGCGGATGACGTAGTCGATCACTTCCCCGCGCCGCAGCACGCAGAAGTCCACGTCGATATCCGGCATGCTCACACGCTCGGGGTTGAGAAAGCGCTCGAAGTAGAGGTTATACTGCACGGGGTCAACGTCCGTGATGCCGAGGCAGTAGGACACGACGCTCCCGGCTGCGCTGCCGCGCCCGGGACCGACGGGGATGCGCTGGCGCTTGGCGTAGCCGATGAAATCGCTGACGATGAGAAAATAGTCCACAAAGCCCATGCGCCGGATCATATCGAGCTCATACTCCATGCGCCCGTGCACCTCCGGCCGGTCGCCGTAGCGGCGGGTAAAGCCGCGCTCGCACAACTTTGTGAGATAGGCGTCGGAGTCCGTCTCCCCCTCCGGGAGCAGAAAACGCGGCAGGTGGTAGTGCCCGAAGGTGAAATCGAACCGGCAGCGGTCTGCGATGCGCTGCGTGTTTTCCACAGCGTCCGGATATTCGTCAAAGAGCGCGCGCATCTCCGCCTCGCTCTTGAGGTAAAATTCGTCGTTTGGAAAGCGCAGCCGGTCGGGGCTGTCGAGCGTCTGCCCGGTCTGGATGCACAGCAGCACGTCCTGATCGTAGGCATCCTGCTTTTTGATATAATGCACGTCGTTCGTCGCCGCGAGGGGGATGCCCGTCTCGCGGTGGATGCGCAGCAGCGCCGCGCGCACGCGCGCCTCATCGGTCATGCGGTGGTTTTGCAGCTCAAGGTAGAAGTTCCCCTCGCCGAACAGCGCCTGCAGCTCCACGGCGCGCGCCTTGGCAGCCTCATAATCGCCGCGCAGGATCGCGCGCGGAATGTCACCCGCGACGCAGCCGCTCAGACAGATGAGCCCCTCGGCATGCGCACGCAGCAGCGGCCAGTCGATGCGCGGCTTGCCGTAAAACCCGCGCTCGAACGCCGCCGACACGAGATAGCACAGATTGTGGTAGCCCGTCTCGTCGCGGCAGAGCAGCACAAGGTGCGTATACGCATCGTCCACACCGTGGACGCGGTCGGTCATGCCGCGCGGGGCGACATAGACCTCGCAGCCGATGATCGGCCGGATGCCGGCAGCCACGGCCGCCTTGTAAAAAGCGACCGCGCCGTACATGACACCGTGGTCGGTGATCGCCAGCGCGGTCTGCCCCAGCTCTTTGGCGCGCTCGACGAGCGGCCCGATGCGGCAGGCGCCGTCGAGCAGGCTGTATTCACTATGTACGTGCAGATGTGCAAACCCCATCGTGCGTTCCTTTCAGTCGTCCATGTGAAATTCCATGAGTTTTTTCAGCCGGTAGTTCAGACAGCTCTTCGTCACCGGCGGATACGAGAGCATGGCGAGGTCGGCAAGGCTGGCCTCGGGATTGGCAATGCGCAGCAGCGCCGCGCTCTGCAGCTTTTCCGGCAGCACGTCGAGCCCGTAATCGCGCTCGATGCGGCGGATGGCATCGATCTGCTCCTGCGCCGCGGCGACGACCTTGTCGGCGTTGGCGGTGTCGCAGTTGACCTTGCGGTTGATGGAGTTGTTCATGGACTTCTCCACCTTGGCAGACATGATGTCCATGGCGGCGCAGGGCGCGCCGATCTTGGTCAGAAAGTCCTCGATGGCCTCGGACTTTTTAAAATAGAGCACGGTGTTGGCGCCGCGGTCGATGCTGCGCGCGGCAAAGCCCAGCTCCGTGAGCAGGGCGGCCGCCTCGCGGCTGACGCTCGCGTGCGCCGTGATGAGCTCAAGGTGGTAGTTCTTGCTCGGGTCTGTGACGCTGCCGCCGGCGAGAAACGCGCCCCGCAGGAACGACGCCCTGCAGCAGTCGCTTTCCAGCACGCCGAGGTTGATGTGGTGCGCGACCGTGCGCGACAGATCCGCGCCGAAGGCGGCGAACACCGTCTCGATGGCAGCGCGGTCGGTGATGGTCAGCACATGGCGGCCGCCGGCCTTTTCCGTGACCGGGAGCACAAAATGCGCACCGAATGCGCGCCGAAACAGCTTCGGCAGCCGCTCGGCAAAGGCGCCGCACGCCGTCACGATGCGGATCTCCCGCGTCGTGAACGTGTGGCAGTACAGCAGCACGCCATAGGCCTCGGCCACGGCGCAGCAATGGCGGCTGAGCGGCACGCGGCACAGCTCGTTTTTCACTTCGGTTGCAAAGGACATGGTGCGCCTCCGCTCAGGTTCTCGGGAAGTCCCGGTTGCGCAGACGGACGTTCGCGTCGCGCGCGGCGAGATAATCCGTCAGCGCCTTGGCCACGGCCACGCTGCGGTGCTGGCCGCCGGTGCAGCCGATGCCGATCGTGAGCGCATAGCGTCCCTCGGCAGCGTACTGCGGCAGGAGAAAGTCGATCATGCCGGTGAGCTTTTCGAGAAAACGCTGCGCCACGTCGCTGCGCAGGACATATTCCCGCACCTCGTCGTCCATGCCGCTGAGCGGCCGGAGCTTTTCCACATAATACGGGTTGGGCAGAAAGCGCACGTCAAACACCAGATCGGCGTCGATCGGGATGCCGTACTTGAAGCCGAAGGCCACGACATTGATGAGGATATCGCGCCGCGTGCCGCCGTCGACAAAGATCTCACAGATGCGCTTTTGCAGCATCGAGAGCGTGAGGCCCGTGGTGTTGATGACATAGTCTGCGCGCTCGCGCACGGGGGCGAGCAGCTCGCTCTCGCGGCGCACGGCCTCCGGCAGGGAGCAGCGGCTCTCGGCCTGCAGCGGGTGCGGGCGGCGCGACTCCTTATAGCGGCGCACGATGGCGCTCTCCGACGCCTCAACGAACAGAATGCGGTAATCCACGCCCATGTCCGCAAGCTCGCCAAGCGCGTCAAAGAGCTCGGTGAAGCTCTCCTGACTGCGGATATCCGTCACGAGTGCGACCTTTTCATACCGGCCGCGCGTGGCGAGGCAGAGCTCGGCAAACTTCGTCAGCAGTGCCGTGGGCATATTGTCCACGCAGTAAAAATCCAGATCCTCCAGCACGTCGGCCGCGCGGCTCTTGCCGCCGCCGGACAGCCCAGATACGATCAGAAATTCCATCCCATCACCCCCGGATGATCTTCACTTCCGGCTCGAGCTCCACGCCGGACGTGCGCAGCACCGCGCTGCGGACATCGTCCATAAGCCGCAGCACATCGTCAAACGTGGCGCCGCCGCGGTTGACGACAAAGCCCGCGTGCTTTTCGCTCACCTGCGCGCCGCCGACTGTGTAGCCCTTGAGCCCGGCCTGATCGATGAGTGCGGCGGCATAGCCACCCACCGGTCGCTTGAACGTGCTGCCGGCGCTCGGCAGGTCGAGCGGCTGTCTGCTGCGGCGGCGCTCGCTCAGGTCGCGCATACGCGCCTGAATGTCCGCCGGGGCGCCCGGCGTGAGCGCAAGCGTGCTGCCGAGCAGGACGCAGTCCGTGTCGGAAAACGCGCTGTGGCGGTAGCCAAAGTCATGCGCGCTGCCGTGCGCCTCACACAGGCGCAGCTCTCCGTCGAGGTAGCGCGTCGAGACGACGACGTCCTTCATCTCGCCGCCGTAAGCGCCCGCGTTCATCGACACCGCGCCGCCCAGCGACCCGGGGATGCCGTGCGCAAACTCCAGCCCCGCAAGACCGCAGCCGAGCGCCGCCTGCGCCAGCCGCGCGAGCGGGATGCCCGCGCCCGCGCTCAGATGCGTCGCATCCGGCTGCGTGACGGCGGCCATGTTGTCGCCCATCTGCACGACGATGCGCTCGAGCGCGCCGTCGGTGATGAGCAGGTTCGTGCCGTTGCCGATGATGAGCGGCTGCGCGCCGCCGCCGCGCACGATGCGGCACACGGCCGCCGTCTCCTCCGCGGACGCGGGGCGCACCAGCGCACGCGCCGGTCCGCCGATGCGAAACGAGCAGTGCGCGCGCATCGGTTCGTGTTCCAATATCTCCAGTCCCGGACACTGCGTGCGCAGCGCCCGGACGATGAGATCCAAATTTGCCATAGTGTTCGTTCTATCCTTTCCGGGTCAAAATCCGATGCCGAGGTCAATGCCGCGGTCGTGCTCGGCGGCGAGCTTCTGCGCCGCGTTGTAGCCCATGCCCTTTTGCCGGTTGTTCATCGCGGCAAGCTCGAGGATCACGGCGAGGTTGCGTCCCGGTCCCACCGGGATCGTCACGCACGGCACGCGCACGTTGAGGATCTCGCAATATTCCGTCGTCAGTCCCAGCCGGTCATAGGCCTTGCCATCCTCCCACGGCTCAAGCTGCACGACGAGATCCACACGCGACTCAGGCTTGACCGCACCGACGCCGTAGATCTGCCGCGCATCGATTACGCCGATGCCGCGCAGCTCCATATAATAGCGGATCATCTCGGGCGCAGAGCCCATGAGCGTCGTGCGGTTGACGCGCTTGATCTCCACGGCATCGTCCGCGACGAGCCGGTGACCGCGCTTGATGAGCTCGAGCGCCGTCTCGCTCTTGCCGACGCCGCTGTCGCCCGTGATGAGCACGCCCTCACCGAACACCTCGACAAGCACGCCGTGCTGCGTCAGACGCGGGGCGAGATAGCTCGAGAGCGAGGCAATGAGGTCGGCCATGAATTCCGAGGTGTCCTTGCGCACGAGAAAGAGGTTGCGGTCGTACTTTTCCGCCATCTCCAGGCACTCCGGGAACGGGTCCATGCCGTGGCAGATGACGAGGCCGATGATGTTATAGCGCATGAACGTCTCAAACCGCTCGCGCCGCTGCGCGGATGTGAGCGTCTCGAGAAACGTGCTCTCGACGCGGCCGATGATCTGCAGGCGCTCGGGGTCAAAATAGTTGTAGAAGCCGGCAAGCTGCAGCCCCGGCCGGTTGACATCGGCCGTGCTGATCGCGCGCGCGTCGTAATCGGCGGCGGCGTGCAGGACGGTCAGCCCCTGCTCTGTGACGATCTTTTGCAGCGGTACGGTATAATGCGGTGCGCCCATGGTGCGCATCTCCTTTCTGACAACGCCGCGCACGGCGGCGGAAACCTGTGATCCTATGGGCGGAGCGTCTGCTCCCCCGTATTCTATTGTAGCGAACACAGCGGCATTTGGCAACGGCTTTTGCGCCGCGGCGGGGATTTTTCCGGCTGCGCGGCAGAAAATGCGCAGAAAATGTGAAAATCATCTTGCAATCGGCCATCGTTTCTGCTATTATGAGAAAGCTGTTCTCGCAGATATTAGAGAAGGAGGTGCTTCAACCAATGGCAAAATGTCAGTTTTGCGACAAGGGCGTGAGCTTCGGCATTCAGGTGAGCCACTCTCACCGCCGTTCCAACCGCACTTGGAAACCCAATGTGAAGCGCGTCAAGGCCATCGTGGACGGCAAACCCCAGCACGTCTACGCATGCACCCGCTGCCTCCGCAGCGGCAAGGTCACCCGCGCTGTGTGAATTGCAATCATTGCACCGAACAAGGCTCGCCCGATTGGGCGAGCCTTTTTCGCGTCTTGGGCAGTTTGTGCCGTTGCGCACACGGCCGGTTTCCCCCGCCCCGGCGCGCGGCCGGGCGAGCGCAGAGCACTTTTCTCCGGGGGCGCAGTCTGCTCGGAAAAGCGCAGACCGGAACGCGGCATTTAAAAAAGAATGCGCCCACGCGTGTGTGTCGCGCAGGCGCCGCAGAGCAAGCAAAAGTTTGTGTGTGTGGGGTAAAGTTGTAAATAACCGGTAAACAACCTTAAGAGGAAAGCGTGCTCTGTCTGACGAAAATCTAATTTGTTTCCGTTCTGCCGTAATAATGCGCCAGCTTTCGTTTTTAATGCAAAGAAAGAAAAAATTTTTGAAAAAATTTTTTCTGCCCCGCACAGCCGCAGCAGCACCGGAAACGGGTTGCCGTTTTCCGGCGCGCATGGTATCCTTTTTATGTCCGCACCGGACAGAGGGAGGCACGTTATGAAAGATACTCTGGTCGTCAAAAAGGCGACGCCGCTCGGCGCGCGCGTCTGGACAAGTCTGCTGGTGTTCGGCTTCATCGGGCAGATCGCCTGGATGGTCGAAAATGTCTACTTCTCCACCTACATTCAGAAAAATATCACGGCCGCCGGCTGGGCGACCTCCGCGACCGTCGCCGCCAGCGCCATCGCTGCCGCGCTCGCAACGATCTTCAGCGCCGCGTGGTCGGACCGCGTGGGCAAGCGCCGCGCCTTCGTCTGCTGGGGCTACATCCTCTGGGGCATTACGACGGCGGCGTTCGCGCTCTTCGGCAACGGGCAGGTCGGCGGCAGCGTCGGTCTCGCGGTGACGCTCTTCGTCGTCATGGACTGCGTCATGTCCGCCATCGGCAGCACCGCCAACGACTCGGCCTTTTCCGCCTGGGTCACGGACGTGACCGACGTCACGAACCGCGGCGTCGTGGACATCGTGCTGAGCATCCTGCCCATCGTCGCGCTCATCGTCATCTTCGCCGGCTTTGACGGCATGACCGTGCACGGCAACTGGACGGGGTTTTTCCTCATGCTCGGCGGTCTGACGAGCGCGGCCGGCGTGCTCGGTCTGTGCATCTTCCGCGACAGCCCCGCCCTGCGCCCCGTGCAGGGCGACACGTACCTGCGCGACGTGCTCTACGCCTTCCGCCCGGCGAACATCCGCGCCAACAAGATGATCTACATCTGCTTTCTCGGCATGATGTTCTCGGGCCTTGCCATGCAGCTGTGGCAGCCGTACATGATCTCACTCGTCGAGGTCACGCTCGGCATCGACAACTACATCCTGCCCATCGGCATCGTCGTGCTCGCCTCGGCAGTGCTGTCCGTGCTCGCGGGCAAGGCCATGGACCGCTTCGGCAAGGAGAAATTCTATTACCCCGTGGCCGCCATGCAGGTGCTCGGCGGGCTGATCGCCTACAGCATCAAATTCCTCGGTCACGCCATGCCGCTGCTGTGCGTCGGCGGCACGTGCATCATGGCCGGAAGCCTCGCCATGGCGGGCCTGTTCACCGCCTCATCGCGCGACTACACGCCCGCCGGGCGCGCCGGTGCGTCGCAGAGCGTGAAGATGGTCATCTACATCATGCTGCCTATGGTGCTTGCGAGCATCATCGACCCGCTCATCATCCGGGCCGTCGCGCTCGAGCCGACGGCGGAGGTGCTCGCCAAATATCCGAGCTATGCCGGCAGCTACCTCTACCCGTATGAGCTGTTTCTGGCCGCGGCCGTGAGCGCGGTGTTCATCCTCATCCCCGCGTACTTCGTCCGCCGGGACGCCGGACGCATCCGCCGCGAGAAGCTCGCCGCGCTGGAAAAATAAACGCAAAAACCCGCCCGCAGGCACTGCCTGCGGGCGGGATTCCTATATTATATCCGGATTTACTTGCGGAAGAACGCGATGACGCGGTCGAAGAAATCACCGATGGCGGTGATCACGTCCTTGACCTTGCCGGTGAAGGCGGCGACCTTCTCCTTGGCGCCGGCAAGCTGCTTGAGCGTGTCCTGCACAGCCTGCACCTTCGAGAGCAGGGCGTTCGTGTCGAGCTTTTCGAGCGAGCGGCAGAGGTTCACAAGCTGGGTCATCTGGTCGTCCGTGAGCGTGACGTTGTACTCGGCGGCGATCGCGCGGATCTTCGCGCGCAGTTCAGCGTCGGTCATGTCCTTGGTCTCATTGAGGATGAGCTTGAGCTCGTTGACGATCTCGACCGAGTCATAGTCGCCGATGGCCTGCGCGAGCTCCGCCGTCGTCGCCAGCTCCTGCGAGGAGACGGCCTTGGCGGTCTCATCGAGCTTCGTGCCCGTGATGTCCTCATACGCCTTGTAGATGCCGGTCAGCGCCGCAGTGCCCGAGACGTCGAACGGCGCAGCCACGCTGATCTTCGCGTCCATGATGCCGGCAGTCGCCAGCGCGCTGATGTACATCTGGCTCGTGCAGTAGGTAATGTGCGACGTGTTGACGGTCATGCCTTTTCCGGCGGCAAGCACCTCGATGGAGATGCAGGAGATGGCCTTCGTGCCGATCTGCGCGTCGCTGATGACACCGCTGAGGTATTGCCGCTCATCCTGATTCGTGACGGTCAGCTCCTTGACGCTGCCGCGCTCGATGCCGAAGGTCTTGTAGACGGTCTTGATCTGGTCGTCCGTGAGGTCGGCACCGATAACGGTGCGCGTCTCACCGGCGTCGATGGCCGACACCGCGCCGAGACTTGCCAGCAGACACACGGCAAGCACGATGGGCAGGACCCGTTTGAGAATTTTCATGGCAGTAGGTTTCCTTTCTCTGCGGCCTTGCGCCGCAGTCCCTGACAGGATAGACGCCTCCATTGTAAAGAAGTTCCCGCAAAAAGAGTGACGAATCTGTGAAGAAACGCCTGAAGATATTGTTAAGGGTCTGCCTGCCGGCGGCAAAAGGCTGCGCGTTCCTTAAAAAAAGGACAGACAGAGTAGGAGTCTCTGTCTGTCCATGTGGGGGTGTCACTGCCTTTTGGGGTGGCAGCTATGGCACTGTGCACCGCAATGGGCACAGCTGCCGCCGCAGGAGGAGCGCCCTTGCCGCTTCTGGCGGATCAGGGAAAGGGAAATTAGGATGACAATGGCAATGAGAAAGATCGAAATCAAAATCGTAGAGAGGTTTGCACCGATCCAGTGCAGCATAGGTATTCACTCCTTTGCGTTTGCGAAATTCAGCAAGGCTCAGGCCTTGAGTGTGGTGGCCTCCTTGTACGGACGCACCAGCATGTAAATGATGCCGGCCAGCGCCAGGACCGCGCAGATGAGGCCGATGATGTTCAGGTTGCCGGTAAAGGCGCAGCCGAACTGGTAGATCATCAGCCCGCACAGGTAAGCAAAGCCGCACTGATAGCCGATGGCGAACCAGGTCCACTTCTGGCTGTTCATCTCGCGCTTGATGGCGCCGATGGCCGCGAAGCACGGAGCGCACAGAAGGTTGAACACCAGGAAGCTGTAACCGCTGATGCCGTTGAAGGCAGCCGCGATGTTCTGGTACACGCTGCCGTCGCCGCCGCCGTAGAGGATGCCGAGCGTGCCGACGATGTTCTCCTTGGCAACGAGGCCGGTGATGGAGGCGACTGCCGCCTGCCAGTTGCCCCAGCCGAGGGGCTTGAAGATCCAGGCGAGCACGCCGCCGATGGCAGCGAGGATGGAGTGGTCGATCTCGTCCTCGGACAGCATGCGGAACGTGCCGTCGACCGTGCCGAAGTACGTGGTGAACCAGACAAAGATCGTGGACAGCAGGATGATCGTGCCGGCCTTCTTGATGAAGGACCAGCCGCGCTCCCACATGGAGCGCAGGACGTTGCCGAGCGTCGGCCAGTGGTAGGCCGGCAGCTCCATGACGAACGGAGCCGGATCGCCGGAGAACATCTTGGTCTTCTTGAGCATGATGCCGGAGATGATGATGGCAGCCATGCCGATGAAGTACGCGGAGGTGGAGACCCATGCGCTGCCGCCGAAGAGGGCGCCGGCGATCATGCCGATGAACGGCACCTTCGCGCCGCAGGGGATGAAAGTGGTGGTCATGATCGTCATGCGGCGGTCACGCTCGTTTTCAATGGTACGGGAGGCCATAACGCCCGGCACGCCGCAGCCGACGCCGATGAGCATCGGGATGAAGGACTTGCCGCTCAGACCGAACTTGCGGAAGATACGGTCAAGCACGAAGGCGATACGGGACATGTAGCCGCAGGCCTCAAGGAAGGCCAGCATCAAGAACAGGACAAGCATCTGCGGCACGAAGCCGAGCACCGCGCCGACACCGGCGACAATGCCGTCGAGGATCAGGCCGCTGAGCCAGTCGGCACAGCCCGCCTTCTCCAGACCGTTGCCGATCAGGACCGGGATGCCCGGGACCCAGACGCCGTAATCGGCCGGATCGGGCGCGTCAAAGCCGTTTTGCTCGAAATATTTCACAGCGTCCAGATACGTCATGGCGACGGTGCTGTCCTCGTCGGCGTCATCGGGGATGGCGTCGTAGTAAGCGGTCAGTTCGTTCTCGGCCAGCGTCTCCTCGTCCTCGACCGTGACGGTCGCGGTGTCGGAGCTCGGCACGAAGTCCTTCATGTCCGCGAGCGCGGCGTCGGCGTCGAAGTCTTCTGCTTCGGTGTCGAGACCCAGGAACGCGTCGACCGCTTCGGTCGCGGCGGTGTATTCGTCGTTGGCGTCGTTATAGGCGCCCGAGCCGATGCCCAGCAGGTGCCAGCCGTCGCCGAACACGCCGTCGTTGGCCCAGTCGGTCGCGGGCGCGCCGACGGCGACCATGGCGACCCAGTAGACGAGGAACATGACCACGGCAAAGATCGGCAGACCCAGCCAGCGGTTGGTGACGATGCGGTCGATCTTGTCGGACGTGGACTGCGAGGCCTTGGATTTCTTGCGGTAGCAGGCGCGGATGACCTCCGCGATGTAGACATAGCGCTCGTTGGTGATGATGGACTCGGCGTCGTCGTCGAGCTCCTCCTCGGCGGCCTTGATGTCCGCCTCGATGTGCGCGTGCACATCCTCGGGGATGTGGAGCTTTGCGAGCACCTTGTCGTCGCGCTCAAAGATCTTGATGGCGTACCAGCGCTGCTGCTCTTCCGGCAGCTTGTGCACGGCCGCCTCCTCAATGTGGGCGATCGCGTGCTCGACCGGACCGGAGAACGTGTGCATCGGCACGGTCTTGGTGGATCTGGCGGCCTCGATGGCGGCCTCCGCCGCGGCCATGACGCCGTCACCCTTCAGGGCCGAGATCTCCACGACCTTGCAGCCGAGCTGCTGCGAGAGCTGGTTGATATTGATCTGGTCGCCGCTCTTGCGCACGATGTCCATCATGTTCACGGCCATGACCACCGGGATGCCCAGCTCGGTCAGCTGCGTGGTCAGGTACAGGTTGCGCTCAAGGTTCGTGCCGTCGACGATGTTGAGGATGGCGTCCGGCCGCTCGTCGATCAGGTAGTTGCGGGCGACGACCTCCTCCAGCGTGTAGGGGCTGAGCGAGTAAATGCCGGGAAGGTCCATGATGACGACGTCATCATGCTTTTTCAGCCGGCCTTCCTTTTTCTCGACCGTGACGCCCGGCCAGTTGCCAACAAACTGATTGGAGCCGGTCAGCGCATTGAACAGCGTCGTCTTGCCGCAGTTCGGGTTACCGGCTAGGGCAATCTTGATTTGCTTTTCCATTCGGATGCTCCTTTGTGATATTCTCCTCTGCTTCGGGGGATCCTACCTTATGTAATAAATATTTTTTGCTTACAGATATTTACGCCTGAACTTCGATCATCTCGGCGTCGGCCTTGCGCAGACTCAGTTCGTACCCGCGCACAGTGACCTCAACCGGATCACCGAGCGGTGCGACCTTGCGCACGTACACATCCGTGCCCTTCGTGATGCCCATGTCCATGATGCGGCGCTTGATCGCGCCCTCACCGTGCAGCTTCACGACCTTGACCGTTTCGCCGATCTTGGCATCTCGCAGCGTTTTCATCGTACTTCCTCCCTTAAATCATGATCTTGCGTGCCATCTCATCGCTGATGGCAACGCGGGATTCCTTGACCTTCACGATCAGATTCCCGCCGATCGCCGATACGACCGTAGCCGTCCCGCCGGGGACAAACCCCAGATCGGCCAAATGCTTTCTGATCTCCGGGTTCCCGCCGACTTTCAGAATCAGTGTCTCCTCGCCGATGTTGGCGAGATTCAGCGGCATCATAGATATCCCTCCACTGGTAAACGGTTAGAGCGTGCTAACCTTAGATGAAAAAAGATTGGTTATATTCGTTTAACAGAAGTTAAACTTACTTAACCATGCCAAAGTTTAACGCATCTAACATCGTATGTCAAGAGGAAAATATAAAAAAGCCGCGTCTCTTGCAATTTTGGTTAAAGTGTGCTAACCTAAAAAAGATTTCACGAAAAGGTTGGTGAAAACCGCTATGCAGATACTCAGAGCCGCAGAGGACTATCTGGAGGCAATGCTGATGATGCAGCAGAGGCACGGATACATTCGCTCGATCGACATCGCAGAGCACCTCGGCGTCACGAAGCCGAGCGTGACCTACACGACCAAGCGCCTGCGCGAAAACGGCTACATCACCATGGACCGCGACGGGCTCATCACGCTCACGCCGAGCGGGATGGACATCGCCTCGCGTATGCTCGACCGGCACCACACGCTGACCAAGTTTCTCATGGAGCTCGGCGTGGACGCTGAGACCGCCGAAGAGGACGCCTGCAAGATGGAGCACGACATCAGCGAGCAGACGTATACCGCGCTCTGCCGCCACGCCATCGGCAAGCTCGGCATCCTCGGGGAGGACGATGCGGGCCTCGGCGAGACGGCCGGGACCGACGAAACCTGACGCGCGCAGCCGGACATTTCCGCCCGCGGCAGCCAAAGCTGCCGCGGGCGGTTTCATTCTGCGCCGCGGGCATTGACGCGGCGGTGCGGATTTGCTATGCTGAAAAAGAGAAAATGACCCCTTGACTCTGACACGGTGAGAGGGCTTATGCTGTGCGTGAGCTCAAAAAATACGACCGGCACGGAGGTACCGCCATGCTGAAGATCGGTGAATTTTCAAAACTGTCCAGAGTCAGCGTTCGTATGCTGCGCCACTATGATGAGGTGGGGCTGCTCGCCCCGTCGGAAGTCGATCCCATGACCGGCTACCGCTACTACAGCGAGCGGCAGCTCATCACCGCCGGACGCATCGCCGCGCTGCGCGCGCTCGGCTTCGGCCTGAGCGACACGCGCGAGCTGCTGCGCCTGTATGACGACCGCGCGGCGCTCGATGCGCGCCTGGCCGCGCAGCGCACCCGGCTGGAGGCACTTGCCGCCGACACGGCGCAGAAACTGCGGCTTCTGGACACAGCCCGTGAGCGGCTGAGAAAGGAAGCAGACATGAACTACAATGTGACCATCAAGACTCTGCCCGCGCGCTATGCCGCGTGCGTGCGCATGACCATCCCCTGCTACGAGGCCGAGGGCATGGTGTGGGACGTGCTGTGCTGCGAGACCGACCACATGCCCCTCGTACCCGATGACCCGTGCTATTGCAGCGTAACGTTCCTCGACGAGGAATATAAAGAGCGCGACGTGCTCATCGAGGCGAGCAAGACCGTCCGCGGCCGCTACCCCGACACGGAGCACGTCCGGTTCCGGACGCTGCCGCCCGTCACGTATGCCGGCTGCGTGTTTCGCGGCAGCTACGCGCAGATCAGCGACGTGATCGCGGCCGTCGCGGCGTGGGTCACGGCCAACGGCTACGAGAGCGCCGGGCCGATGTTCAACATCTACCACGTCAGCCCGCATGAGACACAAAACCCCGACGAATTCGTGACCGAGGTGTGTTTCCCAGTGCGGGAGGCATGACCCGATTCTTCCGGAGGTGACCCTATGCTCCAGACCCGCAGACCGGCCCTGAGCGGCAATGCGCTCAAGGGCATCGCCATCCTCGCCATGACGCTCGACCACCTCACGTGGACGCTCTGGCCGGGATACAGCACCGCGTGGTGGGTGCTTTTGCTGCACCTGTTCGGCCGCGTGACGGCGCCGATCATGTGGTTTTTCGTCGTCGAGGGCTATCACTACACGCACGATGTGAAAAAGTACGCCGTGCGCCTGTTCGCGCTCGCGTTCATCTCGCACTTTGCGTATGATTTCTGCTTCGGCATCCCGTTTTTGCCGCTGTCCACCGGGCCGTTCAACCAGACGGGCGTCGTCTGGTCGCTCGCGTGGGGACTCATGCTGCTCGTCATCCACGACGACGAGCGGATTAAAAACTGGGTCAAGATCGTGCTGACGTTTGTGATCTGCGCCATCACCTTCCCGTCGGACTGGAGCTGCGTGGCCGCGATGGCGATCCTGTTCATGGGGCAGGCACGCGGGGACTTCCGCCGCCAGATGTGCTGGCTCATGGTGTGGTCAGCCGTGTATGCGCTCGTGTACTTTTTCTTCATTGATAAGGTGTACGCGCTCGTGCAGCTCGGTACAGCGCTCTCCATTCCGCTGCTGCGCTGCTACGACGGCACGCGCGGCAAATGGCGCTCTATGGGCAAGCTCTTTTACGTCTATTATCCTGCGCACCTCGCGCTCATCGGCGTGCTGCGCGTGCTGCTCTGGGGCGCGGGCGCAAGCACGGCCGCCGGCAGCTTCTGAGCAAACTGTACAAGGTATCGGCCCGGACGGAGGGAAACTTCGTCCGGGCATTTTCGTGCACGCGCGTGCATTTTCGCGCGCCGTGTGATAAAATGCATCCATATTTCAACCCGAAGGAGGCGTCGCCCGTGCGCTACCAATGTCTGGTGCTCGACCATGACGACACGGTCGTCAACAGCACCGCGTCCGTCAATTACCCGGCCTTCGTGCAGACGCTCAGAACGCTGCGGCCGGACGTGCACATGACGCTCGACGACTTTTTTTCCTACTCGTTCGAGCCCGGCTTCGGCGCGCTGTGCAGCGACATTCTGCATTTTTCCGACAGCGAGATGGACTTTCAGTACCGCACGTGGCTGGAGAGCGCGCGCACGCACGTGCCGGACACCTTCCCCGGTATGCGCGAGCTGCTGCAGCGGTATCATGCCGCGGGCGGGCACATCTGCGTCGTGAGCCACTCCGTGCCGGAGACGATCCTGCGCGACTACCGCGCACACGGCCTGCCCACGCCGGAGCTCATCTACGGCTGGGACGACGACCCGGAGCGGCGCAAGCCCGCACCGTGGCCGATCTATCAGATCGAGCACGCGCTCGGCCTGCGGCCGGAGCAGCTCGTGGTCATCGACGACCTCAAGCCCGGCAAGGACATGGCAGACCGCGCGGGCGTGGACTTCATTGCGGCCGGGTGGACGCACACCGTGCCGCACATCATTGAAACGATGCAGCGCATCAGCCCGCACTACTGCCGCACGGTGGCGGAGCTGACCGCGCTGCTGCTGGACGAAACGGAGGCATGAATATGGACCGGATCATTCGCACGGCGACCCTCGCCGACCTCGACGCCGTGGCGGCGGTGGAGGCGGCGTGCTTTCCCGCGGCGGAGGCCGCGACGCGCGCGGAACTCGCAGACCGGTTGGCGCACTACGGCAGCCACTTCTGGCTGATGTTTGACGGCGGCGCGCTTATCGCGTTCGTCGACGGCATGGTCACCGACCGCGCCGACCTCACGGACGATCTCTATGCCGATGCATCCCTGCACGACGCGCACGGCGCGTGGCAGATGATCTTCGGCGTGAACACACTGCCCGACTACCGGCGGCACGGCTATGCGGGACAGCTTCTCGAGCGCGCCATTGCCGACGCCCGCGCGCAGGGGCGGCGCGGCCTTGTGCTCACGTGCAAGGACCGGCTCGTGCACTACTATGCGAAGTTCGGCTTCGTGAGTGAGGGCGTGTCGGCCTCCACCCATGGCGGCGTCGTGTGGTATCAGATGCGCCTGACGTTCTGACGTTTCACCGGGAGGGAAAACACCATGGAGAAAAATCTCACGACCGGCAGCGTCTTCGGCAACATCGTGCGCTTTTCGCTGCCATACCTGTTTTCGTACTTTTTGCAGACGCTCTACGGCATGGCCGACCTGTTCATCATCGGCCAATACGCCGACGCGTCCGGCACGACGGCGGTGTCCGTCGGCAGTCAGGTCATGCACATGCTCACGCTCATGATCGTCGGCCTCGCCATGGGCGCGACGGTCACGATCGGGCAGGCCGTCGGCGCGCGCGACCAGAAGCGCGCCGCGCGCTATACCGGCAACACGATGACGCTGTTTCTGGTGCTGAGCGTTGCGGTCACGGGGCTGCTGCTCGCGCTGGCGCGGCCGATCGCGGCGGTCATGTCCACCCCGGCCGAGGCCGTGTCCGGCACGGTCGCGTATCTGCGCATCTGTTTTCTCGGCGTGCCGCTGATCACGGCGTACAACATCATCGCGTCCGTCTTTCGCGGCCTCGGTGATTCCAAACGCCCGATGTACTTCATCGCCGTCGCGTGCGCGGTGAACATCGCGCTCGATTACCTGTTCATCGGCGCGCTGCACATGGGTCCGGCGGGCGCGGCACTCGGCACGACGCTGGCGCAGGCGGTCAGCGTGGCGGTGTCGCTCGCGGTCATGCGCGGCGCGCGCGGCGGCATTGCCCTCACGCGGGACGATTTTCGCCCGCAGCGGGCGGTCATGCGGCGCATTCTGCGCATCGGCGTGCCGATCGCGCTGCAGGACGGACTGATCCAGATCGCGTTTTTGTTCATCACTGTCATCGCCAACCGCCGCGGCCTCACGGACGCAGCCGCCGTCGGCATCGTGGAGAAGATCATCAGCTTTCTGTTCCTCGTGCCGTCGTCCATGCTCTCGACGGTGTCGGCGCTCGGCGCGCAGAACATCGGCGCGGGCAAGCCCCGCCGCGCGCTGCAGACGCTGTGGTATGCCATCGCCGTCGCGTTCGGCTTCGGCGTGCTCATCTCGGTCGTCATCCAGTTCGTCGCCGAACCGGTCGTCGCGCTCTTCACGCATGACGCGGCCGTCGTCGCGGCGGGCGGGCCGTATCTGCGCGGGTACATCCTCGACTGCTGCTTTGCCGGCGTGCACTTTTGCTTCAGCGGATATTTCTGCGCCATCGGCCGCTCGGAGCTGTCGTTCGTGCACAACATCACGGCGGTGGTGCTCGTGCGCGTACCGGGCGCATACCTGACGAGCAGGTACTTCCCCGCGACGCTGCTGCCCATGGGGCTGGCAACGGCGGCGGGCTCGCTGCTGTCGGTCATCATCTGCGTGATCGCATTTCTGGTGCTGCGGCGGCACGGCAAGCTTCTGCCCGGCGAGGGCTGACGCGCCGCACGCAGCAAGCTGCAAGTCTTATGCCGGAAACCCCCGGAGGAGCTTCCGGCAATGTCAAGCACCCCCTCGGGCAGAGCCCGAGGGGGTGCTTTTTGCTGCGGTTATTCCGTCTTGCGCAATGGTGATTACTTCTTCACATTCTGGCAGAAGTTCATCAGGATCGTTGCGACCTGCTGGCGGGCGGCGCTGCCCTGCGGGTCGAGGTAGACCTTGCCGTCAGGCGCCTTGGTGCCGTTGATGAGGCCGAGCGCAACTGCGTCCTGCATGGCCTCCTTCGCCCAGCCGCTCACGTTCGCGCCGTCCGGGAACGTGCTCAGGTCGGCGGGCGTCCACGTGCGATTCATCTTGAGGACATTAAACATGTACTGCGTGAGGATGACTGCGATCTGCTCGCGCGTGACGGGCCCCTCCGGGTCGAACGTGGTCGGCGATTTGCCCGCGACCACGTTGTTCTGGTACGCCCAGAGGATGGCGGGCTTGTACCAGTTCGCGGTCAGGTCGGTAAACGGCGTCGTGCCGCTCACCGCCGGCGTGCCCTCGAGGTTATAGAGGATCTGCACGATCTGCGCGCGCGTCGTCGTGCCGGTCGGGGCAAACGTGCCGTCGCCCATGCCGCCCATAATGCCGTGCGTCACGCAGTACTGGATGCCGGGGTACGCCCAGTTTTTCGTCACGTCGGTGAACATCTGCGTCACGTCAACTTCCGCCTTGTCCTTCCACGTCGCCTTGAGGGTTTGGTCGATGGAGAAGGTTACCACATTGCCGGCGGGGTACACTGTGCCGTCTACTGTGAGCCAGCCGGCAAACTCCTTGCCCTCCGGCGGCGTAAAGGTGCATTCGGGGAGCGTGAAGTTCTCGCCCGACTTGACCTTCATGGGCTGCATCGTGCCCGTGCCGCCGTTGGGGTCAAAGGAGATGGTGACTTCTGTCACTTCCTTGTCCTTCCATGTCGCCTTAAGGCTTTGGTCGTAGGTGGAGAATACGTCGTGACCGGCGGGGTACACATTGCCGTTTACTGCGAGCCAGCCGGCAAACTCCTTGCCCTCCGGCGGCGTGAAGGTACATTCGGGGAGTGTGTAGCCAACACCTGCTTTGACCCTCATGGGCTTCATTGTGCCCGTGCCGCCGTTGGGGTCGAAGGAAATGGTGATATACTTTGCGGGAACCTCGGTCTTGAGCGTAAACGCCACCTTGCCAATCCTGGCGTTTCCGGTGTCGTACTTGTAGGTGACCTCCTTGACGTCGCGGTTATCGAGCGTCAGGACGTCCCAACCGTCGACCTTGCTGACCGTGCCGCCGGTCCAGTCACTCGCGCGGGCGGCCGTGAAGTATGTGCCCTCCGTCGCGCCGTAGCACGGCAGGTCGGGATAGACCTTATACTGGAGGTTTTCATCCACCTTGATGTCGTAGACGTTGCCCGAGCAGTCCACATAGCGCGGATCGAGCGCCGTGTTGCTGCTCAGATTCAGCCACGAGAGGCGGTTATTCTGGCAGTAGAGCGTTTTGAGCTTTTTGTTGCTGCGCAGGTCGAGCGTCTCGATCTGGTTGTCGTTGCAGTACAATCGCCGGAGCTCGGTGCAGCGGCTCACATCCAGCTTTGTGAGCTTCATTTTGTAACACGAAAGCTCCTGCAGATTGCTCAGCGGGTGAAGATCGAGCTCGGTGATCGGATTGTCGTTAACACCAAGATACTCGAGGGCGACGTTGCTGCTCAGGTCGAGCGCGGTGAGCTGGTTTTCATAGCAGCCCAGCTTCTTGAGCATGTAGTTGCTGCGCACATCGAGCGCGGTGAGCTGGTTATCATCGACATAGAGCTCAACCAGCTTCCGGTTGTTGCTCACATTGAGCGAGGTCAGCTTGCAATGGGAGACACTCAGAAACTCCAGCTTGGTGTTTTTGCTGACATCAATGGATCTGAGGTCATGATTGCCCCAAAGATTGAGATACGTCAGCTCCGGCAAGTTCCGGGTGTCGAGGGCTGTCAGCTTGTTGCTGCCCGCACTGATTTTCTGGAGCTTTTTGTTGGCGCTCAGGTCGAGCGCGGTGAGCTTATTGTTGCCGCAGGACAGCTCGATGAGCTCTGAGCACTTGCTCAGGTCGAGTGCGGTGAACTCGTTTGCGCTGCAAGTCAGATACTTGAGCGAGCTGCCCTTGTGAAACCACAGACCGGTGAGCTGGTTTCCGGAGCAGTTGAGCTTTTCCACTCTCGAGTTCTGCTCCAGATTGAGTGTTTTCTTCAGTTCCTGGCCGCTGCAATTGAGATCCTTCACATATCTCAGGTATCGGATGCCCATGAGACTCGTGATGGGGGCGCGGTCGCCGAGCACCTTTTTGATGTTGCTCGCGCTGACGTCGAGCACTTCGATCTGCTGGGCCTTTTCCTCAGTCAGGACCGAGCTGCCGACGATCTTGAGCACGTATTCCCGGAACACCGGGTCGGGGAAGGTCTCTTCGTTGATCGGTATGGCGCTTGCCGCGCTTGCCGTGAACGGCAGCAGGCTGAACACCATGACCAGACACAGGACAATGCTGAGAATGCGTTTTTTCATCTGTTTCCGCCTCCTTGGTTTGGAATATGTGGGGGTGGGCTTTTGTATCAGAACGAGCCGCTGCGTCCGTGGCCGCCGCCGCCGGAAAAGCTGCTCGAATCGCTTGAGCTGCTCGAGTCGCTCTTGCGCTCGATCTTGTGGCGCACCGTGGTCGTGTGGGTGAAGACGTCCTCGCGCCGGGTCAGCTGCAGCCCATCGGCCGTGACGTAGGCCGAGGCCTCAGCCTGACGGTAGACGGAGCGCATCTTCATCTTCAGCAGCTGGCACACGATCAGCGCGAGCAAGAGCCCGACGCCGAACGAGATGCCGAGGCGGCGGAAAAACTGCGGCCACGTGAATTCGCCGGAGTCGACGCTGAGGATCTTTGCGCAGCCCTCAAGATAGTCCGAGAAGCCGTCGTACCAGTCGTCGTCCGCGAAGTCGTCGAGAAAGGCGTTCTCGAGCTTGATGAGCTTGGCATCCGGGAAGATGGGCTCTGCCTTGTCGCCGTAGACAAAGGTGGCGTACTTGCGGTTCGACATACTCAGCAGCAGGAGGATGCCGTCGCGCCCGCTGCCATAGCCGAGCGACTGCGCATGGTAGATCGAATAGGACGCGGTCGCGGCGTCGGGATAGCCATAGTCACCGAAGTCATCGACTATGCAGATGTACACGCCGACGCCGTAGTGCTCCGAGATCTCGGCGGCGCGCGCCTCGAGCGTTTCGACCTCCGAGAGCGTGAGGATCGCGGCGTCATCGTCGACATAGGTCTCTGCCGCCATGACGGGCAGCACGAGCGTGACAGCCAGCAGCAGCACGAGCAGCAGCGCGGTCAGTTTTTGTTTCATGGTGTCCGCCTCCTTACATAAACTGCAGGATGACCGTCAGCGCGACCGTGACCACGCCTGCGATCGCACCGAACGTGCCCCAATAGCGGCCGCGGTCGGTCGGCAGGTCGCCGACGAGCTTGCCGGTCTGTCCGTTCATGGCGAAGAGGAAGCTTTCGCCGTTCCACTTCGTGCTCAGCATCCACACCGGCAGCAGGGCGTAGTGCACCTTGCCGCGGTGCAGGCGGATGTCCGTGCGGTCGGTCACGCACGTGCCGTAGCCGGTCACGGTCTCGCGCAGGGCGTTTTCGAGCGTCTCTCTGCTGCGGCGGTCGGCGCGGGCGCGGCTGTCGTCCACGGTGACGTCGTACTTGTCGGCCAGATAGCCGGGCAGGTACGCCGTGGAAAACGGCTGCATCTGCGTGTAGTCAAACGGCTCGATGGAGTCCATGTGGTCGTCGGGCATCTTGCTCGAGGCGTCCACCGGGATCTTCTCGAACGCGATCGAGCCGCCGCGGTGCACGTCGTAATGGTCGGTCTCGGTGACCTCGTAGTCGTCGTCCTTATAGGTGCGGGAGTTGGCGGCCTTGTAGTCGACCTCGCCCTCCGCGCCGCCGTCAAACAGCCAGAACGGGACATACACGCCCTGGATCTCCTCGATGTGGTTGCCGGCCGTGAACGAGCGCGGCAGGAAGGGCTTGCCCCGGTAGTGTGCGCGCAGCGCACGCACCGCGTCGTCCTTCGTCATCTTGAACGGGAGCACGAACTCCGGCTTGAGCGCGCCGGAAAACTGCCCCGGCACGACCGTCGGGTTGCCGCAGTAGGGGCAGGAGGTGGCGGCGGTGGTCTCGTCGCAGATCAGCTCCGCGCCGCACGACGGGCAGCCGTAGACCCGCAGACCGTCGGCGTCCGCGCCCCAGTCGCTGCTGAGGCCGGAGGTGTCCCAGCCGCCGTCGTCGGCGGCGTCCGCCTTCGCCGCCTCCGCCTTTGCGTCGGCCGCCTCCTTGGCAGCGGCGGCCTCGGCCTCCTTTTGCGCATAGAGCGCCTCGATCTCCGCGACGTCATACGCAGAGCCGCAGTAGTCACAGGTGAGCTTGCCGGTCTCGGCCGAAAAATGCAGGGGGCCGGTACAGGCCGGACACTGATAGTTGGTTACCTGGGTGGGCATGTGCGCGCCTCCTTTCGTTGTGGGTCAGGAAACGGTGTCGCCGTCGTTGAACGGGTCGCCGCACTCGGGGCAGAACTTCGGCGGGTTGGTCGGGTCCTCCGGCTCCCAGCCGCACTTGTCGCATTTGAATTTCTTCACGGCGGCCGGGCGCGGTTTGCCGCACTCGGCGCAGAATTTGCCCTTGTTCACCGCGCCGCACGTGCACGTCCAGCTCTCGTCCGCGGGCTTGGGCTGGCCGCAGTTGCCGCAGAACTTGCCGGTGTTGCCGGTCTGGCCGCAGGCGCACGTCCAGCCGTCGGCCGCCGGCGCTGCCGCCGGGGCG
>UQSF01000017.1 GCA_900543625.1 uncultured Eubacteriales bacterium
GCGCGCGGCAAGGACAGCCGGCATCGTGTCCGCGTCCCGCTGCCCGAGCCCGACCTCCAGCAGCGTGCCGGTGAGGATGCGCACCATGTGGTACAAAAAGCCCTCGCCCGAAAATGACAGGCGCACCTCATCGCCCAGCCGCTCGACGGTGATGGCATCGACCGTGCGCACGGCGGATTTTTTCATGCGCCGGTTGGCGCAGAACGACGTGTAGTCATGCCGGCCGCACAGCAGCGCCGCCGCGCGCTGCATGGCCGCCGTGTCGAGCGGCTGCGGCAGGGCATAGACATAGCGGCGCTCGAACACGTTCGGCGTATCGCTGTTCCAGACGCGGTAGACATACGTCTTGCCGCGGCAGGACAGGCGCGCGTGAAAGCGGGGCCCGGCCTCGGTGAGCGTGAGCACGCCGATATCGCCCGGAAGCTGCGCGCGCAGCCGGCGCAAAAGCTCCGGCGCGGGCAGGTCGGTCTTCGCGCGAAACGACGCCGTCTGCATCCGGGCGTGCACGCCCGCATCCGTGCGGCCGGAGCCCGCGACCTCGACCGGCTGCTCAAGCAGGGCGCTGAGCGCGGTCTCGAGCCGTCCCTGCACGGTGTCCGGCGTGTTGCCCTGCCGCTGCCAGCCGTTATAGCGCGTGCCGTCGTAGCTGAGCGTCATGCAGAAATTCGGCATGGTGCACCTCCTGTGTCCAAAGGTTTATAAAAGCACGGCCGCGCAGAGCTTGCGGGGCCGTGCCCGGCTTTTCAAAAACCTCGTAGCCTTTCGCCGCCGCTGCGGCGAAAGAAAGTCCGATCATTTTCTCCGGCGACATGCGCGGCGAAGAAAATACTTCTCAGGCTGCAAGTGTGGAATTTGTGCGCCGTAGACGCACAAATTATGCGCGCAGCAGACTGCAGCCCCTTTGTCAAAAAGGAATACTTTTTGACAGTTTCAGGCGTGGTGCTCCTTCTTGGCAGCCTTGCCGAAGTGGAGCTCCTTGAGACCCTCGACCTCGTCGCACACGGGCTTGAAGCTGCAGCTCGCGCAGTCGAGATCCTCGGGCATGCCCTCGAGGATGGTGTTCATGGTCTTGGTCACATCCTCGATCTTCTTGGCCGTGGCGTGCAGGGCCTTGAAGTCGACGTCCTTGGTGACGAAGATCACGCGCACGTTGGTGATGTTCGGGTTTTTCTTATACTGCTTGATGAAGTCGCAGCCGACCTTGTAAAACGAGATGCCCTTCTTGACGGCCTTCTTGCTCACGCGGATCTGCTCACGGCTGCTCTCGGGCGAGACGCGCATCATGTAGCCGTCCGGGAAGACGTGATACTTCACAAACTCGATGTTGCGGATGGCGGCGTAGGCCGCGTCCTTCTTTTCGACGTCGATGTCCTTGACACCGAGGATGACGATGCGCGCAAAGGGCACGTCGCCCTTGATCTCCTTCATGTCCGGACCGTAGAGCAGCACCTCGTCGCTCGGGACAAGGCCGGCATCGGACGTGACGCAGGTGAAGTTCACGGCCTCATTCGCGCCGCCGCCGAGCTCATACGCCGCGTCGCGCAGCAGCACCAGCTCGCTCTCGCCGTTGTCCTTCCACGCGTCGCGCTCTTTATATGCCCACTTCTGCGTCGGCGCGCCGAGCAGGTCGTTCGTTTCGCGGATAAAGCTATCGTAAAGTTCCATATCTTTCATGTTCGTTCCTCCTCAGATTGTCCCGGCTCAGAAGATGCCCAGGTTGTGCAGCGCCTCGTGGACACCGACCATGATGTTGGAGTCCTCCGGCAGCTCAAACACGCTCTTGCCGCGGATGTCGTTGGCGGCGTGCTGCGGATCGGTGGGGATGTAGGCGAGCACCGGCACCCCGTCGAGCTTGACGAGGTCGTTCATGCTCGGGTCAACGACGCGGTTGACGATCATGCCGATGCGCTCGTAGGTGATGAGGTCGTCGGCGGCCTCCTTGATCTCGCGGCAGACGTTCACGCCCTTGGCGCTCTGGTCGGTGACCAGCACGAGGTGCGAGACCTGCTCCATGACGCGGCGGCTGATCTGCTCGATGCCGGCCTCACCGTCGATGACCACATAGTCAAAGTCGTTGGCGAGCATGCTGATGACTTCCTTGAGGTAGGAGTTGACCGAGCAGTAGCACCCGGCGGCCTCCGGACGGCCGATGGCGAGAAAGGCAAAGCCGTCGCACTCGACCATGGTGTCAAAGATGCGGAAGCGCGCCTCGTTGAGCACCTCGATGGCCTGCCGGTACTCGCCGCGCTCCGAGGTCTGGATGACCTCATTGCGGATGTCGTCGATCGTGTGCTCGACGTGCACGCCCAGCGCCGTGGACAGGCCGACGGCCGGGTCTGCGTCGATGGCGAGGATGCGCTTGCCGGGAAAGGCCTCCACCAGCTCGCGCACGATCGCCGAGCACAGAGAGGTCTTGCCAACGCCGCCCTTCCCCGCGACAGCGATGATCTTGGCTTTCGTTTTGTTTTCTTCCATAGTGCGTTCCCTCCTGCGGCTAAAATAACGGTCAAGCCTGTGGCTTTGCTTGCATCCATCCTACCACAGGCCGGCCGGTTTTTCTGTGTCCACGTCACAGTCCGCCGCAGCCGACGGGCCGAAAACGCGGACATTTGCGCCGCTCTTGTATAATTTTCGACAAAGTTTGGGCTGCGCGTTCTTTTTTTGTCAGGATTTCAAAAAAAGAATTGCGAAATTTATCACGTATCAGTATAATGTTTTACACAAGCTCCCGTCAAGTGCTTGTTGCAAAATTCACGAATCCAGACAAGTTTTTCTATCAAAAGGAGTGCAATATGCGCGGCATTGAAACCGGAAAGGTACGTATCCGTCACGAAGTGTTCACGGAGATCGCACGTCTCGCCTACGAGGGCGGCGATTATGCCAAGCGGCTCGAAGAGCTGCCGTTCAAGATCATCCCCGGTGAGATCGGTACATACCGGGACAGTCTGTTTCTCGAGCGTGCCGTCGTCGGCGAACGGCTGCGGTTGGCTATGGGACTGCCGCTGCGCAAGTTTTCGGAGTTTTCGCTGCTGTCGGACGGTGTGGAAAAAGCGCTCGATCCGGAGGTCTACTACGAAAAGCCGCTCATCAATGTCATCAAATTCGCCTGCAACAAATGCCCCGACAACGTCGTGAAGATCACGAACGTGTGCCAGGGCTGTCTGGAGCATCCGTGCATGGCGGTCTGCCCGCGGCAGGCCATCACGCGCATCAACGGGCAGGCGCACATCGACCCCGACAAGTGCATCCGCTGCGGACGCTGCCTCAAGGAGTGCAAGTTCAACGCCATCGTGCGCCTTGAGCGCCCGTGCCGCAAGGCCTGCGGCATGGACTGCATCCATTCCGACGGACTCGGCCGCGCCGACATCGACTACTCCAAGTGCACCTCCTGCGGCCAGTGCATGGTCAGCTGCCCGTTCGGCGCGATCTCGGACAAGAGCCAGATCTTCCAGACCATTCAGGCCGTCAAGAGCAACACCCCCGTGTACGTCGCGCTCGCGCCGGCGTTCGTGGGGCAGTTCGGCCCCGAGGGCGTGCCGGAGCGGATGCGCAGGGCGTTTCAGCGTCTCGGCTTCGCCGACGTGTATGAGGTCGCCATCGGCGCGGACCTGTGCGTGATCGAGGAGGCGGCGGACTTTCTTGAGGAAGTGCCCGACAAGCACAAGTTCATGGTCACGTCCTGCTGCCCGTCGTGGAGCGACATGGTCAAAAAGCTCTTCCCCCAGTTTGAAAAGAACATCTCCGTGGCCTTCACGCCGATGGTGCTCACCGCGCGCATGATCAAGCGCGACCACCCGGACTGCAAGGTCGTGTTCATCGGTCCATGCGATTCGAAAAAGCTCGAGGCGCGCCGCCAGAGCGTGCGCAGCGACGTGGACTTCGTGCTCACGTTTGAGGAGGCGCTCGGCATCTTCGCGGCCAAGGGCATGGACAAGGCGTTCCTGCCCGAGGACGAGGAGGAGCTGCCCGCCTACTCCAGCCGCGACGCGCGCCGCTTTGCCTATTCCGGCGGCGTGGCGCAGGCCGTCGTCAACGCCATCCATGATATGCAGCCCGAGCGTGAGGTCAAGGTCGCCGCGGCGGCGGGTCTGGCCGACTGCCGCAAGCTGCTGATGATGGCCAAGGCCGGAAAATACGACGGCTACCTGCTCGAGGGCATGGCCTGCCCGGGCGGCTGCATCGCCGGTGCGGGCACACTGCGCCCCATCGAGCAGTCGCACAAGGAGGTCGAGGCCTTCAGCTCCGAGGCGTGCTTCACCTGCGCCAACGACACGCCGTATATGGACTATCTGCCCCTCATCGAGGAAAAGGACAAGATCCGCAAACTGTAAACATACTGCGCACCGCATCCCCGGTGCGCAGCTGCACCTGTCAAAAAGTGATACTTTTTGACAAAGGGGTGGGCGGCCTGACTGCAGCGCACGCGCTGGCCGCCGGAGGCGGCCGGCGCGCACGTTTGCAGGCCGAGCGGTATTTTCTTCGCCGCACATGTCGCCGAAGAAAATGATCGGACTTTCTTTGCGCCTGCGGGCGCAAACTCCACGAGGTTCTTTGACAAGCTGTACTGCGCACCGCATCCCCGGTGCGCAGTTTTTATAAAATCCCTAAAAAACGTCCGTTGTACCAATGATTTTTTTCCACGCTGCGGGCTGGACAAGCGCACGTGTTCGCGGTACAATAGCAAAAATATTCTTCGGAGCGGGCCGCCGCTCCGTTTTCCACAGGCGTACAAATACATGAGAATCATAAGGAGGTCTTTCCCATGGCTTACTTCTTCTCCGGTCAGTCGCACACGTTCAACGAGTATCTGCTCGTGCCCGGCTACTCCTCGAGCGAATGCATCCCGGACAACGTCTCTCTGCGCACCCCGCTGACGCGCTTTCGCGCAGGCGAGAAGCCGGCGCTCTCGCTCAACGTGCCGATGGTCTCGGCCGTGATGCAGTCCGTGTCCGGCGACCGGCTGGCCGTCGCGCTGGCGCAGGAGGGCGGCGTGTCGTTCCTCTACGGCTCGCAGTCGATCGAGGACGAGGCCGCGATGGTCGCCCGCGTCAAGAGCTACAAGGCGGGCTTCGTGCGCAGCGACTCCAACATCAGCCCCGATGCGACGCTGGCCGACATTCTGGCCCTGCGTGAGCAGACCGGTCACTCCACCGTCGCCGTCACCGAGGACGGCACGGCCGACGGCCGCCTGGTCGGCATCGTCACGAGCCGCGACTACCGCGTGAGCCGCATGGACCCCCAGACCAAGGTGCGCGAGTTCATGACCCCGCGCGAGAAGATGATCACCGCGCCCGACGGCACGACCCTGAAGGAAGCCAACAACATCATCTGGGAGCACAAGCTCAACTCCCTGCCCATCGTCAACGACGAGGGCCGCCTGTGCGCGTTCGTGTTCCGCAAGGACTACGACCTGCACAAGCAGAAGCCGAACGAACTGCTCGACAGCCAGAAGCGCTATCTCGTCGGCGCGGGCATCAACACCCGCGACTACGCCGAGCGTGTGCCCGCGCTGGTCGAGGCCGGTGTGGACGTGCTCGTCATCGACTCGTCCGAGGGCTACTCCGAGTGGCAGAAGCGCACCATCGCGTGGATCCGCGAGCGCTACGGTGACAGCGTCAAGGTCGGCGCGGGCAACGTCGTCGACGCGGAAGGCTTCCGCTTCCTCGCCGACTGCGGCGCGGACTTCGTGAAGGTCGGCATCGGCGGCGGCTCGATCTGCATCACGCGTGAGACCAAGGGCATCGGCCGCGGTCAGGCGACGGCCGTCATCGACGTCTGCCGCGCACGCGACGAGTACTTCCGCGAGACCGGCATCTACGTGCCCGTCTGCTCCGACGGCGGCATCGTGCATGACCACCACATCACGCTCGCGCTGGCCATGGGCGCGGACTTCGTGATGCTCGGCCGCTACTTCGCCCGCTTCGACGAGAGCCCGTCGGACAAGGTCAACGTCAACGGCACGCTCATGAAGGAGTACTGGGGCGAGGGCTCCAACCGCGCGCGCAACTGGCAGCGCTATGACCTCGGCGGCGGCAAGAAGCTGTCCTTCGAGGAGGGCGTGGACTCCTACGTGCCCTACGCCGGCAAGCTCTCCGACAACGTCCAGCAGACGCTGGCGAAGGTGCGCTCGACCATGTGCAACTGCGGCGCGCTGACCATCCGCGAGCTGCAGGAGAAGGCCCGTCTGACGCTCGTGTCCTCGGTGAGCATCGTCGAGGGCGGCGCGCATGACGTCGTGCTCAAGACCTCGAACAAGCAGGTCTGATCCCGTCGCCTGTTAAAAAGTGATACTTTTTGACAAAGGGGGGGCTGCCTGACTGCAGCGCACGCGCCGTCCGCCGGAGACGGACAGCGCGCACGTTTGCAGGCCGAGCGGTATTTTCTCCGCCGCACATGTCGCCGGAGAAAATGATCGGATTTTCTTTCGCCACTGCGGCGGCGAAACTCTACGAGGTTTTTTTATCAGCCATGCGGCGCTTTGCACACTCTGCGAAGCGCCGCCTTTTTGCACATTCGGTCAAAAAATTGTGGAAAACCGCGTGGGTTTTGCGCGCACCGTGTGTATCATAGGGTAGAAACCGGTCACGGCGGGAGGAGGCGAGGGCGTGCACGAACAGGATATGATCGCGCTGCTGCAGCAGCATGACGAGCGCGGCATGGATGCGCTGCTGCTGCACTGCGGGCCGCAGATGCGCTACATCATCGCGCCGATCGTGCCGAACGCGCTCGACCGCGAGGAGTGCCTCTCGGAGGCGTCGCTGCGTGTGTGGAACAAGATCGCGCAGTTCGACGCCGCGCGCGGCAGCTGGAGCGCGTGGCTGACGGCGGTCACGCGAAACACGGCGCTGAACTTTCAGCGCAGCGCCGCCCGGCACGGCGACACGCAGACACTGCCGGAGGACGCGCCGTCGCCGGAGGCATCCCCGGAGGAGGCGCTGATACAAGCCGAGCGCCGCGCCGCGCTGCACGATGCGCTCGCACGGCTCGGTCAGAACGACCGGGCGCTGTTTTACCGGAAGTATTACTACCTGCAGTCCACCGCACAGATCGCCGCCGAGCTCGGCATGACCGAGCGCGCGGTCGAGGGTCGGCTGTACCGCCTGAAAAAACGGCTGCGCACGATGTTGGGAGGTGACGGCGATGCGTGAGCACGAGCGGGAATATCCGCGCGACGACGCCTTTGAGGCGCTGCTCGCGCAGAGCGTGGACGAGCTGCCGCCGGAGGAGATCGTCGCCGACGTGACGCCGTGGCGGCGGGCGATGGAGCGCGTGCTGTTCGGTCTGGCGCTGTGCATGGTCACCCTGAACTTCTGGTGCCTGAACTACCTCCTGCCCGCCATCGGGACAGTACTGCTGCTGCTCGGCTTTCGCGCGCTGCGGCGGGAAAACCCGTGGCTCGGCGGCTGCTTTGTGTGCGCCGTGCTGCGCACGGCGTGCGTGTTCCCGTCGCTGATCCTGAACACGACCATCCTGCCGGGCGACGCCTTCAGGAGCGCCGCGGCGGCGGTGAGCGCCGCGCTGATGCTGGCGCTGCTGCTGTGCTTCTGGCAGGGGCTGCGCGCGGTGCGGCGCAAGGCGGGGCTGCCGGCGCAGGGCGGCGGCGCGGGCTCGCTGCTGGCATGGTATGTGCTCATGTGCGTACTCGCCGCCGTGCACTACACGGGTCTGCTCGTGCCGATCGCCATGCTCGCGGGCTATGTGTGCATCCTGCGCAGCCTGTTCCGGCTCTCTGGGGCGCTCGACGAGGCGGGCTACGCCATCGCGCCGCAGCCGGTGCGCGTGACGGACCGGTGCATCGCGCTCGTGCTCGCGGCGGCGCTGGGCATCGGCTGCACGCTCGGGTATCTCTTCGGCGGCAGCTATCGGATGGACTGGCAGCCCGCGGATGCATCCGAGCAGACGCAGACGGCGGCGATCCGGCAGCAGCTGCTGGATCTCGGCTTTCCGGAGGCTGTGCTCAACGACCTCACGCCGGAGGACATTGCCGCCTGTGACGGCGCGGTGCGCGTCGTGTCCGTGACGGAGGATCACCCCTTCAACGACGGCAGAACCGTCTCGCACAAGGAAAGCGACGGCGAAGGCGGCGTCGTCAGCGTACTGGACACGGTCTACGACGTCAGGGAGCTGCGCCTGACCAGTGTGGGCGTGCAGCTGCCCGGCGCGCAGGAGACGTGGCGGGTGTACCACCACTTCCTGTGGACGACCGACCCCGGCTTCTGCGGCACGGAGGTGCTCCAGATCTGGCCTGCCGATGAAAACATGCAGGATGGATGGCGCTTCGCCGGGGACGTGACCGGCCGCGTGCTGCATGACCGGGACGGGCAGACGTTCACCGCGTCCTACCACACGCTCGGACGCCAGACCTACACCGCCGACTCCGTGTTCTTCGGGCAGCGGACGAACAGCGACCTGTTCGCGCCCTTTTCCATGCCGCGGCACGCAGAGAGCGCGCGCGGCTATGTCGCCTACTCCGCCGCGGCGGTGCAAAGCGGCTATCTGCTCAGCAGCTGGTGCAACTACACCCACCAGCAGAGCCTGCTGCAATATCCCGCCGTGACGGCGATGGAAAAGCGGATGACGTCCGCCTTCGGGAATGCCGGTGCGTTTTACACCGTACAGCACGCGCTGCAGTTTTTCCCCGAGGACGCAGAGCTGCTGCGATGAGCGCAAAAAACCGACCCGAACGCTTCATTGTTCGGGTCGGTTTTTTCTATGCACCGGGTCAGGGGTGCGGCTTATTGTCGCGGTAGGCGGCCATGATGTCGCGGAAGATCTCGCCGTTGGACGGCGGCGTCCACGTGATGGCGTTGGCGCCGGCCCGAATGGTCTCGAGGATGCTCTCATCCGTCGGGCCGCCGGTCGCAATGATGGGCACGTCGGGATAGCGCTCGCGGATGCTGCGCACGATGGCGGGCGTCTCCGCCGCGGCCGAGACGTTGAAGATATTCGTGCCGGACTGCAGGCGGGCGTCAAAGTCCGTGTCTGCGCGCGCGACCGTGACCACGACGGGGATGTCGATCGTCTCGGCGACGTGCTGCACGACGGTGTTGGCCGTCGGCGCGTTGACCACGACACCGGTCGCGCCCTGCATCTCGGCAAACATGGCGAGGTTGACCACGCGCTGTCCCTGCGTGAGCCCGCCGCCGACACCGGCAAACACCGGGATGTCCGCCGCGAGCAGCAGCGCCTGCGTGATGATCGGCTGCGGGGTGAACGGATAGACCGCGATGATCGCGTCGGCGTTCACGTTTTTGATGATCGACAGGTCGGTCGAGAACACGAGCGACTTGATGCGCTTGCCAAAGACCATGATGCCGCTGCACTGATAGATGACCTCCGGCACGCGCAGCGCGAACTTGCGCAGCGTACCGTCCTGCGCCTGCGGCATGGCCTTCTTCGGCGGGATTATTTTTTCTTCGTACATGATGATGCTCCCTCCAATATGCGTTTGAACGTTTCGACGCCGGTGAGCAGCACGCGCTCGTCGAAATTAAAATGGCTGCTGTGCAGCGGGGCGGTGCCGGACGGCTCCTGCACGCCGAGGAAGAAAAACACCCCCGGGATCTCCTGCTGGTATTCGGCAAAGTCCTCCGCCGCCATGACGGGCTCGACCAGGACCGCATCGTCCATGGCGTCGAGCACGGCGTAAAACTGCTCCACCAGCTCGCGCGGGTTGCGCACGCTCGGATAGCGCACCTTACGCTCTATGTCGATCTGCGCGCCGGTGGCCGTCTCCAGTCCCTGCATGAGCGCGGCGATCTTATGGCTGAGGGTGCGGTAGAGATCGTTGCTGAACACGCGCAGCGTGCCGCTGATCGTGACCTCTTCAGCGATGACGTTGTGCGACGTGCCGCCCTGGATCTTGCCGAGCGTGAGCAGCGCGTCCTGATGCGGGTCCACGTCGCGCGTGATGACCGTCTGCACCATCGTGATCAGCTCCGCCGCGACGACGATGGCGTCAATGCCCATCTGCGGTGTGGACGCGTGCGCGCTCTTGCCGTGCACGGTAATCTCAAAATCGCTCGTCTGCGCCATGAGATAGTCCCAGCGGATGCCGATCCTGCCCTTCGGCACGGTCGGCCACAGGTGCAGACCGTAGACGCAGTCCACCCGCGGGTTTTCGAGCGCGCCGTCGTCGATCATGCGCCGCGCGCCCGCCCAGCCCTCTTCGCCGGGCTGGAACAGCAGCACCACGTTGCAGTGCAGCCGGGCGCGGTTTTTGGCGATCCAGCGCGCGAGCAGCAGCAGGATCGTCATATGCCCGTCGTGACCGCAGCCGTGCATACAGCCGGGGCGCTGCGAGCGGTAGGGCACATCGTTCGCCTCATCGTTGTGAATACCGTCCATGTCGGCGCGCAGGGCGATGTTCTTTTGCGCGTCCTTGGCGAAAAAGACCGCCTTCACACCGCAGACCGCCGGCGTCTCCAGCCGGTCGGGCGCGCACTGGCGCAGCTCGTTGAGCACATACGCCTGCGTGTCATGCAGCTGGAAGCCGATCTCGGGAATGCGGTGCAGATCCTGCCGGATGCGCACGGCGTCGTCATACATGGATGCGATCTCTTTACTCAGGTTCATAAGCTCTCCCTCCGCGCCGGAGCGCCCGGAACGGTTGATTCTTCTAAATTTTTCTACGCACAGTATACTCAAAATCACCGCGTGCGTCAATGGGCATCCATTTTGGCGTGCGTAACGTTAAAAAAAGTTTACATCTTGTCGCTTGCATTTTTTGCGGGGATTTGCTAGAATTCCTACTAGAATACTTAAAATATTCAAATGATTCCGAAACAGAGGGCGATTTCATGTTTTCCGTCTCCGAAGCGAGCGTGGCCGTCATCACCGGCGGCAGCTCGGGCATCGGCCTCAACGCGGCACGCGCGCTGCGCGACCGCGGTCTGAACGTGTATGAGCTCAGCCGCCGCGCCGAAAACGCGGAGCCGGGCGTGACGCATCTGCAGGCGGATGTGACGGACGAGACGCAGGTCAACGCCGCCGTGGCCGAGATCCTGCGCCGCGAGGGGCGCATCGACATTCTGATCAACAACGCGGGCTTCGGCATCTCCGGCGCGATCGAGTTCACGCCGCCGCAGGAGGCCCGGCGTCAGTTCGATGTGAATTTCTTCGGCATGGTGAACATGAACCGCGCGGTGCTGCCCGTCATGCGGCAGCAGGGCGGCGGCCGCATCGTGAACATGAGCTCCGTTGCGGCGCCCATCGCCATTCCGTTTCAGGCCTACTACTCGGCCTCCAAGGCCGCCGTGCGCACGTATTCGCTCGCACTCGCTAGCGAGGTGCGTCCCTTCGGCATCGAGGTCTGCGTCATCATGCCGGGCGACATCGCCACCGGCTTCACCGCCGCGCGGCGCAAAAGCTGCGGCGGCGACGACGTGTACAACGGCCGCATCGCCCGCTCCGTCGCCGTGATGGAGCACGACGAGCGGACCGGTATGAGCGCGCAGTTCGCGGGGCAGTTCGTTGCCCGGCGCGCCAAGCAAAAGCACCCCAAGCTCATCTGCACCATGGGGCGAAAATACGCCCTGTTCGTGTTTCTCATGCGCATCCTGCCGACCAGGACCGCCACGCGCATCGTCGGCCGGATCTACGCATCCTGACAATTTGCTATTCTTCCCTGCGGCGCAAAACATCCCATTGCCATCCATCCAGGCATCTTATCTTCCTTCCATCCTTCTCCACCCCTGAGCGCCGCATTTTCCCCCCTTAACCCGCAGCAGCGGGTCTGCCTCCGGTCCCATCTCAGCCGGGGGCAGAATTCTTTTTCCGGCAAAAAATATCCGCGAAAAGCCGCCTGTTTTCTGCACGAAAACAGGCGGCTGATGCTGTCAGAAGGCGATGCAGTCTGCACGCCCTCCGGGGGATAGCTGCAGCAGATGCCGGCTCAGAACGACACGTTCATGAACAGCGCCACGCAGCACAGCACGAGCGCCAGCGGCACGTAGACATAGCGGCCGACACTGTACCAGACGGCGCCGCGGTGCCGGCGGCTGCCGGTGTTGACGGCATCGAGCAGGTCGTCCTTTTTCATGACGTAGAACCACGAGATCGCGCCGAGCGTCGCGCCGATGGGGATGATGTAGATCGACACGAAGTCCATCCACGGGCCCCACTTGGAGATCGGCTCCATGAGCAAACCGAAGCCGAGGCACAGCACGCACAGGATGCCGAGCACGGCGGCGCGGCTGAGCTTCGGGAACTTGTGCTGGAGCGATTCGGCGACGGCCTCGAACATATTCTGCAGCGAGCTGACGCCGGCGAAGATCATGGCGACGTACAAAATGACGGCGAACAGGCGGCCGAGCGGAATGTCCTGCAGAATGGTCGGCAGCGTCACGAACAGCAGACCCGGGCCCGCGCCGACGTCCTGCCCGTAGGAGAAGCAGGCGGGGATGATGACCAGCGCGGCGACGACGGCGGCGATGGTGTCAAACAGCGCCGTGTGCTGCGCCACGTCCACGACGTCCTCGTCCTTGGACAGGTACGCACCGTAGACGATCATGCCGCTGCCGGTGACGGACAGGGAGAAAAACGCCTGACCCATCGCCCAGACCCAGATCATCGGGTCCTTGAGCGCCTCCCAGCGGGGCGTGAACATGAACTTGTAGCCCTCGGCAGAGCCGGGCAGCAGCGCCACACGCACGGCCAGCACCACGAAGATGATAAAAAACAGCGGCATCATGACCTTGTTGGTCTTTTCGATGCTGTGCGCGCCGAGAAACAGCGTCAGCAGTGTGCCGCCCACGACGATGATGTGATACGGGATGACGGAATAGGGCTGCGAGGAGAAGTCGCCAAACCACGCGGCGGCGTCGGCGGTCATGAGCGTGCCGACGAGCGAGTCGACCAGCGCCTTGAGGATATACGTCACGATGACGGCGTAGCCGATGGCGATGCACAGCGAGCCGGCCAGCGGCAGCCAGCCGAGGATGCCGCCGACCTTGCCGGCGGTCTTGCCGCGGGTGCCCCACGCCTCCTTGTATGCGCCGAGCGTGCCCGTGCCCGCGCGGCGGCCGATGGCGAATTCCGTCGGCAGGCCGACCGTGCCGAAGATGACCACAAACAGCAGGTAGATCAGCAGGAATGCCCCGCCGCCGTTGCTGCCGAGCTTGTTCGGAAAGCCCCAGACGTTGGCCATGCCGACCGCCGAGCCGACGGAGGCCAGAATAAAGCCCCAGCGGCTGGCAAAGTTTTTCGTGTCTTTCTTTTTCATGTTTTCTCCCATCCAGACGCGAAAACATCTGTGCGGCGCGCGCCGCGCAGATGTCGGGTCTGTACTCTCTTGATGGCCGTATGGGCACTTTGCCCATGCATAGCGGCTTCATTTTAAAGGATTACAGTGAAAAAGTCAAGCGCCCCGCCGGATCTTGTCAAGCCGCCGGCCGCGCGGCGCGCGGCAAAGCCCCCGCATCTGCAGCGCAGAAAACAGCTTGTCAAAAAACCTCGTAGAGTTTCGCCGCCGGAGCGGCGAAAGAAAGTCTAATCATTTTCTTCGGCGACATGTGCGGCGAAGAAAATACTTCTCGGCCTGCAAACGTGCGAGCCGTCCGCCTCCGGCGGACAGCGAGTGCGCTGCAGTCAGGCCGCAAACCCCTTTGTCAAAAAAGTAGTACTTTTTTGACAGTCTCAGAAAAGCCCCTCCGCTTTCGCGGAGGGGCTTTGCCGTCTTGATATGGTTTCAGGCGCGGCGCAGCGTGTGCATGACCTTTTTCATGAGGCCGGAGCCGAGCTTGTTGTCAAAATAATCGAGCCACGCGCGCACGGAGTCGATGGTCTCGGGCTCGCCGAGCCAGTGGCGCAGGATCACGTCGCGCTCGGTGCCGCGCAGGAGCTTGGCGACGGACACGGCGATGGCATACGCATCGTCGAGCTTGCCGAGCAGCGGCACGGAATCCGGCACGAGATCCAGCGGCGAGAGCACATACAGCAGCGCCAGACCGAGGTCGAGCTTGCGGCTCGACGGCACGTCGGGATCGAGCATGAGCTTGCAGATGAGATAGGCAAAGTCCGGCACCGTCGTGAGCAGATCGGCGGCTTTACTGCCGAGCTGTGCGGCCACGAAGCTGTTGGCCTGATAGCGGACGCGCTTATAGAAACGGTCAAACGCGTTGTCATCCGGGTAGTAGATGTTCTCTTTGGTCATGATCCAGCCTCCTGACGGGAGATGATTTCTCCCTATTATAGCGAAAAACCGGCCGCGCTTCAACCGCTTTTGTGAAGTTTTTCGGAATGGATTGCCAAACGCGGCGAACCGGCGTATAATGCAGAGGCATTTTCAGAAAACGGAGGCACCGCTATGATCCGCTTTTTCAACGGCCGCACGCTCACGATGGCGCACGGCGTGACCGTCACGACCGACGAGGTCTGGACCGACGGGGACAAGATCGCCTACGTCGGCCCGACGCCGGAGACGCTGCCCGCGTTCGAGCGGGAGATCGATCTCGGCGGCGACCTGGTCATGCCCGGCTTCAAAAACGCGCACGCGCACGCCGGGATGAGCTTTGTGCGCTCGTACGCCGACGACGTGCCGCTGCAGCCGTGGCTGTTCGAGCAGATCTTCCCGCTGGAGGCCAAGCTCACGCCCGAGGCGGTGTATGCGTTCACGAAGCTGTCGATCCTCGAATACCTCACGAGCGGCATCACCGCCGGCTTTGATATGTACTTCTACCGCGATGCCATCGCGCAGGCGGGCATCGACTGCGGCTTTCGCACGGTGCTGTGCGGGGGCGGCGGCAGCGCGCAGCAGCTCGAGGCGGAGTACCGGAAATTCAACGCCCTGCATCCGCTGGTTTCGTATCAGCTCGGCCTGCACTCGGAGTATACCTCCAGCCTTGCCGAGATGACCGAGGCGGGCGAGCTTGCGCGCACGCTGCGCGCGCCGGTGTTCGCGCACAATGCCGAGACCGCGCGCGAGGTGGCCGAGTGCCGCGAGCGCTGGGGCAAGACGCCGACGGAGCTGTTCGAGAGCCTCGGCCACTTCGATTTCGGCGGCGGCGGCTTCCACTGCGTGCACATGACGGAGCACGATCTGGACATTTTCCGCGCGCGCGGGCTCTGGGTCATCACCAACCCCGGCTCGAACGCCAAGCTTGCCAGCGGCATCGCCCCGCTGCGGCAGATGCGGGAGCTTGGCATCCGCATGGCCATCGGCACGGACGGCCCGTCGAGCAACAACGCGCTCGATTTCTTCCGCGAGATGTATCTGGCCGCCGTGCTGCAGAAGCTGCGCTGCGGCGACGCGGCCGCCCTCCCGGCGGACGACGTGCTGCACATGGCGACGGTCGGCGGCGCGCAGGCCATGGGTCTGAGCGACTGCGACGTGCTCGCCCCCGGCAAGCAGGCCGACCTCATCGTCATCGACCTGCAGCGGCCGAATATGCAGCCGGTGCACAACGCCGCGCGCAACCTCGTCTACAGCGGCTCGAAGGAGAACGTGCGCCTGACGATGATCGCCGGGCGGGTGCTGTACGAAAACGGCGCGTTTTTCGTCGGCGAGCCGGTGCAGGACATTTACCGCGCCGTCGAGACGAACTTTGCCGCGATGCGCGCGGCGCTCTGATCGCTTTTCCTGCGGGCTGCGGGGCGGCGCAAGCTGCCTGAGGTGATATGCCCGAAACCATAAAAAGTCCCGAAAACGTGACGTTTTCGGGACTTTTTTGCGCCGGTGCGCTTATGCTTTCGTCTCCAGCACCTTGACGCCGTGCATGATGATCTCGCCGGCGAGCACGGCCATCTCCTCGGCCGTCTGCTTCATGCCGCCGTCGATCCATGTGAGCGCGAGCGACATATTGCCCGACACGATGAACGAGCAGAAGTAGTCGAGCATCGCGGGGTCGTTCGGATAGTAGTAGGAGAGAAAATCATACAGAAATTCGTCGCGCAGGATGTGGCAGATGCGGTCGGTGAAGGCAATGTCGCCGTTTTTGCCGAGCAGCACGTGGCAGAGGTCGGCGTTCTGCTCGATGTACTGGTACAGCTCCATCAGATACGGATAGGTCTTGCCCTCGGAGTCCTTCGCATTGTGCCGGCGGCACACGACGACCAGCCCCTCGGCCAGCTCGTCCTCGAGACTGGACAGCAGGTCGTACACATCCTTATAGTGAATATAGAAGGTGCCGCGGTTGATGTCTGCGATCGCTGCCAGCTCACGCACGGAGATATCCTTGACGCTCTTTTCCGCCATGAGTTTCATCAGTGCAAGCCGAAGCTGGCGTTTGGTCTTCCGCACTCTGCGGTCTACAACTTTTTCTTCCATTCGCCGATTCCTCCTATCGGTTGAATTTGTATGCTTTGCATACATGATACCACCAAAACGAACAATAATCAACAATTTGTTGCATTTTCATGGCGATTTTTTTCAACTTTTTCGGGAAACTTCTGCGTGATAGCAGACTGCGTGCTGCATATCCGCACCGTTGTTTTCAAAAATGCGGCTGCAGCGGCGGCTGCGCAAAACGCGGTGGAAAATCGGCGCGCGGTGTGCTATGATGAAGGCAAATGCGAAAAAGGAGCAACAGACCATGTTTGAAAACGGAACGTTCGCGGTGCTCGGCCCGGACGGAAAGCAGGTGCAGTGCGACGTGCTGTTCACCTACGACTGCGAGGACAACGGCCGCTCATACGTCGTGTTCACGACCGGCGAGGGCGCGCAGCAGCAGCTGTTCGCCAACCGCTATGCCGCGCGCGAGGACGGGCAGCCCGCGCTCTTCCCGCTTGAAAACGAACAGGAATATCAGATCATCAGGCACTGCTTTGAGGAGCTCAAGGCAAAGCTCGCCGAGCAGGCCGCCGCACAGGAGGGTGAAGCCAAAGCATGACCGATCCTTTCCAGCCGCTGACGGTGCGGGACATTCCGCGCCTGACACGTTATTTTTCCGCGCGCGGCACGCGCCTGTGCAATGACTCGGCGGGTGCTGCCGTGCTCTGGCAGCCGTATTTTCAGGACGCGGCGCTGGAGCTTGACGGCACGCTCGTGCTGCGCGAGCAGTTTCCCGGTCTCGGCACGGTGTTTTCCACACCAATCGGCGAGAATGTGGGAAACGCATACGATTTTCTCGCAAAATATTGCCGTGAAGTGGGGCAGCCGCTGCAATTTTTCCCCGCTACGGACGCCGATGTGGAAAACCTGCGCGCGCGCTTCGGCGTCGTGGAGGTCACGCCGGTGCGCGCGTGGTTTGACTATCTCTACGACGCGCAGGACATGGTGAGCTTCCGCGGCCGCCGCTTCAACGGGCAGCGCAACCACATCCACCGCTTCCAGCGCCTGTACCCGGACTGGGCGTTCGAGCGCGTCACGGCGCAGAACCTGCCGGAGGTGTGCGCGTTTTTCGACGACTTCACCCGCCGCTATCACAAGGACAGCGCCAGCGCGCAGGCGGAGGAGGGGTGCGTGCGGGAATTCCTGCGCGACTTTGACGCTTACGCCCCGCTCGCGGGGCTGCTGCGCGTCAACGGGCGCGTGGTCGGCTTTTCCGCCGGGGAGATCGTGGGCGACACGCTCATCATCCACATCGAGAAGGCGGACATCGCCTATGAGGGCGTCTATCAGGCGCTCGTGAACGAATACGCCAAGTGCTTCGTCACGCCCGGCGTGCGCTACATCAACCGCGAGGAGGATGCGGGCGACGAGGGGCTGCGGCGCTCCAAGGAGTCGTACCACCCGGTGCGTCTGCTCGAAAAATATCTGGTTCAGATCCCGGCACAGCCGGAGAAAGGGGACAAAAGTATGCAGGAAGTCTATGAATTTCTCAAAAAGTGCGGCACGTATTACCTCGCCACCGTTGACGGCGACCAGCCGCGCGTGCGCCCGTTCGGCACGGTGAATCTGTTTGAGGGCAACCTCTACATCCAGACCGGCAAGGTCAAGGCCGTCTCCCGCGAGATGACGGCAAACCCCAAGGTGGAGCTGTGTGCCTTCGACGGCGAGACGTGGCTGCGCGTGAGCGCGAAGGCCGTCGAGGACGACCGCGTGCAGGCGCGGCAGGATCTGCTCGACCACTATCCCGAGCTGCAGAGCCTCTACACCGCCGACGACGGCAACACGCAGGTGTTCGCGCTCACGGAGGCGACCGCGACGTTCAGCAGCTTTCAGGCCGCGCCGCGCGTGGTGCGCTGGTAAAAAGCGAAAAAAGAAACCGCCCGTGATCCTCAAACGGATCGCAGGCGGTTTTCTGTTTGCAGAAAGGCAGGGCCGACTCAATGGCCCAGGCTCTGGACAAAGTTGATCGGCCACTGGCAGAAGTCCTTGACCAGATCGAGCTTGTCGCGGATAGCGAACTCGGTGTTCTCGTCGCAGAGCGCGTCGATCTTGTTCTTGATGGCCTTGACGTTCACCTCAAGCAGGCTGCTGGCGCTCGACAGGATCTTGCCGCCGTCGATCTCCTTGATGGAAGTCCAGAGTCCGGAAGCATACTCCTTGAGGCCGATGCTCTTAATGGTACGAATGCACATATACCTTTTCCTCCCTTAAAATACTGGTGTTCCCGACCATGCAACCCGCGGCCGAAAACCAAGATTGCTCTTATCAACAGTGTTTTCATTCTAGCACAAAGCCGTAAGATTGTCAAAGAGGAATACAGAGAAATGTGCATTTCCCCATATTTTGTGGTCAATATGCACAAGATGGGCAAGAATTAGCGGGAAATTTGCCCAAGCGCGGTGCGCTGTGCGTGCGCGCGGGCTTACGCCTCGGCGATGACCTCGCACTCGACGAGCACGTCCTTGGGCAGACGCGCGACCTCGACGCAGCTTCTGGCCGGGAAGGGCTCGGTGAAATAGCCGGCGTAGATGGCGTTGACGGTGGCGAAATCGTCCATGTTCTTGATGAACACCGTCGTCTTGACGGCCTTGGCCATGTCGCTGCCGGCCGCCTGCAGCACGGCGGTCAGGTTGCGGAAGACCTGATGCGCCTGCGCCTCGATGCCGTCGGCAATGGCGCCGGTGGCGGGGTCGATGCCGATCTGGCCGGACGTGAACACGAACCCGCCGGAGACCTGCGCCTGCGCGTAGGGGCCGAGGGCTGCGGGAGCGTTTTTGGTGGCAACTGTTTTCATGATGATGACCTCCTGTCAGTCGATTTTTACGTGATAACCGGATTGGATGAGCTGGCCGCGCACGCGGTCGCCGTGCGCCTTGTCGCCGACCTCGCACGAGACGTGCACGTCGATCTCGTTGGGGTTGAGCCCGGCGGTGAGCCGGTCATGCTCCACGGAGAGGATGTTCGCGCCGAGGGCGGCAATGTCGTTGAGCAGCTTGCCGAGGCTGCCGGGGCGGTCGAGCAGCGTGACCGTAAAGCGCAGGCGGCGGCTGCGCGCCACCAGACCCTGCTCGATGATGCACTGGATGAAGCTCACGTCGATGTTGCCGCCGGAGAGCAGGCACACGACGTTTTTGCCCTTGACGTCGACCTTGCCCTTGAGCACGGCGGCCACGGGCGTGGCGCCGGCGGGCTCGACGATCTGCTTGCAGCGCTCCATGAGCAGCAGCACGGCCTCGGAGATGTCGCGGTCGCTGACGGTGACGACGTCGTCGGCATATCGCTCGATGAGCGGCACGGTGAGGTCACCGGGTACTTTGACGGCGATGCCGTCGGCGATGGTGGCGGCGGAGTCGGTCTGCACATAGCCGTGCGTGCGGAACGACTGCGCGATCGCGTCCGCACCCTCGGCCTGCACGCCGATGACCTGCACGCGGGGATTGATCTGCTTGATGCATGCGGCCACACCGGCGAGCAGTCCGCCGCCGCCGGCCGGCACGATGACGACGTCCGCCGTGGGCAGGTCGCCGAGGATCTCCAGACCGAGCGTGCCCTGACCCGCAATGACCTCGGGGTCGTTGTACGGGTGCAGGAACGTGGCGTGCTCCTGCTCGCAGATCTCACACGCCTTGGCATAGGCATCGTCATAGCAGTCGCCCGCGAGCACGACGGTCGCGCCGTAGCCCTCGGTGGCCTTCGCCTTGGCGATGGGCGCGGTCTTGGGCATGACGATCGTGGCCGGGATGCCGAAGCGGTGCGCGGCATAGGCCACGCCCTGCGCGTGGTTTCCGGCGGACGAGGCCACGACCGCGCCGGTCTCGCCGCGCTCGACAAGGGCGGCGATCTTGTTGCTCGCGCCGCGGATCTTGAACGAGCCGGTCTTCTGGCTGTTTTCGTACTTGAGATAGATATTGCCGCCCGTCATGGCCGAGAACGTGGCCGACAGGTCGAGCTCCGTGTGGTGCAGCACGCCCTTGAGCCGCTGCTGCGCGCGTTCGAAGTCCTGCAAAGTGATGTCCACAGTATACACCCCCGTGAGAAGTTCCGTTTGGGTTTTTCTGACCTTACTATACTGCGTCAAACCCGGAAAAACAAGCGCTGCGGCGCAAAATGTCCGCGCGGCGGAAACTTTTTTGCGGCTTTGTTTTTGCCGGAAAAACATTCGCGTGTGACCTGCGCACGGTACGCAGCGGACACGCGCGCAGGCGGCATTTTACACAGATCAGAAAAGCGCTTTGCATACCTTACATATATCTTAAAATGTGAGGTTTTTTCTTGCAGACGTTTTTTTCGCGGCGTATAATGAGCCGAAACCGGGCGGCGGCGCCGCCCACGGGAGGGATCACCATGCTTGACATTCAGCATCTGACCAAGACCTACGGCGAGAAAAAAGCCGTCGACGATCTGAGCCTGCGCATCGCGCCGGGCGAGATCTACGGCTTCATCGGGCACAACGGCGCCGGCAAGACGACGACGCTCAAGGCCGCCGTCGGCATCCTGCAGTTTGACGCGGGCGACATTTTCATCGGCGGCAGGTCCATCCGCACCGATCCCCTCGGCTGCAAGCGGCAGCTGGCCTACATCCCCGATAACCCCGATCTGTACGATTTCATGAGCGGCATCCAGTACCTGAACTTCATCGCCGACATTTTCGGCATCCCGGCGGCGGAGCGCTGGGCGCGCATCGAGCCGCTGGCCGATGCGTTCGAGCTCACGGGCGATCTCGGTCAGCCCGTCAGCGCGTACTCGCACGGCATGAAGCAGAAGCTCGCCATCATCGCCGCGTGGATCCACGACCCGAAGCTCATCCTCATGGACGAGCCCTTTGTCGGGCTCGACCCGAAGGCGGCGCACCTGCTCAAGGGCATGATGCGCGCGGTGTGTGACGGCGGCGGCGCGATCTTCTTCTCGACGCACGTGCTCGAGGTGGCCGAAAAGCTCTGCGACAAGGTGGCCATCATTCGCAGCGGGCGGCTCATCCGCTCCGGCACGATGGAGGAGGTCAAGGGCGACGACAGCCTCGAGGACGTGTTTCTCGAGCTGGAGGATGCGTCATGCTGAAAACGCTTCTGAAAAAACAGATGGCGGAGATCTTCCGCAACTATTTCTACGACCCGAAAAAGAACAAAATGCGCTCCAGGGGCGCGACGATCGCCTACATCGCGCTGTATGTGCTGCTCATGGCGGGTTTGCTCGGCGGGATGTTCGCGCTGCTGGCCGTCGGCATCTGCGCGCCGATGGCGGCGGCGGGCGTGGGCTGGCTGTACTATCTTGTCATGGGGCTGATCGCGGTGCTGCTCGGCGCGTTCGGGAGCGTGTTCAGCACGTATTCGAGCCTGTACCTGTCCAAGGACAACGACCTGCTGCTGTCGATGCCGATCCCGGTGCGCTATGTGATGGCCTCGCGCCTGCTGGGCGTGTATCTGCTGGGGCTGATGTACAGCGGCGTCGCCACCGTGCCGGCCGTGATCGTGTACTGGATCGTGGCGCCGGTCACGGCGGGAACGATCGTCGGCGGCGTGCTGATGGTGCTGCTCGTGTCGGTGATCGTGATGGTGCTCTCGTGTCTGCTCGGCTGGGTGGTCGCGCGCATCAGCCTGAAGCTGAAGCACAAGAGCTTCATCACCGTCATTTTGTCGCTGCTGTTTCTGGCGGCATACTATTTCGTGTATTACAAGGCGCAGGGGCTCATCACGCTGCTGGCGGAAAACGCCGCCGTGTACGGCGCGAAGATCCGCGGCTCTGCCTACCTGCTGTACCTGTTCGGCAGCGTGGGCGCGGGCGACTGGCTGGCGATGGGGATCGTGACGCTCTCGCAGGCGGCGCTGCTGGCGCTGACGCTGTGGGTCATCGCGCGCAGCTTCCTGAAGATCGCCACGGCGACCGGCAGCGTGAAGAAGGTGCGCTTCGAGCACAGGGCCGTGCGTGCGCAGAGCGTGCAGCGCGCGCTGCTTGGCAAGGAGCTGCGCCGCTTCGCCGCGAGCCCGAACTATATGCTCAACTGCGGCCTCGGCATCGTGATGCTGCCGGCGGCGGGCATCGCGCTGCTGATCAAGGGGCGCGCGCTCGCGCAGCTGCTCGACGGTACGTTCGGCGCGGGGGCGGATATCGTGCCGGTGCTGCTGAGCGCGGCGCTGTGCCTGCTCGCGTCGATGAACGACATGGCGGCGCCGTCGGTGTCGCTCGAGGGCAGGCAGCTGTGGCTGGCGCAGTCGCTGCCGGTCACGCCGTGGCAGGTGCTGCGTGCAAAGCTCGACACGCAGCTGCTGCTGACCGGCGTGCCGCTGCTGTTTTGCGCGCTGTGCGCGGTGATCGTGCTGCCGGGCGGCGCGGCGGAAATGGCGCTGGCCGTCGTCGTGGCGCTGCTGTACACGCTGCTGAGCGCGCTGGCGGCGCTCGCGCTCGGGCTCAGGCTGCCGAACCTGACCTGGACCAACGAGATCACGCCCATCAAGCAGGGCGGCAGCGTGATGCTCGCGCTCTTTGCCAACTGGCTTTATGCCATTGCGCTCGGCGGGCTGTACTTTCTGTGCAGCAGATATTTGAGCGCGGCGGCGTATCTCGCGCTCGCTGCCGCCATCACGGCGGCCGTCTGTGCGCTGCTGCTGCGCTGGGTGAAACAGCGCGGCACGCGCATCTTCGCCGCGCTCTAAGTTCAGTAAAGAATAGAAAACCGCCTCTGTTTCGATGAAACAGAGGCGGTTTTTGCTGTGCATTTCCGCTCACAGAACCAGCGAGGGCGCTGCGTACACGCGCGCCTTGAGCTCGCTGTTGAGCATGTACAGGCCCTTGGCGTCCGCGCCGAAGAGCTCCATCTTCGTGATGAGGTCGGAGGCGTTTTTCTCCTCCTCGCCCTGCTCCTTGACGAACCAGTCGAGCAGCTGCATGGTGCGGAAATCACGGTCGTCATACGCCGCGGCATAGATGCCGTTGATGAGCGAGGTGACGTACTGCTCGTGCTCGAGCGCCTTCTTCAGCGGGGTCATGTGGTCGCCGCGCGTCCAGTCGGGCGCGTCGATCGCGCCGAAGCTGACGGCGACGCCGTTGTTGAGCAGGTACTGGAAAAACAGCAGCGCATGGTCGCGCTCCTCCTGCGCCTGCACGCGGTACCAGTTTTCAAAGCCGTCGAGACCGGCGGCCGCGTAGTAATTGGCAAAGTCGAGATAGAGATAGGCGGAGTAAAACTCCTTATTGATCTGCTCGTTGATGAGCTGGGCAACGGCTGCGTTCATGGGGAAAACCTCCTGATTTAAAATAAGAATGATTCTTGATTTCTATCATACGGATTTTTTCCGCTTTGTCAAGCCCCGGGGAAAAATTTTGTGGCGCTGCGGCGCATTTCCTGTTAAGATGGCGGAAGAGCAAACAAGAAAACGGAGGAACACCCATGGATTACAATGAGGTTTTGCAGCGCGCGCGTGAGCGCATCGGCCCGAAATGCAAGGTCTGCCCGGAGTGCAACGGTCTCGGCTGCGGCAACACGATGCCGGGTCCCGGCTCGAAAGCGCCCGGCAACGGCGCGAACGACAACTGGCGCGCATGGCGGCGCTGGAGTCTGAACATGGACACGATCGCGCCGAACACGCCCGTGGACACGTCGCTCGCGCTGCTCGGGCGGACGTTTTCCCTGCCCGTGATCGCGGCGCCCATCGGCTCGCTGCGCGCGCAGTTCAACCCCGGCGACGACATCCGCGACTACAACGCCTGCGCCGCGGCGGCCGCCGCGCAGACCGGCATCGCCACGAGCTTCGGCGACGGGCTGGATGCGCGCGTGTTCCCGCACGGGTGTGATCTGTCGAAGCAGTACGGCGGCATCGTGCTGCCGGTCATCAACCCGCTGTCGATGGACACGATCCGCGCGAATCTCGACCTCGCCAACGCAGCCGATCCCTTCGCCGTGAGCGTGGTCATCGATTCGGCCGGGCTGCCGCATCTCAAGGCCGCGAGCCCTGACGCCGGCAGCAAGACGGTGGCGGAGCTGCGCGAGCTGTGCAACTATGCGCAGATGCCCATGATCCTCAAGGGCATCATGACGGTGCGCGGCGCGGAGAAGGCCGTGGAGGCCGGTGCGGCGGCGATCGTGGTGTCGAACCACGGCGGGCGCGTGCTGCCCGGCGCGGCGGCGACGGCGGATGTGCTGCCCGAGATCGCGGACGCGGTGGGCGGTCGCGTGAAGATCCTCGTCGACGGCGGCATCCGCTCGGGCACGGACATTTTCCGCGCGCTCGCGCTCGGCGCGGACGCGGTCATGATCTGCCGGCCGTTTCTCATCAGCTATTACGGCGGCGGCACGGAGGGCATCGTGGCTTATGTGGAAAAGCTGCGCGCGGAGCTGACGGACGCGATGTATATGTGCGGCGCGCGCGCGCTCGGCGACATCACGCGCGACATGGTGCGCGCGGTGCGCTGACCGGCGCGGTGCAAAAAGCCTCGCAGAGTTTCGCCAATGGCACGGCGAAAGAAAGTTCAATCATTTTCTTCGGCGACATGTGCGGCGAAGAAAATACTTCTCGGCCTGCAAACGTGCGCGCCGTCCGCCCAAGGCGAACGGCGCGTGCGCTGCAGTCAGGCCGCAACTCGCTTTGTCAAAAAAGTAGTACTTTTTTGACAATATTAGCCGTCCCCTGTTTTCGTGCGGAAAACAGGGGACGGCCTTTTTCTGCGCCGGAGGGCGCGGCTTATTGATCGAACCAGTCAAAGATGTCCAGCCGGCGCCAGAAGCTCTCCTTCGGGGTGAGCACGGCCGCATAGTCGATGGTGCGGAACTTCGGCTGCCACTGCACGTCGGCCTCGCCGACCCAGCCGGTGACCAGGCTGCCGAGCTGCTGCTGCGCGACGAGCTGGCGCAGCGTCTGGCTCGTGCCGTCGCTGCTCATGACCAGATCATCGCCCTGCGTCGGCATGCGCAGGATGATGTGATAGCCGTACTTGCTCTCGACCACGCCGGAGACCTCATACGGCTCAAGCTCCTTGCAGGCGTCCTCAAACTCCGTGACCATGCTGCCGGAGGTGAAGCAGTAGCCGTGCGGGTAGCTGTTTTCGCCGGTGTCCTCGTTGTACTCGGCCATGAGCTCGTCAAAGAGCTCTGCGCGCTGCTGCGGATCGGTGACGGCCTTGAGCTGCGCGGCGATCTTGTCGGCTTTCTGCTTCTTTGCGGCCTTCTCATCGTCCGCGATGGCTTTGCCGCTGTCGTCGATCGTCTTGAGCAGGATGTGCTTTGCCGTCGTGTAGCTGTTGGTCTCGGCAAACTCCTGCACGTCCTCATCGGTGATGGACGCACCGTCCGCGCCGAAGAGCTTTTCCGCCAGCGCGTTATAGAGGTACTGCACCTTCGTGAAGTACTTGAACAGATCCAGATCCATGTGGTAGGACCGGAGCTTTTCGTTGAGCTCGGTCTCCGTGCCGCCGTCGCCCACGACGTTCCGGATGGTCTGGTCGACGGTATCCTGCACGAACTGCTCGCCCGCGGCGTCAAACGTCACGTCGTTCTCGGCGGCCTTGACCTCGATGAGGTGGTTCCAGGCGATGTTGTTGACGATGCTCTCGGTCATGAGGTCGGCGTAGGTGCTCTGGCTGCTCTCGTCATAGACGGCGCTCCAGTCCGAGACCTGCATGCCGTAGCGCTCCATGTTCGCCAGAATGGCGCACAGGAAGTAGGCATACTCGTTCCAGTACACGGGGCTGCCGTTGACGGTCATGACCTTCTTATTGCTGCCGTAGGCGCTGACGGCGGCGGCGTACTTATCGGTCGCGGCATTGCCGCTCTCCTCGGTGTAGCTGCGCACGCGGGTCGAGGTGCAGCCGCTCAGACAGCAGACGGCCAGCACGAGCGAGAGCAGCAGGGCGACGGTTCTTCTTTTCATCAGCAAACGCTTCCTTTCGTATCTTGCGCACGGGTCATGCGCGCTCTTCCCGGGCGTCTGCCCATGCGGAGACAAACGCTCTTGCCTGTTCGATGACGTGGTCGCGGGACTTGAGGCGCAGAATGACGCCCGGCTTTGCCCCCGCATCCACCTTCAGGCGGCCCTTGAATTCCGGCCGGGCATACAGCAGCGATACCTTCTGCATATCAAACTGCGCCAGCAGGAATTTCAGACAGCCGTTTTTCTGTGAGATGTCGGTCACGCCGACCTTGCCCGCGTCGCTGCGCAGCAGCGCCACCTGCACAAGGGTGTACACGCTCGGCGGCGGGTCGCCGAAGCGGTCGATGACCTCGTCCATGAGGTCGTCCGCCTCCGGCTCGGAGCGCACGAGCGCGATGCGGCGGTAGAGATCCATGCGCTGCTCCTGACTGGGCACATAGCTCTCGGGGATGTTGGCCGAGACCGCAAGGTCGGCGGCGCACTCGGCGCGCTGCTCGGGCTTTTCGCCGCGCTCCTCGAGCACGGCCTCCTCGAGCAGCTTGAGGTACATGTCATAGCCGACGTCGATCATATGCCCCGACTGCTCCGCGCCCAGAAGGCTGCCCGCGCCGCGGATCTCCAGATCGCGCATGGCGATGCGGAAGCCGGAGTTGAACTCCGCAAACTCGCGGATGGCGCTCAGGCGCTTTTCGGCGATCTCGCTCAGCTCGCGCCCGCGCCGGAAGGTCAGGTACGCGCTCGCGCGCCGGTTCGAGCGGCCGACACGGCCGCGCAGCTGATGCAGCTGGGCCAGACCCATGCGGTCGGCGTCCTCGATGATGAGGGTGTTGACGTTCGGCATATCGATGCCGGTCTCGATGATGGTCGTGCAGACGAGGATCTGCGTCTCGCCCGCGACCATGCGCTCCATGACCGTCGAGAGCTGCTCCTCGTTCATCTGACCGTGCGCCACGTCGACGACCGCGCCGTCGAGCATCTTCGAGATGCGCAGGGCGGTGCGCTCGATGTTTTCGATGCGGTTGTGCAGGTAAAACACCTGCCCGCCGCGCTGCAGCTCGCGACGCATGGCGTCGCACAGCACGTTCCAGTCGTGCTCCATGACGAAGGTCTGCACGGGGATGCGGTCCTGCGGCGGCTCCTCGATGGTGGACATATCGCGGATGCCGGACAGCGCCATGTTCAGCGTGCGCGGGATGGGCGTGGCCGAGAGCGTGAGCACGTCGACGGCGCGGCTCATCTCCTTGATGTGCTCCTTGTGCGCCACGCCGAAGCGCTGCTCCTCATCGACGATGAGCAGACCGAGATTCTTGAACTCGATATTCTTCTGCAGCAGCTTGTGCGTGCCGATCACGAGGTCGCACTTGCCCGTGCGCATATCGGAAAGCGTCTGGCGCACCTGCGATTGCGTGCAGAAGCGCGAGAGCATCCGGATCTCGACCGGGAAGCCGTAAAAGCGCTGCACGGCGGTCTGATAGTGCTGCTGGGCGAGCACCGTCGTCGGCACGAGGATGGCCGCCTGCCGCCCGTCGAGCACGCACTTCATCACGGCGCGCAGGGCGACCTCGGTCTTGCCGTAGCCCACGTCGCCGCACAGGAGACGATCCATCGGCACGGGCTTTTCCATGTCGGTCTTGATTTCCTGGATGCAGCGCAGCTGGTCGTCCGTCTCCGGATAGCCGAAGTGCTCCTCAAACTCCGTCTGCCAGGGGCTGTCGGGCGCGAAGGCGTGTCCCTTCGTGCGGCTGCGCGCGGCATAGAGCGCGGTGAGCTCCTTGGCCATGCTTTTCGCGGCGGCCTTGGCGCGCGATTTCGTGCGCGCCCATTCCGTGCCGCCCATTTTGGACAGCTTCACCGGTCGGTCCTCGCCCGCGCCGATGTACTTGCTGACCATGTCGAGCTGCGTCGCCGGGACGTAGAGCGTGTCCGCGCCGGCGTAGCTGATCTTGATGTAGTCCTTCACCGCACCGTCGACCGGCATCTGCACGATGCCCGCGAAGCGGCCGATGCCGTGGTACTCGTGCACGACGAGATCGCCCACGGAGAGGTCTGTGTAGGAGTTGATCTTCTCGCGGTTGGATTGCTTTTTATGCTTTGCGCGCCGCAGACCGGACGCCGCGATCTGCGTGTCCGTGAGGATGGCGAGCTTTGCATACGGAAACTCGATGCCGGCCGAGAGGCTGCCCGCCGTGACGAGGCACTGCCCCGGCTCGGGCAGCGCGTCGGGATGCTCGGCCGCGGCGGCATGGATGCCGTGCCCGGCGAGAAATTCGCACAAGATGCGCGCCCGGCGCAGATCGCCCGCCAGCACCACCACACGGTAGCCGAGGTTCTGATAGTGCGTGATGTCGTCGGCCGCCGTCTGGCTGCTGCCGCCGTAGGACGGGAGCTGCTTTGCCGTCAGACTCACCATGGTGCGGGGCTCGATGGGGCTGCGGCCGAGCTGCAAACCGTCGGCCAGCACGACCGCCCACTCCTGTATGCGGCGCATCATGTCGGCAAACGGCTCATAAAACGTCTCGGCACGCGCGGCCATCGTGCCGCTGCGCACGAGCAGGGACACATCCTCGCGCAGCTGCGCGGTGTATTCCTTGGCGCGCTCCGCGCAGCGCGCGGGCTGGTCGATGAGCACGGCCGCCTCCGGCGCAAGATAGTCCAGCGCCGTTGCAAACGTGTCATACACAAAGCCCATGTAGCGATCCGCCGCCGGGAGCAGGCAGTCATTGCAGAGCTTTTCCCCGTCGGCATGCAGCGCGGCGGCAAGCTTCTGCGCCGTGTCGTTGTCCTTTTTCGCGGCGGTGCGCTGCGCGATCTTCTGCAGCTGCTCGCCCAGAGCGGCGCTTCCGCCCGGATACAGGGGCGGCAGCGTCTCGGCGGCGGGCAGGATGCGGCAGGCGTCGAGCGGCTGGGTGCGGCGCTGGCTCTCGGGGTCGAAAAAGCCCATGGAGTCCACATCGTCGCCCCAGAACTCCACACGCACCGGCTGCGGATACGCGGGCGAGAAAAAGTCGAGAATGCCGCCGCGGCGCGAAAACTGACCCGGTCCCTCGACCTGCGCCGTGCGCAGATAGCCGCAGCGCAGCAGCGCATCCTCGGCGTCCTCGGGCGGGAGCGACGTGCCGTCGCGGATCTCAAAGGCCGCCTGCAGCAGTTTTTCCTTCGGCATGGCGCGCTGCAGCAGACCCGAGACCGTACACACCACGGCCGGCGCCGTGCCCGCTGCGAGCGCGTAGAGCGCGTTCAGGCGCTTTTGCTCGGTCTGGCGCGAGACGCTCTCGACCGTATAAAACGTATAGTCGCGCGCCGTCAGCAGCGGCACGTCCTGCCCGAGCAGGGCGGTAAGATCCTTTTGAAACAGCTCGGCCGCCGCCTCATCCGGGCATACGGCCAGCACCGGCGCATCGAGCTGCGCATGCATCGACGCCGCCAGCAGCGCGCGGCCGCTCGCCGGCAGACCCGAAATGCGCGCAGGAAGCCGCCCGCTCTCCAGCAAGGACGGGAGGGCGGCCGCTTCCGTATCGCCGAACAGCTGTCCGGCCTGTGCGACTAAGAACAAAACAGCACCTGCTTTATGGAAAAATGAAAAAATCAGCGTCTTTTTATCATACCACAACCTGCACAGGAAAACAATTCCCCGTCTGCGGCAGATTCTACACCTATTTATATAATAATTTCTGACATTATTGTTGAAATAATCGTGAATTTTTGTTATACTGGTAGTGTAGCCGACAGCGTGTGTGCGCAGCGCGGCTGCGCGACATTTTTTGAAGGAGCCGACCCTATGGCCACCATGAATTCGCTCACCGATATCTGGTCCGTCGTGATGGACAGCCTCTCGCAGGAGCTGACCCAGACGGCGATCAATACCTGGTTTTCCGATTGCACCCCGATCGAGATCAATAATAATACGCTCATCGTGCACACCACGTCGGATTTTAAGCGCAGCATCATTCAGGCGCGCTTTGAAAAGACGATCTGCGCCAAGCTCTACGATCTGTTCTCCTGCCCGTTCGAGCTGGTCGTGCTCGCCGGGGACGACGAGCTGCTCGAATACCGCGAGAAGCGCCCCTCCGCCGAGGAGATGCCGGAGATGGACGGATACACGTTCGACCGCTTCATCGTCGGGCCGAGCAACAAGTTCGCGCACGCGGCGGCCATCGCCGTGTCGCAGAATCCCGGCAAGGTGTATAACCCGCTGATCATCTACGGCAACTCCGGCCTCGGCAAGACGCACCTGCTGCTCGCCATCGGGCAGACCATCCGCCACAACAACCCCGGCGCGAAGATCGCCTACGTCAAGGGCGAGGAGTTCGTCAACCAGATGGTCAAATCCATCGGCACGGGCACGGCGGAGAACTTCCGCCAGAAATACCGCAATGCCGACCTGCTGCTCATGGACGATATCCAGTTCATCGCCGGCAAGGACAGCACGCAGGAGGAGTTTTTCCACACCTTCAACTGCCTGTACGAGGCCGGAAAGCAGATCGTCGTGACCTCCGACCGGCCGCCGAAGGAGATGAAGCGCCTCAACGACCGCCTGTGCTCCCGGCTCGAGGGCGGCCTGCTCGCGGACGTGCAGCCGCCGGATCTCGAGACGCGCACGGCCATCATCCGCACGAAGGCCGCGCAGTTCGGCATGGTGCTCTCCGAGGAGGTCGTGCAGTACATCGCCGAAAACATCACCTCCAACGTCCGTCAGCTCGAGGGCGTCGTCAAGCGCCTGACCGCCTATCGCGACATCCTTGACGACACGATCACGGTCGACTCCGTCAAGCGCGCCATCAAGGACGTCATCCGCACCGGCACGTACATCCCCACGCCGGACGTCATTATAGAGGAGTCCGCGCGCTCGTTCCAGCTCAGCGGAGCGGATCTGCGCGGGCAGAGCCGCAGCAAAAAGACCGCCATGGCCCGCCAGATCGCCATGTACCTCATGCGCAATCTCACGAATCTCCCCCTCAAGGAGATCGGCGAGGAGTTCGGTGGCCGCAACCACGCGACCGTGCTCAGCTCCATCCGCAAGGTCGAGGAGCTGCTCAAGTCCGACCCCGATATCTCCGCCACCGTGCGCGACATCACGAGCAACATCAACTCGAAAAACTGACGCCGTTTTCCACACATCGCTGTTATCCTAACGTGGAGAACGTGTGGAAAGCTGTGGACGTTAAATTTGCCTGATTCTGGGAGTTTAAAAGTTACCAACCTTTCCACAATTTTTTCAACACCGGTTTTTCAGACGCCGCAACGGCTCAGACCGGTTTTCCACCAAACGAACAGCTCTACTACTACTACTAAAAATATGCTTTCTATCTTTCGAATAGACGAAACGTTTCTGATTAAGGAGGCCGCTCATGAAATTTTCCTGTGACAAGTACGTTCTGCAGCAGGCTGCAGCATCCGCAGCCCGCGCCGCCGCACCCAAGAGCCCGATCGCCGCGCTCGAGGGCCTGCTGCTCGAGGCAGGTGCGGATCTGCGCATTACCGGCTATGACCTGAAAAAGGCCATCTACACCAACATGGAAGCAGACATCCCCGAACCGGGCAGCGTGCTCGTCGGCGCGCGCCTGTTTTGCGAGATGCTGCGCCGTATGCCCGACGGCGCCGTGACCGTCGAGGCCGAAAACGGCACGGTCACCGTCAGGTGCGGCCGCTCGTCGTTCAACCTCGTCGGCATGAGCGCGGAGGATTATCCCGACCTGCCGAGCGTGGAGGCCGAAAACGGCGTGTCCCTGCCGCAGGATCTGCTCAAGAAGATGATTAACGAGTGCTCCTTCGCCGTGAGCACGAACGAGAGCCGCCCGGTCTACATGGGCACGCTCTTTGAGATCGCGCACAATGAGCTGACCATGGTCTCCGTCGATGGCTACCGTCTGGCGCTGCGCCGCGAGCCCGTTGAGGGCTATGGCGACGACTGCAGCTTCATCGTTCCGGGCACGGCGCTGAGCGATCTGGAGCGTCTGTGCGGCGACAGCGACGAGCGCGTCAAGATGTCCGTCGGCAGCAAGCACATCTCGTTCACCGTCGGCAGCACCGTCATCCTCTCGCGCCGGCTCGAGGGCGACTTCCTCAATTATAAGAAGGCGATCCCGGAGTCGTTCCGCATCACGGTCAAGACCGCACGCACGGATCTGCTCGACGTGGTCGAGCGCGTGTCGCTCATCGTCGACAGCAAGAACAACGCCCCCCTGCGCCTGACCTTCCGCAAGGACGCCATCGACTTCGTGTGCACGACGCCGCTCGGCAAGGCGGCTGATTCCTGCCCGTGCGAGGGTGACGGCGGCGATCTTGAGATCGGCTTTAACGACCACTACCTGTCCGACGCGCTCAAGGCGGCGCCGGCGGATGAGCTCAACGTCTGCCTCAACACCGGCTCGAGCCCGTGCATCTTCGTGCCGGCGGACGGAAGCGACAACTTTGTGTATATGGTGCTGCCGGTGCGTCTGCGCGCCGGACAGTGACCGGAGAGAAAACCATGGAAACGATCACGATCGAAACGGAATTCATCAAGCTCGACGCGCTGCTGAAGTTTGCCGCCCTCACGGGGACCGGCGGCGAGGCAAAGCAGGTCATCACCGACGGCATGGTCGCCGTCAACGGCGAGACGTGCACGATGCGCGGCAAAAAGATCCGCCCGGGCGACACCGTGACCTTCGCCGGGCACACGCTGCAGGTGCAGAGCGCGCAATGATCGTGCGCAGGATCGCGCTCAACGGCTGGCGCAACTATGCATTCGCCGCGGCGGAGTTTTCGCCCGGCACGAACGTCATCACCGGCGAAAACGCGCAGGGCAAGACGAATCTGCTCGAGGCGGTGTACCTGCTCACGGGCGGCAAGAGCTTTCGCACCCGCTTTGACAGGGAGCTCATCGGCTTCGGCTACACGGGCGCGGAGGTGCTCGCGGACGTGTACGCCTTCGGGCGGGAGCAGACCGTGCGCGTCGTGCTCCGGCAGGGGCAGCGCAAGCAGATCTGGCAAAACGGCGTGAAAAAGACTGCCGCCGAGCTCGCGGGAAATTTTGCCGCCGTGCTCTTCTGCCCGGACGATCTGAACATCATCCGCGATGGGCCGGCTGCCCGCCGGCGCATGATGGATATGGCTATCAGTCAGCTGCGGCCGAAATATGGCGCGCTGCTGGCCGAATACAGCCGCCTGTATGACCAGAAATCCGCGATTTTGCGCGACTGGCACGAAAAACCGTCGCTGCTCGACACGCTCGACGATTTTTCCGACCAGATGTGCCGCGTCTCGGCCAAACTCATCCGCTACCGCGCGGCCTACGCCTCACGCCTGAACATCGCGGCCGCGCCCATCCACGCCGACTTTTCCGGCGGGCGCGACAAGCTGACGCTTGCCTACCGCACGGTCAGCACCGTGACCGATGCCCTCGGCACGGAAAAGGAGATCTACTACGCCCTGTGCGACCATCAGGAGCAGCACCGCCGCGCCGAGCTCGACAGCGGCCAGTGTCTCACCGGCGCGCACAAGGACGATCTGCTCATAGACATCAACGGCCAGCCGGCGCGCGCGTTCGCCTCGCAGGGGCAGACACGCACGGCGGCGCTGTCGCTCAAGCTTGCCGAGCGGGAGATCTTCCACGACGAGTTTGACGAATATCCCGTGCTCATGCTCGACGACGTGCTCTCCGAGCTCGACGCGCAGCGGCAGGCGTTCGTGCTCAACCGCATCGGCGGCGGGCAGACGCTCATCACCTGCTGCGAGGACGCGCGCATCGCCGAACGCACCGGCGGCCGCGTGCTCACGGTGCAGAACGGGGGGATCCGCTGATGTATCTGCACCTCGGCAATCAGGTCATCGCGCTGCAAAAGAGCGTGCTCGGCGTGTTCGACATGGACACCGCCACATGGTCGCACCGCACGCGCGAGACGCTGGAAAAATGGGAACAGGCCGGTCAGGTGGAAAACGCCGCCGGAGACGAGCTGCCCAAGGCGTTCGTGCTCTGCTCGCTCGGCAGCGGGCAGACCTGCTATCTGTCACAGCTCAACACCGCAACACTATATAAACGCAGCAAGGCCAGCGGACTGGAGAATCTCTGACCGCGGCGCTGTACGGAAGGAAGCAAATCCATGCCAGATATCACAGACAAGATCACACAAAAATATGACGCCAGCCAGATCCAGGTGCTCGAGGGTCTGGAGGCCGTGCGCAAGCGTCCGGGCATGTACATCGGCTCGACGTCGTCGTCCGGTCTGCACCACCTGGTGTATGAGATCGTCGACAACTCCATCGACGAGGCGCTCGCGGGCTACTGCAGCCACATTGAGCTGACCATCGAGCCGGGCAACATCATCTGCGTGAGCGACAACGGCCGCGGCATCCCCGTGGACGTGCAGCCGCAGACGGGCAAGTCCGCGCTTGAGGTCGTGTTCACGGTGCTGCACGCGGGCGGCAAGTTCGGCGGCGGGGGCTATAAGGTCTCCGGCGGCCTGCACGGCGTGGGCGCCTCGGTCGTCAACGCCCTGTCCGAGTGGCTGGAAGTGAACGTGCACAAAAACGGGAAGATCTATCAGATGAAGTTTTCCCGCGGCGAGACGACGCAGGCCATGACCGTCGTCGGCGAGACCGACCACACCGGCACGACCGTGCGCTTCAAGCCCGACCCCGTCATGTTCGAGGACACGGTCTACGACTATGAGACGCTGCACGTGCGCATGCGCGAGCAGGCGTTTCTGAACGCCGGTCTGCGCATCACGATCACCGACCTGCGCGGCGAGCAGCCCGTGAGCGAGTCGATGTGCTACGAGGGCGGCATCCGCGAGTTCGTGGACTTCATCAACCGCAACAAGACCGCGCTGCACCCCGAGGCCATCTATATGTCCGGCGAGCGCAGCGACTCCATGTGCGAGATCGCGCTGCAGTATAACGACGGCTACAACGAGGTCATCGTGTCGTTTGCCAACAACATCCACACGCCGGAGGGCGGCATGCACGAGACCGGCTTCAAGGCCGCGCTCACCCGCGCGCTCAACTCCTACGGCAAGAAGAGCGGCATCCTCAAGGAGGGCGACAGCATCTCCGGTGAGGACAGCCGCGAGGGTCTCACGGCGGTCATCTCCGTCAAGCTCACCAACCCCCAGTTCGAGGGGCAGACGAAGGCCAAGCTCGGCAACTCCGAGATGCGCGCGCTCGTCGACTCGGTCGTCTTTGACCGCCTGTCGCAGTTTCTGGAGGAGAACCCCGCCGTCGGCCGCACGATCATCGAAAAGGCGCTCACGGCCTCGCGCGCACGCGAGGCTGCCCGCCGCGCGCGCGAAAATATCCGCCGCAAAAACGGGCTCGAGGGCTTCAATATGCCCGACAAGCTGCGCGACTGCAACGACCGCGACCCCTCACTGACCGAACTCTACATCGTCGAGGGCGACAGTGCAGGCGGCTCTGCCACGCAGGGACGCGACTCGCGCTTTCAGGCGATCCTGCCGCTCTGGGGCAAGATGCTCAACGTCGAAAAGGCGCGCGCCGACAAGGTCTACGGCAACGACAAGCTCACCCCCGTCATCACGGCGCTCGGCGCGGGACTCGGCGAGGAGTTTGACATCCAAAAGCTTCGCTATCACAAGGTCATCATCATGGCCGATGCCGATGTCGACGGCAGCCATATCCGCACGCTGTTGCTGACGTTCTTCTTCCGCTTCATGCGTCCGCTCATCGACGGCGGCTATGTCTATTCCGCCATCCCGCCGCTGTATAAGCTCAACCGCGGCAAGACCTCGCGCGTCGCCTTCTCCGACGAGGAGCGCGACCGCATCTCCGCCGAGATGCGCGGCGACAACCCGAACGCGAAGATCGACATCAACCGCTTCAAGGGTCTCGGCGAGATGGACCCGCACGAGCTCTGGGAGACGACCATGAACCCCAAGACCCGCACGCTCAAGCAGATCACGCTCGAGGACGCCGTGCACGCCGACGAGGTGTTCACCGTGCTCATGGGCGAAAAGGTCGAGCCGCGCAAGGCGTTCATCGAGCAAAACGCCAAGTACGCGGTCAACATTGACATTTAAGGAGGTGTGCAGCCATGGCCAAGGACTATAAACGGGAGGACATCCTCTATCCCGACCAGAAGATCATTCAAAGCGAGCTCGTCCATGAGATGCAGACCTCTTACATCGAGTATGCCATGTCCGTCATCGTCGGACGTGCGCTGCCGGATGTGCGCGACGGTCTCAAGCCCGTGCACCGGCGTATCCTCTACGCCATGTACGAGGACAACCTGACCTCGGACAAGCCCTTCAAAAAATCCGCCACCTGCGTCGGCGACGTGCTCGGCCGGTATCATCCGCACGGCGACGCGTCCGTGTATGACGCGATGGTGCGTCTGGCGCAGGATTTCTCCATGCGCTATATGCTCGTCGACGGTCACGGCAACTTCGGCTCCGTCGACGGCGACCCTCCGGCCGCCTACCGATACACCGAGGCGCGCCTGTCGAAGATCGCCAACGAAATGCTGCGCGACATCGACAAGGACACCGTGGACTGGGACCCGAACTTTGACGAGACCCGCCGCGAGCCGCGCGTGCTGCCGTGCCGCTTCCCGAACCTGCTCGTCAACGGCAGCTCGGGCATCGCCGTCGGCATGGCGACGAATATCCCGCCGCACAACCTTACCGAGGTCATCAACGCCTGCGTGTGCGTGCTCGAGAATCCGGACGCCACGCTCAGCGACCTCATGCAGCACGTCACGGGCCCAGACTTCCCGACCAAGGGCATCATCGTCGGCCGCAGCGGCATCCGCGCGGCCTACGCCACCGGCCGCGGCCGCGTCGTCGTGCGCGCCCGCACCGAGACCGAGACGTGGGGACACGACCGCATCCGCATCATCGTGACGGAGCTTCCGTATCAGGTCAACAAGCGCCAGCTCATCCAGAACATCTCCGAGCAGGTGCGCGACAAGAAGCTCGACGGCATCTCCGGATTGCGCGACGAGTCCGACCGCAACGGTATGCGCATCGTCATCGAGCTCAAGAAGGACGCCAACACGCAGGTCGTGCTCAACCGCCTCTTCGCCCAGACGCAGATGCAGACCACGTTCGCCGTGAATATGCTCGCGCTGGTCGACAACCAGTCGCAGCCGAAGATCCTGTCCCTGCGGCACATCCTCGACGAGTACCTCACCTTCCAGGAGGAGATCATCGTCCGGCGCACGAAGTTCGACCTCAAGAAAGCGCTCGAGCGCGCACATCTGCTTGAGGGTCTGCTCATCGCCGAGGAGAACATCGACGAGGTCATCCGCATCATCCGCGAGAGCTACGACAACGCCAAGGAAAACCTCATGCAGCGCTTCAGCCTCTCCGAGGTGCAGGCGCAGGCCATCCTCGATATGCGCCTCAAGGCCCTGCAGGGTCTCGAGCGCGAGAAGCTGCAAAACGAATATGACGAGCTCGAGCAGCGCATCGCCTACTTCCGTGAGCTGCTCGCCGACCCCGAAAAGGTCAAGGGCGTGCTGCGCGACGAGCTCATCGCCATCCGCGACAAGTACGGCGACGCGCGCAAGACCGAGATCCAGGACATCGAGGACGACATCGACATCGAGGACCTCATCGAGGAGGAGCAGTGTGTGTTCACGCTCTCGCACGGCGGCAACATCAAGCGTGTGCCCGTCGACGAGTACACCGCGCAAAAGCGCGGCGGCAAGGGCGTGCGCGCGGCGACGCTGCGCGACGAGGACTATGTCGAGACTGTCTTTACCGCCTCGACCCATGACTACATCCTCTTCTTCACCGACCGCGGCCGCTGCTACCGCAAGAAGGGCTATCTCATCCCCGAGGCCGGACGCACCGCGCGCGGCGTGAACATCGTCAACTTCATCCAGGTGGAAAAGGACGAGAAGGTCAGCGCCATGCTGCACGTGCGCGAGATGGACGACGCGTCGTTCCTCGTCTTTGCCACGCGCAGCGGCACGGTCAAGCGCATGGCGCTCTCGGCGCTGCGCAACATCCGCACGAGCGGCATCCGCGCGCTCACGCTTGACGAGGGCGACGAGCTCATCAACGTCATGCGCACCGATGGGGAGCAGAACATCCTCATGGCCACGCACAACGGACAGGCCATCTGCTTTGCCGAGACGGACGTGCGCGCCATGGGCCGCGAGGCCGTCGGCGTGCGCGGCATCCGCCTCAAGGACGGCGACTGGGTCGTCGGCGCGGAGATCGCGCAGCCGGATGCGAGCGTGCTGTCCATCACCGAGCACGGCTACGGCAAGCGCACCCCGGCGTCTGAGTACATCCGCGGCGGCGAGGAACCGCAGCACCGCGGCGGCTCGGGCATGAAAAACTACAACATCACCGACAAGACCGGTCCGGTCGCGGCGGTCAAGGTCGTGCAGGACAGTGACGACGTGCTTGTCGTCTCGGACGACGGCGTCATCATCCGCATGGAGGCCGCCGGCATCTCCGAGCTCGGCCGTGCGACGCAGGGCGTGCGCATCATGCGCCTGTCTGAGGGTGCGCGGGTCATCTCCGTGGCGCTCACCGACCGCGCCGAGAGCGAGGACGCGCCCGCCGGGGAGACCGAGGCATGAAGCAGGTCATCATCTACACCGACGGGGCCTGCTCCGGCAACCCCGGCCCCGGCGGCTGGGGCGCGATCCTGAAATACGGCGCGCACGAGCGCGAGCTCTCCGGCGGCGAACCGTCCACGACGAACAACCGCATGGAGCTGCTCGGCGCGATCACCGCGCTGCAGAGCCTGCGCGAGCCGTGTCAGGTGACGCTGTATACGGACAGTCAGTATCTGGCCAATGCCATCAACCTCGGCTGGCTGCGCGGCTGGAAGCAGAAGGGCTGGCGGCGCAAGGAGGGCGAGCTGAAAAACGCCGACCTCTGGCAGACGCTCGACGCCCTGCTGCAGACGCACAAGGTGCAGTTTGTCTGGGTCAAGGGTCACGCCGATAATGTGTACAACAACCGCTGCGACGCGCTGGCCGTCGCGCAAAGGGAGAAGTTTGCATGACAGAGCCGAAGATCGTCCATCTGCCGCCGCGGGAGAAAAACCCCGCGCGCGAGCCAAACGAAACATGGGACGCCGGAGAGCGCCTCTTCGGACTGGAGGAGCTGCTGCTGCAGATGCCGCCGATCCGGAAGCTCCACCTCGAGCGGGGCAGGCTCAAGGATCTCGTGCGCCTGTATCCGGACATGAAGCGCGAGTTTGCCGCGCCTGAGCTGCTGCCGCAGGCCGTGATCGCCACGGCGATGGTGCGCCGGCGCATGGAGCTGCTGCTCTTCCGGTCGGACGATCAGCGCGAGGCGGGCTATGCACTCGTGACGGTGTGCTCTCCGTATGGCTATGTGCTGGTGCACATGCTGACGATCTATCCGTTTTTGCGCAGGCAGCTGCTCGGGCGCGTGGCGGCGGAGCTGATCGCGCGCTGCTATGCCGGCAAAAGGGGCGTGCTCTATTGCCAGAGCCGCACGTGCGCGGCGCTGCCGGAGCGCGAGCGGATGCTCCGGACGAACGGCTACCGCGACACGGGCTTTCGCTTCCGCTGGAACGGGCAGCCGGCGGCGCTGTATCTGCGCCCCTGTCAGAGTACGGAGGACATCACGCCGGTGGCGCAGCTGCTGCTGCGGGATCTGTACGGCGATCTGCTGACGCCGGTCAACGCGCGGCGCATGATCCAGCCCGAGGCGTAACAGGAGGTCATTTATGGGACAGAATGTGGATCTGCGCGTGCTGCGCGCAGAGGAATTTGCGTCGTTCCGGCAGCGCAACATCGCGCGCTATGCGCAGGAGCTGCTCTTCGCCCGCGCGACGGATACGCAGGAGCACGCGCTCACCGAGGCGCAGGGCGCGCTCGATGAGATGCTGCCGCAGGGCGTGGACACGCCGCGCAACTATCTGCTGGCGGCCGAGTCCGGCGGCGAGACCGTGGGCGAGCTCTGGTGCGACACGACCGAGCCCGAGACGGTGTTCATCAACGACTTTTTCGTCTATCCCGCCTGCCGCGGGCACGGCTGGGGCAAGGCCATGCTGCACGCTGTGGAGGAGCTGGCGGCGGCGCAGTCGTTTGAGCAGGTCGTCACGCACGTGTACCACACCAACCGCATCGCGCTCGAGATGTTCGAGGCCGCCGGCTTCACGCAGGTCGGCCCGCCGAAGGGCGGCAACATCTTTTTGCGCAAGCGCTATCTGCGCTCGCCGTTTCTGGTGTGAGTGCAGCTGCAGAAAAACCGCCTCTGCTCAACGAACAGAGGCGGTTTTCAGCTTGTCAAAAACCTCGTAGCCTTTCGTCGCCGCGGCGGCGAAAGAGCGTCAAATCAAAAAGTACTGCTTTTTTGACAACAGAGCGCCCCGTGCTGTATCAGCAGCACGGGGCGCTTGCTATCAAAGAAACGCGGGATCTTCCGATCCGCAGAAAGGACGAAGTTGGAGGCGCAGGCAGCCGTCGCGCAACGGGTGGAGAAGCACCATGAAAGACCGGAACCACGCTCTCCGCGCCTGCGCACATCCAATTAGGGGGTGAGGTAAGCATAGAACAATTTGCGCCACAAGAAAAGCCACAGAACCGGAGTCCTGTGGCTTTTCGCCTCACTTATGCGTTTTTGTGGTCTAGAGTGTGCTCCCACGCATCGCCGAGCTCCTTCCACCGTCCCATGATGTCCTTCCACAGGTTCAGCGCCCAGGGTGCAAACTCCTCCGGCGGCGGGCAATCCGGCTGCACGAGCCAGTTTTGCACGATGTCGATGACGACATTCGACATCTTCCCGGACATGAACGCCTCGGTCTGCGGATTGGAAAAAAGGTCGGCAAAATCCGTCTGCAGATACGGGTGCAGCCGGCCGCAGAGAAAGTCGCGGAACGAGTTTTGCCCCGTGAACGTGAGTGCGCGGGCATAAAACGCGCGGTCGGCATACAGATACGTGCACACGCGGCCGAAGAGGTCGAACAGCCCCGGCTCATCGTCGCCGATGGCCTTCTGGAAGCCGTTTTCGTAGATCCACGTCACGAGCTGGTACTTGTCCGTGAAGTGCCGGTAGAACGTGCGGCGGTTGATCTCTGCGTCCGTGCACAGGTCGGTCACGGTGATGTCCGTCAGGTCGTGCCGGAGCATGCGGCGCTTGAGGCTCTCGGCGATCACTTTTTTCGTTGCGGATTCGCGCACGGCGGCCGCCTCCTTTCGTGTTGCTGCTGCCAGTATAGCGTATCGGCGCAAAAACTGCAACAGACCCTGCCGCAGGTGCGGCAGGGTCCCGGCTTGTCAAAGAACCTCGCAGCCTTTCGCCGCCGCAGCGGCTGTCCCGGCTGGACGGCTATCTGTCCGGGCTGCAGCTGTACTGACGCGGCGGTTGCAATCGCGCGCGGCATTTGCTATGATGAAACCACACGAACACAAACACAACATAACGGGAGGTCATGCCATGCAACCGCACAATCTGCATCTGTATTTCTTCAGTCCCACGGGCGGCACAAAGACCGTCGCCGGCCTCTTCGCCGAGCAGCTCGGCGCGCCGGACGCCTGCACCGACATCACCGTACACGCCGAGGCGAAAACCTTCACCGCCGACGACCGTCTGCTGCTGTTCTTCCCGGTCTACGGCGGGCGCGTGCCCGAGCCGTGCCTTGCGCGCGTGCGCGCCCTGCACGGAACGGATACCCCGGTCACGCTCGTGGCCGTGTTCGGCAACCGCGCCGTGGACGATGCGCTGCTGGAGATGCGCGACACGCTCGCCCCACTGGGCTTTCGCGTGGTCGCGGCGGCGGAGGTCATCGCGCCGCACTCGATCAATACTGACATCGCCATCGGGCGTCCGGACGCATCCGACCGCGCCGGGATCGCGGCGTTCTGCGCGCAGCTCGCGTCCAAGCTCGCCGGGGACGCGCCCGCCGGGATCACCGTGCCCGGAAACAAGCCCTACTGTGACTACAACGGTCTGCCGCTCAAGCCGACCGGCGGTCTGCGCTGCATCAGCTGCGGTCTGTGCGCGGACAATTGCCCCGCCGGAGCGATCCCGAAGGACGCGCCGAAAAAGGTCGACAAGCGCAAGTGCATCTCCTGTATGCGCTGCATCCAGATCTGCCCGCAGACGGCGCGCAGCGTGCCGCTGCCGCTGCGGCTGGCTGCCGCCGCGACGGTGAAAAAATACTGCGTCGGGCGCAAGGAGCCGGCCTTCTACATCTAAACACAGAACAACCCACAAAACACGCCCGCAGGGACAACAGTCCCTGCGGGCGTCAGCTTATCAAAAACCTCGTAGCCTTTCGCCGCCGGAGCGGTGAAAGAAAGTCCGATCATTTTCTTCGGCGACATGTGCGGCGAAGAAAATACTGCTCGGCCTGCAAACGTGCGCGCTGTCCGCCTCCGGTGGACGGCGCGTGCGCTGCAGTCAGGCCGCAAATCCCCTTTGTCAAAAAGTAATACTTTTTGACAGTCTATTCGCCCTCGATCGTGCGCACATACATGCCCAGCTCGCCGGGCAGATCATGGATCTCGAGCGCGCAGCCGTCCATGGCGGTGTTGTGCACCGCGATGCAGAACACGAGCTGCAGCTGCTCGGGCACGACGGCGGAATACTCGCCGATGTCCATGACGATGCGCGTGAGGCGCGTGAGGCCGTTTTCCGTCATCGCCTGCTGCGCGATGTCAAAGACCTCCTTGGCAATGGCCGCCTCGTGCATTCAGTTCTTCTTCGGCTGGCGGCGGACGTTGCGCTCGCGCACGAGCGACTTCTTGAGCGGCTTGCAGAAGAGCACGCGGTCGCCGTCGACCATCTTGCGCACGTCCTTCGGGCACTTTGTGACGCACACGCCGCAGCCGATGCAGCGCTGATACTCCACAAACACCTTGCCGGTCTGCGCATTGAAGCCGGTGGCCACGGTCGGGCAGAAGTGGTTGCAGATGTTGCAGCCGTTGCAGTTTTCCGGGTGGACGATGACGGGCTTTGCGTGCGCGCGCATATACAGCGGCTGCATGCCGCCGCGCGTGTACGAGCCGAGCATCTCGCAGCACTGCGTGTCGCAGTTGCAGATGGCGGTCGTCTCCTCGTCCATGTTGCAGGCGTAGTGGAACACCTGATGCACGCAGCCCTTCTTCTCGCAGTCGACGAGGATCTGGCGCGCCTCAGCCTTGCTGACCTGGCGGCCGACACCGTACTCGATGATCTGCTTGGCGATGTTGCCGACGCACAGGCAGACCTCATCCGGCGTGGGGTTCTTGGGCTGCAGACCCTCTCTGCGGCGGATGTTGCGGCAGAAGCAGTGCATGACGCTGATGGGCGCGTCGTCCGGCAGGCTGTCGAGATACGCCTCGAGCTGATAGCTCGGCACGACGCTCGTCGTGTCGTTGGAGAGCTTGCGGTCCACGTGCACGACCTTGCCGGCGGCCTTGCCCTCGAGCGGGAGCGCGACCTCCATGTGGCCCTTGTCGCCCTTGAGCTTGTTGAGATTGTTCATGGCGGCGTAGCCCGTGCGCAGCGGCTCGACGTTGAGCGTGGTGACCATGTTGATGGCCGAGGTGAACAGCTCCGACGCCTTTTGCAGCGTCTCATTGTCCTCGCCCGTCGAGAGCGGAAACTCAAACCAGCCCGGCAGCATCGGCGCGAGGTCGAACGTCGGCTCCGGCCCGTCGTAGATCTTGAGCAGGAAGCCCTTGCGGCACATGTCGTAGAGCGTGCCGGCCCAGTCGCTGCCCGTGTAGAGCGCGCGCAGCTCCGCCTCGGTGTTGCCGCGCAGCTTCATGCCCATCATGATGTCGTACTCTTCGTCGGTCACGAACAGCTTGCAGTATTTTTCAAACTGCGGCACCGGCGGCTGCGGCACCTGCGTGACGGCGTTCATGCGGTTCATGAGCTTGAGATATTTCAGATAACCCATCTTCTTTGTTCCCCTTTCCGGCAGACGGCGCTTCCCACGCGCGCGGCTGCCCGCCGGTGTCCCGGCAAATTGGCACATACGAATTTACTTTATCATCTCGTCTAACTTTTGGCAAGCCTTTTCCGATGCTTTTCCATATTTTGTTGAGAGTATCATTAAATGCAGAAGAAACCGTTACGGTTTTTCCTGCATTATTTTTTTATCCGAAGGCAGGCGG
>UQSF01000018.1 GCA_900543625.1 uncultured Eubacteriales bacterium
GAAGCCTTCTGAAAAAATATTTTAGTTTTTTCTGCTTTTACTCTTGACTTTTGCGTGCTTTTCCATATTTAAAAAAGGGGTGCGCCCGCGCCGACAGGGGAGATCGGCACAGGCGGAAATCGATCCCAGCGACGGCAAAGCCGCCGGCTCTCGCCGGCGGCTTTTGACTTCTCCGATGCGCTATCGTTCTTTGTAATAGCGGGTCAGCAGCGCCATAACGTCCGCATCGTTTCCGCTGAGAATGATTCGGAATGTTCCGCCAAGGCGGTCTGAGGCAAAGCGCAGCTCGGTCTTTGCTTCGAGCGCACACATATATTTGCAGAGGAGCAAGGATGCACGCCCTGCCTGATCAGACGGGAGATCCAGCACGACACACATCATGTCCTGCTCTTTGTGCGGTGCGCCCATGAAATCGGAAACGATCGCGTTTTTCTTGCAACGCAGCGCCGGCTGAACCGCCTTGTTCTGCAAAAACGCATACACCTGATCCGCCGTGAACCGCCATGCCCCGCTGCTCTTGTCGCCGTCGAGAAACCCGTCCGCGATGTAGCCGCGAATGGTGCGGGTCGACAGTCCCGTGATCAGCGCCATATCGTCAATGTTGAAGGTATCTTTCATGCTGCTGTCCTCCCCGTTGATCTCTGTAACCATTATAAGACAGCGGGCACCGTCATTCAATTGGAAAAAGACTGACTTTTTCATACCCGGCGAGGGATTTCGTCCCCCGAAGTGCGGCTGGCTTCTCGTTTCACGCGGTTTCGGTCATATGCCTTTTACTATCGCTATAAGGACATGATCTGTGAGGCCGCGATCGCCAACCGCGTCTTTGAAAAATACCCGTTTCTCTATAACGAGCTGTTCGCCGGTATGCGTTAGGCGCAGCAGCAAATCCCCGGATCTGACGTCGTCAGATCCGGGAATCATTGCTTTTTTGCGCGGCGGCAGGTTCACCGGAATGTGCGCTCAGTAATAAGAGCCGCCGTAGTGCTTCTCCTCGTAGGCGATGATCGTCTGGATGTTGGCGCGCTCCGTCTCGCTCAGGAGGCTGTCACTGAAGTCCGCCGGCGAGATCGTGCCGTGATACCAGGATTTCTCCGAGAAGTAGCGGTCGATCTCCGGGGTAGTGAATTTTCGTCCGTGGCGCGCAAAGATCTCGTTTCTGGCCAGACACAGCTCCTCCCAAGTGAGCGAGTCGAGATCTGCCTCCGTTAGAAGGCACGAGTCGCTGTCCGGGAGCAGGTATTCCGGGTCCGGTGTGGGTGTGGGCGTGGCCACCGGCTGCTGCGTCTGCAACGGCTGCTGCGTCACGACCGCACTCTGCGGTCTCTGCGGGGTGGGTCTTGACCGACTGCCTGAAGCCAGAACGATCACCAGAACCACCACCGCGGCAGCAGCCAACGCGAGCGCCGCAATCAAAAGCGGCTCTCTGCCCGTGCGCTGTTTGCGCGGCTTCGGCGCAGGTCTCGGATCGGCATACGGCTCGGGCTCGGGATCGGAATATGGCTTGGGATCGGGAGCAGCATACGGCTCTGGAGCGGGATCATGCGAATAGGCCGGCTCTTGCGGGTAGACCGGCTTCGGTTCGGACGCCGGCTGTGGAGAGGCAGATCCGCCTCCATACATATCCAGCGGCTGTCCGCATTTTGTGCAGAACACATGATAGTCTGACATTTCTGCACCGCAGTGTTTACATCTCATGGCAATCTCCTCAAAAGAGCATAAGCTCCGAAATGACGGTATCCTGATAAGTGGTTCCGTTATAAACAGATTCGATGGTGAAGGTAACCCGATCCGTTTCGACAGGCTGCGCGAACAAGATGCGCTGCTGACCATTCAGATCCTGCAGCGTAAATGACTGGCTCTCTCCGTTGGAAAAGGAGAGTTTCAAAACGGCGGGTCTTGCATTTCTTTCATAGAGCGAAGCGGATTTTTGATAGCCTGCATGGATCACGAAGCCGCGAACCGTGTAGCCGGAGTCCAGAAACAGCGTGATCGATTCACCAACGCCGGCGCCGGGCGCGCTCTCCGCCCAGCCGGTGGTGAGGTCGCCGTCGATCGCTTTCTCCGGCGTGTGTGAGATGCCGTAGGACTGCTCAATCAGACTGGAGGAGGCACTTACGGACAGCACGGCGTCCCGCCTGAAATCCGGCGCTGCAGACGGCGTGGGCTCAGCGGTCGGCATCGGAGACGGTGTCTCCGGTGGAGCTGACGCGGGTCCTGACGCTTCGTTGGATACGGCGGCTGTCACTTCTGCGGCGGCTGTTTCCGGCGGTGCCGGCGCTTTGCGGCCGGCGATCATCGCAGCCCCGCCGATGATGACGGCTGCGCCGACCAGACCGAGGGCTGCAATCAAAAGCATCTTGCCGGAGGGACCTTTTCCGCTGCCGATGGCTGCAGCTCGCTTCGGCTTTGCCGCAGGCTTCGAAGCAGGTGCGGACACGGGCTCCGGAATCGGCTTCGGAGCGGGTTCTGGCACTGGGGTCGGAGCGGGCTCAGGCTTCGGCATGGGAGTGGGCGACGGATCGCCTCCATACATATCCAGCGGCTGTCCGCATTTTGTGCAGAACACATGATAGTCTGACATTTCTGCACCGCAGTGTTTACACTTCATAGCACACACTCCTTATCAGGGATTGAAAAATCGGTAAACGCGGCCGGAAAGCTCCGCAAAATCCGCAGCCGTTTGCACGTCGTTGACGGCGTGATTGTTGATGACGCAGAGCAGGTATGCTCCGCTTTGACCGTAGACGATGCCAACATCGCCGCAGCTGAGATTTTGCAGATCGCCCGTCTTGTGCGCGACTGGCGTACCGGCCGGAACACCCTTTGGCAAGCGGTTATTCACAGTCTGCTGCAGCAGAAGCTGAAGCAGCTGCTCACTCCATCGCTGATTGACGTAAGTTCCGGCGTAAATCATGCGCAGCGCAATGGCGCAGTCAGCGGCGGAGGTGTAGTTTTCCAGGCCGTTTTGCTCCAGCATCAGGCGGTTTTGCCGCGTATGCGTACAGCCGATGCCCTGCGCGAAAGCGTTGACCCGCTCCATCCCGGCGGCGGCGTTTCCCCCGCCAAGAAGCCGAACCAGCCGATTGGCCGCGCCGTTATCGCTCACGGTGATCATTGCAGCGATCTCATCGGACACGGCATCGCAGCGAAGCGCACCCTGCTCGACCGCGCGATAGACCGCGCCCGCAATAAACAGCTTGATCAGGCTGGCCGAGACCATACATCCGTCTGCCGGGAGGTTCGCCGATGCGTACGCCGACGGCCCGCCGGTGAGTGAGGCGGTGCAGATATCCCACGCGCCACTGCGGCCGGACAAAAACGTGCGCAGCAGCTGCGCGAGCTCCGCATCCGGCGCTGCTTCGGCGGCGGTCTGGGCTGCCAGCGCATCAAAGTAACGGTCGATCCCGTCTGCAATGCCGCTTGCAAGCTTGTCACGGTACGCATCGGTGGCAAGAAGGCGATCCTCCGCCTCGTTGGTCATATACCCCAGCTCCACGATCGTGACAGGGATCGTGCTCCAGTTAATACCGGCCATGGTATCGGTTTCCCAGACGCGCTCTCGGGCGCAGCCGGCCGCCGCCGTGAGGCAATCGAGGATCGTCTGCGACAGCAGGCTGCTGCGCGGATAGAGCGACGCATTAAAGGGGCTGTCCTGCGTCATGCAAATCGTCATGGCGCCGTGCGCAGCGGGATTCTGTGAGCCGTTGGCGTGGATGCGGACAAAAATGTCCCCACCCTCCCGCGCGGCAAGCTCTGCGCGCTCGCGGTTGGAGAGATTGACATCGTGCTCCGTGCGCGTCATGACGACGCGGTAGCCGCGCTGCTCCAAAAGCGCCTGCAGCTTCCGTGATACGGCGAGATTCAACTCATACTCGGGGATCCCGGTGAAGCGGCCGGCCGTCCCGTCGGAGACGCGGGGTTTGGTCTCCGACGCGCCGGGGCCAAGCGGCTCCTGCTTGGGATCACCCCGCTGCTGATGGCCGGCGTCGATCACGACACACGGCTGTTGCGTCTGCGCAGCCGCTGCCGCAGGCTCTGTCTGGGGCGGCACTGCCCGCGGCAGACCGCAGGCCTCGCTCACCAAAAACAGCAGCGCAAGCCATGCCGCGCACCATCGTTTTCGCCATGTGATCACAGTTGCCCTCACCTTCGTTTTGTTTTGCTCAGATCTGCGCAAACTCTTCTCGGATCTGCTCTGCATAGTGGTCAAATTCCGCAAGCTCGGTCAGATAGCGCCCATGCTCCTCCTGCAATCGGCGGTACACCTGCACGGTCGCCTGAATGTCGTTTGCGCACGCCGCCTCCAGCCGCCCGCGTGCGGCGCGGTTTGTAAAATAGGTGACCAGCGCCCAGCCGATGCCGAGCACGCTGACGGCCAGCAGCCCCCACATCGCCGTTGCCACGGCGCCAACCGCTGCGCCGGCGGCCAGCACCACACCCAAAATGATCCCGAGATTTTTGATGGCGGAAAGCCCTTCGGCCTTTTTCGCCTCAAAAAATGCCGTGATTTTGCTTGTCTCCTGCTGCTCGGAGGCGGAAAGATCCGCCTGCGTCCGGTAATCTCCGATCGTCAGCGGCAGAACGTTTTTCTCCACGGAACAATAAGCCTTCCGGTATTGGTCATAGGCCTCCTCATGCAGCGTCTTGGTGAGCGTCAGCATACTCAGCCGTCCCTGCGAATCGATCTGACTGTCGTCGTGTAAAAACGTCCACTCGATGATCTCCGCTATCAGATTCAGCTCCGTCTCATCATGCTCCCGCGTGCGCTCGCAGTCGGCCTTGGCCTGCTCCACGTCGCCCTGATAGCGGATGATCAGCTCGTTGTAGCGGATTTGCTGATAGACGGCCTCCTCCTGCTCGTTCGGCTCCGCCGTCAACTGGTCAACAAAGTCCTTGACAAAGGAATTGCGCGCGACGACATCGGTGTGAATGGCCTGACGGAGAAATTCGAGGATCTCCACGTTGCCTCTGGCACGCTGCAGCGCGGTGCGCAGCGCAGGAAACGCCTCGCAGTGCTGCTCCAGCAGCGGATACGCAGCCGCGGTTTGGGTGCTCAGGTGCACATAGTGCCGCTCGATCTGCGCCACCATTTCCTCACGCGAATAGCCCGCCGCGTTCATGTTGGACTGGATCACCCGATCCACAAAATCCCGAATCTCGCTGCGCGCAGCGTCGCTGAGATTCTCGCTGCTGTTGACAGTCTTGTTCATGAGCGTGAACAGCAGCAAAAACGTGCGCTGATCCGACCCTTTGAGCGGGCACTCCTGGTAGGTATAAAACCACTTGAGCGCGGCGTCATTGCGATCCATACGCAGGTTGAAGAGCATAAAGAAGATGGTGCTGCGCTTTTTGTCCAGCCTCAGTGCGATGTCGATTGCCCGTTCCGCCAGCGCACGGTCGTCATTTTTCCACGCCATGATGGCCAGCAAAACGCAGGTGAGCCAATAGTCTGGAGACTTCAGGTGCTGTGCCTCGATGGTCTTGTAGATCACACCGTCGCTGACCATGTTGACATCCAAATTATCCATCATGCCCTGCACGAGCTTTCGCACGGTGCGATAGTTTGCAAAGTCATAGTATTTTTTGTTGTTGCATTCGCGGATCTTCTTGTTCGCCAGCTCCATCTGCTTAAAGCGCAGATACATCCGATCGATCTCCGCTTGAAGCTCAATGGCCGCAAGCCCCTTGCGCTGACTGTCGAGCAGCTGCTGCGCGCTGTTTTGCAGCGACGACTGCATCTCACGGTTGCACTGCTCCAGCTGATCCAGACTCCTGCTGGCGCTGTGTTCGATTTCCCGCAGCTCACCTGCCAGCTCCCGGTTGATGGAGCGCAGGCGGGCAGCTTCCGCCTCGAGAGACGACACTCTGCTCATTGCGGACACACCTCCTGTCGTTTTGACGCGCACACGGCGCGCTGTGCACCCCAAGCACGGAGATCACGCAAGATCTCCGCGTTCGTTTTTGCATAGGGTATGATCTGCCGGAATCGCTGCGCGAGGGCGTCACCATCGACCGGCGTGTCCGGCTCAAGCAGCACCCGTTCGGCAAGATTTTGCACCGCGTAGGCGATGTCGGCATAGCTATAGCCCTGCGTCATAGCGGCAAGCCGCGCAAGCGTCTCTGCGTCCGGTGTCCACTGCAGCATACGCCGGCAGTATTGCCGCAGCGTCTCCACGCGCTCATCCGCAGTCGGCAGATCGACAAAGAACAGCTCGGAAAAGCGTCCCTTTCGAAACAGCTCCGGCGGCAGCGCGGTGATATCATTGGCCGTCGCCACCAGAAACACACGGCTCTCCGACTCCTGAAGCCAAAACAGAAACTGCCCCAAAACGCGCCGCCCCACATCGTTCCCGCCATCGGATACGGCGAGCGCCTTTTCGATCTCATCGATCCAGACCACGCAGGGGGACACGTTGTCGAGAAAGCGCAGCGCGTCCTGCATTTTTTTCTCGCTCTCGCCTACGTACTTGTCGTAGACCGTGCCGAGGTCAAAGCGAAAGAGCGGCAGCTCCCACGTTTTTGCGACCATTTTCGCCGAGAGCGATTTCCCGCAGCCGGAGACGCCCACGAGCAAAATGCCCTTCGGTGGCGTGAGCCCGGCCTGCTGCAGCTGCGTGCTCGGCGCGAAAAACACCCGCTGCTTCTCGGCGAGCCACGCCTTGAGATTGTCGAGCCCGGAAACCGTCAGCTCCGGCGGCAGCCGAACCGGCTGAATGCTGGAGACCGCCGCGAAAAGGCGGCTTTTCTGCCCGGCCAGATCCTTGAGATGGCTGCGGCAGAGCGCCTGGTGCGCGACCAGCTCCGCAGAGAGCACGTTGCGGATCTGCGTTTCGCTAAAGCCGCTGAGCAGCGCGGCCGCGCGATCGATGTCCGCCTCCGTCCAGTCCACGGGGAAACGCACGCGATAATCTTGCACGAAGGATGCGATGAGCGCGCGGCGCTCGTCCATGTTCGGCGGATCCAGCCGGACCATCATGCCAAACTGCGCGAGCCGCGGCCAGATGGCGTCCGCCGTGATGAGGATGAGCGTACAGCTCGATTCCTGCGCCAGATAGGCGATGTTGACCAGCTCCCGCGTATAGGAGCTGTCTTCCCCTGTCCGGCGGCAGTCGCCGAGCGCAAAGGTCGCCCGCCGCTTCTTCTGAAATTCCTCGGCGACATAGGGCAGCGGGTCCCGGTCAACATCGACCCGCGCGCCGCTGCGCGTGAGGCTGCGCACCTGCCGTGCGTCCGTATAGTAGGAGATGTCGACCGAGAGCTCTCCCGCGATCGCGCGCAAGAGCCGCTCGGCGCGCGCGCGCTCCGCAGTGTCGATGATGATCAACGGCACACGGGCGATGATATACGTTCGAACCTCTTCTAAGGTTCGCTGATAATTGCTCATACTTCCACCTGCTCTCGTTTCCGATGGCCGCTCATGCGGCGGACGCTGTACGCCAGGTCCTCCAGCGCAACGCTCGCAGTGTGCTGCGCATCATCGGCCAGGCTGTCCGCCAGTCGAAGCCAGAAATCCCGCAGCTGAGCGCGGTAGCCCGCGCTGAGCGTATGCAGCGCCTGCTGCGGCAAAAAGGGGAGCGCCTCGAAAAAGAAGCACGCCTGCACATCGGCTCGAAACCGGCGCACCAGCAGCTCCGCACCGTCCCAGTCACGCTCCTCGAGCAGCCGATCCAGCTGATCCAGCAGTCGATCCGTCCGGCGCTGCATCATGGCGCGGACCGTCTCGTCCACGTGCTGGACAAAGGCATCCGTTACGCGGTCGTTCATGTGCGGCATCGTGCCCTCAGCCAAAAGCTGCAGGATCGCACGCTCTTCCCGGCCTGCCCGCAGGCACTCAAGGCAAGACAGCCACTGGTGATATGTACGCGGCGCCTCGGAAATGCTTGTACTCATTTCAAGAAACTGTGGGGCGGCTCCAAGCTCCAGGAGGGGAGCTTTTTGTTCATCTCCCGCAGGCGGTCGTTTCCGGCGGTGGCACCTGCCTGCACCGGCTCTGTAAATCTCTCGCGGATGCGCTGCGCGATCATCTGCTCAAATTCCGCATCCTGTGTAGTCTTGTTTTGATCAGCCATGTTCATATCCTCCTGTTTCATCATTGCACGGACAAGCCGTCAGATAAAGTTTGCCATACCGATAAGTGCATCTTTCTGGCCGCGTTTTTCATCAAAGAATTGCCGATACTCCGCGATCTCCGCCATGGTCGTATCCAGATTGGTCAGTGCCTGCTCCACGCGCAGCGGGTAGGCCTTGATCGCCTGAAGCACCCGAAACACCAGCGCGACCAGCGCCACGGCCGTCACCGCCAGCGAATAGAGCGACACAAACGCCAGCCCCGCCGACAGGATCAGCAGCAGTGCGAGGGCAATGTTGGGCGTGTTGATGAACATATTGTGGAACTTGTTGGTCTCAAAATGCTTGCGCATATTATCAGCCATCTCTGCGTGGTCGCTGCCGTTGCTCACGCCGCTCCACGTGTCGATGGCCAGCTCGTAGTTCACGGGCTTGTTTTGCTGCAGCGCGATGTCCCAGCGGCCGAGCGCCTCAATAAACCACTCCTTGGTATTGTGGAAGCCGAAGCTGCGCACCTGCGCATCGGTGGTCTCGTCGTCGTCAAAGAGCGCCCAGCGCATCATCTGCTTGCCGATGTTAAACGAGGCGCTCTGCAGATCCTGCAGCTGTTCATACTGCGCCTCCGCCTTGCCAAGGTCGCCCTGATTGTCCACAATGAACTGATAATATGCCTGCTGGTTTTTCAGGCTCAGCTCTTCCGCGTCGTAGCGGGAGATGAGGTTCATGAGGACCGCATCCACGCGTGCCTTGTAGTTATCGTCGTTTTGCTCGTCGGCCTCCACGTCGAGCGCGCGAACCATGGCCACGAGCGCGTCAAACTTAGAGACGTCCTCGAAGCTGCTGCGCACCTGCTCGTGATTGACGCAAAACTGCGCGATCGATTCGTAGCTAAACTGTGCGGGCGCGCGGAGGTTTTGAATATACACCACATAGGACTCCACAAGCGCGTTGCAGGCCTCGGCATCGCTGTTGAGCTCCTGCATCCACGTGTTGATGAGGTCGAGCACCTCGCTCTCCAGCTCCTTGTCGCGGCCGAAGATGCCGTTCAGGAAAGCCTGCAGCAAGACCGACGTTTCCTGCTGGAGCATCTTGGGATCCAAGATGCGGATGTACTCGCAAAACCACTTTTTTGCCGCATCCATGCGCTCAAAGCGCAGGTTCATCAGGCAGAAAAAGAGCGTGGTCTTGATCGCATCGCGCCGCACGGATTCGGACATGGCATTGCGCGCGACCTCGGGATAATCGTTCACCCACGCGGTGATGGCGATCAGCGCGTAGGACAGCCAGTAGCGCGAGCTGGAGAGCCACATCTCCTCGCTGAGCTCCTGGATCGTGCTGTTGCGCACGAGATTGATGTCAAAGTCACGAACGACGCCCATCACGGTCTTGCGGATGGCCTCATGGTTGGAAAACTGCTCCTTGAGGATCTGCTCGATGCGGATGATGTTCTCGTGGGCAAGCTGCGTCTCCTCGCCGGCCATCATGTCGGCGCGAAACTTCTCGATGCCCTCATAGATTTGGGTGGCAGCGTTGTTGACGTTGACGCTGGATTGGTAGACACTGCTGATGGGCGAGCTGACCCGCTCATGGAACGAATTGACCGAATCGTTCAATCGGCGAAGTGCATGATTTGCTCCGGACATAACGGATCCCCCTGTCATTCAAATAAGGAAAAAGCCTCTGCGACCTCGGCGGCATGTGCATCCGCCTCGTGGAACAGATCTCTCCAGATCGCCAGCTCTTCCAACGCCTGCTGCAGCTTGCGCAGGCCCAACCGTTTTCGCTCCTCCAATATCTTACCGACCTCAACAAGGCGGCGCCAGAGGACGAACCCGCCAACGATCGCGCCGAGCACGCCGATGGTCAGCGTCACCGGGCTGAACCGGAACGCGGTGATGCTCAGGAGCACCAGACTCGCCAAAACGACCAGACCGAAGATCTGAACATAGGTGTCCTGAAATGCGTGCTTGAGCTTGTCCTTGGCATAGTGACCCGCAAGCGCGTCCTCGTGCTTATGAAAATCGTTTTCGCCGCATTCGAGCGCATATCCGTCCACGGTGATGTGGACAGTGCCCGGCTCCTTGTCACGATACGTCTGCGCGAACTGCGCGAACCCGCGCGCGATCGGCTCGCGCATCAGGGAGATGGCAAAGCGCTTGATGACCAGATTTGTGATGGTGGGATCGTCCGAAAACGCCCAGTCGACCATCATCTCATCCAGTCCGCGCTTGCGATCGAGGTTTGCGTACTGCAGCTCATACTGTGCACGCGCCTCGCCCAAGTTGCCCTTTGCCGCGATGACCGCCTCGTTATATTTCTGCCGCTTGATGACCTTCCACTCCGCGTCGTCATAGGCATTGATGAGGTTATAGAGCACATCCTCCACGCGCTGCGCCTGCGTTTGCGCATACGGCTCGGTGCGCTGCGCAAGCTCGGCATAGTGCTGCGCAAAGATCGCGTTGCACTCCGCACGCCCCAGCAGCCAGATCAGCAGCTCATAATCGCTGCACGTCTCTGCGAGCGTGGGCAGCTCGTGCTCCGTCCGGTGGAGGTAGGTCTGCGCATACTCTCTGGCGCGGGCGGTAAATTTCGCGGAAAAGCCCACGCTCACGGCGTTGATCTTCTCGATAGAGCTGTGGAAGTTTCCGGACACATACTGCTCAAACTCCGGGTCCGCGCCGAAGAGCCCCGCCAGATATGCCTCCAGCAGATACTGATATTCGGACGTCAGCGCAGTGATGTCCACCTTGTCCAGATAGTCCAGATACCAGTCCTTCGCCGCATCCAGCCGCTCGAAGCGCAGGTTGATCAGCAGGAAGAAGATATCCGTCTTGCACACGTCCATAGCGATGCTCTTTCTCACCGCGCGCAGGGCGGCTTCCTTTTCATCGTTTGCCCAGAGCATCACGGCTGCGATGGCATATGCCAGCCAATAGTCCGTGTTTTGCAGGTAGATCTTTTCGACCTCTTTTCGCAGTGTCTCGTTGGAGATGATCGAGTTATCCAGCCCGATCACGTAACCCAGTGTGATACGCCGCAGCTTGTGGAAATACGCAAAGCGCGTGTAATACTCTTCCGTGCACTGTGTGAGGTTTTTTGAGGCGGTGGACAGATTCTTAAAGAGAAAATATCGGTGCGAAAGATCCTCGATCGCGCGCTTGACAACGTCGACGCTCTCATCCACGCTTGCCGTGTGCGTCCGCAGCGCGAGCACATCATCCAGCACGTCGCGTGACATCGTGTCAACGTTATCCGCCACGACCGCGATGTTCTGCACGGCGGTCTCCAGCTCCGCCTGCAGCATCACGTTTTCCGCCTCAAGGCGGGCAATCTCGCGCAGCAGCTGTTGTTCTCGCTGATATTCTTCATTGTCTGCCATGCCGTCACTTCCTTTCTTTGTAGAATCATGCGGTGTAAAAGCTTGCCGCCGTCAAAGTCTGCTCAGCTCAGCATAGCAGCGCCGCCAAGCGGGCGGGACCGCCTGCAGCATCTGCGTGAAGTACGCCTCATAGGCCTGCTTGTCGACCGCCCCGGTCTGCAGGTACGTCCGGCGCACACCATCCAGCCGCGCATAAAGCGCTTGAAAATCCTCCGTCGTTTGTGCTGGACCGTCTTCCCCGGCTGTGGACAGGCGCGCATCCGCCGCGAGCGTGGAAAAGTCCTCCTCGCTGCAGGCGATGCGCCGCAGGACCTCACCCGTTTTCAGGTCTGCAAGCAGCCAAAACTGCGGGCGCGGGAGCATCCCGCTGTCAAGGTCCGCCTTTTGATACAGGTGCACGAAATACGCCAGGAAAACGCCGCCCGCCGTTGCGCGCAGGACGGGGTTGGAGAGACCGTGCGGCGTTTTTCGCCCCTGCATCGCAGCGCGCGACGCGAGCTTGCGCGCATCCAGTGCGGGGACAAACGCACCGTCCGTCGGTGCGCGCTCCGGCAGCTCGCCCTCCATGGCCAGATAACGCAGTGCAGCCAGGGCCTGCGTGCGCGTCTGCTCGGGCAGAGGGGCGCCCTGCGTCAGGCGCTTGCTATCCACCAGCCAGTTGAGATCCTCCGTCTTGACCGCGCGGGCGATCTCATCCCGGCGCAGACCGCGGATGTAGGCATAAAAATCCGTGCCGGGCGTTTGCGTGAGCAGGCGCACCGCGCGCACGATCCGCGGGTGAAACCCCGCCTCATGCAGCGCTTGCACTGTGCCGTCGAACGCAAGCTCCTTTTGCAGCAGCGCCGTGATCTTCTGCTCCAGATCGGGCAGTGCCTCGGCCTCCTGCCGCAGACGGTCCGCCCAGCGAATGCCCAGTTCGTCGCAGCGCTCGCCGCACAGATGCTGCATCCGCGCCTCCGCCGCCGTCTGCTGCTGCAGCAGGGCACGGTTTTTGGCGAGCACCAGTTCCAGCGCCGTCTGCTCGTCGATCTGCTCATACTGCCCATAGAGCGGGCTTTCCTCATCCAGATAGGCCATCAGCGCCGCAGTGCGCACCCAGCGGCACGCCCCAAAGGAATAAGTATAGTGCTTTCTGCCCTCGGCACGAATCACGTCGCCGCGGCGAATAGGATCGGTGAGTTGATAAAATGTCATGATTTACGCACCTCCGAAATGCGCGCCGGCATTTGCAGTGAACGGCTGAGCGCGAACATACGGTTTTGAAGTTCGATGGCCTCCATGCTGTCCTTGGGCAGCTTGCCATACTGCTTATAAAGATCGTGCATCTCGCCGGATTTCAACGCAAAGCTCTCTTGCGTGTGAAACTGCACCTCAAGCGGTTGACCGTCCGGCGAGAGCATCCGCACATTGATCCCCTTGTAGGGAAGGTTTGGATCCGTCCATGTGTTTTTCACCGCGCGGATCGTGTAGCCCTGCTGCTCATACGCGGACAAGCTGGCGTTCGTGCCGTCCGCAAGCTGCTCCGGGGAAAAGACATGGGTATAGCGCAGGATGTCGCTCACACGGTCGATGTCCACCGGATCATCCACCGAGTGGAGCTTTGCCTCCAGCGACTCCGGCAGCTTGACGCGAGCATCGAGCCCCACCGTCTCTCCGCCGTTGGCAGCACCGACGGCGACGACGTCGCGCGTGATCTCAGGCTCAACCTCCATTGCGCGGTAGTAGACTGCGCGCTCCGAATCGCTCATACGCGCAAGCGCCTGCGTCTCGGGCACGACACGCTCCGCGCGCAGCCCCTCAAAAATCGGGCTGTGCGCTTGCAGCTCCGCCATCTCCGCCGCGACCTGCGGCGGGACATCCGTCTCCGCTGTCAGATCCGGCGGGACGCCCGCGTCCGGCAGCACATCCGCCGCGTCACTATGCACCTCGTTCGGAATGTCTGCGCCGGGCATCGGCGCCGGCGCCGGCAGATCCTTGCGGCTGACGACCACGCAGGTGGGATCGTCCAAATGCAAATGGTCGCTGCCGTAACACATCGTCTGATAGGTAGCGGCGTCCACATAGTCCACGCCGCCGCCGGAATCGATCACCCGAAAGCCGGTGACAGCGCCATGCTCATCACGCACCGCATCCGTTACGGTGATCCAATGGTCCGTAGCCTTGCTGACATCGGGCGTGCCCATCATGCCGGCAGTGCTCTCGCCCCAGAGCGTATCGGCATCCACCGCGACGTGGACAGTGCTGCCCGCGTCCAGCCTCTGCGCGACCTCGTCCATGGACAACACTTGGTCGTAGTCAAACGTCTCAATATTGAGCCGGTTGCCGCTGAGGTCGTTGATGCGCTCATAGAGCTGTACGAATTCTCCGGTCGATGTGCCGCCGCTGTCTGCGGGGCTGCCCGGAACGATGTCACACAGGCCGCTTTGAACAGCCTCGGTCAGCACGTCATTTTCCGTGAAGCGCATCTCGCCCAACACGCGATTTGCACCGTTGGCGATCGTGGTCGGACCACAGGTGCCGGTGAAGCCAAATTCGTTGTTGCCCTGAGAATAGAAGCCGGTTATCACGTCCTGCGGATCGAGCGGCTCTTCCACCTCCGGCATTTCCTCCGGAGCGGGCACATCCGCATACTCCTGCACCGGTGTCGACGGTAGCTGCGTCGTTTCCGTCACCGCGTCGATGCGCGCGTCATACGGTGTCACCGCGATGGGCATATCCGGGTTTTTCAGATACGCAGCGTGCAGGCGCTGCCACTCCGGATCCTGGCTGTACTGCGGATAATCCATTGATCCGTAGTTGTGCTCTGCCATGTACAGCTCCAGCTGCGTCTCGGCGCTTGGCGGGATATCCTGCTCGAGCAGCAGCTCATTGTTGATCCGCTGCCACTCCGGATCCTGACAATATTCGCTGAAGTCCGACCGGCTGTAGTTGTGCGCAGCCAAGTATTCGCCCATACGCTCCAGCGGGGTTCGGCTGTCGTTGAAGCCGCCGCCGTTATCCGGCGGATTCGGTCCGTTGCCGCCGGTGCCGCTGTTACCGGGCGGGTTCGGTCCATTGCCGCCGAGCTCACAAACTGCGGCGGTCTCGCCGTCATCGACATCCTGCGGCTGCACGACGTCCTCATTTTCCGCGATGGCATCCAGCCCCTCCGGCGGAAGCTGCTCATCTGCCATGGGTTCTATCGGTTCTGTAAACACAGGCTCGACCGGCACGATCTCCGGAACATCCGGCTGCGGCGGCTGCGCTTCATCCGGCAGGTTGGACTCTGTCTCCGGCGTTTCGTTCAGCTCCTCGGGCAGCGTCTGCGTATCCTGCTCCTGTTCCACGATTTCGTTGAGGAATTCCTCTTGCCCGGGGAGCAGGTCCGCGTCCTCCGTATCCAGCGCGCCCCCCTCTGTCAGGTCGGCCAGCAGCACATCCGGACCGCTGGTGTCATCCGATACCAGCGTCTCGATGTCCTCGAGCGGGGCGTCATCCGTCTCCAGCGTCTCGATGTCCTCAAGCGACGCGTCATCCGTCTCCGGCGTCTCGATGTCTTCGAGCGGCGCGTCGTCCGTCTCCAACGTCTCGATGTCCTCAAACGGCGCGTCATCCGTCTCCGGCGTCTCGATGTCTTCGAGCGGCGCGTCATCCGTCTCCGGCGCCTCGATGTCCTCAAACGGCGCGTCGTCCATCATTGCAGAGATATCCTCGGTCTCCAAGGTGCCGGTCTCGGCAGAAAAATCATCTGTTTCCGACGGAATGTCCTCGATCACGGGTGCATCGTCCATCCACGAGGAGACACTGTCCAGCCCTCCGTCGCCTGAATCGAAAAAATCGCAGCTCACATCATCCGGTTCGTCAAAGGACGTATCCAGATCGGAATCGTAGTTCTCGTCCATAGATCAAGCGCCTCCTTTATTCGCCGGCTGCTCCTCGCGGTGGAGAAAACGAGGGTGTTTGAGGATCATCTCATACTCATCTTGCTGGATGCCAAAGTTCTTGGCCAGCATCGCCTTACGCAGGAATTTGATCTTAACGCAATTGACCAGCCGCTGCGAGAGCTGCACATTGGGCAGACGCGCGGCCTCTGTGCGGATCTTCGGATCCAGCATGACCAAAAACTGCACAAACGCCTTTTTGTTCGGCAGTGTGTACAGATACTTGCTGATCAGCCGGGCAGCAAGAAAGTCGGCGTTCGAGCGCAGCACCATGTCGCAGCTGTGGGCGCACGCGTCATTGCAGGCACACTCCCGATGCGGGATAAGCAGCTCGCCATGGGTGTCCCAATAGTGGGTATGCGCACGAACCTCCTCATCGTGAATCACGGCGCGGATGGTGGTCAGCTCGCCGATATCGTAGGTCTTTATGTGCAGCGGCGCATAGACCCGGCCGTAATGCAGCATAGCCTCGCCAACACCGAGCCGGCCGAGTCGCTCATACTCCGCATCCTCCATATTGGTCGCGGAGGCGATGGCGTCCTTGTTTTCCTTTTCCACCAGCTTGAAGATCACCTTCACGTTGGTGTTCGCCACAATGTTGCGCCCGACCGCAGTCGGTGCCTGATCCGCAATGATGATACCCGTGCCAAAGGAGCGGACCTCGGCGATCATGTCCTCGAGCGCCTCGACCGTGCTGCCCTGACTGTCGGCAGAGCCCTCCTCCGGTGTGCTTCTGCCCGCAAGCAGGACGTGCGCCTCGTCAATGAGAAGAATGTTTTTGAGCTTGCCGTCACCGTCGACGTTGTTTTTCGTAAACACGCAGATCTGGATCAGCAGCAGCGCCATGATCAGCGCCTTGAGCTCTTTGTTATTGATGGCGTTGAGCTCGATAACGGTCGGCTTACGCAGCAGATCCTCCAACGGGATGGAGTGGATGGTATCGTAAATATTTGGGTTTTGCTCGATCAGGCTCACCAGCCGCACGACGCCGGCGCTCTCCATGTTCGACTTGACTTCGCCCTTATAGTCCATGTTCTGGATCTTGCGGCGGAAAATCCGGATGAACTCATACAAGCCGAAGGGCTGCGCATTGCAGTCGTCCACCGTGCTGGACAGCTGCCAGCCGTAGGCGTTGTAGCACTCGTTGATGGCGGACAAGAACAGATCCGGCAGCGGGTTCGGCATGGAAAACGCCGCCTTGAACGCGCTCAGCAGGCTGGGGATAAAGCTCTCCACCGTGACGCCGCGGGGCGGAAGGAACGGATTGACAATGTATGGCGAGACGTCATTTTTGCCGGGCGTAAACACCTGCAGATCCGGAATGGCATCCAGCAGCGAGCGGTACTCGCTCTTGGTCGGTTCGACTGCGAGAAACGGGATCTGAAAATCCTTCCAGAATCGCAGCAGCAGGCCGAGAGAAAAATTCGTCTTGCCGGAGCCCGGCATTCCGACGATCAGACCATGCTTCGTAAAGTCATTGAGCGGAACGCCCGCGTGCGCCTCTTGTCCGGCGGCGCTGCGGCTGGCGTTCATGATGCGCCCAACCTTGAAATTGCTCTCGCTGATGATGCTCTGGTTAAGTTTTTCGCGGTTTGCGGAGATCTTGCGGCTGTCCAGCCCGATCGTGTGCCCGTCATCCACCGGGAGCTTGAAGATACCGGCGAGCTCTCTGGCCGTGGCCAAATAGCGCAGACGGAGAAAATGCCGCGGTGCGCTCTCGCGCCCCCAGAACGCCGCGTTCCGCTGCTGGAACACCAGCAGGTTACTATGAAGCCACGGCTGCATCTCCGGCTGCACCGCCGGCGACAGACCGCAGGCGGACAGATCCTCGATCTCCAGTGCGCTGCCGTTGACACGCCCCTCCTCCTCCGTCACGGCGATGACCTTGTTGGCGAGACTCATTGCGTTGCCGGCATCGGAATACACCAAGAAATGGAAATAGAACAGTGGCTCTTTTTCCGATGCGAGCAGATACTCATAGCTGTCCGCGACAGCCTGCGTGTTCGCATCGGCCTGAATGCCTTGGCGAAAGCGCATATTGCTGATGTAATAGCTCATATACGTTCGCCCCTGCTCGATGCCGACCAGCTCCTCATCCACGTACGCGGTGGGGATCAGCTGCAGAGAGATGGCGCTGTTGGGACAACGCGTGAGCGCATTGGTCAGTTCGGCGATGTTGAGGTCGACGGAAGGCTCGAGCACGTCATTATAATAAAGCAAGCTGCTGGGCATGAGCACATTCTGGATGTAGCGCTCCTTCTTACCGATGCCAAGCACGGTGTCTGTGCGGCAGCCGGCAAGCTGCGCCGCAAAGCCGGCATAGCTATCCTCGTCCGAGAAGAATGCGATCTCGAAGTTTTTTTCGCGCAGCTCGTTTGCAAGCTCCTGCGCCTGCTGCTCGAGCGCCATGGTGAGCGACATCGCATCGCTGCCGATCCGGCGCAGGAGGATATACTGGCGCACCTGCGCGGCATAGGTCTGGTTTTCCACCGGCACGCTCTGCCACAGGATCTCGAGCGACGCGGCATTCAGTGCCGCGCGGCGGTAAAACCCGGTAACGATCTGGCTAAACAGCACCTGATTGATGTGGCACGCTCGATCCAGATCTTTATGGAGCAATTCGTAATACGGCACGGCCGTGACCTCACAGACCACAAGCCCGGCGACGCCGCCGGATTTGAGTTTCGCAAGTCGAACCATTGCAGTTTCCTCCCAAAGCCATGTTCTCAGCCAAAAAGCAGCAAGCGGTACACCGCGGCGATCACACGCCCCGGAACCGTGTCACGCAGCCGTTAAAACAGGGAAAACAGATTGAAGCGTTCACACAGCTGCACGGTCGTCGCCGAGAGCTGCGCCTTGGATTCCTTAATATACTTTTTAAAACGCACAACGCTTCCGTCGACGGTCATCTCGCCCGTCAGCTTGACGGCACGTGTCATTTCCGTCAGCATTTCGCAGCCGAGCTCATACGCGTCCGGTGCCTGCAGCAGATAGGCCTGCGCCAGATTGCAGCACACGCTGTGTCCGTTGTGCCCGATCTGACACGACGAGGCGCCCAGCGGCGCCGCCTGCTTCTGCGCGAGTGCGGCGGCATTGCGCACCTTTGCGGCAGCTTCGTCGCGGCAGACCAGGAGATAGTTTTGCAGCGCCAGATCGCTGATCGTGACCCCTTGGTCGAACAGATACACGAACAGCTCATGCGAAAAGTCGGCAGCGCAGCGCTCCAGATACGTGCTGAGCACATCCGCACGCGGCCGGCTGCCGTTTTGCTCCAGCCGGCGCAGCACCTCCACCGTCTCCGCGGCAGAGATGCGCCTGCTGCAAACAAAGCTGGAGATCTCGTTGGGGGAGAGGGTCAGGCCTGCATTCAAAAGCACATCCATGACCCGTCGGGCGAGCGCCGGCTCGTCCGGCCAGACGGCAAGATACCGACCCAGTACGCCGACGAACTGCGGCGCGTGCATCCGCGGCAGCGAAAAGAGGCGGCGGACCATCTCCGGCTTTTGCTCCCCGTCATAGCGGCACTCCAGCACATAGCGCTCGACCACCGAGGGCGGAAGCGCTTCCACCTGCGCAAGCAGCAGCGTCATCAGCTCACGCCGATCAGAGGGGGCATCCGCCGCCCGGCAGAGATACTCCGCCGCGGCGATTTCCAGCGCCTTCTTGTCCATGCGGCACGACGACAGCTCCTTCCAGAGCGCCGCACGCTCCGCCGCCGTCTTACGCATATCCAAAAACACCTTCTGGATCATGTCGCCATTGAGCGACACAAAGTGCCCCGACGCCTTGATGTGCCGCACGACGGGCAACGCTTTTTCCGCGCCGCAGGAAATGCCGTAGGCCAAAAGCGTATAGAGATCCGCATCGTAGAGCTGCTCTGCGCAGATGCAGTCCAGCGCATGCTCCGTTTCCTCCGGCGTGGCGGGCTCGAGCACAGCGGCGATCAGCACATCCATATCCGGCAGGAAGTGCGCATCGCTTCCGCTGCGCAGCAGCGCGATCTTCGTGGCGCAGCTGTCACTGCCCTGAAGATAGCTGCGCACCGCGTCCTTATCCTGTGCGGTGTACGCCCCTTGCTGCTGCAGCAGCGCAATGAGCTCGCGCTTCGCCTCCCCATCCGGGCACTTGGTCAAAACCGTATGCATCGCTGTGTGGGCGTCAATGTTGCCGCGGTTCGCTGCGATCGTGCGCGCGGCATCCATCTCGCCTTGCTTCATGCAATAGGTGAGCAGATCTTTGTTGCACGCTTTGGAATACACCTTGGGCAGTTCCAGCAGCTGATAGCACCACTGCGCACGCCGGCTGTCACCAAGCGTGTCGAACACGAGCACCAGCAGCGCAAACGCATCCGCCGCGCCATCCGCATCGCCAATGAACGCATAGAGCGACTCTTCGTCCTCGCCGATGCCCGCATCGCGGGCGCACAGCGCACCGTAGTCATCCTTCAGGCGCTGGTACATACCGCCGACCTCCTCCTCGCGGCAGCCGCCCGGCGTGATCAGGCAGACCAGCCGGTAGCAAAGGCGGGCGATGATCGTGCCGACATAATTCACATCGATCTTCTGGCACTCGGTAATATTGTCCCGTGCGCCGTCGAGCCGGCGGTATGCCGCATCAACGATCGTCTGCCGAACCACGTTCTTGATCGTAAAGAGCCCGTCGTAGGTTTCTTCCCGGACGACCTCCGTCCCGCAGTAGCGGCAGCGCCACAGTTTTTCCGCGCGGATGTACTCCAGACTGCCGCCGCAGGACTCACACTTTTTGGAGGAATAGGATACTGCCATGACCTCGATCTCCTATCGAACGAAAATGATTATTTCAGCACCAGCAGCTTCTTGTTGCGCTCCACAATGGCGCGATCCAGCTTGGCGCAAAGCTCGGCAGCCGCGGCCGTGTCACCGTCCTCGCAGGAGATGCGAAGCGCATTGACCTGCTGCCGGATCTGCTGCTCCAGATCCGCGACCGCTTCGTTGGTCATCGGATCGGAGAAGCGGATATTCTCCGCAAGACGCTTGAGGCTGCGCTTGAGCGCAGGGTCAGCCGCCTCGTTTGCGAGCATTTCCACATCCACGCCGAGGCTCTTGATATCGCTCGTCTTTTGCTTGTAGTCGTCCTTAACGGCCTTGGTCGCATCGCGTCCGGCGACAGAAATGATCGCAAAGACGGCGAAGATCGCCAGCAGCAGCACCTGCACCAGCAGCGGGATCTTATAGCTCAGATGGTTCTGGAACAGCATGAACACCACACTGGCAAACAGCTCGGCAATGAGATAAAACAGTGCAAACTGCATCAGCGGGATGCCGAAGAAAACCGTCTCCACATCCAATGTTTTCGCCGCCAGATACATCGACACGATCAGCGCGGCAAACGCCACCAGCATGAACGCATAGCTGATCCAAAAGGCGGGGGTCTGTGGCTTGATCAGGATCCAGACAAACAGATTGTAGAGCGCAAAAATGATTCCGACGATGGTCAGCGACAGGCCGCTTGCTTTCTTGTTATTCACGATCGGCACATCCTTTCCTTCGATTAAAGCTTCGTTCCGCACTGAGCGCAGAATTTGGGCGAGCCCTCGATCGGCGTGCCGCAGCCCGGGCACACTCTGCCGAGCCTCGTTCCGCATTCCGGGCAGAACTTGGCGTTGGGCGCGACTGCGTTGCCGCATTCCGGACAGAATCTTCCGCCGCTCGCGCTCGGGGCATCGGCCGGGGCATCAGCCGGCGCCACCTCAAACGGGGCAACACCGCCGGCACTCGGCGCATCGGCCGGTGCGGCACGGTTCTGACCGTTGAGAATGTCACGGATCGAGCCGGTGTTGCCGCTGCCGCCGGCGTTTGCGCCCAGCGGCGGCGTGACGCCGCTGACGTCCTTCGGCGGCGCCTCCGTCGGCACACGCTCCGGGCTCAGCGCGCTTCTGGCGATCTCGCTGATGGTTCCGCCCATCATGATGCCGCCCATCGCTCCGCCCATCATGCCGCCGACAGCACCCATGGAGCCCTCGTTTGCGGCGAACTTTTCGGCAATGAGCATCTGACGCTCCTCCTGCCAGGTATAGCCCTCGATGATTCGACCCGTGCGGCGGTTTTTCGCCTCCGACACCGCTGCATAGTCCTGTTCGGGCACTTCGATCGACTCGATGTTGAAAAATTCGATGCGTATGCCGTAATCGGCAAAGATCTCATCCAGCCGCTCCTTCACGACATCGCTCACCTCAAGGAGGTTTGCATTCATGATGAAGTAGCTGAGCTTGCCGTTGATCATGATCCGCGAAATACAATCCTTAACACGGGAGGAGATGATGCCGCGGAACTTTGCCACGAGGCTCTGCGCATCGTAGCGGTCACGGAAGCCGACCAGCTTCACCAAGAACTTTCTGGCGTCCTCCACGCTCAGCGACAGGCTGCCGCGGAGCATCACGTGCAGGAAAATATCATACAGCGGATCCTCGAGCGTAATGGGCCCCTGCGTGCCCCAGAGGATGTCCATCTGGTGCACCATGTTGACGTAGAACACCTTGCACGGGAACGGCGTCTCGCCGCCGGTAGGAATATTGACGATGCTGCGCAGGATCGGGATGTTCGGCAGAGAAAGCGTTCTTTCGCCCGGACCGAACAGGTCCGCCGCAGCCCCGTTGACCACCAACAGCGCCACGTGTGTCTCATCTACGATCAAGTGCGAGGTGGTGTTAAAGTCCTCGATCGGTGATTTCCATACAAGGTCATCCGGACTGCCTTCAAATTTAATAACAGAAGAAATGGGCATAATCGTTCATTCGCTCCTCTCCATAGGTCTTCCGCGCATACAAAGCGGGTCAGGCCGCACTCGCGCAGGAGACACTTTTAAGTCGATGATACCGAAATCATCCAATGAAGTCAATCGTTCTTGTAGAAAAATGTCGGACACGGAACCTCAAAATGCAAAAATTCGAACCGACCCGAACCGTCTGCGCACACGCGCGGTTTTGCAAATATGCCTGATTGACCATAAACGCAGCAAAAACAGCCGTTTTCACTCAAAAACGGCTGTTTTTATGCTTTTTAGGCGGTTTCCGATCTGTCAGAAAAAATCGGCACAACAAGTGCGGGGGTGCGCTTTGCCATCGGCGTGGAATTCATGTTGTCTCAGCTCCTTTCAGCTGCTGCATATGGTCTCCATAAGGGATCGGATCTCTGTCACGTAATCAGGATGCCCGCAGAGCAGCATGCTCTTTTTCAGATCCTCCAAGGCGTCCAGAAACTGCGGCACATCTTTTTTCCGGACATGGCACAGGACCGCAATGTACGGGCTGTCCTTTTTCGCGTACTCCCGGTCGAACCAGACCCTGACCTGTCGCCGGATAAACAGCTGATCGGCAAGGTAGGGGATGGTATCAAAAAACACAAAGTAGGCATATCGCAGGGAAAACTTCTCAATCGACCAATACAACGGTTGGCTCATTTTTTCCTCCGTTTCAAAATCAGGGCTTGCTTTTTTGCGCCGTCTCTGGTATTTTACAATATTACTCTTTAAGGAGGCGACCCGAATGGGCTTGAAAGCATACCCCGTGATCGACCTTGCCGCCACGGGGGACAACATCCGCCGCCTGCGCATGGCGCGCGGCCTGACGGTGCGCGACCTGCAAAGCTACTTCGGCTTTGCCGAGCCGCGGGCGATCTACAAGTGGCAGAAGGGCGAGACCCTGCCGACGGTCGACAATCTGTACGCGCTCGGTGCGCTGCTGGAGGTGTCGCTGGAGCAGATCCTCATCCCCGTCGCCGAAAATCCCGATATCGTGTGTGAGCAGCAGGCCGAGACCTGCTGCTCATACTGTTTTCTGACCGGCCGTTTTGGATGCGGCAAGCGTCCGATGCAGCTTCCGCCATTTGCCCCGGGCGCACGGACGGCGGCGTGACAGGGCACGACCGGCCGCTGCGCGCGGGAAAGGAGATCACACATAATTTTTCTTTTCTCGTCAAAGTCGAGGTCGGCTTGCCTGCCGCACGAGGGAGATGTCAGTTCGGAAGCGGGCGTGGGTGTCTGCGCGAAAAACGGGTCTGACGCCTGTGCGTCTGGCGCCGGACGAGAAGCCGGGCGCTGTCTTTCCAATTCAATAGAAAGGCTCGCTGAGCGAGCCGCTCGGGTCGTTTCCGTTTGCAATTGTGCAGCGTTATCGTTCATCTGCACCTGAACCGGCATCCGCTTGCTCCTGGCTTGCCGCACCCAAAACAGCCGGTCTGCGCCGGGGCGTTATGCCTCGGCTTTTCCGGTGTAGAGCGCAAACGCCTCGGCGAAGCTGGCGTTCACGTCAAAGGGCGGCGTATATGCCACGTCGGACGTGACCAGACACAGGTCGATCCGGGCCGAGGTCTCATCCGCGCGCCGGTCGAGCTTCGTGAGGGCGGCGCGGATGACCTTCCGGTCGTAGTTGATCGTGGTCACGCGCCGCACGTCGCAGCGGTAGGTGATCTGATTGCCGTCGGCGTTGAAGCGGTAGCCGCTGCCGCCGTTGGGGATCGTCTGCTCGCTGCAGCGCAGGTCGTTCATGTGCCGGAAGGTGCGGGCAACGCTCTGACGCGCGGCGTTGAGGTTGACCTCGCTGTCCATGTCGATGTCCAGCGCATCCTTCGCCGTGCGGATGGCAGCGCTGAGCGTCTCCTTCTCATCGAGCAGGTGCAGAAGGAAACGGGCAATGTCCGTGATCTGCTCGTAATACTCCGTTTCCGGCACGGCGGCAACGGTCTCGTCCTCCGCCTCGGCCATGACCTTGCGGCGCAGGTAGGTGTTTTCGACCTTCGTGATGTTGGCGTCACGGTCGAGGATGCTCTGCGCTTCGTCCAGAAAGGACTGGAGCTTGTTCTGATAGCGGAATGCTTCTTTCAGATTCATCGGGTCGTCACCTCTGTCTTTCAGGTTGTTTTCTGACCCGATTGTACCGCGCAGCCGCCGGATTGTCATGGAACTTGCGGTTCACTCCCGCGCGGAACGCGGCGCAAAGACGACCGGGAACAAAAAACACCCGGATCTGATAGCAAATCAGATCCGAGTGCTGATCCGGCAGCGCCGCCGGGCTTGTTTGCTGCACTCCGGAAGCTTATCCAAGCGTGTCTTTCACGGCGTCGAGCAAATCTTCACAGTCGTTGCAGTCCGTGAGAGCGATGCAGAAATCCTGAGCTGGTATCGGGAACGGCGGATAGCGCTCATCTGTCATTACACCAATCCTTTATTTGCTCAATACAGGTTTGCAAGTCGTCACGAATTTGATACACCCAGAATCGCTTCACATCCCATCCCAGGTCAAACAAGCGCTGATTTCGCAGTTGGTCTCTGTAACTCAATTCGCCATTCCAATCTTTGTGATACATTTCGCCATCGATTTCAATATCCAGCATCCGCTTCCCATTTACAATTGCGAGATCCAATTTATACTTATCAACGGGATATTGAGGAATTGTCCGGATACCCTGATCAAACAAGGCTGTATTGCAGGCGCAATATAAGGCTATAGGTGCACGAATTAGCTATGCTATTTCGAGTGCTTATTCATCTCAAAAATGGTATCGTATATTATCCCTCTAAAAAACAGTGTTGATTTTTTGAAAGTGTTGCGCTATAATATGAAAGGAGGATTGCTTCGTGAAATCCGAAGAAATAATCAAGAGAGGTGATACCGTGATTGTTTTAGATGTCCGATTGGACAATATATATGCCTTTAGAAACTTTCATCTAAACCTAACATATCCCAAGAAAATTGTTGGATCCTGTATTGAGGATGAGCATTTGGCTGAACGCCCAAACTTCAGATACAAAAAGGTCAACATTATTATGGGGGCGAATGCATCCGGAAAAACTACATTGGGTCATGCGCTCATGTATATTTTCAACTTTTTGAGCAAAAAAAGCTATGAGAAATTTACGGAGATTATTTCCGATCAGGGCAAAGAAGCGTCTTTTGCGTTAGATATTGCGTTTCCTAGCAATTGCTTTTATCGGATCAATTGTAAAATTACACCTTGCACCGAAGGTAAATATACCCCTGATAACTTTTCTCTTAGTGTTCAAAAAGAAAGAATTCATACCAAAGACAGCTACGAATCTTGTGTAAAAAGGATTGAAGAAACGCAGTATATTCCCGTAAGAGATTATTTGCGAGAGTTGGAGAAACTGGAGGGGCTTGGTTGGCTTTTTGAATACCCAGAGGATAATGACTGCGTTCTTGACCTACCAGACAAGGATGATCGGTTCCGTTTAGTGCTTGAGAATATATTAAAAGCATTAGACCCTTCCATTAAGGCAGTAGATATCTCTCAGGAAGTCGAAAAGACATACATTGTTCGAATACCAGATAACCCTGTTATTCTTCAGGATGGCAAAAAAATTGATAGTAATAAACTATCAAGTGGCACCAAAGCAGGCGTAAAGATTGCACTGCTTGTGGCATCACTTAAAGAAGGAAAGCACGGCTTCTATTATTGTGACGAAAAATTCCCATATATTCACAGTGATATAGAAAAAGCTATTCTCTCCCTAATGATTGATTGCCTCAAGCCCAATGATCAACTGTTTTTCACAACGCACAATACTGATATTCTTGATATGAACTTACCTAAGCATACATATTCATTCCTGAGAAAGGATATTGATAATGTTGCGTGTCCAATCACTTGCATTGATGCATCATCTGTACTTAAGCGTAATACAGATTCCTTGAAAAATGCCGTCGAGAACGATATGTTTTCTAGTGCTCCTGCATTGGAACTCATATACGATATTGCAGATTTTTAATTCCGGAGGTAGCGGCAATGAGAAATAGAAATCTGCTGTATTTAGTCGAAGGCGATGATGAAAAGAAGCTTGTCAATACCCTTAAAAACAGCATGGGTCTTATTCACCCAGGAAAAGTCCAAAAACTAAATGTAATCGAATGTAATATCACCGATCTTCACTTAAGGACACTTGCTAAAGGAACCATTGTGGTTTTAATATTCGATACCGACACGGACAATGTTGCTCGACTTGACAAAAACATTGAAAAGCTCAAGTCATGTTCTGCTATTTCCGCGGTGGTTACTATTCCACAAGTCCCTAATCTCGAGGGAGAATTGGTGCGTAGCTGTAATATAAAAGTCATTACAGAACTCTTGAACAGCAAATCCACCAAGGAATATAAGAGCGATCTGATCCGTGTTTCTAATTTGGACCAGAAGTTGAAAGAACACCAGTTCGATATTAATATATTCTGGAGTAAAAATCCTAAACCACCATACCATCTTATTGAAAATCAGGCTACAGTAATTAAACAACCGAAGAAATAGACTCACGAACAAAGCACACTTCGCAAAAAGATGGACCTTATTGGATAAGGTATATCCACGACCGAAAGAGCCTTAGGTTATTAAAGGTGATACACAACGCTATGTTGTCTGTGCCCTAAACCTATAAGTTCGCAAAGTATTAAAAGCATATACTGCTAATCACAGGCCCGGGACGGCAGAAAAAGATTCTGCTGCTCCGGGCCTGTTCTATTTTGTCCTTTCTGTTCTCTATGTCCCGAGGTACAAAGAAAAACCGTCCATGACCGGAATTGTTCCCGGCTATGGGCGGTTTCCTACATCAATATAAAAAATAATAATTTATCGTTTATATTTTTATAACGATTGCAATTCTCCCAAGCCGTGCTTTGGGAACACCCAGCTGCGGTAAATAGGACATCACGGTCTGTTCAACGGCAGAAATGTTCTGAAAATTCCTGTTTTCAGGAAGAAAACGCCTACAGAACAGCAGAAAATAAAAAATTACCGTTGTTGATATGGTATCAACAACGGTAATGAATCTGGTTGCGGAGACAGGATTTGAACCTGCGACCTCCGGGTTATGAGCCCGACGAGCTACCGAACTGCTCCACTCCGCGATATACAATTGACCCCTCAAGGCTTATATACTATAACATATAAGCCCCGAGGTGTCAAGTACTTTTTTAGCGCTCGGAGGCGGAATATTTTTCCTTTTCCGCATCGTCGAGCGTTTGTGCTGCGGCGGCACGGCTGTTTCTGAGCTTGAGCTCAGCGAGAATGTCCGCCAGCAGCCCCTCCGTCGTGGGCTCAGCAGGGGCTTCCGGCTCAGGCTCGGCTTCGTCCGCCTTTTTGCGGTTGAAGCGGTTGATGATCTTCACCATCCAGAACACGACGAACGAAATGCACAGGAAATTGATGATTGCCATGATCAGATCGCCGATCGGAAACACGCCGACGGTCACGCCGGAGAAATCCAGCCCGCCGATGATGAGCGAGATGAGCGGGTTGATGATATCGTTGACAAGCGCGGTGACGATGGCCGTGAACGCGCCGCCGACAACGACGCCGACTGCCAGGTCAATGACGTTGCCGCGCGAGATAAATGTCTTGAATTCATCGAGCCAACCTGGCTTTTTCATGATGCTGCCTCCATTTTTCTATTGTCTCTATGCTGCTGCGCGCTGCGCATCCTCAGTGCTTCGGCACAAGGACTTCCTTACCGCCCATGTAGGGACGCAGCACCTCGGGGATGACGACGCTGCCGTCGGGCTGCAGGTTGTTCTCAAGGAACGCGATGAGCATACGCGGCGGGGCGACGCAGGTGTTGTTGAGCGTGTGGGCGAGGTAATTCTTGCCGTCCTTGCCCTTGATGCGGATGTGCAGGCGGCGGGCCTGCGCATCGCCGAGATTCGAGCAGGAGCAGACCTCGAAATACTTCTGCTGGCGCGGGCTCCACGCCTCGATGTCGCAGGACTTGACCTTCAGGTCGGCGAGGTCGCCGGAGCAGCACTCGAGCTGGCGCACCGGGATGTCCATGCTGCGGAAGAGCTCGACGGAGTAGCGCCAGAGCTTCTCGTACCAGTCCATGCTCTCCTCCGGGCGGCAGACGACGATCATCTCCTGCTTTTCAAACTGGTGGATGCGGTACACGCCGCGCTCCTCGATGCCGTGCGCGCCTTTCTCCTTGCGGAAGCAGGGCGAATAGGACGTCATCGTCTGCGGGAGCTGATCCTCGGTGAGGATCTGGTCGATGTAGCGCCCGATCATGGAGTGCTCGCTCGTGCCGATCAGATAGAGATCCTCGCCCTCGATCTTGTACATCATGGCGTCCATGTCCGTCTGGCTCATGACGCCCTCGACAACGTTGCCGTGGATCATGAACGGCGGGATGCAGTAGGTAAAGCCCTTGTCGATCATGAAATCGCGCGCATAGGTCAGCACGGCCTCGTGCAGCCGCGCGATATCGCCCATGAGGTAGTAAAATCCATTGCCGGAGACGCGGCGCGCGGCGTCGAGATCGATGCCGTCAAAGCGCTCCATGATCTCCGTGTGGTACGGGATCGGGAAATCCGGCACGACCGCCTCGCCAAAGCGCTGCACCTCAACGTTGCAGCTGTCGTCCGGGCCGAGCGGCACGCTCGGGTCGATGATCTGCGGGATGGTGAGCATGATCTTGTGGATCTTGGCCTCAAGCTCCGCCTCCTGCTGCTCCAGCTCGGCAAGCCGCGCGGCCTGCGCGGTGACCTGCGCCTTGACGGCCTCGGCCTCGGCGAGCTTGGACGGGTCTTTTTTCGCCTGTCCCATGAGCATGCCGATCTGCTTCGACAGGGTGTTGCGCTCGGCGCGCAGATTCGACGCCTCATTGATGGCGGCGCGGTTGGCCTTGTCGAGCTCGATCACCTCATCGACGAGCGGCAGCTTCGCGTCCTGAAACTTTTTGCGGATGTTCTCCCGAACGAGCTCGGGATTTTCACGGATGAGTCGAATGTCAATCATGTTGTCTCTGTCTCCTCAATGTTCTAATTGGTGTCAGTTTCTGCGGCCGATGCCCTCGAGCGCCTGCAGCAGCGCCTCGCGGTCGTCCGCGTCGTAGTATTCCAGCTCGATGCGCCCGGTCTTGCGTCCCTGCGTCATGCGCACCTTGCGCCCGAGCACCTGCTCAAGATGGCGCGCGCATTCGCCGAGATAATCGACGCCGGCGGGCTTTGCTGCCGCTTTTCCCTGCGTTTCCTTCAAAAGCTGCGCAGCCAGCGCCTCGGCGCGGCGCACCGAGAGCCCCTTTTCGATGACGGTTTTCGCCGCGGCGAGCTGCACCTGTGCATCGCTGAGCGGCAGCAGCGCGCGTGCGTGACCGGCCGAGAGCGTCCCGTCCTCGACGAGCTTCAAAACCTGCTCCGACAGCGCCAGAAGCCGCGTCGCATTGGCGACGGCGGGGCGCGACTTGCCCACGCTCTGCGCCACATCGTCCTGCGTCATGCCGTACACGTCCTGCAGGGCGCGGTAGCCCTTCGCCTCTTCGATGGGGTTCAGGTCCTCGCGCTGCAGGTTTTCGACCAGTGCCATCTCCATGGCGCGCTGCTCGTCGGCCGTGAGGATGCGCACCGGCACCTCCCTCAGTCCGGCCATGCGGCTGGCGCGCCAGCGGCGCTCGCCCGCGATGATCTGATAAAAGCCGCTGTCGAGCGGCCGCACCGTGATCGGCTGGATGAGGCCGTAGGTGCGGATGGACTCGGCGAGCATCTCAAGCGCCTCGGGATCAAAGCGCTTGCGCGGCTGGTCGGCGCGCGGCTCGATCTTCTCGATCGGCAGCAGATCCGGCGCCGTCTCCTCGCGCTCGGGCTGCGCGGTCGGATATTCCTCCCCAAACAGCGCCCCGAGCCCCATGCCGAGACCTTTTTTCCCGTCTTTACCCATGTTCCGCCTCCTTTGCGGCCGCTGCCGCAGCTTCCTGCGCCGCCTTCGCCGCTTTTTCCTCGCGCTTGATGAGCTCCCCCGCCAGATGCAGATACGCCCGCGCGCCCTTGGACTCCTTGTCGTAGGCGATGGCGGGTTTGCGGTGGCTCGGCGCCTCGGACAGGCGCACGTTGCGCGGGATCATGGTCTTGTAGACCTTTTTGCCGAAGAATTTGCGCACCTCGTTCACGACCTGATCGGACAGCTTCGTGCGCCCGTCATACATAGTCATGACGATGCCCTGTACGCTCAGCTCCGGATTGAGGCGCTTGTTGCACATTTTGATGCTGCGCATGAGATCGGCGATGCCCTCGAGCGCATAATACTCGCACTGCACCGGGATGAGCACGCTGTCGGCCGCGACGAGCGCATTGATCGTCAGCAGCTCGAGCGACGGCGGACAGTCGATGAGGATGAAGTCATAGTCCGCCTGCACCGGTGCAAGCGCGTTTTTCATGATGTATTCCCGCTGCTCCGAGCCGACGAGCTCGACCGAGCAGCCGGAGAGATTCATATTTGCCGGCAGCACGTCGCCGTATTTCGTGCTGCGGATACAGTCGGCAGCGGCCGCGCCGTTCATCAGCAGATCGTAGCAATTGGGCGTCACGGTCTTGTCCACGCCCATGCCGGAGGTGCTGTTGCCCTGCGGGTCGCAGTCGATGAGGAGCACGCGCCGCCCGCGCTTTTTGAGCGCGCAGGTCAGGTTCACGCACGTCGTTGTCTTCCCGACCCCGCCTTTCTGGTTGGCGACGGCAATGATTTTGCCCATGGTTTGCCTCCCTAAATCGTGTTTGCCGCTATTATACCAGCGCGCGGCGTCGTTTTCAACCGCTTGCGGGCGCTGCGGCAAATTTTTGTGATGTTTCACGTGAAACAATGTCGAGCGCGGCGGGAAATGTTTCACGTGAAACACGGTTCACGACAGCAGGAGGTCAAGATCCGCCACGGTCAGCCCGTCGTGCAGCGCGAGGTCGATGCCGTAGCCGATGAGCTTGGCGGCGTCGCGCACGACTGCGTCAATGTCGCGCGGCGTGACGAACATCCGCTCAGCGCGCGGGTCGTCCGTGAGGCTGCCCGCGTCGATGACCGTCGGCAGTCCGATGGCCGCGACCGGCACGCCGAGCGTGGTGCGGTCAAGTCCGGCGCGGTCGTTGCCGACACCGCTGCCGGGCGTGATGCCGGTGTCGGTGAGCTGGACGGTGCAGCCGAGGCGCTCCGGCTCGGCGCAGGCGAGCGCATCGACCACAATGACGGCATCCGGGTGCAGGCGGTCGGTCATGGCGCGGACGAGCTCGGCCGATTCCACGCCCGTCGTGCCGAGCACGCCGGGGGTCAGCGCCGCCACGGAGCGAAAGCGTCCGAACTGCTCGGGCAGCTGCGCGCGCAGGTGGCGCGTGACGAGCACGCTCTGCATGGCGTCCGGTCCGACGGCGTCGGGCGTGATCGCCCGGTTGCCGAGCCCGACGACGAGCACGGACGCCTCCGGCATCAGCGGCAGGGCGGCGCGCAGGAGCTCCGAAAGGGTCTGCGCGGCGTTTTCAAAGGCATCGTCCGCGCGGCGCAGCAGAGGCGTGAGGTCGAGCGTGTCGTATCGCCCGATCGGTTTACATAACGCCTCGGAACCGGCGGCATCGAGTACCTCCACCTGCGTCACGGCAAAGCCGCGGCGCTGTGTCTGCGCGGCGCGCACGCCGGGAAGCTGCGCCGCAGCGGCGGCGCTGCGGAGGGCTTCGGCCTCGACGGCGAGGTCGGTACGGGGAAAACTCGGCATGATTTGCTCCTTTCTGACGCCACATCTTGTGGCACACAGGAAGCGTTGCCACAAATGGATACAATTATAATGAAAATTGAAAAAAAGACTTGCAATTTGAAAGGTTTGATGATATCATCAACACTTGCAGAACATTGCACGGTCATATCCATGACTGAATTTTATAGGAGGAGGTGGCGATTGAGAAATGCCGAACATCAAGTCCGCAATGAAGAGAGACGAGAAGTCCAAGCTGCAGAACATGAAAAACAAGGCTGAGAAATCCGCCCTGAAGACCAACCTGAAGAAGTTTGATGCGGCTGTTGCCGAAGGCAACCGTGACGCAGCCGTCAGTACCTATAAAGTTGCTGTCCAGGCTGTTGACCGCGCGGCCGGCAAGGGTCTGATCCACAAGAACAACGCAGCGCACAAGAAGTCTGCAATGGCTCAGAAAATGAACGAGCTTGGCTGATCACAGAATCTCGGGGGCATGGCAGTACGCCATGCCCTTTTTTGCTATCCCGACAGGAGGCTGACTATGAAAAAACGCATGATGCTGATCATCAACCCCATGGCCGGACGCAGCGGCTACAAAAACGGCTTTGGCGAAGTGATGAACATTCTCGACAGCGGCGGCTATCTGACGACGGTGTACTTCACGCAGGGACGCGGCGACGCGACGCTGATGGCGGCGCAGCACGCGGCGGAGTATGACACCGTGGCCTGCATCGGCGGCGACGGCACGCTCAGCGAGGTCGTGTCCGGTCTGATGCAGGTGCCGAATCCGCCCCCGCTCGGCTACATCCCGATGGGCACGACCAACGACGTGGCCTCGACGCTCGGCCTGCCGAAAAACGCGACCGACGCCGCGCTGCGCATCGTGACCGGTACGCCGACGGCGTTCGACGTCGGCAGCTTCGGCGACAGGAGCTTTTTCACCTACGTGGCGGCCTTCGGCGCGTTCACGGCGGTGAGCTATGAGACGCCGCAAAACGAAAAGCAGGCGCTCGGTCATCTGGCCTACGTGCTCGAGGCGATGAGCCGCCTCAACAGCATCGACCACTACTGCGCGCACGTGGAGTATGACGGCGGCACGGTCGACGGGGACTTCATCTTCGGCGGCGTGTCGAACTCGACCTCCGTGGCCGGCATGGTGCGCCTGCGCAAGGACCTCGTGAGTCTGGGCGACGGCCTGTTTGAGACGCTGCTCATCCGCCGTCCGAAGCAGTTCGGCGACCTGAGCCGCATCATCACGGGCGTGCTCAACCAGTATTACGACAACGAGAACGTCATCCTCGTGCAGTCGAAGAATCTGCGCTTCACGTTCCAGGAGCCCGTGGCGTGGACGCGCGACGGTGAGGCCGGCGGCGTGACGACGGACGTCCGGCTCAGCAACAACCACGCGGCCATCCACATCATTGCCTGACACACGCAAAAGCGGTTGAAAAATCCGCTGCAAATGCGTATAATAAAAGAGTTACCTATATAAAATCCATCGAAAACGAGGCGGAAGATATGAAAAGACAGCACATCGCCGGCATCTACGCAGCGCCGGAGGCCTTCGGCGGCCAGACCCTGACCGTCTGCGGCTGGGCGCGCACGATCCGCGACATGAAGAATTTCGGCTTTATCGAGCTCAACGACGGCAGCTGCTTCAAGAGCCTGCAGGTCGTGCTCGAGCGCGGCAAGCTCGAAAATTATGACGACATCGCCCGCCAGAACGTCGGCGCGGCGTTCATCGTGCACGGTGAGCTCGTGCTCACGCCGGACGCCAAGCAGCCGTTCGAGCTCAAGGCCGACAGCATCACGCTCGAGGGCGCGTCCGCGCCGGATTATCCGCTGCAGAAAAAGCGCCACAGTGTGGAATTTCTGCGCACGATCCAGCATCTGCGTCCGCGCACGAACCTCTTCAGCGCGACGTTCCGCGTGCGCAGCGTGGCGGCGCAGGCGGTGCACACGTTCTTCCAGGAGCGCGGCTTCGTCTACGTCCAGACCCCGATCATCACGGGCTCTGACTGCGAGGGCGCGGGCGAGATGTTCCGCGTCACGACGCTCGACCTCGACAACCTGCCGCGCACGGACGACGGTAAGGTCGATTTCAGCAAGGATTTCTTCGGCAAGAGCACGAACCTGACCGTGTCCGGTCAGCTCAACGCCGAAAACTTCGCGCTCGCCTTCGGCGACGTGTACACCTTCGGCCCGACGTTCCGCGCCGAGAACTCCAACACCCAGCGCCACGCCGCCGAGTTCTGGATGATCGAGCCGGAGATGGCGTTTGCCGACCTCGACGACGACCTTGAGTGCATGGAGGCGATGGTGAAGTTCATCATCAACACCGTGCTCGAAAAGTGCCCGCAGGAACTGGAATTCTTCAATTCCTTCGTGGATAAGGGGCTGCTCGAGCGCCTGCACAACGTCGTAGACAACGACTTCGGCCGCATCACCTATACCGACGCCGTGAAGCTGCTGCAGGAGTCCGGGCACAAGTTCGACTACCCCGTCTCGTGGGGCATCGACCTGCAGACCGAGCACGAGCGCTACCTGACCGAGCAGGTGTTCAACAAGCCCGTGTTCGTCACGGATTACCCGAAGGACATCAAGGCGTTTTATATGCGCATGAACGACGACGGCAAGACCGTCGCCGCGGCGGACTGCCTCGTGCCGGGCATCGGCGAGATCATCGGCGGCAGCCAGCGTGAGGAGCGGCTCGACCTGCTCACCAAGCGTATGCAGGAGCTCGGCCTGCGCGAGGAGGATTACTGGTGGTATCTTGACCTGCGCCGCTACGGCAGCTGCCGTCACGCGGGCTTCGGTCTCGGCTTTGAGCGCATGGTCATGTACCTGACCGGCGTGAGCAACATCCGCGACGTGGAGCTGCATCCGCGCACGGTCGGAAACGCCGACTTCTGATCTCCGTATAAGAATGCCCCCGAAAGCCAACGGCTTTCGGGGGCGTTCAGCTTGTCCCAAAACCTCGTAGAGTTTGCGCCCGCAGGCGCAAAGAAAGCCCAATCATTTTCTTCGGCGACATGTGCGTCGAAGAAAATACTTCTCGGCCTGCAAACGTGCGCGCCGTCCGCCAAAAGCGGATGGCGCGTGCGCTGCAGTCAGGCCGCAAACCCCTTTGTCAAAAAGTAATACTTTTTGACAGGCTCAATGCCCCCGAAAGCCAACGGCTTTCGGGGGCATTGGTTTTTGGGGCTTCTGCTTTGGTCTCGCGGGGCTAAACCGCCTCAATCTCCTGCAGCGTCATGTCGCGGCCGGTGAGCGGCATGAGCTTTTTCCCGCCGCAGCCGGGGCAGGTGAGGTCGTTGACGTCGGCCTCAAACTCCGCGCCGCAGTCGAGACAGCGGGCGCGCCCCGCCTCGGTCTCGACGCGCAGCGGCACGCCGTCATACTCCGTCCCGTCGGTCACGGCGACCCAGCAGTCGGTGAGAAAATGTGGGATGACGCCCGAGAGCGTCCCGACGCGCACCGTGATGCTGCGCACGCCGTCGAGCGCCTCCTCGCGGGAGATGTCGCGCACCATTTTGAGCAGCGCGTCGCACAGTGCCAGCTCGTGCATTACTTACGAACCGCCTTCTTGACGATGCTGCCGGCGCGCTTGACGACGCCCTCGGCGACCTTGATCGGCATGGTCTCATACGAGCCCGCGTGCCAGTCGCGCACCTTCTTGAGGTGGATGGCGTCGAACTTGCACTTTGTGGTGCACAGACCGCAGCCGATGCACAGGTAGCTGTCGACCTTCGTCGCGCCGCAGCCGAGGCAGCGGGCGCACTCCTTTTTGACCTGCTCCTCCGTGAACGTGACGCGCGCATCGGAGAAGGTCCTGGCCTTGGCCGCGTTGTAGCCCGGCATCTGGCGGTGATCCTTATCAAAGCTCGCCGTCTCGAGCAGCACGTGCTCCTTATCGAGCGAGCGGTACACACGGCGGTCGCGGCCGGCGGTGAGCGTCTGACCGGGGTGCACGAAGCGGTGCAGGCTGATGGCGGCCTCCTTGCCGGCGGCGATGGCGTCGATGGCAAACTTCGGACCGGTGTAGCAGTCGCCGCCGACGAAGATGTCCGGCTGCGCGGTCTGATACGTGAGGGCGTCGGCCTCGGCGGTGCCCTTTTTCGTCGTCGTGAGCGCGCCGGTATCGAGCGTGCCCCAGTCGACCGTCTGGCCGATGGCGCCGATGACGGAGTCGAGCGCGATCGTCTCAAATTCGCCCGTGCCGACGGGCTTGCGGCGGCCCTTCTCGTCCGGCTCGCCGAGCGCCATGCGCTCGACCCGGATGCCGGTGACCTTGCCGTCCGCGCCGAGGATCTCGACCGGAGCGGTCAGGAAGCGGAAGCGCACGCCCTCTTCCATCGCCTCTCTGACCTCCTCGGGGTCGGCGGGCAGCTCTGCCTCGCTGCGGCGGTAGAGGACATAGGTCTCGTCCGCGCCGAGGCGCACCGCGCTGCGGCAGACGTCCATGGCCACGTTGCCGCCGCCGATGACGGCGCAGCGCTTGCCGACGGCCGGCTGCTCGCCGAGATTCACGGCGCGCAGGAAATCCACGCCGCCGTAGACGCCCGTGAGCTCCTCGCCCGCAACGCCGAGCCTGGCCGACTTCTGCGCGCCGATGGCGACATAGAAACCCTTGTAGCCCTGCGCGCGCAGCTGCTCGATGGTGATGTCCCTGCCGACCTCGACACCGCAGCGGAATTCGACGCCCATCTCACGCAGGATGTCGATCTCGGCGTTGAGCACGTCCTTTTCGAGGCGGAAGTTCGGGATGCCGAGCGTGAGCATGCCGCCGGGAACCGGGTTGCGGTCGAACACGGTCACGGGGTAGCCCTTGTTGGCGAGGTAGTAGGCACAGCTCATGCCCGCGGGGCCTGCGCCGATGACGGCGATCTTCTCCGTGTACGGGCGGCCGATCTGGTTGCACAGCTTTGGCACAAAGCGCGTGGCCTCGTGCAGGTCATGGTCGGCGATGAAGCGCTTGACCTCGTCGATGGCGACGGCCTCGTCGACCGCGCCGCGGGTGCACTCGGTCTCGCAGCGCTTGTTGCAGATGCGGCCGCAGACGGCCGGGAACGGATTTTCCTTCTTGATGAGCTCGAGCGCGTCGGTGTAGCGCCCCTGCGCGGCGAGCTTCAGATAGCCCTGCACGGGCACGTGCGCGGGGCAGGCGGTCTTGCACGGCGCGGTGCCGGTGGGCATGACGTCCTCGTGATCCTCGCGGTAGTCGGGGTTCCACGAGCGCTTGGGGTGGATGGTCTCGGAGAGCTTGACGTAGTCCGGCTGCGGCGTCAGATCCTCGGTCGAGCACAGCTTCTGGCCGAGCTTGAGCGCGTTGCCGGGGCAGGTCTCCACGCACTGACCGCAGGCGACGCACTTGGCCTCGTCCACCTCGGCGACGTAGTTGGAGCGGATCGCATCGCGCGCGCCGAACATCAGACCCACGCGCAGACCGAAGCAGGCGCAGGCGCAGCAGTTGCAGATGGCCGCGCTCTCGCCCGGCTCTTCGATGTTGACCATGTCGTGCATGAGGCCGTTTTCCTCCGCGCGCTGAATGATCTCCAGCGCCTGCTCGCGCGTGATCTCCCTGGCGCGGCCGGTGCGGATGTAGTGCTCGGCGCCTCTGCCCATCTGCACGCACATGTCCTCCTCGAGGTGGCCGCAGCCGTCGCCAAGGCTCGAGCGCGACGCGCGGCACGAGCACGGGGACACGGAAAAGCGGTCATACTTATCCAGATAGTGCGAGATGCGCTCATAATCGCTCACGCCCTCGATGCCCTCGAGCGCGCTCTCGACCGGGATGACGCGCATGAGACCGTAGCCGTCGGGGATCATGGCGCCCATGTTCGCGGCGAGGTTGCGGGTGTACTCATCGAACGCGCGGCCGACCTCCGGATGCGTTTCCAGCAGCTCCTTCTGGTTGACCATCATCTCGAGGATGCCGGGCGCGAAGATCTGCATGTAATACACGTCCTCGCCGAGCGCCTTGTCCATCGAGCGGCGGAAGATGCCGTAGTAGACGAGGTTGTCGAGCAGCGGCTGCACCTCCTGCACGGTCTTGCCGACCTTCTTGGCGAGATAGCCCGCGGTGCGCTCCTTGCGCAGACCGGCGGCGATGGCGATGTCCGCCTCGTCATCCGAGAGGATGCCCGCCATGCAGTAATATTCGGGCGCGTTTTCGTCGATCTTGGTCGTGATGCCGGTAACGCCCCCAATGATTTTTGCCAGCTTCACGATCTTCGGTCTGAGTTGTGCCATTGTGTCTCCTCCTTCTTTTTAGTGCGAGATTGTCATCACTATAACATACCCGGTGCATCTTGGGAACCTCATTTTTGTTTCTTGTGCCGAAGTGGGGCGTTTTGCCCCGCACTGTGCCGTAAAAAAGGCTCCCGCCATCGTGCGGGAGCCTGTTGGGATGCGTGTCAGAACTTGACGAAGCCGGTCGTCGTGCCCATCGGGTAGCCGAGCGTCCACGCACGCTTGCCGCAGCGGGGGCAGACCTCTCCGCGGGCGTCGAGCTCGTCGATGAAGGCCTCGGCGCGCATGATGTACATATTCGTCTTGCGCACGTAGCGGCAGTGCCCGCAAAAGACCACGTAGGTCGCAAAGCTGTCATAGATGCCGCGGGCGCGTTTTTCCTTTTCCTCGGCGGTCAGCGGCCGGGGATTGACGTTTTGATTGACTGCCATCGTTTGCTCCTCCCCTGTCAGATCTGGTGCTCGCGCTTGACGCTGTCGTAGTGCTTGTTCAGAAACGGCACGACGACCGAGCGCATGAGCTTCATGTCGAGGTTATAGTAGTAGATCACGAACAGCACGGCCAGCGCGCCGCCGGTGATGCCGAAGGCCTTGAACAGGAACTTTGCAAATCTGCATTTCATAGTGGCTCTCCTCCTTTACCAGCCCATGCTGTCGTCAAAATCGACCAGCGACGGATCGACCGGCTCCTCGTGCAGGACGCTGGTCATGTATTCGTTGACGGCGCTGCGCGCCTCGCGCGGCGAGACGATGCGGTGATCCATCAGCGAGTGCGGCATCCACACAACGTGGAAGCGGTCGTTGTGCTTGCGGATCTCCTCCTCGATCAGACCCTGTGCGCCGGCCATGCCCTTGCAGCCGATGTCGTCGTACATGAGGATCATGTCGCAGTTGAATTTCTCCGCCGTCTCCCACATCTGCATGATGTGGCGGTTGCCGCCGACGGTGTGCGTGCGCATCGGGGTGCGGGCGTGCCAGTCGGCCACGTCGCTCATCATGATGTCGCGGTCCTCGGTGTCGACGATGTTGTGGCCGGTGAGCGAGTCCATGTTGATCAGGCACAGGATGCCCCAGCAGTTATACAGCCACTGCACGCCGTGCGCGTAATACGTCGAGCCGCAGCTCCAGGCAATGGCGCGGTGGCGCGTGTGCGGGAAGGTGTCGATGTTTTTGCGCACACATTTGTCAAAGATGCGCGTGATCTTGCGCGAGGCCTTGAGGAAGTATTCGTTGCCGCCCTGCTGATAGAAGTAGATGCGGAACAGACCCTGACACACGGGGTTGAGCGCGCCGTTGTTCGTCTTGGCGTAGACGTCCCAGCGCTCGGTCTCCTCGCGGTTGAACTGGTTGGTGTTTTCAATGTGCTGGATGAACGTGTCCCAGTTGAACGGCTGGTGGAACTGATCCTCGAGGAAGTGGATGGCCTCGTACACCTCGTGCACGCCGAGCTCCTTGCAGGTCGGGTCGTCGTACATGAGCGGGGTCGTGAACGGATGCACGGCCTTTTTGCCGTCGCTCGAGAGCGCGCGGTACATGGCGACGTTGTCCATCATGTTCGCGTCGCAGGGGTTGTTGGTCGTGAGCCAGCAGTTGCCGATGTCGGGATACTCGCCCTCGACGGCGACGCCGGTCTCCACGAGCGGCAGCGTGCACATATCGCCCGGGATGCCGCAGCTGACGGCCTGATCGACGTAGTACGAGCCGAGGTTCTTGTTCAGGATCGGCACCATGAACGCCGCGTGCTGCTGGATGTTGATGCCGAAGTAGCCGGGGAAGCCGTAGATGATGTGCTTGGGCAGCGTGTAGTCAAAGGCGATCGTGCGCTCGGTCCACTTCGTCTCACCGAAGCGGCGGTCGGCGCGGATCTCGCGCCACATCGTCGTGATCGAGTCGGACACCATGCAGTCGATGGCCGTCAGGTCGGCGCGCAGGACCATGCCGCGGTCGCCTTCGATCCATTTGTCGACCATCATGGGCGTGGCGAGGTAGGCGCTCAGCCAGCGGTATTTCCAGAAGGCGCGCACCATGCGCACCGGGTCGCGGCCGATGAGCCCGGCCATCTTGACCCACGTCTGCAGCCAGCGGGCGAAGGCATAGGCCGTGTCCCGCACGCCGCGCCATTCGCGGTGGCGGTAGAAGTTCGTGCCCTCAATGTACAGGTCGCCGAGATAGTGGCAGTCGTTGTCACCCCGCAGGAAGTGGCCGAGCGTGCCGTATTCTTCTTTGAGCGTGCGTTTGCGTTTCCACATAGTTGAGCCCCTCCCTTACTGCTGCGCCTGGATCTTTTTGATCTCCAGCGACTCGATGAACGCCTGGAACCGGGTACGCAGCTGACCGGAGGCGGCGCTCGTGTAATCCTTCTCGATCTGGCACACCGGAATGCTGCGCGGCAGCTCGTAGCCCTCGTAGAACCACATGCCGTCCTGCGCGCGCTCGTAGCCCCAGTATTCGCAGAACTTCATGTTCTCGACGATGATGCCGTCGGCGTGGTATTTCTCCGCGAGATCGAAGATGTAGCGCTTGCGCGCGATGATGTTCTCGGGTCCCATGGCGCGCGGGCACTGGTTACGCCACATATAGTAGTCGGCGATGGACTGCAGAACGTCCTTGCCCTCCTCGAGCGGGATCTCCTCGCGGCCGGGCATCGAGCCGAAGCAGTAGCGGTCGGCCACGACGAGACCGCCGGCCATCTCGCACATTTTCGTAAACTCCGGGTCGTCGATCTCGCTGCCCGCGATGAGCACACGCGCCCGGTAGCCCGGTTTCGGGTCGGGCTCGCGCGTGCGCAGCTCCTGCAGCGTCTCGCGCAGGTAGGGCAGGATGAGATCTTTCGGGCACGTCTGCGTGCACAGCTGGATGACGTGGAATTCATAGCCCGTGATGACGGGGTTTTCCGCCTCACGCATGGCGTTGATCTCCGTCATGATGCGGCAGACTTCGTTGAACTGCTCAACAGCCTTGCGAAGGTTTGCCTCGGAAAAGTCCACACCGTAGACCTTTTCGAGCGGCTGGAGGATCTTCTGCTCGATCTGGCGGCGGTAGTAGCCCGCGTGCCACTCGGTCTTGCGCAGCGGCATGTCGAGATATGTGCAGAAAAATTTCTCGTTCGGGATCAGCTCGCAGTATTCAAAATACTGCTCCATGCGGTTCATCGTCGTGCAGCACTCCTGCCCGATGAGCGCGGAGATAAAGTTGTAGCCGCCCTCGAACGCGCGCTCGAGGATGCTCTTGGAGTATGGACACGAGCGGTTGGTCATGTAATAGGTGGCCATGTCGGGGTTGGTGCAGTTCGGCGCGCGCAGACGCACGCCAAAGCACTTGTCCGTATCCAGCAAAACCTCCGGTATGTACGAACAGTTCCATGCCAGCGCCAGCCGCCCGTCCCCACAGGCGGCCTGAACCAGGTCGTTGTTTGCCTGCTGCAGCAGGTTCTCGAAATAGATCAGATGCTTCAGGTCTCTCATTCGCGCATTCCCTCCTTCATTGCACGGTTCTCGCGCCACCTTTGAAAATTCGACATTTTGCACAAGCGCGGAACGTTAGCGCACGTTTATTATAGGACTTTGTCCGAATCATGTCAATATGTGTAACTAATGTTTGTTAACAAACATCCGGCGCTCCGCCTGTTTGTTTGCCGCGCGCCGCAGCCCGCGCTGCGAGCGCCCGGCGCGCAGAATGTCGGCTCCGGTCAAATGCGGGTAAAAACTATTTGCATATGGGATTAAATTGGCATATAATTTTCCCGTTGACTGCATTGTGAGAAAGGGCGGCGCGTATGTTCTGGCTCTGGCTGCTTTTATATGGCCTGCTCTTCGCCGTGCCCCGCGCGCTCGCGCCGGCCGCGGCGCCGCTGCTCACGCCGGCGCTGCTGG
>UQSF01000019.1 GCA_900543625.1 uncultured Eubacteriales bacterium
GACATATCCATATCTTCCAAAGAGAACTCAACCCGAATCTTTTTCGAGTCGACCTCACCCTTGGAAAGCAAGACAACCGTCTCAACATGCGGCGTCTGCGGGAACATATCCACGGCCAGCGCCTGCGTGAGCGTATAGCCGCGCTGTGTGAGCAGCTTCACGTCGCGTGCGAGCGTGCCCGGGTCGCAGGAGACATAGACGATGCGCGGCGGCTGCATGGATACCATTGCGTCAATGGCATCCGGCTGCATGCCCTTGCGTGGGGGATCGACCACGATGCAGTCCGGCCGGACGCCGCGCCGGGCCAGCTCCGCTGCGGCAGCACCGGCATCCGCGCAGAGAAACTCTACATTTTCCATGCCGTTTCGTTCCGCATTTCGGCGCGCATTCTCGATCGCCTCCGGCACGATCTCCGCGCCGATGACGTGCGCAGCCTTTCGCGCCAGACACAGACTGATCGTCCCTGCACCGCAGTACAGGTCGAGCACACGGTCAGAGGGCGCATTGACAGCATACTCCACCGCGCGCTCATACAGCCGCTCTGCCTGTACGGGGTTGACCTGATAAAACGCCTGCGGCGAGAGCGTGAACGTCAGTCCGCAGAGACGGTCGGTCAGCTCCGGTGAACCCCAGAGCGTATAAAAATCCCCGGCAAGCACGACGTTGCCCTTTTGCTTGTTGATATCGAGCACGATACCGGTCAGCTCCGGGCAATGCTCGCGCAGGTATGCAACAAGTTCCTCCGTCTGCGCGCCGAAGCCGCGTGCAGAGACGATGCAAAGCACGGCGTCGGGCGTGTGCATGGCGCAGCGCGTGAACAGATGGCGCACTGTGCCGTGCCCGGTCTGCTCATCATAGGGGGCGATGCCGCGAAGATTCATCCAGTCGCAGACCGCCTGCGCCGCCTTGTCTGCGAGCGGGAGCTGGAGCAGACACTGCTCGACCGGCGTGACATCGTGGCTGGATGCGCGGTAAAAGCCCTTGACCACGCGGCCGTCTTTCACGCCGACGGCGTAAATCGCCTTATTGCGATAGCAGAGCGGGTATTCCATGCCGATGATATCCTGCACCGGTGTCAAAACGCCGCCGATACGTTTGAGCGCATCGTTGACACGCGCTCGCTTCATGCGCAGCTGTTCGCCGTAATCCATGTGCTGCAGGCTGCAGCCGCCGCAGGTGCGGCAGACAGGGCAGGGCGGCTCTGTGCGCGCAGCGGCAGGGGACAGGCACTGCTCCGCCTTGCCGTAAACGGCGGCCGACGTGACCTTGAGGATGCGCACCTGCCACGTCTCGCCGACAAGCGCGCCTTTCACAAACACGGCGCGCCCGGCGATGTGACACACACCGGCGCCTTCGGACGTATACCCGGTAATCTCGGCGGTATGCAGTTGATTTTTTGCAAGCTGCTCCATGATTCATTCCATTTCCTGACCGGAGATGTGCATATATTCGTCATACGTGCAGCGGCGGTCAATGATGCCGTCGGGCGTGATCTCAATGATGCGGTTGGCGACCGTCTGCGTGAGCTGGTGGTCGTGGCTGGTAAAGATAATGTTATACGGGAAAGCATCCATGCCGTTATTGAGCGCTGCGATGCTTTCGAGGTCAAGGTGGTTCGTCGGCTGGTCAAAGACGAGGAAGTTTGCGCCGGAGAGCATCATCTTCGAAATCATGCAGCGCACCTTCTCGCCGCCGGAGAGAACCTTGACCTGCTTGTACACGTCGTCGCCGGAAAAGAGCATCCGGCCGAGGAACGTGCGCAGGTAGCTCTCGCGCTTATCCGCGGAGAACTGGCGCATCCAGTCAATGAGATCATAGTCACAGTCTTCAAAATAGCTGTTGTGATCCTTGGGGAAGTAAGCCTGCGTGGTCGAAACGCCCCACTTGACCGTGCCCTCATCCGGTTCTTCGTCGCCCATGAGGATCTTGAAGAGCATCGTCACGGCAAGCTCGTTCTTACCGAGGATGGCGATCTTGTCCTCCTTGCCGACGATGAAGCTCACATGGTTGAGCAGCTTTTCACCGTCGACCGTCTTGCTGATATCCGTCACGAACAGGCGATCCTTGCCCGGCTCGCGCTCCGCCTTGAAGCCGACCCACGGATAGCGGCGACTGGAGGCGGGCATATCCTCAACGGCGATCTTCTCGAGCAGCTTGCGGCGGGACGTTGCCTGACGGGACTTTGACTTGTTGGCGGAGAACCGTGCGATAAACGCCTGCAGCTCCTGGATCTTCTGTTCGGCGCGCTTGTTCTGATCCTTGACGAGCTTTTGCATCAGCTGGCTCGACTCGTACCAGAAGTCATAGTTGCCGACGTACATTTTGATCTTGCCGTAGTCGATATCGACGATGTGCGTGCAGACGTTGTTAAGGAAGTAACGGTCGTGCGACACAACGAGCACAGTGCCGTCGTAGTCCATCAGAAAATCCTCCAGCCAGACGACGCTCGCAAGGTCGAGGTTATTCGTCGGCTCATCGAGCAGGATGATGTCCGGGTGGCCGAAGAGCGCCTGCGCAAGCAGAACCTTCACCTTCAGGCGCGGATCCATGTCGGACATCATGGTCTCATGAAACTCCGGCGAGACGCCCAGTCCCTGCAGGATGCGGGACGCATCCGACTCCGCCTCCCAGCCGCCGAGATCGGCAAACTCCTCCTCAAGCTCGGAGGCGCGGATGCCGTCTTCGTCCGTCATCTCGTCCTTGGCGTAGATGGCGTCCTTCTCCTTGCCGCAGTCATACAGGCGCTGATTGCCCATGATCACCGTGTCCATGACGGTATAGGCGTCATACATCGTCTGGTCCTGCTTGAGCACGGACATTCTTTCCTTGGGATCGATATGCACGCTGCCGGAGCTTGGCTCGAGCTGACCGGAGAGGATCTTCAGGAATGTGGATTTTCCGGCGCCGTTTGCGCCGATAATGCCGTAGCAATTGCCGGGGGTGAACTGCAGGTTTACCTTGGAAAACAGCGGTGCGCCGCTGTACTGCAGCGAGAGGTCATCAACAGTGATCATTTGGGAAACTCCTTCGTTACGTTCGAAATATAGATAATAAATCAGTATAGCATACTTTGGACTGTTTGAACAGCAGATTTACACACGAACAGAGCCGGCGATGATCACCGGCTCTGCTGATCTTTATTTTGCAAGCACTTTTTTCAGCCGTGCATAGCGGGGGAGACCGTTTTCCACAGGAATCTCAGGCACACCCTGAATGAGCGGCAGGGCATAGTCAATAAAATCCTGCGTGACATTGTTGCCCTCCGGGACGATCCATTCGACCGGCACTTTCTTCTCGTAGTTTGCGACGTCGGCCAGCGGAATAAGCTCCATGCGGCAGGTATATTTTCCGTCGACCATTTCACGCATGAGGGCGACCATCTTGCCGGTTTCGCCGGCGATGGCAGCCTCAACCGCCGTTTTACCGGCAGCAAATGCCTCATCAATATCGGTCTGAGACGCCAGATGCGCACCGGCGCGCTGCAGCAGCGAGAGTTCGATGCCGCGGACCTTTGCATGCTCGCGCTCTTTGAGTGCCTGTGCCAGACGCGCAGCCAAACCACCGAGCTGCGCGTGGCCGAAACCGTCTGTTGTGGAGGCCTTCGCCTCGGACACGAACGAGCCGTCGGCATAGTGGATGCCCTCGGAGACAGCAATCAGCACGCTGTTCTTCTGCTCATAAACACGATGCACATCGGCAAAGAATCGCTCCATATCAAAGTCCACCTCCGGCAGGTAGACCAGATCGGGTCCGGAACCGCAGTATGTCGCCAGTGCAGCGCTGCCGGCCAGCCAACCGGCATGACGCCCCATGATCTCGATGACCGTGATCGTACCGTTATCATACACGCGGCAGTCCTTGGAGACCTCCATGCACGATGTTGCTATGTACTTGGCGGCACTGGCATAGCCAGGGCAGTGGTCAGTGCCGAAGAGGTCATTGTCGATCGTCTTGGGCACGCCCATCACGCGGCACTCCCAATCGTGCGCCTGCATATAGCGGCTGATCTTATTGCAGGTATCCATGGAGTCATTGCCGCCGTTATAGAAGAAGTAGCGTACGTCGTATTTCTGAAAAATCTCCAGAATGCGCCGATAATCCGTATCGTCCGCTTCCGGGTCGGCCATCTTGTAACGGCAGGAGCCCAATTCCGACGACGGTGTGTGCAGCAGCAGACGGAGCTCATCCGGATCCTCCTGACGGATGTCATACAGACGGTCATCCAGAACCCCGCGGATACCATGCGCCGCGCCGTAAACATTGGTGATGGCATCCGATTCCAATGCGGTCTTGAGCACGCCGTAAGCGCTGGCGTTGATGACAGCAGTCGGCCCTCCGGACTGCCCAAAGATACACGCACCCTTCAATATACCGGACATAGCTTACCTCCACAAATTCACAAAATTGATAGATTTTAAGGGAACATTGAATTCTGCTATTGATATTATCTCGAAACATGTGTAAAATGAATTGAACCCCTTATCGGGGACATTCATTTTATCACTGTTCCTTATATTATATGAAAGAGAGTTGACTTGTCAATGTCGATTGTTACTTCTCAGGAAATGTTTGCAAAAGCGTATGCCGGCGGCTACGCCATCGGTGCGTTCAATGTGAATAACATGGAGATCATTCAGGGTATCACTGAGGCCGCAAAGGAGTGCAACGCTCCGGTGATCCTGCAGGTATCCTCCGGTGCACGCAAATATGCCAATCGCACGTATCTGGTCAAGCTTGTGGAGGCTGCCGTGATCGAGACCGGTCTGCCGATCTGTCTGCATCTGGATCATGGCGATTCGTTCGAGCTGTGCAAGTCCTGCGTGGATGACGGATTTTCGTCCGTCATGATCGACGCCTCGTCCAAACCGTTTGAAGAGAATATCGCGCTGACGCGTCAGGTCGTGGAATATGCACACGCGCATGGCGTCGTTGTCGAAGCGGAGCTTGGCACGCTGGCCGGTATTGAAGATGATGTGAAGGTCAAGGCTGAGGACTCGTCCTACACGCGCCCGGAGGATGTGCAGGAGTTCGTTGAACGCACCGGCTGTGATTCGCTGGCCATCGCCATTGGCACGAGCCACGGCGCTTATAAGTTCAAACCCGGAACGAAGCCGCAGCTGCGCTTTGACATTCTGGAGGAAGTGTCCGAGCGTCTGCCTGGCTTCCCGATTGTGCTGCACGGCTCGTCTTCCGTGCCGCAGGAATATGTGCAGATGATCAATGAATTCGGCGGCAATATGCCCGGTGCGATCGGTGTGCCGGAGGATCAGCTGCGTCAGGCCGCGCGCTTGTCCGTATGCAAGATCAACATTGACTCTGACCTGCGTCTGGCCATGACCGGAACGGTGCGCAAGTATCTGGCTGAGCATCCGTCGGAATTTGACCCCAGAAAGTACCTCGGCCCCGCGCGCGAGAATATCAAGCAGCTTGTCAAGCATAAGATCATTGATGTGCTCGGCTGCGACGGGAAAGCCTGAGTTCGCATACCGCTCCGTCTGGACAAGGGGGATACCCATGAATTTTCAGGAACTTCTGACGCGCCTGTCCGCGAGCTGCTTTGCTGCGGATCGGCCGGACTATGATTGGAAAACGCTGCGCCTGTTTCCGGAAACGGGGCTGAGCCTTGTGCTGATCGCGCGGCTCTTTGCGGCGCTCGTCCTGTGCGTGATCGGCGCGCTTTTGCACAGCATGGCGCTGCGCTATGTGCTTTTGACTTTGTCCGTGCTCATCTGTGGCTATGACTATCTTGCTGCAGCGCTCTCGTGTATCCTTGCGCGGCAGGTGTTTCGGCCGGCAGTGCTCATCATCGTGTGCGTGATCGGCACACTGGCAGTCGGACAACCGGTGGATGCTGCTGTTTTTCTGCTTGTATACCGGCTTGTGACGATTCTGATTGCGGTCGTGACGCAGCACGCACAGAAGACATTGAAAGATGCAGTCGGCGGAGAGATCCACTCTACGGCAGAGTTTCCCGCGCCGAAATGGATCGACTATCTCGCACCGGCAGGGCTCTGCATTGCGATTTTGGTTGCCGTGCTCGAGAGTGTGCTCAAGGTAGCGACTGTTTCTCAGGCAATTCACGCTGCAATGATTGCGCTGTTCCTGTCTATGCCGTGCGCGCTGCTTGTTTCCGTGCCGCTCGTGTGGTACAGTGCCGTCAACGGTGCGTATCGCTGCAATGTGCTGTTTCGCAGTTGCCGCAGTATGCGCGCGCTCAATGCCGTGCGTGCAGTCGCGGTCGACGAAGGGGAGGGGGACAATCAGCTCCCGAAGGTAGTCAGTGTAAAGTCGGATCAGCTGACGCCGGATGCGCTGCTGCAGCTGGCTGCCAATGCCGAATCCTGCTCCAGCAGCCGCACGGCGCGCGCCATCTGCGCTGCTTATACCGGTCCAATCCGCAGCGAGTATCTCTCAAATGCTGTGGACATTCCCGAAAGCGGGGTGGAAGTGTATATTGAATCGACGCGCGTCTGCGTCGGTACGCGCGAACTGATGATCCTCAAGGGGGTGGATATCCCCGATGAAGATCTGACGGACGGGTATGTGGTCTACGTATCCGTTGGAGAACAGTATGCCGGCAAGATCCTGCTGCAGGAAGTCGTGCAGTCGGATGTCAAGCCTGCGCTCAAGGAGCTGCGTGCGCTCGGCGTGCACACCATCACACTCTTCAGCAATGCCAGCAATGACTCCGTATCCGAAAACGCGAAGGAGCTTCAGGCGGATCATCTCCACTGCAAATGCAGCAGTGAAGAAAAAGAGCGGCTTCTTACGCAGCAGGTGGAAAAGCTGGATGACGGGGAACTGCTGCTTTACTATGACCGTCGCTGTACGGCGCATCCGGAACATTCGGGCGCCGACCTCGACGTCTGTGTCATTCCGGAGGAAAGCGAGGAGCGGTTTGATGCCGATGTCCTGCTCACGAGCCAAGACCCGTACCTGCTGCCGGAAGCGATCGAGACTGCCGGTTGGGTCGAGGGTATTTGCCGCGAGCATCTGGTGATTGGCGCTGCAGTGAAGGTACTGCTTCTGGTGATGGCGGAGCTTGGCTACTGTACGCTCTGGTTTGCCGCCGTTTTGGACGGCGCGGCCGTGCTCGGCACGCTGCTGATGGCGATCCGTGCATTCGGTTTTGACAAGCAGCACCACCGTGTACGAGACTATTTGCCGAAGATCAAGTCAGAATAAAACACAAAATCTCCGATCCCACGCTCAGGGATCGGAGATTTTTTCTGCCCAATTCTCGTCCGGCGAGAATTCTCCCAACGGATTTGCCGCAGCCGCTGTGCGCAGCTGATCGTTATCCACATGGGTATAGATCTGCGTCGTGTTCAGATGTTCATGCCCGAGCACCTCCTGCAGCGTGCGCACGTCAACGCCGTTTTGCAGCATGAGTGTTGCCGCTGTGTGCCGCAGTTTATGCGTGGAATACTGACTGGCGTCCAGGCCCGCGCGCGTCAGGTTTTTCTTGACCATGACCTGTACGGAGTCACAGCTGATGCGTGTGCGCCGGTTGGAGAGGAACATCGCCGTCGTGCGCGGCGGCGCAATCTCTTTACGGACCGCCAGATAGCGGTCGAGCGCCTCGCGGCAGGCATCATTGAGATAGACCACGCGCTCCTTGCTGCCTTTGCCGAGGATGCGCAGACTGTCACCGTGATCGTCTTGCAGATTCAGACCGACAAGTTCCGAAATACGCAGCCCGCAGTTGAGAAAAATACACAGGATACAATAATCTCGATCCTTGTTTTTCCCGTCCACCACGGACAGAAGCCGTTTGCTCTCGTCCAGTGTGAGATAGTGGGGGAGCGTCTTGGGAATCTTGGGGGAGTCGAGATCCTGCACGGGGTTTTCCTCCAGCAGCTTTGCCTTCATCGTCAGGTATTTGAAGAAGCTGCGGATCGCAGCGATCTTGCGTGCACGGGAGTTTGCGCTCAGACCATATTCCGGTTCGTGTGCGTTGGACTGCTTGATGCGGTCGCGCGACAGATAAGCTAGAAAATTATAAACTTCGGTAAGTGTCACAGCGCGCAGAAATGCCACATCAATATCATGGATCGGAATCTCGTCCAGCTTCGCAGCACGCGGCACGAGCCCACGTTCCAGCTTCAGAAACCGCAGGAACATCCGCAGATCGAGATAATACTGATCGACGGTTGCCTTAGAATGACCGCAGATCGTTTCATGATAAGTCAAAAAGTCGCGCAGCACCTGCGGCGCATCCGTATAGTCCATATCTGCCACCTCGATTTCTGATATGAGCATACCAGAAGTGCGGGGCAGTGTCTATTGACGAAATCCACAAATAATTCGGCAAAATAAAAATTTTGCCGAATTTAGAGGAGGGGAAAACCGCCGAAAAACCCGTTTCAGGCCTTCCGGCGGTTTTCTGACAGTCCGATTGCTCCATTTGCAATTGTGTGTGAATGTGTTTTGCGTGCTCACTCGCTCATTCTATATCCGCTTCGCCGCTTCACGTGCCGAATACAGCCCTGAGCGCCTCGCGGATGTTCTTGACCGGGATCGTCTCCAAACCATTTTGCTTCTGCACATCATCGCGCACATGCGCCGGAATGATGCAGCGCCGGAATCCCAGTCGCGCGATCTCCGACAGGCGCTGATTCAAATGACTCACCGAGCGGATCTCTCCGGACAGACCGACTTCGCCAACCGCCGCCAGATCACTGCCGACCGGCAGATCCTTGTAGCTCGACGCGATCGCAAGGATGACCGCCAGATCCGTTGCCGGCTCGTCCAGACGCAGGCCGCCGACGACGTTGATGTATGCATCGCAGCTCGACAGCGAAAATCCCGCACGCTTTTCCAACACAGCCAGCAGCAGCATCGCGCGGTTGTAGTCGATGCCATTGGCGTTGCGCCGCGCGCCGCTGTAGCCAGACGGCGTGATCAGCGCCTGCACCTCAGCGAGCACCGTGCGCGAGCCCTCCATGACGCCGACAACGCACGTGCCCGGTGTATTGCTCGGCCGTCCGGATAGTAACATTTCAGACGGGTTTGTTACCTCTCGAAGTCCGAAATCTTCCATTTCAAAGACACCGATCTCGTTTGTTGACCCGAATCTGTTTTTTGCCGCACGTAGGATGCGATATGCAGTACTCTGGTCGCCCTCAAAGTACAGAACGCAGTCGACCATGTGCTCGAGCACCTTCGGTCCTGCGATGCTGCCCTCCTTGTTGATGTGGCCGACCACAAACGCCGTGTAGCCGCTGTCCTTGGCCGAACGCATGATGCGCATCGTGCACTCGCGCACCTGACTGATGCTGCCGGGCGTTGATGCCGTTTCTGCGTCGTACATGGTCTGAATGGAGTCGACGATCAGGACCGTCGGCTGCAGATCGTCGATCGTGGCCAAAACCGTGTTCAAGTCGGTCTCGGCCAGTACATAGATACTGCCATGGTCGACGCCGAGGCGCTGCGCGCGCATTTTCAGCTGACGCTGGCTCTCCTCACCGGAGACATAGAGAATCGTCTCGCGCTCACTGATACGGCCGCAGAGCTGCAGCAGCAGCGTGGATTTGCCAATGCCGGGCGCGCCGCCGACCAGAACCAGTGACCCGCGCACGGCACCGCCGCCGAGCACGCGGTCAAATTCACCGATGCCTGTAGAAAACCGCAGTTCCTCCTCGGCATCCAGTTCCGAGATCAACTTGGGCTGCGCGATGCGCTTGGCGCGCGTGCCGAGCGCAGTCTTGGGTTCTTTCGGTGCTTCCACGAGGGTGTTCCACGCGCCGCACGCCGGGCACTGCCCCATCCATTTTGCCGTCTCATTGCCGCATTCCGAGCAATAAAAGACGGTTTTTGCACTTGATTTTGCTTTCATGTGATCATTCCTGTTTGCGGCAGAGACTGCCGGTATTGTAAGTAAGACGCGATGATAACGGTCGCAAGCTTTGCCTGATAATCAGCGTCCTTGAGCTTTGCACATTCCGAAGCGTTGGACAGAAAGCCGCACTCGACCAAAACAGCCGGGCACTGCACCGCGTGCATGAGATAGATATTCTCCGAGATCGGCGCTGCAACGCGCCGGTTTTGCGGGTCAAGATACGTGACCAGATTGTCATGCATTTGTATCCCGAGCGCGTCGCTGCCGGTGCTCGCCGCGTACAGCACCTGCGCGCCGGATGGCTTTCTGTCCGGATAGCAGTTCTGATGGATGCTGATAAGCACTGCGTTGTCCATCTCACGCACCAACTCGGCGCGTCGGTGCTGGTCGGCTTTTTTCCGCTGCGCGACCGTGGCAGCGTCATCCGGGTATGCAATCTGTGCACTCTCGCGCGTCATGACGACCTTGACGCCCATGAGCTCTGCGATGGCGCGCGCACGCAGCGCGATCTCCAGATTGATGTCCGCCTCTACCGTCCCGTCCGGTGCCACTGCGCCACCGTCTTCCCCGCCGTGACCGGCGTCAAGGATCAGAATCTGTGTTTGCTCGTGCCAGTTTGCGGCTGCTTCTGCCTGTCGGAGCTGCCAGTCAGCTGTAAACCAGCCGCCGAACACCACGATCAATGCCAACAGCACGACCAGGATCCGTTGATAGAGTAACTTTGTCACGGCGCTCCCCCCCTCTTGCTATGGTATGCGGCGAGGACGGGCACTTATGACATGCCCTCAGGATACCATTTTGTGCCCGGCGCGTCAACCAAGGCATAGAAAAAGAGACGCGCGGTCGGCCCACACGCCTCATAAATATCGGTTTACTGAAGCTGCTTCAAAAACGCTTCCAGACGATCCATGCCGGTCACGATGTTCTCGGTCGAGATCGCATAGCTCAGACGCACAAAATTCGGCGCGCCAAAGCCGCTGCCCGGCACAACAGCAACCAGGCTCTTTTCCAGCAGCAGCTTTGCAAAGTCATCACCGCTGCCGATGACCTGACCGTCGATCTGCTTACCGATGATCTGCTCCAGATTCATCATGACGTAGAACGCGCCGCTTGGCTTCAGGCAGCTGACGCCGGGCATGGCATTGATGCGGCGCACGATCAGGTCACGGCGCTGCTCAAACACCTGCCGCATCTGCTCTACCTCATCCTGCGGGCCGGTGAGCGCCTCAATGGCCGCGCACTGACACATCGTGCCCGGTGCGCCGGTCGAGTGGCTGAGATAATTGGCCATAGCCTTTGCAATCGGCGCTGCACACAATGCATAGCCGATGCGCCAGCCGGTCATGGCATAGGTCTTGGAGACGCCGTTGATGAGGATCGTGTGTGCCTTGATCTCGTCACTGAGCGCGGCGACACTGGTAAACGGCACACCGTCATAGATGAGCTTATCATAGATCTCATCCGAGATGATATACAGGTCATGTTTGACGCAGACATCGGCAACAGCTTTGAGCGCCTCTTTCGGATAGACAGCGCCGGTCGGGTTGGAGGGGTTATTGAGGATGATGGCCTTGGTCTTGTCCGTGATAGCCTGCTCGAGCTGCTCCGGCGCGAGCTGGAAACCCTGCTCCTCGCTGACGTCAACAACGACCGGTACGCCGCCAAACAGACGTACCATTTCATAGTAGCTGACCCAGTACGGGGACGGCACGATCACTTCATCGCCCGGGTCGACCAGCGCAGCCAGCGCGATGTAGACCGTGTGCTTTGCACCGCTGGCGACGACCGCCTGCGTCGGCTCATACTCCAGACCGTAATCCGCCTTCACGCGGTCGCAAATCGCCTGACGCAACTCGATCATACCGGCTGCGGGCGTATATCTCGTTTTTCCGTCGCAGATCGCGCGCACACCCGCATAGCTGATGCGGTCGGGTGTGGCAAAATCGGGCTCGCCGGCGCCAAAGCCGATAACGTCCTTCCCTTCTGCTTTCATCTTCTTCGCCAGTGCGCTGACGGCCAGCGTCGCGGACGGGCTCACTCCTGCGGCAATTTTGGACAGTGGCTTCATAGACATCCCTCGTTTTCATAAATTCATGTCCGTAGTTTACCACAACATTGTGAAGAAAACAACGCAAATCTTACACAAAACACCAGCGCGAATCTACGTCATTTTTGCCGGTTTGAGAAAAAATCTACCGTACCGTCTGCCGATATATATAAAGCCGCAGCGTGATACAGCAGACAACGATGATGATCTGTGGTTGTGTGCTGACGGTTGTACGCATCATAGTGACCACTTGTCCATTTTCCTGCGGGCGGTGCTGCTGCACCGCCCGCTTGCTGAATCACCTATTTTCAGGGTTACAGGGTGGAACTTTTCGCTTTTTTGTCACTCGATAAGGAATCTTAACACCACATCGACCATGATAAAAATTTTCTGCAGTATAGTCACCCAGATATCCGTCTTCCACTGAAAACACATAACGAGAATGCTCGTGAATCCAGGTTCCTGCAACCGCCGCCTCCCGATACCAATTATCTATAACCTGATCCGGCAGATAGCGAAACGTCTCTCGGGTCATGTAGGAAACCTGATCTGCCTTCGGAGTAAGTAAATAATACTCATATATTTGAATTCTGCTATTTTCGTCATACCGGCAGATGCTTATTGTATTTGCACTGTTATTTCTTATCTCCACCCCCAGCGTCACTCCTGCGCCGTACAAAATATACTCCTCTAAGCAGTGCATGTGCTTGACTGTGATCAAGCGATCCGACGCATCAAAGCCGTATATATGAGAAAGTCTTTCCTCCGGCGGCCGCTTCTTGCAAAGGCGGCCACGTTTTGTGTTGCCGAGCCAGAGATCTTCCGTCAAGCTTGGACAATAGTAGCCACGATGCATCGTACCGCCTGCGCAATACTGCTGATAAACGACCTGAGATTTCTGTTTCTGCAATTCAGCTGCCGCGTCGATCTCTTTTGCCAGCAATGCCCGCATGTAATCACGAACGAAGTCCATGCTTCGCCTCCTTCCTTAAAATTGGGGAGTTATTTTCTCAAGACCAACTATGAATGCTTTGATTGTCCCCAAAGCAACTCTAACGTTTTCCGGTTGCTGTACTGGATCGCCGCCGGCAGAATTGTACGCACTAACAATAATGATATCTAACATTTCATAATATAGATTGGTATGCAGTCTGCGATGTAAACCAGTGGCAGTCACTATAGCCGCTAAGCCAATGGCTAGCAGAGCTGCTATCACTGCAATTGCAAAATTACCAGTATAGTCGACAGTGTTCACAGGATTGTTCACACAGTATGCAAATAGATTTGTTCCAATAAAACTGTCTGCAAACAACCCATCCGCGTTGATGAACCGGCAGTTGGCAAAGTCATAGTAGCGGCTCTGGAGGTAGTAAAGGCGCGTTTCGCGGTCGTAATAGTAACCGCGGTAACGCAAGGGGTTGATGTGCCCGATGAAGGTAGGATCCGTGGTCTTTTTGCCGTCAGCACCATGCACAGAATAGTTGCCCCACGCGCCGTAGGCGCTGCGGCGCAGCGTAATGCAGCAGACAACGATGATGATCTGTGGTTGTGTGCTGACGGTTGTACGCATCATAGTGACCACTTGTCCATTTCCCTGCGGGCGGTGCAACAGCACCGCCCACTTACTGAATCACCTATTTTCAGGGCTACAGGGTGGAACTTTTCGCTTTTTTGTCGCTCTATAAGGAACCTTGACACCCCTTCGACCATGGTAAAAACGTTCTGCAGTATAGTCAGTCAGATATCCGTCTTCTACTGAAAACACATAACGATAATGTTCATGAAACCATTCCCCTTCATACTCCATCTCCCTGTACCAATTATCTATAACCTGATCCGGCAGGTAGCGGAACGTCTCTCGGGTCATATAGAAAATCTGATCTGCCTCCGGTGTGAGAAAATAACGTTCGTATATTTGAATTCTGCCATTTGTGTCATACCGGCAAATGTTTACTGCACTTGCGTTGTTAGCATTATCTATCTCTATACCCAGCGTCACTCCTGCACCGTACAAAATATACTCCTCTAAGCAGTGCATGTGCTTGACCGTGATCAAGCGGTCCGATGCATCAAAGCCGTATATATGAGAAAGTCTTTCCTCCGGCGGCCGCTTCTTGCAAAGGCGGCCGCGTTTTGTGTTGCCGAGCCAGAGATCTTCCGTCAAACTTGGACAATAGTAGCCACGATGCATCGTACCACCTGCGCAATACTGCTGATAAACAACCTGAGATTTCTGTTTCTGCAATGCGGCTGCGACATCGATCTCTTTTGCCAGCAATGCCCGCATGTAATCACAAATGAAGTCCATGCTTCGCCTCCTTTCTTAAAATTTAGGGGGTAATTCCATCCAATACAACGAGGTCGAGCCGTCGTTATAGATCATGGCGAACGGCTGGTTGCCATCGTCATAGACAAACTTGAGTGACTTCCATGACCACAGTTTACCATTGCATCAGCACAAATTCAAGAATCATCATGAATCCTGATTTCAAGACACAAATCCTGAAATCAAGGACAGAAGCAACATAAACAGGCATCCGGCGTTTTGCCGGATGCCTGTTATAACGATTTGCTATTCTCAAAAAAAGCGTCTGCAAGCCGGTTCCCGGACACCAGACAGAGCTCCTGTCACAAAATAATACAGATCAGTGTTCCGCTGCCCTCATTGACCACACGCTGCAAAGTTTCCTGGAGCTTTCCGACCGCTTTCGTCGGCAGGCAGCTGAGCTTTTCCTCCACACCCTCCTGTGCGATCGTGTAGATTGGCTTGCCGAAAATATTGGACTGCCAAAGCTGTTCAACATCGCCGTCAAACCCTTGCAGCAGGAAGCCGAGGATCTCACTCGAGGCGTTTTCCCCACCAATCTCCGGCGAGATCTCCGTCTCGATATTCGTCTGGAACATATGGATGGCCTTTGCGCTGGCTTTGAGCCGGACGCCGTATCGGCCGCCCTTGCGCACGATCTCCGGCTCTGCGAGCTGCAGGTCACCGGGGGCGGGCGCAACGACGCCGTAGCCTTTGGTGCGCACGTCGTTGAGTGCGCTGCGGATATGCTGATAGTCGGCCTGAATGCGCCCCATGTCCGCGAGGAAGGAGATAAGCTCTCCGTCGCTGTGCAGCGCAACGCCCGCCTGCTCACTGATCACATCATAGTAGAGCGCGCGCGGAAACGCGAGCACGTAGCAGACCGAACCGGTGTCCACGCCGATGCGCTCCACATCTGCCGACTCCAGCAGCGGGTCTTCCGAGAGCGCTTGCGCCGTGCGGTGCGCCTGGCGCAGGCAGCGCAGCGACGGCATCTGCTCACGCAGCCGCGCATAAAGCTGCTGCTTGACTGCATTGTCCGGCGGCAGGACATCCATCCACTCCGGCATACGAAAACAGGCTTCTGCGACAGGGAATTCATACAGGATCGTGCGCAGGATCTCCAGAACGTCCTGCTCTGTAAGCGTCTGACAGTTGACCGGCAGACAGGCGGCGTCATACTGCACGCTCAGGTCGGCAGCCAGCGATTGCGCGCGTTCTCCCGCAGGGTCTGCCGTGTTGAGCAGGACGAGAAACGGCTTGCCGATATCGCGCAGCTCTTCGACAACACGCGCCTCCGCCGGTGCATAATCCTCCCGTGCAAGCTCGGTCACGCTGCCGTCGGTCGTGACAACGATGCCGATCGTCGAGTGGTCGCGGATCACCTTCCGTGTCCCCTCCTCCGCCGCAACGCGCATGGGAACCTCGTGATCGTACCACGGGGTCGTGACGAGGCGCTCTTCCCCATCTTCATACTGACCGTTGACGCCGGGGATCATGTAGCCAACACTGTCGATCAGACGCACAGAGGCGCGCACGGAGGCGTCCAGTTCGATGGCGACAGCATCCTCCGGGACAAACTTCGGCTCCGCAGTCATGATCGTCCGCCCAGAGCCGCTCTGCGGCAGCTCATCGCGTGCGCGCTCGCGCACATAGTCATCGGTGATGTTCGGCAGCACAAGCGTCTCCATAAACCGTTTGATAAAGGTCGACTTCCCGGTGCGTACCGGGCCGACAACGCCGATGTAAATATTCCCGCCGGTACGGGCGGCGATGTCTGCGTAAATTGAAGAAGTGTCCATTCTGTCGTCCTCTCCTCATCAGTCTTACAAAACTGTATGAGCCCGTGGACGAGAATATGCCGCCGGGACAGTGCCGGCGGCATGGATTACGGACAATATGTCTGCGCGGTCTGCGCATGTACGCGGCTGACAGCGAAAGTAAGCGCCGGAAACTGCGCCCGCAGCTTTTCATAGAGGACCGGGATGATCACGTTTTCGGTGCAGAAATGGTCGGCGTCGATCAGATTGACGCCGAGCTCCTTCGCCGCGAGAAACCGGTCGTACTTCACGTCCGCCGTTACGAATGTGTCACAGCCCATTTGCGCCGCAAGGTCCAGCATGCTGCCGCCGGAGCCGCCGCAGACAGCAAGCTTTTGCACCGGGCGTCCGCCGTCGACATAGCGCAGACCATTGGCGTGCAGCCGATCTGCGACATAGGGCAGAAAATCCGACAGCGCCATAGATTCCAGCAGCCGGCCGACGCGGCCGCAGGTCAGCGCGCTGCCATCGTCGGCTGTACCGGATGGCTCGAGGCCGCCCGTGACCTCAGCGCCCAGCGCTACCATGAGCGCGTCATTGACGCCGCCGTCAGCAATATCCAGATTCGTATGCATGCAGATGGCTGCGATGCCGTTGCGCGCGAGCGCAAGCACTTTGCGGCCGGTGAGATCGTCCGCCGTCGCGCGGCGCAGTGGTGTGAAGATGAGCGGATGGTGCGAAACAATGAGCTGTGCGCGCAGTGCAGCCGCCTCCGCGATCACGTCGTCCGTGATATCCAGCGCCAGCAGCACATGCTCGACCGCAGCGCTGCCGTCACCGACCAGAAAACCGGCGTTATCAAAGTCCATCTGATACCGCACCGGTGCGAGATCATTTAAAAAAGCATAAATGTCGTTTACGGTTGCCATGACTGTACCTCCTTCAAGCAGGTCTCCAGCTCGCTCAGACGCGCATCGATCGCCGCAAGCGCCGCTTCCGACGTCTGCTTTGCGTGCGCCATACCGGCGCGTGCGCGCGTCTGCCGCCGGATCTCGTCGGTCAGGTATTCGGGCAGCAGCGGATCTGCGCGCCGGAGTAAAAGCTGCTCCACCGTACACGGCTGCTCGCTCGACCGACCAAGCACACGCAGCGCAAGATAGCGCTTGCCACTGTCACGGCAAAGCGCGGCATCCTCAATCGTGAAGCCGCTGCGCCATAGCCAGTCGGTAAGCTCCGCGACCTTGCTCTGCGGCTGCAAAATGAGCCGGCGTCCCTCCGGCAGCCACGGTGCTGCCGCCATGATTGCGCAGATCGTCTCCCCGCCCATGCCGGCGATGGTGATGACGTCCGCATCTTTGGCGTCCGGAAACTGCAGACCGTCAGCCAGCACGAAGCGAAAGCGTTCGGTCAGGTCGTAAGCGTGGGCAGACTGGCGCGCATTTGCGAGCGGTCCTGCGTGAATGTCCGCCGCAATCGCTGTTTCGGCAATGCCATTTTGCAGCAGCCAGACCGGCAAATATCCATGATCCGTGCCGATATCTGCAGCACAGGTGCACGGCGGCACAAAGTCCGCGACCATCTGAAGCCGCGGTGACAGGCGAATGTGGTCCATAAAGCTTCTCCATAGAAACACCAAAAGCCGGCGTGATGCCGGCTTTTGATCCTTGTCTGTATCTTACAGGCTCTCCAGATAGGTGCGCAGCTGCTCGAGGAAGGCGTCGGGATCGACGTCGTGCGCGAGGCAGGCCTGCTCAAGCGTCTCGCCGCTGGCCATAGCGCAGCCGAGGCAGTGCATGCCGATGTTCTGGAACACGGGCATCGCTTCCGGAGCATTGGTCAGGATCTCCGAAATCATCGTATCTCTGGAAATTTCAAACATAATTCTTTACCTCCGGTAAATTGCTTGTGAGAAAATGATTGGGTCGCACAAAGCGCCCCAATCATTTTAACCAGTTTATCTGCTGATTAGTGCTGCTCTCTCATCTTCGCGAAGCACTCGCTGCAGTAGACAGGACGGTCAGACTTCGGCTCAAACGGAACTCTGGCCTCGCCGCCGCAGGCAGCGCAGGTAGCCGTGAAGAACTCGCGGGGACCGCGGGCAGCATTCTTACGAGCGTCGCGGCAGGCTTTGCAGCGCTGGGGCTCATTCTGGAAACCCTTCTCCGCGTAAAACTCCTGCTCACCTGCGGTGAAAATGAAATCCGCGCCGCACTCTTTGCACTTCAACGTTTTGTCTTCGAACATGATAAATCCTCTCTTTTGAAAAACTTGCCTATCGGCTATATTGCGCTCAGCTCTTGCTGAAGTCGCTGAAATTGGGGAGCCGCGCCAGTTTGCGGCGGATCCGCTGTACGGCATTGTCGATGGATTTTTCGGGTTTGCCGGTCTCAGCCGCCATTTCTGCATACGACAGACCGGACAAATACAACCGAAGCACCCGCGCCTCAAATGCGGACAAATACCGGGTAAAAGCGGATAAAAGCTCTTGTTCACTCACTCTGGCCAGAACCTGCTCCTCAGTAACACGACAATTTGCTCCCGGATAGGTGGACGCCTGGGTCTGTGATTCTTCTGAGAGGATGCTGTCTAGGGAAATGCCGCTGTTGAGCGGAGAATGCTTCTGCCTTGAAGCGGACTTGATGGCACTGTAGATGCGGTTGCTGATACAAACCTCCGCATATGCTTTGAACGGGACGTTGGACGCCGGGTCATACTGCCGGATTGCCGAGAGCAGACCGAGCATTCCCTCCTGAATAAGATCCTCGCTGTCGCCGCCTGCTAGAAAAAGCGGACGCGCACAGATGCGCACCAGACGGCTGTAGCGCTCGGCAAGCGCTTCTTCCGCGGCAGCATCTCCGGCAGCTACCAGGGACAGCAGCTCTGCATCTGACAGTTGGGAAATATCCATCATCTTTCAAGCTCCAATACCACAAAACAAATTATAACTAAAATCCCTGAAAAGTCAATAGACTTTTGTACAAAATGCACGTTTGCGGCAATATTCCGCGTTTTTTCAGAGCTCTATTTCCTGCTGACCGATATATTCCAGTCCAAGATGCTCATAGGCACGGCGCGTGACACAACGCCCGCGCGGTGTGCGCGTCAAAAAGCCCTGCTGCAGCAGATACGGCTCATACACGTCCTCGAGCGTGACGGCTTCCTCACCGATCGTCGCAGCGAGCGTCTCAAGTCCGACCGGTCCGCCGTGATAAAACTCGATGATGCTGCGCAGCATCCGCCGGTCGGTCGCGTCGAGGCCCATGGCGTCCACTTCCAGACGCAGAAGCGCATCGTTTGCCACCTCTTTCGTGATCACGCCGTCTGCGCGCACCTGCGCATAGTCGCGCACACGCTTGAGCAGGCGGTTTGCGATACGCGGCGTGCCGCGCGAGCGTGAGGCGATCTCATAGGCGCCGGCGCTGTTGATCTCCACATTCAGGATGCCGGCGCTGCGCTCAACAATTTTTTGCAATTCTTCGGGGCTATACAGCTCCAGCCGGAGGTTGACGCCAAAGCGGTCACGCAGCGGCGCTGTCAGCTGACCGGCGCGCGTGGTCGCGCCGATGAGCGTGAAATGCGGCAGATCCAGCCGGATCGAGTTGGCCGACGGACCTTTGCCGATGATGATATCAATGGCGTAGTCCTCCATGGCCGGGTAAAGAATCTCCTCGACCGCGCGGTTGAGACGATGGATCTCATCGACGAACAGAATGTCGTTTTCCTGCAAATTCGTCAGCAGTGCTGCAAGGTCTCCCGCTTTCTCAATCGCTGGGCCAGAGGTGATGCGCATATTTACGCCCATCTCGTTTGCGATGACGGCAGCCATCGTCGTCTTGCCCAGACCCGGAGGGCCGTAGAGCAGCACGTGGTCGAGCGGCTCACCGCGCAGACGCGCAGCGTCGATGCAGACCTGGAGATTCTCCTTCGCCTTTTCCTGACCGGTATAATCGCGCAGCAGGCGCGGACGCAGTGAGCCCTCGCCAGAGTCCTCCGGCAGGACGCGGGAAGATGTGACAACTTCCTGCTGGGCGTCTTCAGAAAAATTGATGCTCATATGCTTCCTCCCTGCTTACTGCTGCATCATGGCACGCAGTGCAGCCTTGATGATCTGATCTGCGCTCATACCCTCAATGGACGGCAGCTTGCGCAGCGCCGCATTGATCTCTGGCATACTGTAGCCGAGCACGGTCAGACCGGCGATCGCATCACTGCGCGCGGCCGAAGCCGCATCGGATGCAGGCACGGCCTGCGTGAGATCGGAAAAGTCCACGCTCGCGCTCTCCTTGGCCATTTTGTCTTTGAGCTCGAGCAGGATACGCTGCGCAATGCGCTTGCCGATGCCGGGCGCGCTCGTGAGCGCTTTTTCATCGCCGTTGAGCACTGCCAGCGCCAGACCGTCCGGCGTGTTGGACGAGAGGATCGACAGCGCCGCCTTCGGCCCGACACCGGAGATGCCGAGGAGCAGCTCAAAGCAGTGCTTCTCGCTCTTGGAGCCAAAGCCGTAGAGATCATGCGCATCCTCGCGGATACACTCATATATATACAGCTTGGCGCGTTCACCGATCTTGACGCCTGCGAGCGTGTTCAGGCTCACATTGAGCGCATAGCCAACGCCGCCGCACTCAAGTACGGCCAGATTCGGTTCTATATCGGTAACAACTCCGTTTATGTGGTAGAACATGGGTCAAACCTCTCCTGTTGATGGATCAATGATGTAGCGCTGCGTGCGTGACACAGCGCGATGGCGACGGCGTCCGCCGCGTCGTCCGGCTTCGGGACTGCCTGCAGGGACAGGATGCGCCGCACCATGTCCATGACCTGCTTTTTATCCGCGCGGCCGTAACCGACGACCGCCTGCTTGACCTGCAGCGGCGTATACTCATAGATTTGCAGCCCTGCCTGATAGCCCGAGAGCAGAATGATGCCGCGCCCGTGGGCGACGGCGATGCCGGTCGTGATATTGGTGTTGAAAAACAGTTCCTCCACTGCCATCGCTTCCGGATGAAACTGCGCAATGAGTTCGTTCAGATCGCAATAGATCTGATCGAGTCTGCTCGAGAGCTGCGTTTTGGCCGGTGTCGTGATCACACCGCAGGTCAGCAGCCGCTGACTGCGCTTGTCCGCATCCAAAACCGCGAAGCCGACCGTAGCGATCCCCGGGTCGACGCCTAAGATCCGCATATGTATCACTCCAATTAAATAAATATAGCATAATTTCGCCACGTAAGCAACTGCTCAAAAGAAATAGCGCTCCGAATTTCTTCGGAGCGCTGAAAACACAATGGATTATGCACGCGGGTGCGCCTTGTTATAGACATCCTTGAGCTGTTTGCTGACGAGGTGAGAATAGATCTGCGTCGAGGAGATGTCCGCATGACCGAGCATTTCCTGAATGGCGTGGATATCCGCACCGTTTTCCAGCAGATGCGCCGCGAACGAATGGCGCAGCGTATGCGGTGTGATTGCCTTTTCGATGCCGGCCTTCGTCTGGTAGTTCTTGATGAGCTTCCAGAAGCCCTGACGTGACATCCGTTCACCACCGACGTTGACGAACAGTGCCTGTTCATCCGGAGCTGCGATCATCTGCGGACGGATGAAATTAATGTATTCTGTGAGCGCGCGAACAGCCGCCGGATACATGGGGATCATGCGCGTCTTGTCGCGTCCGTGGCAGCGGATCACACCGGCAGACAGATTGACGTCCGTGATGTTCAGGGAGATCAGTTCGCTCACGCGGATACCGGTCGCGTAAAGCAGCTCGAGCATTGCGCGGTCACGGTAGCCCTTGGCATCTGTACACTCCGGCTGCGCGAGCAGGAGCTCCACTTCCTTGCTCGTGAGGATCTGCGGCAGCTTCTGCTTGGCCTTGTCCGGCACGAGCTTTCCGGTCGGATTGTGCTGCACATAATGATTATTGAGCAGGAAGCCGTAGAAGTTTTTCAGCGACGCGATTGCCCGGGAAACCGTGGCAACCGACTTGCCGTTGCTGCGCATCCAATCGATGTAATCACACAGCTCCTCTTCTTCCGCAGAGCCGAGGTCGGCATCCGTATGGGCGTGCAGGTATTCACTCAGCTGCCGTACATCCCGCAGGTATGAGGAAATCGTGTTTTGCGATGAGCGCTTGACATCACGCAGGTAGGATTCGAATATTTCCATTCCGTCGGAATCACGCACGACGACTTCCCCCTTTCCAATCAGATTTCATCCAGAGTGACCATAGGTCACAGAATAAGCTTTGTGAAAAACGGCACGGCATAGCTCGCCGTGGCCGCAGCCGCAAGCAGCAGGCAGAACACCAACGCCAGTTCCCGGGAACAACGCTCCGTCGCAGCAGGAGATGGCAGGCCACGCCGCTGCTCCATCAGACGCACAGACATCTGCGCGCAGAGCACGCCGAGCAAAAACAGCGCCGGCACGAGAAACACGCTTGGCAAACCAACCGCAACACACGACAGCACAAACGCATGTGCGCAGCCGGCGCGCAAAAAAGCAGCCGCCGTACAGGCGGACAGAAAACCTTTGACACCGAAAACGACGGGGATCAGCAAAAAGCCAAGATACGACGTCGACAGCAGCAAAAATGCAAAGCCATAAGCGCACGAGATGCATAATTCCGGCAGCAAGCCGCCATACAATGCGCCACCCGTGCCGCTTTGTAAAAACGAAAGCACCGGTTCTGAAGAATCCGGCAACTCGGCGTTCGCACCGCAGCAGCAGCCGATCACGTAGCCCGCCGCCATGCCTGCAGCAAGCAGCGGCGGCAGCGGGAAGCGCTGCAGAGCCGCTTTCCGGCGCACACGCAGTTTCTTATATCTCTGTCGCACATTCATTGCCCATCACCACGGACAGTCTATGAACGCGCATTCATAACATGACAATTTACATAATGCGGTGTAGACATAATATAATACAAATCGAAACTGTTATCAAGCATTTCGTCAAACTTTGTTCATTTTTGTTTATTATGACAAGAAATTATGTTAACAGTGTTATGTAAACTTCGCAACTCCGAGTTCTGAAGCAGCCTGTTTTTTTCAAGTGCTCACGCCTATATTTCGGTAATCGCACGAACGCAAACGCTATATATAGGTAATCACACATACGTTATGTAAACTTTCGGGGCGATTACTTTCTGTATTTTCTACTCTGTTTCCGTTTTTTCTTCTTTGTTCTATTTCGTAACTTTTTATGAAAAATGCACGAACCGATAATCGACGCCGCAAGTGCGACCGCGAGTGTGACGGCGGTTTCGGCGCAAAAAAGCGGCGCACCGACAGATGCTTTCAGAATCAGATAACCGATCATCCACACAGCCCAAGTCATCGCGCCGCCAAGTGCCCTCCCCTTCTCCGGCTGCGGAGAGAAGGCCCCGGTGATCAGACACGCAATCGCGCAGCATATGAGCGCGATAAGCCGCGTATCAACCTCAGGCAGCAGCTCGCGGTTCACCGCAAACGCCGCCAGCCAGCTCAGCATCAATGTCAGCACGACTCCTGTCAAGCCGCAAGCTGCCGCGCGTGAGAGCAGCGGCAACCATTTTTGTTCCGTATGCAAAAAAACACCCCCTGCAGAACATATGCATCACAGCATATTCCTGCAGGGGGTGAATCATTCCGAAAGCTGCTTTACACCTCGGGGCCCTTCGGCTCCTCGTGCTTCGGCTCTTCCTTTTTCGCTTCTTTTGCTTTCTGCTTGGCAGCCTTGCGGTCCTGAGCTTCCTTGGCAGCCTGCGCCTCGGCGCGGGCGTTCGTGGAAATGGCCCACTTGGCAACCTGAATGCGAACCTGATCCTCGCTGGTCTCAAAGGTCACGCTGTCGTCCGTGACGTGGACGACCTTGCCCATCATACCGCCGATCGTGACGATATCGTCGCCGACCTTCAGACTGGAGCGCATTTCATTGAGCTTTTTCTTCTTCTTGTTCTCCGGAAGAATCAGGAACAGATAGAAGATGACAAGCATCAGAATGATCATGATAATGGATGAATATCCGCCGTTTCCCATGGTTTTACCTCCGTGTGATGATGAAAATATTATATCCGCTTTGCTATACAAATGCAAGCGTTAAATGCGCGTATCGAGCATAGTTGTGTAAGTTTTTCGGAACGTCTCATATTCCCCGGCCTCGATCGCTGCGCGGATACGTGCCATGAGCGTGTTATAAAAATACAAATTATGCATCACGGCGAAGCGCATGGCCAGCATCTCGTCAGCCTTGAACAGATGGCGCAGATAGGCACGCGAGAACCGTCGGCAGACCGGGCAGTCGCACTGCGGGTCGATCGGCTGCTCGTCGCGCTGATACTTCTCATTTTTGATATTGATCACACCGGACCACGTGAACAGATGCCCGTGGCGGCCGTTGCGCGCCGGCATGACGCAGTCGAAGAAGTCTACGCCGCGCGCGACCGCCTCGATGATGTTGCCGGGCGTTCCGACGCCCATGAGGTAGCGCGGTTTTTCCGCCGGCATATAGGGCTCGACGGCGGCGATGGTGTCGTACATCTCCTGCGTCGTCTCCCCCACCGCGAGGCCGCCGATCGCGTAGCCGGCCAGATCCAGTTCTGCGATCTTTTTCATATGCTCAATGCGCAGATCATGAAAGACTGTACCCTGATTGATGCCGAAAAGCACCTGACCGGGATTGACCGCATCGTCGCGGCCGGTATAGTCATCGAGCGCCGCCTTGCACCGCTTCAGCCAGCGGTAAGTCCGGTCGCAGGAATTTTTCACATAGTCATAGGGCGACGGGATCTTGATGCACTCGTCAAACGCCATCGCGATATCAGAACCGAGGTTCGCCTGAATGCGCATACTCTCCTCAGGCCCCATGAAGATATGCCGCCCGTCAACGTGGCAGTTGAAGGCGACACCCTCCTCCGTGATCTTACGAAGCTGCGCCAGAGAAAAGATCTGAAATCCGCCGCTATCCGTCAGGATCGGTTTATCCCACGTCATGAATTTATGCAGACCGCCGAGGTCGCGGATCAGCTCATCTCCGGGTCGCACGTGCAGATGGTACGTGTTGGACAGCTCGACCTGACAGCCGATGCGCTCAAGATCCTCCGCCGAGAGTGCGCCCTTGATAGCCGCCTGCGTGCCGACATTCATAAACACCGGCGTCTGAACCGTACCGTGCGGCGTCATGAATTCGCCCCGGCGCGCATGACCGTCCTTGCAAATCAGTTGATACATAGCTTGCTTGCCTTTCTGTTGTAGTTGCGCACTTATTCTATCAGATTGCCGCATCAAGTCAAGCGCTTCCGGCAGATTTGCGCTCCGGACTCTCTTTAAAATGCACTGCGCCCCGGCGATTAGCCGGGGCGCTGGTGCATTGCTGTGTTACTCGATCGCGATGGTAGTGTGCTTCGGAAGCTCCTTCTGCGCAGCCTTCGGGACACTGATCTTCAGGATACCATCCTCGTACTTCGCAGAAATGTCCGCGGCTTCCACGTCGTCACCGACATAGAAACTGCGGCTCATCGAGCCGGCGTAACGCTCCTGACGCAGGAACTTGCCCTTCTGATCGGACTCATCCTTGTCCAGAGCCTTCGCAGCGCTGATCGTCAGGTAACCGTCCTGCAGGTCGACTGTCACTTCGTCCTTCTTGAAGCCCGGCAGATCCACGTCCAGCTCATACGAGCCGTCCAGTTCGCGGACATCAGTCTTCATCAGGTTCTTGGCATGCTTACCATACAGCTCATTGCCGACCTGCGGCATCATGCGGCCGAAACCGAAGAAATCGGACAGCGAATCATCAAACAGGTTTTCACCAAAAATACTCGGCAACATAAGTCATTCCTCCATTCATACCTTTCGTAGGCGCTGGGGAAAAACTCCATGCGTTGGCGAACTCTGTTACCGTTTGTACAACAATGCCTAATCTCCGGAGGGCTCTTAACGTTCCCTCCCTCATCGATCGTGTTCATCATAGCACACTTTTTAGCACAGTCAAGCGCTGAGTGCTAACGTTCACGAAACGCGCAATGTTTGTTCACAAAATATGTGATTTTAAAAGCCTGACCGCCCTGCAACGCCTGCAGGGCGGTCTTGATGGAGCCTCGGTGTGTTCTATCAGAGATCCGCGATAAACATCGCATCTCCAAACGAGAAAAACCGATAGCGGTTTTCGACGGCAATTTTATATGCGTTGAGGATATGCTCCCGTCCGGCCAGCGCCGAGACGAGCATGATGAGCGTGCTCTCCGGGAGGTGAAAATTCGTGACGAGCGCATCCAAGCATTTGAACTTATAACCGGGGTAGATGAAAATATCCGTCCAGCCGGACTGTGCGCGCAGCGTCCCGTCGGGCTCGGCAAAGCTCTCGACCGTGCGGCAGGACGTTGTGCCGATGCAGACGACGCGGCCGCCGCTCGCCTTCGTCTCGTTGACGATGCGCGCCGTTTCCTCCGGAATGATGCAAAACTCCGAGTGCATCGGATGATCTTCGATCTCATCCTCCTTGACAGGACGGAACGTGCCAAGACCGACGTGCAGCGTGACATAGCCGAGCCTTACGCCCATGTCCGCGATCTGCTGCAGCAGTTCCTTCGTAAAGTGCAGACCGGCTGTCGGTGCGGCTGCGCTGCCGAGCTCACGGGAATAGACCGTCTGGTAGCGCTCCTGATCCTGCAGCTCCGCCTTGATATACGGCGGCAGCGGCATTTTGCCCAGCCGCTCGAGCACCTCGAGGAAAATGCCCTCATAGTGAAACTGCACGATCTTGTTGCCATCGGCGATCGCATCGACGACCGTGGCAGTCAGTTCCCCGTCACCAAACGACAGCGCAGTGCCGGGCTGTGTCTTGCGTCCCGGCCGGGTCAGGCACTCCCATTTGCCGTCACCGAGGTCGCGCAGCAGCAGCACCTCGACCGCTCCGCCGGTGCTCCGGTGCCCGAGCAGACGTGCCGGAAGAACACGTGAATCATTGAGGATCAAGCAGTCGTTCGGGCGCAGAAACTGCGGCAGCTCATAAAAGTGGTGGTGCTCGACCGCACCGGTCGATTTATCCAGCGTCAGAAGCCGGGAGGCATCGCGGCGCTCGAGTGGCGTCTGTGCGATGAGCTCCTCCGGCAGGTCAAAATAGAAATCCGATTTTTTCATGAAACATAGGCTCCGGTATAATAGAAACTGATGATCTCTTCGTAGGTTTTGCCGTGTTCCTGCGCCATAGCTTTGGCGCCCCACTGGCTCATGCCGCAGTTGTGGCCGTAGCCGCCGCCGACGACATTGTAGACATTCGAAGCTGCATCATACTCCACGGTGAAGTGGCGGCTGTTATAGCGCAGGCCGCAGATCTTTGTCAAAAACGTGCGCACATTGTCCTTGCTGTAAGTTTTGCCGCCGACCGTCACGGTCATGACATTTCCGATTGGCGTATAAGTGACGGAGATGTCACCGACTGCATCGCGGGAAACAGACGTTCCCCAGCTCTTACAGTAAAAATCAATATCTTTTTCATATGGGTCAATCACGCCGCGCAGATATGGCACTTCCGCAACCCAGACATTTTCGGAGTCCTCGGTCGCACCACCATCGGCAGCAAAGAAGAACGTCTCACACAGTTTGCCCTGATAGCGGACAAATTTCCCCGCCGTCTCGTCCACGGCACGGTCACTGTTGGTGCTGGCGTCGATCGTTCCTAAATAAACCTGACTGGTCGTCGTCGCTGTGATGTCAAAGCCATACGCCGGCACGCCGTTCATATGCGAGGCGGCATACGTGCGCGCGCAGACCGCCTGCGCCTTGAGCGCCTCGATCGGCCAGCCGCTGCTCATCTCGTACGGCACAACGCCCTTGACGTACGACTCCAGATCCACGAAGTTCACCAGTGTGAGCTTCTGCGGCTGCTGCGTATCGAAGCGGGTAAACTGGAAATCACCATAGTACGTGCATGAGCGATCTGTACTGCGGTATTTACACTCGGCCACCTGCGTAATTGCGGTACCGCTGCTGTTTTGGGGCGCAAGCGTGAGCGATTTGGTCGAGCCGCAGTCAAAACCGAAAAGGATCTGATCCGTACCGGCCTTCACGACCAGCACGCCGCGTGAACCGCCGGAAACGACGCTGCCGCTCGCGGCAGCCGATGATGCAGAGGCTGCATCCGCGGTCTCAAAGCTGCCGATGCGGACGCGGTATGCTCCGTTATAGAACACCGGATACCCGCCGTTGGCAGCAGCAGCCGCGCAGGCTGCCTCAAAATCTGTATATGTATCATCAAGCTCGATGTGATAGGCACCAAAGGTGCTGCTTCCGACTGTAACGTTTGTGTCTGCGACAACAGCCACGGAGCTCTCGGCCGTCGAACCGACCACGCGGAAAACGCGTCCGGCCTCTTCATCATAATATCCGAAGGCAAAGCCGGAGCCCGTCTTGATCTGCAGATGTACAGCATCGAGTGCCGTCGAACCAAATGCCAGTCCGGCGCGGATGATACCGTTCGGAATGTTCGGCTGTACGTCGTCATATTCCGTGCCGCCGAGCATCTGTGTGCCGTTCGCCGTGGCTGCATAGACGCCGCGATCCGGCAGCTTTGCCGCTTCTCCGGACGCACCAATGGCATACGCATCCGCCATCGTCAGCGTGCTGCTGCCGTCATTGACGTAATACGTCTGCGCGCCGAACACCGACGTGCAGGGCGTCGCCGCCAGCAGAGCGGCGGCAAGCAGCGCCGTTACTGCCTTTTTTATACTCGATTTCATAGCGCACCTCGCTGTTTTGTGAGTGTGGTCATACGCAAAATATGACACTTTATTATAATAACTTTTTGCACATTATGCAAGTGCTTTTCTATGGAAAAACGCCCTCCGTCAGTCCGGAGGGCGTTTGAAACCAACTCGTCAAATATGCAGGAACACTTTTGCAATGGAAAAATAAATCAGCAATGACACGGCGTCCGTGATCGTCGAAATGAGCGGGCTCGCCATGACAGCTGGGTCAACGCCGATCTTTTCGGCGATCATCGGCAGAAGGCTGCCGACTGCTTTGGCGAACATGACCACGAACACGATCGTGCAGCAGACTGTCGCCGCGACCGACATCGTAACGGCAGTGTTGCCAAGCAGAAACCGGTCGACCAGCAGCATTTTCACGAAGTTTGCCGCTGCGAGTGAAACACCGCACAAAAACGCGACACGCAGTTCTTTCCAGATCACGCGCAGCGCATCCGACGTCGATGTATCGCCAAGCGACAGGCTGCGGATGATCGCCGTGGATGACTGGCTGCCGGAGTTGCCGCCCGTACCCATGAGCATAGGCATGAACGATGCAAGCGCAACCTGCGTCGCCAAAGCATCCTCAAAGTGCGTGACGATCATGCCGGTGAAGGTCGCCGAGAGCATGAGAAACATCAGCCACGGGATGCGGTTTTTCCAGATATCCACGACGCTTGTGCGGGAGTACGGCTTGTCGGACGGCGTGATACCGGCCATCTTTTCGATGTCTTCCGTAGCCTCCTGCTCCATGACGTCGATGATATCGTCGACCGTGACGATACCGACGAGGCATCCTTCCTTATCTACGACCGGTATGGCCAGCAGGTCATAATTGGAGATCATCTCCGAGACCTCTTCCTGGTCATCACCGGTGGTCGCGTAGATGACATTGGTATCCATGATGTCCTCAAGAATCACGTCATCATCCGACAGCAGCAGATCCTTGACCGTAACAACACCCTCAAGCTTGCGCTTGGCCGACGTGACATAGCAGACATAGATCGTCTCCTTGTCCTCGCCGATCTTGCGGATGCGGGCAAACGCCTCGCGTACACTCATGTATTTCTTCAGATCCACAAACTCGGCTGTCATGATGCTGCCGGCAGAGTTTTCGGGATATTTCAGATACTGGTTGATGAGCGCGCGCGTAGCAGGCGTCGCCGTGCGCATGACGCGCTTGACGACGTTTGCAGGAAGCTCCTCCATCATGTCGACCGCATCGTCGACATACAGTTCCTCGATGATGCCGGCAAGCTCCGTGTCTGTAATGGAGTTGATGATCGTCTCCTGCTCCTCGACCTGGAGATTTGCAAACACTGATGCTGCAATTTCCTTGGACAGGATGCGGAACACCATCGCCATCCGCTGGGGGTTATCCTCCCAGAGTTCACCGAGAAACTCAGAGATATCAAACTCATTCATTTCGTTGAGCTTTTGGCTCAACGCCTTCATCCGATGTTGATCCAGAAGCGCAAAGAGTTCGTCGTGCAGCGCCTCGTAGTCCTCGTACTCCTCGTATTCCGTGTTCTGATCGTCCATCTCCCTGCCCCTCCTTTCCGTCCGGTGTTACAGATCAGCCGTTGAGGTACTCCTTCTGGCTGCAGCTGAGGCTGTCGATGGAGACGCCCATGGCCTTGAGCTTGCGGCGTGCGATGTTGTCATCGATCTCCGCAGGCACAGACACGACACCCGGACGCAGCTGGCCGCGCGTGCGCACCAGATACTCCGCGCTCATAGCCTGCACGGCAAAGCTCATATCCATGATCTCGGCAGGGTGTCCGTCACCGGCCGCCAGATTCACCAGACGTCCCTGTGCGATGACGTAGATCGTCTTGCCGTTCGGCAGACGGTAGGCATCAATATTGTGCCGCGCCTCATAGATTTCATCCGCGCAGCGATCGAGCGCCTCCATGTCGATCTCAACATTGAAGTGACCGGCATTGGAAACGATCGCGCCGTCTTTCATGTGCTCGCAATGCTCGAGTGTGATGACGTCCTTGCAGCCCGTGACCGACACGAAAATATCACCGATCGCGGCAGCGTCCATCATCGGCATGACCTCATAACCGTCCATCACAGCCTCAAGCGCGCGGACGGGATCGACCTCGGTCACGACGACCTTGGCGCCGAGTCCCTTCGCGCGCAGCGCAACGCCCTTGCCGCACCAGCCATAGCCGCTCACGACCACATACTTGCCGGCGACGACGAGATTCGTCGTGCGCATGATGCCGTCCCAGACGGACTGGCCCGTTCCGTAACGATTATCAAACAGGTGCTTGCAGTCAGCGTCGTTGACCATGATCATCGGGAAGCGCAGCGTCCCGGCGCGGTCCATGATGCGCAGGCGGTGGATACCGGTCGTCGTCTCCTCGCAGCCGCCGATGACCTGCGGGATGAGGTCCGTGAACTCCGTGTGCATCAGATGCACCAGATCACCACCGTCATCAATGATGATGTTTGGGGCGACGGAGAGCACGCTGCGCAGATGCGCCTGATACTCCTCGTCCGAGCAGCCGTAGACAGCGTGCACATCCATTCCCTTTGCCGCCAGCGCCGCAGCGACATCGTCCTGTGTAGACAGCGGGTTCGATCCGGTGACGTGCATCTCAGCACCGCCCATTTCGAGCACACGGCAGAGATACGCGGTCTTAGCCTCCAGATGCACGGACAGCGCGATCTTGAGACCGGCAAACGGCTTCTCGCGCGCAAAATCGCTGCCGATGTCGCGCAGAACAGGCATATGTGCTTCTACCCAGCGGATCTTCCGCTCTCCGGATTCCGCAAGGTTCAGATCTTTGATCGTGCTCATAAGGCAACCTCCCGCTAAAAATCGATTTAGGCGCTTTATTCTAACACTTTCGGCAAGCGTTGACAACCGCTATTTGCACAGAAAACGCCCCGGAAGGGCAGCTTCCTTCCGGGGCGTCGAGAAAACCGGCCGCTCACCAGCCGCAGTACAGGCAGTATCCGATGGCCGCCGTCAGCGCAGCGGCGACGGAGCACAGACCGATCAGCAAGCCGGTGTATGATCTTTGCTTTGGCCGCGGTGCGCGCACCGCCGGCACACTGCCGACAGCTTCACGCGCCTGCCGCACAATATCCGCCGCGGTAACACCGCCGCCGGCGGCATTGTCACGCACGATGTAGATGATCTGCTCGAACAGCTGACTGTCAGCGGCATCGACTACCACAACGCGGCGCGAAATACCGTGAGCAAACGCGGTCTCTCCTGCGTTTGCCGCCGTGGGAAGGGATTGCGATCGTACAGAATTTCGGGCAGACTTGTTTTTTCGTTTCATCAGCTGCGCACCTCCACCTTTACCGCCAGCGCGGTCATGTCGTCCCCACGTCCGTATTCACGGATCGCAGCGCGCACGACGCTGCCCGCGAGCGTCTTCATGTCTCCATCCTCAAAATCGTTCAGCAGCCGTCTCAGCCAGAGATCCTGCCCATCCGAAACGACGCCGTCACTTGCGATCACGGCGACGCTCCCCGGCTTGAGGTGCATGTGCAGCTCATCGGGGGCTTTCCCGCTCTCCTGCTCGAGGCCGGGAGCAAACGACGTGCAGCGCAGCTTTTTGAGCGCGCCGCCGGATTTCACATAGGTCGGTGCAGCGCCGTACTTATAAAAATCCGCCTCGCCGGTAAACAGATTCATGCACATAAGATCCACCGTGGCATAGCCCCAGTTTTCTCCGTCGCGCAGCAGCATGGCTGAGTTTAACAGCTTCATGGCCAGCGTCGGACTGACGCCGGAGCGCAAAAATTCTTCCAGCATGCCGACCGTTCCGATGCTGCCGTCGGCCGCCGATTCACCGCAGCCCATGCCATCGGACAAGATCACGCATAGCTGCCCTGCGTCGGTTTTGAAATACGTGCCGCGGTCGCCGGAGACCGCCTCCCCTTTCTTGCGCATGGACGCGATGCCGACCGAGACCGCCAGCGGCTCCGCCTCCAGAAGGAGCAGGCTGTCGCCGCGCACGCTGTCTTCCGGCATACACAGGCGCACACCGAGTGCCGCCGAGAGCTTGTCAAGATAATCCGGCAGCTCCAGCAGCGGGCGCAGATACCGGCTGTCGATCGTCACGCGCAGGCGCCCCGTGCTCTCACGGAAAACTGCGGCATCGGCCTCCACGCCGACTGTGCGCAGATAACGGATAAGCCGCTGTTCTGCGAGCGGGTCTGCGCCATAGCCGCTGTCCAATTCACGCGATACGTTTGTGAGCACCTGTGCAAAGTCAGCATATTGCTGCCAGAGCACGGTACGGTTTTCCTGCAGGGTTTCCTGCATCCGCTGCCGATAGGCGCGCAGCCGCAGCTCACCGTTGACAACCTCAGTGTATTCATGCAGATAGACACAACGGTCACGGAAATACGGTGGAAAATCCTCCGGCAGCAGGCGGCCGCGTGTTTGGATGCGCCGCGTGGCATCGTTCATGATATTGAGGGTATCGAGCGCCCGGCGCGTCCAGCATTCCTGCTGCAGCTTGCACCGGCAGCAGACACGGTCGGCCGCGCGGTCGAAGATCTTGGCGGCGTCGGCATCGTTTTCAACCGCCGCAGCCGCTTGAGACGCGGTGTCATGCAGCTGCTGATATGCGTGCGCCATTCCGCCTACGCGCCCGGCAACATACCGGCGCAGACCGGATTCACCGCTCCCGGCGCGCATCGGCTGCAAAAATGCACCGACCGCGACCACGAATTTCTTTGGGAGCACGAGATAAGCGCCGACGGCAAGCAGCAGCTCCGCGCTCGCCCCGATGCGCAGCGCCGGGAGCGGGACACAAAACAGCGCCAGAAGATACGCTGCTGCAAACGTACTCAGAAAAAAACCACGGCGATGCTTGCAAAACTGTCCGGATAACAGCCCAGCAGCCGCATACACGACCGAGAACAAAACGCCGTCCCCGGCGGCCACATCCATGGCGATGCCGAGGATCACGCCCGCAGACGCACCGCACAGTGCACCGCCCGTTCCGCTGAGCACGAGCAGAATGAGCACCGAGAGGGCTCTGCCGACCGAGAGCGTGTCAAACAGCAGGAGGTTATTCACGCCCATGAGCAGACACGCGAGCAAAAACACCGCCGATACATTGCGGCAGATCTCGGCATTGGCCGTGCGCGGCTCCTGCGCGCGCAGCAGGTCGTCAAAGCCGTAAGCCGCTCCCGCACAGAGGATCAGAAACAGCGCCATGCGCGATATCAGCAGCAGTGACACGCCGCCCGTGAGCAGATACAGCACCAGGCGCGTCGGTATGTAAGCCGCTGCGGAGACGAGCGGCGGATACCAGCGCGTCTGCACAAACGGACGGCTGCGCAGAAAATACGCCGTCAAAAAAGTCAGGCAGCACCCGGCTGCAAGCTGCGTGCCGGATGCGACGCCGAAAGCGGCAAAATAACCGAGTGCACACCCCACAAGGCACAGTGCGCCGCCGGATCCATAACCCATCGCTGCCAAGAACGCCAAGCCGAACGGTGCCGGTGAGCCTGCGATGTGCGCCGTCGATAAAATAAGCCCGAGCGCAAAGCTCACGAGCATACCGACCCACTTGGCGTTGTCACTTGCCGGCAGCAGGCCCATCGGGCTCAGCGGTGTTCCGTGCGCGCGCACGGGGCGGTCACCGCTCGCGATTCTGACGTTCATAGTGGTTCCTCCTGACGCAGATAAGTTTACATAAATTATAGATTCTTATCATTATGAAAACTGTCATTCCACGCTGTCGCAAAAGATATCTTTGTACAGGAAGCCCTTATTTTTGGACGCAAAAAAGCTGCCGGAACAAATCCGACAGCTTTTTATCTGATTCGATTTTTATCTCGGGCTCAGTTTTCCGAATCCGACTGCTGCAGCAGATGCTCACCAATGCGAAACACATCGCCGGCGCCGACGGTCAGAATGATATCACCCGGACGGGCGATCCTGCGCAGCTCGCGCTCGATCTCCGCAAAGGTCGGGTAGAATTTCGCACCCGGGATCTGCGCGGCCAGATCGGCAGACGAAATGCCGATGGTGTTTTTCTCGCGCGCAGCGTAGATCTCCGCCAGATAGACGATCGTCGGGCGGCGGAGCTGCTCGACAAAATCGTTGAAGAGCTTCGCCGTGCGGCTGTAGGTGTGCGGCTGGAACACGACGATCGTGCGCTGATAGTTGAGCGTATCCACGGCATCGAGCAGCGCGCGCAGCTCACTCGGATGGTGTGCATAATCGTCGTACAGATCCGCGCCCTGAAACTTGCCCTTAAAATCAAAGCGGCGGCCTGCGCCCTCAAATCCGGCAAGACCATATTTGACGGCGTTCGGGCTGACACCGAGCACAATGGCTGCGGCCGTGGCAGCGAGCGCGTTGCGCACATTGTGAATACCCGGCACGTGGAGTGTCACGCGGGCAAAATAATTTCCCCGGTGATAAATATCAAACTCAGACACCGAGCCGCGGTGCACGATGTTCTGTGCATAGACGTCCGCTTTTGCATTCAGGCCGAAGGTAATGACCTTGCGTGCAATGCCGCGCAGAGCGTCCATGGTGTTGGCATCGTCATAATTTGCGATCACGGTGCCGGTTTCCACCGGAACACGCTCGGCAAAGCAGCGGAAGGAATGCTTGATATCCTCAAGATCCTTGAAGAAATCCAGATGATCCGCCTCGATGTTCAAAACCACGGCGATCGTCGGGTTGAGCGCCAGAAATGAGTTATAATACTCGCACGATTCCATGATAATCGTGTTGCCCTTGCCGACGCGGTGGCAGGCCTTCAGCAGCGGAAGCGTTCCGCCGATCATAACGGTCGGGTCTTTTTCCGCCGCCATCATGATGTGCGTACACATGGACGTCGTTGTGGTCTTACCGTGCGTACCGGAAATGCACAGTGCGTTCTGATATCCGCGCATGAGCGCTCCCCAAGCCTGGGTACGTTCAAAGACCGGAATACCGCGGCGATGCGCCTCGTGCACCTCCGGATTGTCGTCATGCACGGCGACCGTGCGGATCACAAATGAAATGTCATCCGTGACATTGTCCGCACTGTGGCCGATATGGATCGGGATGCCGCGCTCACGCAGCGTGAGCGTGTTGCTGCTCTCGGCCATATCCGAACCGCGGATGTCCAGCCCGGCATCATGCAGCACCTCCGCCAGCGGCGACATGGACACGCCGCCGATACCGATCAGCAGGCCGGTCTTTCCGGGAACCAGGTAATTCTTAAAATCCATTCAAAGCACCAAATTTCATAAAAATATTGTGATATCCGGCACAGCGGGATATGATCGCGCCGCGCAGACAAGTTACAGACAGGTTACAGTTGTCATTTAGATTCCGAAGTATTATAATACGTTTGCTAACACATTACAATAGATTTTTGACGAACCGGCTGCAAAAAGCCCTCTTTATTCAAACAAAAAGGAGCAAAAACGGATGAATGAAGCCTGGAAAGAGCTCAAGCAGGCGTGCGCGCAGTGCCATCGCTGCGGTCTCGGCGAGACGCGGCACAGCCTCGTGTTCGGAGACGGTGCAGAAAACGCACGCATCATGCTCATTGGTGAAGGCCCGGGTGAGCAGGAGGACCGCCAGGGCGTGCCGTTTGTCGGCCCGGCCGGAAAGCTGCTCGACGACATGCTCGAGATGATTTATCTGGACCGCACCAAGGTCTACATCGCCAACATTGTCAAATGCCGTCCGCCGCACAACCGCGACCCGCAGTTTGCGGAGCAAAAGTGCTGCAGCGAATGGCTGCAGCGGCAGATCGCACTCGTCGATCCGGCGATCATCGTCTGCCTCGGCCGCATCGCTGCAACGGCGCTCATCAAAGACCCGTTTCGCATCACGCGCGAGCACGGACAGTGGTTCGATGTCAACGGCCGCCGCTATATGGCGATCTACCACCCCTCCGCCCTGCTGCGCGACCCGAGCAAGCGTCCCGAGACGTTTGTCGATCTCAAGACTCTGCAGCGCGAGATCTATGCGCGCTGTCCGGAGGTGTATCCCGATGCCTGACATGCGGATCCGACGCACAGCGCCGGCTGATCTTCCGGTACTGACCCGGCTCTGGCAGGCGGCATTTGCCGATCCGCCGGAGCTGATCGAGCGATTTTACCGCCGCTTCCCGCCAGCAAAGGCTGCATGGGTGGTTGAAGACGGCGGCTGCGTCGTCACGGCGGCGCATCTTTTGGAGGGACGCTTGCACACGACGGACGGTAATGTCTTGCCCTGTGCCTACGTGTATGCGGTCTCGACCGACCCGGCGCATCAGGGAAACGGCTATGCCTCGGCGCTTATGCGCCGCTTTGCGATGGACGCGGACGTGAATGGCCGTGTCCTCTACACGCTCCCGGCGGAAGCCTCCTTATACAAATGGTATCAGGCAGTCATGGGCACAACGCAGACCGCCCGCGGCGAGCGGATACGCATTGCCCGGCAGCAAACAGCCGGCACTTTGCCGAGTGTCACCTGCATCAGCGCGCCGGAATACGCTGTACTTCGGGCGCAGCAACTGCAGGGGCAAGCCTACGTAGAGCCGTCAGCAGCACTACTGGATTTTCAAGTCGATCTGTGCGCCATGTGCGGCGGCGCTTTGGTGCAGGTCGGCTGCGGATGCGCCGTCGTGGAACGAGATGGCGACACGCTGATCATCAAGGAACTGCTGGGTGCAGACACCGCCTCTGCGGCGCAGGCGCTGCTCGCAGCCTTTGACGCACAGGCGGCACAAGTGTGTCTGCAAAGGCAAGACGGCGCACAGCCGATGGCAGCGTATCGTCCGTTTTGCCGCGATACAGCGGATATATTCTGGGGGCTCTATCTGGACTGAGCAAAAACTTCATGGATCGGTAATCATTTTTCTCTTGTTTGCGTAATATTTTTCCGATATCCTTGAATTTAGAAGCAAGCAATCGATTTTCTTTTTTCCTCATCCACAGCAAAACAAAACAGAGCGAAGCGGCACAGAAGCAATTTCTGTGCCGCTTTGTCTTTTTGGACATCAAACCGAGGTGTGTCCCGTTACTGAACATTTTACACAAATACTGTGAAAATTCCGCGCATAAATAACGAAATTTAAACAAAAGAAATCCCCATCGGCCGGATATTTTGTTTGACAATTAACAGCAAATCCGCTATACTCCAATTGTATGTATAGACAGCCGTATCGGCAAAGATGTCCGGTCTACGCGCATATGACCAAACATTTTTGTCGAGTGTTCTCATCACGATTCGTCGATTCATACAATGTCTGTTGTTGAATGCGAAAAAATTTAAGGGGGCTTGCACATGAGAGACTTGAAACACCTGATCGCATTTGAAGACCTGCTCCAGGAGGCCAACAACCAGTTGGTCCGGCAAGGAAAGGCAGACGGTAAGAAGGCATTTGGCTACACTTGCTACTTCATGCCGGAAGTCCTGCTCGACCTGCCCGGATGCTTTGCTGTCCGCCTGAGAGCGCCGAAATGCACTTCTCCGGACATTGCTACATACTACATGTCCAGCCGTACCTGCCATTACGGCCGCAGCCTCTTCGAGCGCGCACTCGAAGGCGGCTACAACTTCCTGGACGCTCAGTTCGGCACCGAGACCTGCACGGTCACCTGCCGTTTCCAGGAGCACCTCGGCTACATGGACGTCATCCAGAATCCGGACTTCTTCGTGACGTTCACCGATGTGCCGTTCAAGAAGAACCAGAACAGCATCGTTCACTATGAGGACCAGCTGCAGGCGCACGTTCTCGATCCGATGCACGAGAAATACGGCATCGACATCTCCGACGAGGCGCTCATGAAGGCGATCGAGCTGCACAACGAAGTCAGCGCCGTCATCAATGAGATCGGCGATTACCGCAAGCTCGATAACCCGACCATCACCGGCTACGAGTTCCATGTGATCCAGCTCTGCTCTCAGGTCTGCCCGAAGGATCTGATCCTCCCCATGCTGAAGGAAACGGCTAAGGAGCTCAAGACCCGCAAGCCCGATAAGAAGAGCCCGTTCCGCTGCAAGGTCGTTCTGGCCGGCTCCGAGAATGATGATCCCGAGTTCACCAAGCTGATCGAAGGCTGCGGCGCCGAAGTCGTCTGCGACCGTTACTGCTACGGTGCTGTGGAGTCGCGTATGCCCATCGAGGTCAAGGACGGCGAGAAGCCGCTGACCGCGATTGCCCGCCACTACCTCGAGACCAGCAACTGCCCGCGCTTCATGCCGCAGGATATCATGCGCGAGCGCAAGCAGCGTCTGGCTGACCTCGCCAAGGAGTATCATGCCGACGGCATCATCGTTGCGTCCAACAAGTTCTGCGAATACTGGAGCTACGAGCGCACGATCGATACCATCGTCCTGCCGCGTGACTTCGGTTACCCGGTCTGCTCGATCGAGAAGGAGTACATCAACTCCGCCTCCGGCCAGCTGCGTACCCGCTTCCAGGCTTTCGTCGAAAGCATCGAAATCAAGAAGATTCAGGAGGGCAAATAATGAATTACGATATGAAAACTCTTGCCCGTGACTTCTGGTACGGCAAGCCCCATCAGGAGCGCCGTCTGGGCGACCTCTACATTGACAAGACCGGTCTGTACAAGCACAGAGAGTGGCGTGGTTTCAAAGACACCATGTACTACTTCTACAACATCTGGATGTACAACTACGCGCACATGGTCATGGACGTTGTCCGCTACGGCGGCCTCATCAACTTTGCCAAGGGCGTGTGGCGCTACCGCTGGGTCGGCCAGACCTACCTGCCGGTTCTCCACTGGTTCGACCGCGGCATGGAAGGTATGCGCGGCGAGGCGCTGAAAGCCTCTGCATGGCACTACCGCGGCATGGTCAACGCGACCATCTTCCAGTTCCAGCGTATGTTCTCCTCCGACGCCAACCTCCACGGCGGCAAGCGAAACTACAGATGGCACCACAACGTTGCCCACAACGAGACCGTCTGGGGCGGCGTGTTCTATCCCTGGCACGGCAAACTGACGAATGTCCCGATGGAGATGATCCCGTACTTCGTCACCTGCCACGTCAACAGCCATACCGTTCTCAACTATATTGACGCGGTGCAGTCCATCGGCCTGCCGGGCGACCCGTGCCCGATGTGTCAGGCGGAGGCCGGCCTGTTCGTCCTCGACGACATGCCCGACTATGCGCCGATCGTTGTCACCTCCAATGAGGCCTGTGACGCGTCCGTCTCCACTTCCATCCTGCAGGACTGGTTCCTCGACAAGCCGCTGTTCGCCATGCCGCAGCCGATGCAGTTTGACGATCCGCTGGTCAAGAAGCATTGCCGCGACGAGATCGAGCAGTGCTGGAAGTTCATCGAAGAGCAGACCGGTATCCCGTTCGACTGGAATGCGTTGGTCAAGCGCATCGAGTCCCAGAACGAGCTGATGAAGTTCGAGTGGGAGAAGTGGGATGTCGCCGCGAAGACCGACTACTACCCGGTCAACGGCGTTGCACAGGCTCTGTACCGTATCTACCAGTCCCAGCTCGGTGACCTGCCGGTCTGGCATGAGGTCGACGGTCACGTCCGCAAGATTCTCACCAAGTGCGTGAAGAAAAAGATCAACAGCTTCCCGGAGACCCGCCACAGAGTGCTGGCCTGGTCCTGCGCTCCGCTGTACTACTCCAACTGGTGCACTTGGGCGTATAACTGCTGGGGTCTGAACGCCGTCATGAACATGGACTCTCTGATGTTCAACATGACCATCCGCACCGACAGCTATGACCACTGCCTGGACGACATGGCACAGTATCACATGTGGGCTCCGATGCGCCGTATGGCCGTCGGCGGCATGCACCACATCTTTGAGTGCTGGAAGTACATGGAGGAGTTCAACTGCGACATGGTCATGATGTACGATCAGCTGCAGTGCAAGGGCATGCAGGGTGTGCACGGCCTGTTCGAGGACGAGTTCCGTGAGAGAAATATCCACGCCATCTGGATGCCGCACGCGCTGCCTGACAGCCGCACCGTGTCCCGTATGGAGATCCGTCAGATCGTCAACGATTACATGACAACCGTTATGCACGAGGAGCCTCTCGACCCGACGCTGCTTGAGTTTGACGACTCCATGACTTGGTAATTGAAGGAGGAAACGATATGAAAGCAAAAGTTCTGAAAGCTCTTCTCATGGCGCTCGGCGTCAACGCCGCGCTGTTTGCCGTTTTCTTCTTTGACCTGGACGGCAAATTCCTGTTCTACGTGGTCGAGCCCACGCTCAAAAAGCATTACGACAACATGCCGCGCCGCGACATGACCAAGATGCCGTATGAGATGAACAAGCCGAACTACGAGTATAACGTCTAATCAACCCGCGCCCCAAAAACATAGAATCGATATAACAGGATAACAGGAGGAAAAGTAATACCATGAAATACTTTGGCGGATGCGACGTAGGTTCCACCTACACGAAGGCAGTCATTCTGGACGAGA
>UQSF01000020.1 GCA_900543625.1 uncultured Eubacteriales bacterium
AACTGTGGGAATCTCGCAAAAAAATTCGGCAAAGAGAAAGTGAGAGGGCAATCTCATAAAACCCGGTAGGAGTGATTTACATTTACCGCAGAAGAGATCACGCGCTGAGGAAGCTGAAAAGCATTCTGGGTAATGCGTAAAAAGCACCTGCCGAAGCAGGTGCTTGGATACAGATTAGATTAGGTTGCTCGGAATAAAACAGTTATCCGCGTTAATCGGGATCGGCTCCTGGCACATACAGATGATGCCGCCGCTGCCACGGATCAAAGAAGCCTTGTCAATTACGCTGTACTTTTTGATCTCCCGTCGGTCGGGCGCTGCACTCTTTTTGATTTCCAACGGATGAATGACATTGTTTTCCTCAACGAACACATCAATTTCCTTTGCATTAGAATCCCGGAAGTAGGTGAGGTTCACCTTGGACTTTGCGTAGGCGTAGTTCTTGACCAGCTCCATCACAACATAGTTCTCGTAGTAATGGCCGCTTGCAGCGCCGTTTCGCAGCGTATCCGGCGTTAGCCACATGGAAAGATACGCACATAGTCCTGTGTCGCAGAAATACAGCTTCGGTGTTTTGCTGAGGCGTTTGAGCTCATTGTTGGAATAGGGGGCTAACAGATAGATGATGTTCAACCCAACGAGAATTTTCAGCCACTCTTTCGCGGTACTCGGTGCAATGTCGGCAGATTCAGCCAATGTGGAATAATTGACTTGCTCCGAAACAAGAGAAGCACAGCCCACAAGAAATTTGCGGAAACGAACGGTGTCGGTAATGCCGCCGGCTTCGGTAGCATCACGCATCAAGTAGGTGTCAACATAGGAATTGAAATATTCCAGCCGGAGTTCGTCGTCCACACCCTGCACCTGAGGCATACCGCCTTCCCAAATGTGATTGAAAACTTGAATCACATCATTTTTGGGAAGTTTACGCTGCCTTGCCTGCAAGGTGGCAAGTGAGAAGTCCAAATCCGTGTCGAACACAAGTCCTGCTTTTTCTCTTGCGGACAAGCTGTACAGCTCCAAAATGCCGATTCTTCCGGCGAGTGTCTCGCGTACTCGTTTCATCATATTGTACTGCTGCGAACCGGTCAGCCAAATGAGACCTTTTTCGTCGCTCTCATCGCAAATAATTTTGATTTGCTCGAACAGCTCCGGCGCTTTCTGCACCTCATCAATAAGGATCGGCGGCTTATAGGTCTGAAAGAACAGCACGGGGTCAGACTGTGCGAGATCTCTCGCCATTGTATTGTCCATCGTGACATAGGTCCTGTCGCTCCCTGCAAGGTGCTTAACATCGTCGTTTTGCCGACCTGTCTTGCGCCCGTAACAAGGATAACCTTGAAAAAATCATTGAGTTTTAAGAACTTGCGCTCAAGTTCTCGTGTAATGTATGCCATAATGCACCTCCTGATTTTAAGGAAAATCTACGGTCAATCATATTTTATCATAATATTTCCACCTGGTCAAGAGAATATACGCAATTTTATTGGCCAGTTAGTGAAGCTGAGCCAAAATATTTTAGAGAATTAGTAAAAGCAGCGGGAAAATCGCAAAAAAATTCGGCAAAGAGAAAGTGAGAGGGCAATCTCATAAAACCCGGTAGGAGTGATTCACATGAATAACAAAATAAACATCAACCCCAGCTCGACAAAGTGGCTCGAAAAAGATGATCGGGTCGTCGCTGATTACTTTTGCGATTTGGGCTTCCGGTCCCTGAAGCAGATCCTTGATATGCGTGTTTTCGACCTGATGAATATGCAGGGTCTGAACGCTGTCCGAGTCGAGGAAGTGATCATCTGCTTATATAAGTGGCTGAATCCCAACACAGCTATCGATGAGGCTATCTATAACGGTATGATGTCACAGCCCTTCCTCTATACTCCGTGGAGAAAAGAACACAAAGACCTTGCTGCAATCAAAGTCGGCGACTTGGTGCTGACCCCCGGTATCAACATGAAAGCTATCCAGCATTTCTATGATGCGATCCGTAAGGCGTTTTTCAAATCGGAGGAATACAACTGGAGATGGTACAAGTTCCGAAACAGAAGTGAATATGTGACCTATCTCCGGAAACACGAGGAGGCGGAATAAATGACGCGAACAGAAAAAGAAAATCTCGTTCCTGTTTGGGAGCGCATTACCATTAGCCTTGAAGAAGCTGAGCGGTATCGGCGTGAGAAAGCTGCGGGATATGACCGATAAGCCCGAATGCAACTATGTTATCTGGGTCGGAAACCGAAGAATGATCAAGCGGAAAAAGTTCGATGAATACCTTGAGTCGGCCTATTCTGTATGAGTCAAGTATGCGATTTGCTTGATATGGGCTGATTCGCAACATTGGAAAACGAGATGTCTCTATGTATCCTTAATGGTGCCAAGAGAAAAGCGAAAGCAGAGGAGTGAAGACTATGCAGTTTCAAAAGAAGGAAAAGCGGCAGACAACCGTTCGCTTTGATAGCCACCATGTCAGGCTACGCACCGGAGAGGTACAGAGAAAAACCGGCAGCTATATGTACCGCTGGACAGATAAGCTCGGAAAACGTAATACCATATACGCTGCAACATTGGAAGATCTCCGGGAGCAGGAGGAACAGATCCTTGTTGACCAGCATGACGGCATCAAAGCCAATATCAAAAATGTCACGGTGAATGATGTATATGAGCTTTGGTGCCAACTGAAAAGAGGCATCAAGGACAGCACCATGAAAAACTACATTTATATGTATGAGCTGTTTGTGAAGCCAACTTTCGGAAAGAAGAAGCTGGTACAGGTGAAAAAATCGGATGTGCGCCGATTCTATAACCAGCTCATCGACGATAAGGTCCTGAAGCCGTCTACGGTAGATGTCATCCATAATATTGTCCACCAAGTATTTCAGATAGCCGTCGATGACGATATGATTCGCAGCAACCCTGCGGCCAATATGCTTCGGGAAATCAAAATGGCGCACGGTTCGGAAATCGAGAAAAGAAAGGCTTTGACCCTTGAGCAGGAAGAATTGTTTCTTGGTTATCTGGCCAGAACTCCCAAATACCAGCACTGGTATCCTGTCTTTTATATTATGGCGAACACCGGAATGCGTGTGGGGGAAATCACTGGTCTGCGCTGGTGCGATGTGGATATGGAAAACGGCATCATCAGCGTGAACCATACGCTGGTGTACTACAACCACAGAGATGAGAAGGGCTGCTACTTCTCCATCAATACACCTAAGACAAAAGCCGGTATTCGGGAAATTCCCATGACCGAAGGTGTGAAGCAGGCATTTCTAATGGAAAAGGAGTTCCAAGAGGAGTGCGGAATGAAAAGTGTCAGCCACATTGAGGGGTATTCAGACTTCGTGTTTGTTAATCGGAACGGCGAGGTGCAGCATCAAGGCACATTGAATAAGGCTCTGCAACGGATCATGCGCGATTGTAACAGCGAAGTTCTTGAGAAAAAGGGCGTAGACTCCGATCCGGTTCTTCTGCCTAAGTTCTCGTGCCATGTGCTACGGCATACATTCGCTACAAGAATGTGCGAGAGCGGTCTGAATGTAAAGGTCGTGCAGTCTGTGCTTGGTCACGCCGATGTAACGACCACGCTCGATATTTATGTGACGGTCACGAACGACCTGAAGAAACGAGAAATCACAGCCTTTGAAACATATTTGAAAACCGGAGCCAAGCAAATGGCAAATGTATAATATGGTTCTCTCCCCCTTGCGGTCGCAAAATCTGCGATTGCAGGGGGATTTCTCTTTTTGCACATTTCTCTTATTTTGAGGTTTTTCTTATACTGTTAGCAGTACGCAGGAAGGGCGGCAACAGTATGGAAAACAGTTTGGCAAATAAGAAACCTTGGCTTGTAGCTGAATGGTCAGAAAGAAACGGCAGCATCTCACCGGATGATGTACCCTATGGTTCTAAAAAACTATATTGGTGGCATGGCAGTTGTGGTCATGAGTGGCAGGCCAGCGTAAAGGCAAGATCAAGCGGCGAGAATTGCCCGATTTGCAGTAACGCCAGAATCGTTGCGGGTATCAATGACCTTGCGAGTTTGAAACCGGAACTACTGAAAGAATGGTCGCCGAAGAATACCATCCAACCGACAGAGATCGGTGTTGGCTCTCATAAGAAAGTGCTTTGGATAGGAGCTTGCGGACATGAGTGGAGCGCAGAAATACGAAATCGAGTCAGGGGAGCTGGTTGCCCCTACTGTTCACACAACGCAGTCCTTCAAGGATTTAACGACCTTGCAACTGTACTGCCGCAGGTTGCAAAGGAGTGGTCGCCTCGAAACGCACCGCTCAAGCCAACACAGGTAACGCCTTATGCAAATCGGAAAGTTTGGTGGAAATGCGAACAGGGCCATGAGTGGTTTACGCTCATATCTACACGGGCTTATGGAAGCAAATGCCCTTATTGCAGCGGAATAAAATTGCTGAAGGGATTCAATGATTTAGCTTCGCTCCATCCGCAGCTCGCATTGGAATGGTCACAAAAAAACGGCACATTATTGCCGGAGGATGTCAACGAGCGCTCTACCAAAAATGTCTGGTGGAAGTGCAGTACCTGCGGACATGAGTATAGGGCGGTAATCAAATCCAAAGTTCGTGGGTTAAAATGCCCAGTATGCACGAGGAACGCTGTGTTGCCTAGTTATAGCGATTTAGCAACTACAGACCCGGAGCTGGCACAGGAATGGAATGCGGCAAAAAACACAAGAAAGCCCACAGAGATATCAAGACTGTCACAATACCCAGTTTGGTGGAAAGGCATTTGCGGGCATGAATGGAAGGATAAAGTGTTTCACCGTGCAGTTGAAGGAGCCGGCTGCATCTACTGTGAGAAAGCATTTCTTAAGGAGCTGCCATATCTGCTTGTAACGATGTATGCAAAGCAATATGGGCTTGCGGCACGCACAGACGACGAAAAACTGATTGGGGCACGGATCGATGCGGTTATCCCGGAACTGCGGCTTGCGTTTGCCTTTTCTCAAAAAGGCACTGATAGAGAAGCCAAAGTTGCGGAGGTTCTTCACTTCCTGTGCAAAGCGAAAAGGATACAGTTATTTGTGATACGGCAGAAAGACCCGATTGCGCTTGCCACAGAAATCAAGCAAGCCTTCGCTAAGGCAAACCTATTTATAAATTCGGATAGTCAAAGGGATGTTGCCCATCTTCGGAAGCGATACTTTGCTCAAAAGAACGATGGAAACTAAAAAGAGGAACTGCGACTTGCAGTTCCTCTTAGTTCTTTTGATTCGTTTTTACTGCATGGGCAAGCAGCATATTGAGTGCGTCTTGCTTTGCTCGCTCATCTATACTATATTAAATTATACTACCGGAAGAAAGTTTTTTAAGGATCAGCCAGAATTACTCAGGCGATATGAACGCAACGAGGCACGATATATCTTGCAGCTTCCGAAGAACTACGATACAATAAGCATAAACTTCGGCATTGATAAGAATGAGATGAAGCTGCTGGTGATTGCCCTTGCCGAGCTTGATCTGACCATAGATGAATGGCTCTGCTTTAGATGAAAGAGTTGATTCTGGCCGACAGACTATCCAAGGATAATAGAGGCGAAAAATAAGAAATTATGCGTTACTATGTTGTCTCCGATATTCACGGCTACTATACGCAGATGAAATCTGCATTGGAAAAGGCAGGCTTCTTTTCTGATACAACTCCTCATAAGTTGATCATGCTCGGAGATTTATTTGATCGAGGGCATGAGGCGAAACAGCTTCAGCAGTTCATATTGGAGCAGATGGAGCAAGACAAGATAATTCTCATTCGTGGAAACCATGAGGACCTATTTGTGGAGCTTGTGACCACGGATGCAGGGATGCCATATAGCTATCACAAATCAAACGGAACTTATGATACTGCACTCCAGTTGACGGGCTTTGATCCAGTGATGGCATCTATACGCCATTATGATTTTGCCGATGCAGCGAAAGACACACCGTTTTACAAAGAGATTATCCCAGCGATGCTTGATTACTTTGAGACGGAACACTATGTTTTCACGCATGGCTGGATACCAAGCATTCCGAACAGGGATAAAAGCTACAGCTATATTTCTTCGTGGAGAGAAGCAGACCGTGAGCAATGGAATCGAGCAAGATGGTTCAATGGCATGGATGCAGCACAGACCGCAGATGAGAATAAGACCATTGTTTGCGGACATTGGCATACTTCGTATGGCCATAGCAAATACGAACACAAGGGGACCGAGTTTGGAGAAGATGCGGACTTCTCTCCCTATTATGGTCCCGGAATTATTGCCATAGATGCCTGTACAGCGTTCAGTGGAAAGGTAAATTGTCTTGTGATAGAGGATTAACGGCGTGGCGTAGTACGGGATTGAACTTTGCATATCCGTTTATAACCACGCTTTAGACGGGCACAATATAAAGAGTGAATGTAAGCAGAGTATTGAAGTTTTTTCTGAATTCCTTACGGGACGACCTGAAACCCATTGAAATTCTGAGATTCTACTGTTATAATATTAACTACAATCTTTCGGAGGTGCGAAAGGTTGGAGTTGCACCACATACACCACTTGGAGCACCACTATGGTGTATGCTTTCAGCAGGGAAATGTACAGAGTTATCACACACGGGAAAATGTGACCTGTAAGCAAAGCACAGTATTAACAGGGTTTCTACACAGCTATTCCATGTGAGGAATCTTATCCCGACAATGAAGCCGCTTGACTCCGACAAGAAGGCTTCCAAGGAAGCTTCGGCTCCTGCGGAGGCTGCTCAGACGGCTCCGGTTGTGGAGGAAAAAATTGATTTTTCCAATGTTCAGATCGAGCCTCTGTTCCAAGATCAGGTCGATTTTGACACCTTCTCCAAGAGCGATTTCCGTGTTGTGAAGGTCAAGGCCTGCGAGGCCGTGAAGAAGTCGAAGAAGCTCCTGAAGTTCACGCTCGACGACGGTACCGGCGAGGATCGCGTCATCCTGAGCGGCATTCATCAGTATTATGAGCCGGAGGAGCTGGTTGGCAAGACCTGCATCGCCATCACGAACCTCCCGCCGCGCCCGATGATGGGTATCGACTCCTGCGGTATGCTGATCTCCGCCGTCCATCACGAAAACGGCGAGGAAAAGCTCCATTTGCTGATGGTCGATCCGCACATCCCGGCAGGCGCAAAGCTCTATTGAGTATTGGCGGCGGAAAACCGAGTGCGATACATTCGTTCGTGAAACGCTGTCCATCAGGTGCAAGGATTTTGCGCGTCTCCGTGCAAGATCCTTGCACTTTTTCCGAAACGCTGCGGCTGCGCCTGTGGTCTGCAGTGTTTGAGCGGATCTATGAGAGGAGTTAGGACCAATGAAGTATCCTATACTGGGCAGAGAACGGCGGCGTCCGATCGCACTGTCAGCCGTTGGAACAGTTCTGGTGCTCGCGTTTGCCTGTGTACTGTTTACTCTGACGGTGCTGGCGATCCAGCCGGGCCTGCTGCCGGATACGCTCGCGGCGTTTTGGGAGGATAAGCTGCTGATTCTGCTGAACATTTTTCCGGTATGTGTTGTCCTCATTGTGTGCTATTGCTTGACCGGAAATGCATTTTCGGCGGCCGGGATCGGCGGCCTGATCGTAAATCTGCTGTCCTATATCAATCTGATTAAGACAGATTGCCGCAACGACCCCTTCGTCCCGGCGGACTGTGCACTGCTCCGGGAGGCTGCGAATGCGGTGGGGGATTATCAGCTGGATCTCCACTGGGGCACTCTGGCTGCAATCCTGCTGCTGAGCGCAGTGTGTTTTGCGCTGGCCTACTGGTCGCGGGCGCGCAGACCGAGATGGTATGTGCGCGGCATCATGGCGCTGGTGGTGCTGGCGGTATTCGGCGCGAGCATGGTCAAGGTGTATCCGAGCGGGGATATTTACGACCGGCGCGGCGTGGGTACCGTGAAAGTCTCAAAGAGCAATGTGCCGGAGGTGTTCCGTCTGTGTGGCTTCCCATACTGCTTTTTGCACAATTACAACTTGTATCCGGTCGAAAAACCGGACGGATATCAAAAAACGCAGGTAGAGGCGCTGATCGATCAGGACGCGCAGCATTATGTGCAGCCGAAGGTACAGCCCAATATCCTCTTCCTGATGTGCGAGTCCTACAGTGACCTGTCTGATGCGGACGTATTTGCCTACACCGAGGAGGATGATCCGATGCACGGTTTCCACGTGCTGGCGGATTCGCCGCGTGCCAGGAGCGGTCATATTGCCGTGAGCAATTTCGGTGCGGGAACGGCAAATACGGAGTTTGATGTTTTGACCGGTATTCAGACAAACATGATCTCTACGTCCAATGTATCCGCCTTTCGCGTGGTGCATAAGGCGGTCAACGCACTGCCGTGGGACTATCAGCAGGCGGGCTATTCGACCCTGTTCATGCATCCGGGCTACAGCTGGTTTTATAACCGGGACAGTGTTTATCAGTTCCTTGGCATGGAGGAGCGCATCTTCAACGAAAACTACACGCAAGCGGATCAGAAGGGGACGATGATCTCTGACGACGCCTTCGCCGACCATCTGATCTCCGAGCTGGATGCACGCTTGGGCGGGGATACGCCCCTGTTTGCCTACGGCGTGAGCATCCAGAACCATCAGGCTTACACCTATGGGAAATATGGCTTTGTGCCGGAGCAGCCGCCGCTGAACACGACGATCTCGGACGAGGCCATGGAGCCCCTCTCGGTATATATGGAGGGCGTCCGCGACTCTACGGCGATGCTGACCAAGCTGTGCAATTATCTGGACACACGCCCGGAGCCCGTGCTGCTCGTGTTTTATGGCGACCATCTGCCGGCCCTGGGGCAGGATTACGGTGTGTATCAAGAGCTGGGACTCCCGATCGGTATGACCGATACCTCTGCGCACGTGCTGGAAACCTATGAGACGCCTTACCTCATTTGGGCGAACGAGGCTTATGCACCGGACTGCGATTTTGACGCGCTCGAGCTTCCGGAGACCATCAGCTCAAGCTATTTGGGCGCGGCGGTGTACGAGCTGACCGGTATGTGTGGGATGGATCCCTATTTCGATATGCTCAACGCAGTGCGCCGGAGTCTGCCGGTTATCAACCACGACGTGTATCTGGATGCTTCCGGGCACGAGATCACCCGGCTTACCTCGGAGCAGGAGGCACAGATCAAGTGCCTGCAGTGGTGGAAATATTACCGCCTCAAGGATGAGGCGCTGCTGGAGCATTGTGCCGGCTGAAACAAAAACCCCCTTTGAGAACGCAGTTCTCAAAGGGGGTTGTGTTTTGGGGCTCGTTCCGTGCGCTGCGCGGGAGACTCACTGATGATCAAAGAGGATGAACAGCAGGCTCGACAGGCACAGTAGGAAGGGGTAGAATAGCAGCGGGATGATGTCAAAGGCGCTGACGGCATAGCCCAGCGTGGCGCAGGTGGACAGAGCCACCAGCATTTGCGCACCATAGGGGAGGATTCCCTGAAAGATGCACGAGAACGTATCCAGCAGGGAAGCGGAGCGCTTGGAGCTGATGCCGTACTCCTCGGCGACCTCCTTGGCGATCGGCCCCGCCATGACGATGGCAACGGTGTTGTTGGCGGTGGCAATGTCCATGAGGCCCACCAGCAGACCAATGCCGAGCTGACCGCCGCGCTTTCCGCGAAACACCCGGCGGATGAAGGCGAGGATGCTCTCGAAGCCGCCGTAGGCGCGGATCAGGCCGCACAGGGAGGCGACCAGCAGCGTCACCAGAATGGTCTCGAACATGCCCGACACGCCGCCGCCCATGTTGCCCATGAGCTCCAGCGCCGTGACCTGCCCGGTGATGAGCGTGATGGCAGCGCCGGCAGCAATGCCGATGAGCAGCACCACAAACACGTTCAGGCCGAGGATGCCGCCGATGAGCACCAGCAGATAGGGGATGATGAGCACCAGATCATGATCGCCGGAGACGGCACTCTGCACATCCGTGCCCAAGGATACGGCGATGATCAGCACCAGCGCCGCCAGTGCGGCGGGCAGGGCGATCTTGAAGTTTGCGCGGAACTTATCCTTCATCTCCGTGCCCTGCGTGGAGCAGGCGGCGATCGTGGTGTCGGAGATGAAGCTGAGGTTGTCGCCGAACATTGCGCCGCCCATGACAGAGGCGATGCACAACGGCAGATCAAAGCCGGAGCTGGCGGACACGGCCACGGCGATGGGCGCAAGGAGCGTGATCGTGCCAACGGAGGTGCCCATGGCCATGGAGACGAAGCACGCCACCACGAACAGCACCGCGACGGCCAGCTTCACCGGAGCGATGGACAGCAGGAAGTAGGCCACGGCCTCAGCGCTCGTGCGCCCGGTGACTCCCACAAAGATACCGGCGACCAGAAAGATCAGGATCATGGTGACGATGTTTTTGTCGCCGATGCCCTGTCCCATCAGCACCAGCTTTTCATCAAAACTCACACTGCGATTTTGCAGGCAGGCAACCAGCAGAGCCACCAAAAAAGCAACGACGATGGGGATCTGATAGAAGCCCATTTCGATTTTCAGCACATATTCCAAAACGATGCCCAGCACCAGGTACAGCACCAAAAAGACGGCGACAGGCAGCAAAGCGACGGCCTTCGGGGCCGGTTTCTCATTCATGACGATCATACTCCTTTGTTTTTTTGGCAATCCATGCACAAACATCCGCGGAAAATGGTAACATATAGTGCGAAGAATGTCAACGAAGAAACAAACAGCCCGTCGGATGAAGACTTTTCCGCGGCCGCCGGACGGCCTGCTGCAGGCGGTGGGTGCTGCCAAACGCCGGCCGATGCAAAAGCCTTTGAGAACATTCCGCTCTCAAAGGCTTTTGTGTTTTTGCTATGCTTCGGCGCGCAGCCGGTCACTGAAAATTCGTTCCGTAGATCTTCTCGGCGATCTTCTTCGGACCGAAATCGACGATGACAACGCCGTAGGCTTTCCCGGCCTCCCATTCATAGGCGTAGAGATCGAGATTGATGTCCTTGGCGTATTCCTTCGGGTGCCCCACCGCGCCGCTGCCGCTCGTGGAGGTGAAGTTCAGGAAAAAGGTGTCATCCGCTGCACGGCTGCTGTCGAGGCAGGTTCGGATGGCGGTGATCTTGTCATCAACGTCGTAGTTGTAGCGATCCTGCACGCACAGCGTCTCGCGGCTGTTGATCGCGGACTCTGCAGTGGGGTCGGTGAGAATGGTGCGGTCGCCCTGATCCGCCCAGCCGAAGTACAGCCCGCAGCGATCCGAGCCGACCTGCAGCTTGTCGTCAAAGCGGGTGGCGAGCACGATCCTGCCGCGCACCGCTCCCAAGGTCGGGATCTCGTTTTTCAGATACCAGCGCTCGGATGCCTGATTGATCATCTCGTAGAGCGCTTTCTGCACGGCGGCAACGTCGTCCTTGCTGTTTTCGGCCTTCATGCACATGATGACCGTTTCGCTCGGATGCTCGTTGAGAAAGGCGTAGACGTCTTTGAGCACGTCCGCCAGCGTGAGCGTTCTGGAAAACGGGGAGTCGGAGACCTTGCATCTGGCGATGTTGTGCTTGAGCACGAGCGTCTCCTGACCGGAGCGCTTTTCGAGCACCAGACGCATATCGAGATAGCGGTAGCCGTATTTGAGCTGCGTGGCGATGCTTGCATCCTGACACTGGAAGATGTAGCGCATGTCGACGTTCTGCGTGCAGCTGTCGTGCGTGCCGGGGATGGACATGCTGCTGAGCTTTGTCTCGTCGGGTACATTCTCCATCCAGTTGACCGCGCGCACGTCGGCAGCCTCGGCAGGCGTCGCGGCAAGGCCCGCAAAGACGCAGACCATCATGCACACAAGCAGCGCACAGGCCAGAAGGCGGCGTTTGATGTCTGTCATGATTTTCTCTCCTCATCTATTTTCGCGCTCGGGCTGCACTGCCTGTGCAGCGCAGCACCGGCGCGGCAATATGGTAAGAGCAGTATATCATAACAACACGGTCTTGGGAACAGAAATTTTGTCCGTCCTGTTTTCCGGGGCGCCTGACGGGAAATTAACATGGTAGAAAAAGCCGATGATCTGTGGTAGACTATTTTATACCACCAATTCCTGCGCACCGCAGCGCAGCGGGGGATGCCCTTATAAAATATCGTGAAAGCGAGGAGAAGACTATGGAGACTGAGCGCCGCATTTCCACCGGTATCGACGGCCTCGATGAGGCGATCGATTACCTTCGTCCGGGCGACACGGTCGTCTGGCAGTGTGAACACATCAGCGACTATATGTACGTCGCAACGAGATTCGTGACCAATGTTGCCCGCAAGGGCGACCGCATCGTCTACATACGCTTTGCTGATCACGAGGAGATCATGGACACGGCGGCGCTGCGCGAGCGCGGCGCAAATGTCGAGAAATACGAGCTTGATCCGCGCGTGGGCTTTGAGACCTTTGCCGTGCAGGTGCACCGCATCATTGACAAGGAGCCGCTCGGCACGTTTTTCGTGTTCGACTGCCTGTCGGATCTGCAGAAATATTGGTTTTCCGACCTGATGATCTCAAACTTTTTCCTGCTGATCAACCCGCTTCTCATCCGGCGTCAGGCGGTCGCGTATCAGCCGATCGATTATGAAAAGCACACCTACGAGACCATGTCGCGCATCCGCCGCGAGACGCCGCTGCTCGCCAACATCCGCACGCTCGACGGCAGTGTCTATATCCATGCCGTCAAGGTGCGCGGCCGCAGCACGCAGACGACGTATTTTCCGCTGAAGATCACCGGCGCGAAGTGGCGCGCTCTGACCTCCAGCGCGGACAACTATGCCGTCTTTGAGCGCTTCACCCAGACGGGGGAGCGGCGCGACTGCTGGGACAGCATGTTTGACTCCGTCTCCGACGGGCACGAGCCGACGGATGCCGACGGAAAACGCCTCAAGGAGAATATGCTCCGCTGTCTGCTCGGCAACGAGCCGACGCGCCTTGCCCTGTGCCGGAAATACTTCTCCATGCGCGACCTGCTGTACATCAAAAACCGCGAGATCGGTACGGGCTGCATCGGCGGCAAGGCGGCCGGCATGCTCCTGGCGCGCAACATCCTGCGCGACGAAGCGCCGGAGCTCTACCGTACACGTGTCGAGCCGCATGATTCCTACTACATCGGGGCGGACGTCTTTTACACCTACGGTGTGCAAAACGGCCTGTGGTCGTCCCGTATCCGCATGGTCGAGGAGGCGGACTACCTCGAATATGCACAGCCCATCCGTGAGCTGCTGCTCAACGGTACGTTCATGCCGAGCATCAAGGAGCAGTTTTTGTCCATGCTCGAATATTTCGGCCAGTCGCCGATCATCGTGCGCTCCAGCTCGATCCTCGAGGACGGCTTCGGAAATGCCTTTGCGGGCAAGTATGAGAGCGTGTTCTGCCCCAATCAGGGCAGTCTGGAGCAGCGCTATGCCGTCTTTGAGCGCGCGGTCAAGCAGGTTTATGCCAGCACCGTCAACCCGGATGCCATCCGCTACCGCGCCGAGCGCAAGCTTCTCGACCGCGACGAGCAGATGGCGCTTCTGGTCATGCGCGTCTGCGGCGATGTGCACGGGGATTATTACTACCCGCACATCGCGGGCGTCGGCCACTCCAAGAACCTGTATCTCAATCGGCAGAACGCTTCGGAGGAGAATAAGGGCATGCTGCGGCTCGTGTTCGGCATGGGCACGCGCGCGGTCGACCGCGAGGCCGACGACTATGCGCGGCTGCTCAATATGGACCACCCGACGGCGCCGCCGATGGTCGCCTATGGCGACGAGTATAAGTACTCGCAGCATAAGATGGATGTGATCGCGCTCAAGGATAATGCGTTTGAGACTATTCGTGTGCAGAGCATTGACAAGCGCGACATCAAGGCGGATCCTTCCCTGTTCATGGAGCGGGACTATCCGACCGTTTCGCGCCTGCGTGAGATGGGGCTGAGCACGGCGGACGCACCGGATATTCTGAATTTCCGAAAGCTATTGCGCAATACTGACTTCACCGATGTCATGACAGAGGTGATGCGTGTGCTCGAGGAGAAGTACAGCTACCCGGTTGATATCGAGTATGCCTGCAACTTCGATCAGGACGGCAATTACCGCGTCAATCTCCTCCAGTGCAGACCGCTGCAGACGCGCGGCGTCGGTGCGGCCGGCGTCATGCCGAATGTGAAAGAGTTTTATTTCCGCACGAGCGGCAACTTCATGGGCGGAAACGTCTGTCTGCCCATCCGTTATGCCGTCATGGTTCAGGTCGAACCGTATCTGGACTTGCCGGAGCAGCGTAAATATCAGGTCGCGCGCAAGCTGGGTGAACTCAATAATCGCCTGCGCGGCGAGGGGACGATCCTGCTTGGCCCGGGCCGCTGGGGCACGACCACGCCCAGCCTTGGCGTGCCGGTGCATTTCATGGAGATCAACCGCTTCGACTGCATCGCGGAGCTCGCCTACAGCTCGCACGGTCTGCGTCCGGAGCTGAGCTACGGCAGCCACTTCTTCCAGGACCTCGTGGAGGCCGGTTCGTTTTATGTCGCGCTCTATCCGGGGGAGGACGACTGCGTATTTCAGGACACGCTCTTTGCAGACTGCGAGAACGTGTACGCGCAGCTCATGCCGTCCGATGCTGAGGATGTGATGGCGGATGTCATCCGCGTCTATGACCTCGGCAAGGATCAGGCCATTCTCTATTCCGAGGTCGGGAGCCAGACGTGCTTCCTCGCCAAGGTCTGAGTGCGCCGGAGCGGCGCGCTGTGTACTGCAGGCCGACTATTCTATCAGCACACCGCCCGCACCGTTTGCGCCGTTTTGCATGGTGCGGGCGGCTTTTGCGCTCCGGTCAGGCTCCGGACGCAAACAACAGTTGCGGTGCGCGCACTTTTGCGGTATAATCAAACCAATTTGTGCCTAGTGCGTGAAAGGAAACAACATCATGGGTAATGACACAAACGTCAATAACCGCGACGGCTTTCGCAGCCGCGGCGGCTTCATCATCGCCTGCATCGGCTCGGCCGTCGGCATGGGCAACATCTGGCGCTTCCCGACGCTGGTGTCCCAGTGGGGCGGCATGACCTTCCTCATCCCGTACTTTCTCTTTGTCATCCTCATCGCCTCTACCGGCGTCATCGGAGAATTTGCACTCGGCCGCGCGGGCGGCGCAGGCCCGGTCGGCTCGTTCGGTATGTGCACCGAGGCGCGCTTCGGAAAGCGCAAGCCGGGCGAGCTCGTCGGTTACATCCCGGTGCTCGGGTCGCTGGCGCTGGCCATCGGCTACACATGCGTCATGGGCTGGATCTTCAAGTATACATTTCTGGCGTTTGACGGCGGACTGTCTGCCATGGGTCAGGACATGGATGCGATCGTCGGCAGCTTCAACGCCACAGCCAGCGCCTGGGGCGCAAACGTCTGGGTCGTGGTCGCAGTTGCGGTGAGCTTTTTCATCATGTCGTTCGGCATTGCCGGCGGCATTGAAAAGGCCAACAAGGTCATGATGCCGATCCTGTTTTTCCTCTTTGTCGCGCTCGGCATCTATGTGTTCACGCTGCCCGGTGCGTCGGGCGGCTATCGGTATATCTTCACCATCAAGCCCGAGGGCCTGCTCGACCCGTATGTCTGGATCTATGCCTTTGGTCAGGCGTTTTTCTCCCTGTCTGTTGCGGGCAACGGCAGCGTGATCTACGGTTCTTACCTCAGCAAAAACGAGTGCATTCCGAGCTCTGCGCGCAACGTTGCACTCTTTGACACGATCGCGGCGCTGCTGGCGGCATTTGTCATCATCCCCGCCATGGCGGCCGGCGGCGCTGAGCTCGACGCCGGCGGTCCGGGGCTGATGTTCATCTATCTTGTCCACGTCATGAACGGCATGGCGGGCGGGCGCATCGTGGCGATGGTGTTTTTCCTGTGTGTGTCGTTTGCGGGCGTCACGTCGATCATCAATCTCTATGAGGCACCGGTCGCATCCCTGCAGGAAAAGCTCGGCCTCAAGCGCGTGCCGGCAACGGCGGTGATCCATGTGATCGGTCTTGCAGCCGCGCTGTGCATTCAGGCCATCGTCTCACAGTGGATGGATGTCGTATCCATCTATATCTGCCCGCTGGGCGCACTGCTCGCGGCAGTAATGTTCTTCTGGATCGGCGGTAAAAAGCTCGTGCTCGAGAGCGTAAATCTCGGTGCACGCAAGCCCATCGGCGGCTGGTATTATCCGGCCGGCAAATATGTCTACTGCGCCAGTGTGCTTGTGGCGCTGATCGCCGGGGCGATCCTCGGCGGCATCGGATAAGGATTCCATACAAAAGCGGCGCTCCGTTCCCGGAGCGCCGCTTTGCTGTTATCCTTTTTTCACATTCTGGCAAAACGCCGACAGAATCGTGGCGGTCTGCTCGCGCGCGGCGTGCCCCTGCGGGCGCAGGTAGTTGACGCCGTTGTCGTTCGACCCGGAGATCAGGCCGAGCGCGACGGCGTCCGCCATTGCGCTGCGCGCCCAGCCGGCCACATAGCCGCCGTCCGGGAAATCGTTCAGGTTCGCGGGCGTCCATGTGTGCCGGAGCTTCAGGATGCGGTCTGCGTACCCCATGAGCAGTGCGGCGAGCTGCTCGCGCGTTACCGGATCGTCGGGGGAGAAGGTCGTCCGGCTCGTTCCGGCTGTCACGCCGGTCTGGTACGCCCAGAGCACGGCGCTCTGATACCAGCCGTGCGTCAGATCCGTAAACGGGGTCTTGCCGCTGACCTTTGGCGCGCCGGAGAGCTCGTAGAGGACCTGTACCGCCTGCGCGCGTGTGGTCGTCCCCTTTGGGTCGAAGCGGCCGCTGCCAACACCGGACATCAAGCCGGTGCGCACGCAGAAATCAATGCCGGCGTGCGCCCAGTTATCCGGCGCAGGGACATCGCTCAGATTCTTGCTCGGGCAGCTGCGCAGCGGACGCAGCGGCTGGGTCACGGATGCGCCGCAGCTGCTGCAGGTGTAGACGCTGCTGCCAAAGGCTGTACACGAAGGCTCTGCGTGCTTCGTAACGCGGTAATCGTGCGTATGCCCTGCGTTGAGCGATGTGCCGTAGCGCAGATTCAGGTCGACGTTCGTCGGGATGCCGGGGATGCGGGCGCTGTTGCTGCACTGCCATGTGCTGTAGCTGCCGCTGTAGCCGGTCTGCGCATCCCAGACGGCGAGCCAGCGATCCCACTGGTCATAGGCAGGGTCGTCGAGCACGGTCGTCCACCAGTAGCGGTTGGCGTAAATGCCGACGCTGTAGCCGGCGGCGCGCAGCGTGTCGCAGAAGATGGTCGCATGGCGCAGGATCTCGGCTTTCGTGCAGCCGGTGCGCACGCTCTCATCCTCCAGATCGAGGTAGATCGGCAGCCGCGGGCTTTTGCCGCGCAGCTGCTGCAGCGCGCCCTCCGCCTCACTTCGGGCTTGTGCGTCTGTTTTGGCGGCGGAGTAGACATACGCGCCGTAGGGAATGCCGAGCCGCTCGCACGCGGCGGCGTTGACGCTCCATTTTTGGTCGGCCTGACCGCGGGCGTAGCAGCGGATGATGGCAAAGTCGATGCTCTGCGCCGCTGTGCTCCAGTCAATGTCACCCTGAAACTGACTGACGTCGACGCCGACACCTGTGATCTGTTCGCCGGCGGAATACACATCGGGGCTCCCTGCCGCCGCGGCAGGAAGGTATGCACCGGCTGCGTTTCCGGTCAGCAGGGCGGTCAGGAGCAGACAGACAAGAAGTCGTTTAAGCATGATGTTCCTCCTAAAGGTAGTTGACTTTTATTCTACCGCACACGTGCGCAAAAGGCAACCACAGCGCTTATACAGAAAAACCGGCGCCCTGCTGATGCAGAGCGCCGGTTTCGGCAGTCTCAGAACATTTTGACGTACGCATCGCGGTCAGGACCGACGGAAACGTACTTGATGCGGCAGCCGACAGTGCCCTCAAGGTAGTGCACGTAGTCGAGTGCCTCCTTCGGCAGGTCGCTCACCTTGCGGCAGCCGGAGATATCACAGTGGAAGCCGGGCAGGTACTCGTAGATGGGCTTGGCCTTGGCCAGCTTCACGCCGATGGGGAAGCGTTCCACGCGCTCGCCATCGATCTCATAGGCGACGCACACGGGGATCTTGTCCATGTAGGACAGCACGTCGAGCTTCGTCAGCGCGATGCTCGTGCAGCCCTGCATTTTCACGCCGTAGCGGGAGGCGACCACGTCAAACCCGCCCACGCGGCGCGGGCGGCCGGTGGCGGCGCCGTATTCGCCGCCGGCGTCACGCAGCGCGGCGGCCTCGTCGCCGAACATCTCGCAGGTGAACGGCCCCTCGCCCACACAGGTGGAGTAGGCCTTCATAATGCCGATGATCGAGTCAAGCCGCGCCTCCGGGATGCCCGCGCCGATGGGGGCATAGGCCGCGATCGTCGACGAGCCGGAGGTGTACGGATAGATGCCGTAGTCAATGTCGCGCAGCGCGCCGAGCTGTGCCTCAAAGAGCAGGGACTTGTTGTCCTCAATGGCCTCGGAGAGGTAGTCGGTCGTGTCGCAGACGTAGTCCTTGAACGGCATGGCGTAGGTGTCGATCCACGCCATCATCTCGTCGAGGTCGATGGGGTCATGGTGATAACCATTGACGACGAAGAGATTCTTCCACTCGAGGATGTCGGTCAGGCGCGCCTTGAGCGCGTCGCGGTCGGCCAGCTCGCCCATGCGCAGCGCCTTTTTCATATATTTGTCCGAGTAGGCGGGGGAGATGCCGCGGCGGGTCGAGCCGAACTTCTTGTCCGCCAGACGATCCTCCTCCAGGCAGTCGAGCAGCTTGTGATACGGCATGCAGATGACGGCCTTGTCGCTGATCTTCAGGTGCTCCGGCGTGATGGTGATGCCGCCGTCGCGCAGACGCTCGACCTCATGGAACATGTGCTCCGTATCAATGACCATGCCGGGGCCGAGCACGTTCACGGTCTCGTCGCGCAGGATGCCGCTCGGCATGAGATTGAGCACGAACTTGCCCTTGTCGTTGATGACGGTGTGACCGGCGTTGTTGCCGCCCTGATAGCGCACAACGACGTCATACTTCTGACTGAGCAGGTCGACCATGCGGCCCTTGCCCTCGTCACCCCAGTTGATGCCTACAATGGATGTCAGCATATTAGAGAAACCTCCTGTTACTTACACGTTGACGGATGCTTCGCATCCGAGCAGCGTTGTATATTTGTTCAGGACCGGAGCGACCTGCTCGCGCAGGAACGTCTCGGTCTGGTGTACGGCCATGCCGGTGAAGGCATGTGGGTCGACCAATTCATCCAGCTCATCGCGCGTGAGCCCGAAGATGGGGTCGGCAAGAATGCGCTCGAGCAGGTCGTTGCTGCCGCCGCCGAGCTTGACGGCTTTGCCGGCGGCGACGCTGTGCTGCCGGATGGCCTCATGCAGCGCCTGCCGGTCGCCGCCCTTTTCCTTGACGCAGTACATGAGGATGTTCTCTGTGGCGAGAAACGGCAGCTCCTCCGCCAGATGCTTTTCGGCCATCTTCGGATACACGGTCAGGCCGCGGATAACATTGAGGTACAGCGTCAGGATGCCGTCGGTGGCGAGAAACGCCTCCGGGATGCTGATGCGGCGGTTGGCCGAGTCGTCGAGCGTGCGCTCGAACCACTGGGCGCTGGCCGTGACGGCGGCATTCTGCAGATCGCAGATGACATAGCGCGACAGGGAGGCAATGCGCTCGCTGCGCATGGGATTGCGCTTGTAGGCCATGGCCGAGGAGCCGATCTGGCCGCTCTCGAACGGCTCATCCACCTCCTTGAGGTGGGACAGCAGCCGGATGTCGCTCGAGAACTTCGACGCGCTCTGCGCGATGCCGGACAGCACCTGCAGCACCTGAAAGTCCACCTTGCGCGAATAGGTCTGACCGCTGACGGGGTATGCGCCGGAAAAGCCCATCTTCTCGCAGATCTTCTGCTCGAGCGCGACGACCTTTTGCTCGTCGCCGTCAAACAGGGCGAGGAAGCTTGCCCCCGTGCCGGTCGTACCCTTGCAGCCGAGAAGCTTGAGATGCTCCAGCTGGAACTCGAGCTGCTCAAGATCCATCAGCAGATCCTGTGCCCAGAGCGTGGCACGCTTGCCGACGGTCGTCGGCTGTGCGGCTTGAAAATGCGTGTAGGCGAGCGTGGGCTGCGCCTTGTGCGTCTCGGCAAAGTCCGCCAGCGCCTGAATGACGTTGACCAGCAGGCTGCGGATCTGCTCGAGCGCCTCACGCATGAGGATGATGTCCGTGTTGTCGCCAACGTAGCAGGACGTTGCGCCGAGGTGCAAAATGGGCTTTGCGTCCGGGCAGCACGCGCCGTAGGTCAGCACGTGCGCCATCACGTCATGCCGCACCTCATGCTCGCGCTCGGCGGCATAGGCGTAGTCGATGTCGGTGATGTGCGCGCGCAGCTGCTCGAGCTGTGCGTCCGTGATCGGCAGACCGAGCTCCTGCTCGCTCTCCGCCAGCGCGACCCAGAGTCTGCGCCAGGTGGAGAATTTGTTGTCGTCGGAATAGATGTGCTGCATTGTGCGCCCGGCATAGCGGGTGCACAGGGGATTGGTGTAGCGATCGTGCATACGTTATCCTCTTTCTGTGTGGCGCAGTGCCGCCGAGATCAAGCCCTTGAACAGGGGGTGCGCCTTGTTCGGGCGGCTCTTAAACTCGGGATGGTACTGTACGCCGATATAAAAATCGTTTTCGGGTATCTCAACGGTCTCCACAATGTGTCCGTCTGGCGACAGACCGGAGAGCACGAGCCCTTTTTCCTGCATGAGCGCGCGGTAGTCGTTGTTGAACTCGTACCGGTGGCGGTGGCGCTCGGAGATCTGCGCCGTGCCGTAGCACGCCGCCATCTTTGTGCCGGGCACGATGCAGCACGGATACGCGCCGAGGCGCAGCGTGCCGCCCTTGTCGATCTCATCGTTCTGGTCAGGCATGAAGTCGATGACCTTGTTTGTGCTGCTCTCGTCGAACTCGCCGGAATTGGCGTCTGCCAGCCCGCAGACGGAGCGTGCAAACTCGATGACTGCGATCTGCATGCCCAGACAGATGCCGAGGTAGGGAACATTGTGCGTGCGGGCATAGTGCGCGGCCGCGATCTTGCCCTCAATGCCGCGGTTGCCGAAGCCGCCGGGCACGAGGATGCCGTCGCATCCGCCGAGCACCTCCTCTACATTATCGCGCGTGATCGTCTCGCTGTCAATCCATTGAATATCGACACGCGCGCCATAGACGTATCCGGCGTGGCGCAGTGCCTCTGCCACGGACAGATATGCGTCGTGCAGCTGGACGTATTTTCCCACGAGCCCGATCGTCACGTGGCGCGAGCGGCTGCGGATGCTCTCGAGCATGGCGTCCCACTCGGTCATGTCCGGCGCGGGCGCGTCGATATGCAGCTCACGGCAGACGATCTCGGAAAAGCGGTTGCGTTCGAGCATGATCGGCGCCTCGTACAGCACGGGCAGCGTCATGTTCTCGATCACGCAGTCGGGCTTGACGTTGCAGAACAGAGAGATCTTGCGGAAGATGGATTCCTCGAGCGGCTCGTCGCAGCGCAGCACGATGATGTCCGGGGAAATGCCCATGCCCTGCAGTTCCTTTACGGAATGCTGCGTGGGCTTTGTCTTGTGCTCCTCGCTGCCGTGCAGATACGGCACGAGCGTCACATGGATGTAGAGTGCATTTTCACGCCCGACCTCGAGCCCGACCTGCCGGATGGCTTCGAGAAACGGCTGGCTCTCGATGTCGCCGGTCGTGCCGCCGACCTCGGTGATGACGACGTCAGCGTTCGTCTTGCTGCCGACGCTGTAAATGAAGTCTTTGATCTCGTTTGTGATGTGAGGGATGACCTGCACCGTCTCGCCGAGATATTCGCCGCGCCGCTCCTTGTTGAGCACGTTCCAGTAGACCTTTCCGGTCGTGAGGTTGGAGTATTTGTTCAGATCCTCGTCGATGAAGCGCTCATAGTGGCCGAGATCAAGATCGGTCTCGGCGCCGTCCTCGGTGACGTATACCTCACCGTGCTGGTAAGGACTCATCGTGCCGGGGTCTACATTAATATAAGGATCGAGCTTCTGCGCCGCGACCTTCAGGCCGCGCGCCTTGAGCAGACGGCCGAGCGAGGCCGCCGTAATGCCCTTGCCGAGTCCGGAAACAACGCCGCCTGTAACGAAAATGTACTTGGTCATGCATAACCCCCTCAATCTTCATAGGTACGGATGATGTTCTCGGCGATGGTACGCCGCGGCATACTGGTGTTCATCGCCTGCTTTTCGATGTATTTGTGCGCCTCCGTCTCCGTCATCTGCAGGTGCTGCACGAGCAGAAGCTTCGCGCGGTTGATGATTCGGATGTCGGCGACCTTCGCCTCCAGCTTTTCCGTCTTGTGCTGCATCTGCTCGAGCTGAATACGCACGGCAGCCAGCAGCCGGATGGTCTGCACGATGAGCGCCTCCGGCGCGTCATTCGGCAGCACCAGCACGCCGGACTGCTCCAGCAGGGCGGCGGCCGCGTCTGCGTGCGCGGGCTCAGCCAGCAGCAGCACCGCCATGCAGCGCCGCTTTTTGAGCTGCAGTGCCAGCTCCTGTCCGGAGCTGCCGGTGACCGGCTCTGCGATGAGCACACCGTCGATGCCGCCGGCGTCGAACTGCTCGAGCGCTTGCCGGGCGCTGTCTGCGTGTTCAAACGGTACGATGCGCGCGCGTGTGAGCAGGGCGCCGATGCGCTTGGTCTGCGCCTCAGAGGCGGAGACGAGCAGGGCGCTCACGGTGTGCAGCGGCGAATTCATACTTCTCACCTCGCAGTTGAAGTCGGGACGGAAAAACAAAAAGACGCTTCCGATGCCGATAAGGGGCACTTTCCCCCGGGTCATCGTGAAACGTCAGCGTTCTCGAAAAGATACCATATGTACTTTCATGACCGTATCAGCGGCACACAGAATTTTTCCAATCAAAAATCCATGTATATAATACACCACGGGTTTTGCACATGTCAAGAATAAAATCTTGCCCGGATCTGCCGAAAATTCTGTGAAATCCGCCGAAAGAAATTGCGCCCGGCCCGCTTGACATTTTTCTGCAACAGGCGTATATTTTCCACATTGAAACGGCAATGGCGTCGTGGAGAGCGAATGATCTCCGGGCACCAGTGCCGTTTTTTCGTTGTTGACACAGATTTTGAAACATAGAAAGGGGACCTGGAAAATGGATAAGATCTCTGACATTTTTGGCTCTATGGTATTTAACGACGCAGTCATGCGCGAGCGGCTGCCGAAGGAGACCTACCGGCAGGTGCAGGCGACGATGGAAAAGGGCAAGCGTCTCGATGACGACGCAGCGCGCATCGTGGCCAATGCCATGAAGGACTGGGCGATCGAGAAGGGCGCGACGCACTTCACGCACTGGTTCCAGCCGATGACCGGCATCACCGCCGAGAAGCATGACAGCTTCATCTCTCCCTGCGGCGGCGGTCAGGTAATCATGGAGTTTTCCGGCAAGGAGCTTGTCCGCGGCGAGCCGGACGCTTCCAGCTTCCCGTCCGGCGGCCTGCGCGCGACGTTTGAAGCGCGCGGCTATACCGCGTGGGACCCGACGTCCTATGCCTTTATAAAAGATAACGTCCTGTGCATCCCGACGGCGTTCTGCTCCTACGGCGGCGAGGCGCTCGATAAAAAGACGCCGCTGCTGCGCAGCGCGGAGGCGCTCAACCGTCAGGCGCTGCGTGTGATCCACCTGTTCGGCAACGCGGACGTGACCGCCGTGCGCACGACGGTCGGCCCCGAGCAGGAGTATTTCCTCGTGGACAAAGATGTCTATAACCGCCGCAAGGATCTGATCTATACCGGGCGCACGCTCTTTGGTGCAAAGCCGCCGAAGGGACAGGAGCTCGATGACCACTACTTCGGCAGCATCAAGCCGCGCGTTGCGGCATTCATGAAGGATCTCGATGAGGAGCTCTGGAAGCTCGGTGTCTATGCCAAGACCGAGCACAACGAGGTCGCGCCCGCGCAGCACGAGCTCGCGCCCGTGTTTACGACCGGCAACATCGCCGCTGACCAGAACCAGCTGACGATGGAGATCATGCAGAAGGTGGCCTCGCGCCACGGCATGGTCTGCCTGCTGCATGAAAAGCCGTTTGCCGGCGTCAACGGCTCCGGCAAGCACAATAACTGGTCGCTGGTCACGAACACCGGCATGAACCTGCTTGAGCCCGGCGAGACACCGGCGGAAAACGCGCAGTTCCTGCTGTTCCTGTGCGCGGTCATTCAGGCCGTGGACGACTATCAGGATATGCTGCGCATCAGCGTGGCGTCGGCCGCAAACGATCACCGCCTCGGCGCGAACGAGGCGCCTCCGGCGATCGTTTCGATGTACGTCGGCGACGAGATCGAGGAGATCCTCAACGCGATTATTGACGAGACGGCCTACTGCGGCAAGGAAAGACAGCTGATGAAGATCGGCGTGCACGCGCTGCCGCGCTTCCCCAAGGACGCGACCGACCGCAACCGCACCTCGCCCTTCGCCTTTACCGGCAATAAATTCGAGTTCCGTATGCCGGGCTCCTCGGCCTCCATTTCCGGCATCAACGTCGTGCTCAACACGGCCGTTGCCGAGAGCCTTGAGCAGTTTGCTGATGCGCTCGAGGACAGCAAGGACTTTGAGGCCGATCTGCAGGCGCTCATCCGCAGCGTGCTCATCAAGCACAAGCGCATTCTCTTCAAGGGCAACGGTTATGACGCGGCATGGATCGCAGAGGCGGAGCGCCGCGGTCTGCTGAACCTGCGCACGACGCCCGAAGCGCTGCCGTATTACCTTGCCGACAAGAACGTGGCGCTCTTTACCAAGCACCATGTCTACACCCGCACCGAGATGGAGGCACGCTATGAGATCCACCTCGAAAACTACAGCAAGATCCTCAACATCGAGGCGCTGACCATGCTTGAGATGGCGCGGCGCGATATCATGCCCGCCGTCAGCAGCTATTTGCGCGAGCTGTCCGAGACTGCTGCAGCCATCCACGCCGCGTCCGTCACGGCCGACTGCTCGTACGAGGAGAGCATCATCCCCGAGATGTCTGCGCTGCTGGGCGATGCGTACCGCAAGGTGCGCAGCCTCGACGAGGCGCTCATGGGCGCCAAGACCGTTGAGGGCAGTCAGGCGCTGGCCAACTACTACCGTGACAAGGTCTTTTCCGCCATGGCGGAGCTGCGCATTACGATCGACCAGCTCGAGACCATGACGCCGTCTGACAAGTGGCCGGTGCCGTCCTACGGCGACCTGCTGTTCAGCGTGCGGTAACAACGTTTTCTCTTTCTTTTTCTCTCTTCTTTCATTTTCATACTTCTGTCAAAAGCATTGACGGAGAAAAGTAGCACGGGCGATCATTCCCAGCGAGTGCGGGACGGTGCGAGCCGCATAACAGAGCCTGTGTGAAGAACACTCCCGAGCTGCAAGCTGAACGGGCGAATGCCTCAGTAGGTGCGCCGTCACAGCCGGACGTTATCCCGGTGCGGTTTGTTAGAACCCGTGAGAAGTAAAATAGGTGGCACCACGATATGCAGCTACTCGTCCTATTGCCCGGACGGTAGCTGCATATTTTTTATTCAGGAGGAAAATTCTATGTGTTCCATCATCGGTTATCTCGGCACGTCCATCTCCGCGCAGGCGCTGCGCACCGGCTTTGACAAGACCGTTTCCCGCGGCCCGGACGATACGCGCATGCTGCACATCGGCGCGGCGACGCTCGGCTTTCACCGGCTGGCCATCATGGGGCTGCATCCGGAGGGGATGCAGCCGTTCACGCGCGGCGGCAGCGCGCTCGTGTGCAACGGCGAGATCTATGGCTTTCGTCCCATCCGTGAGCGGCTGATCGCCGAGGGCGAGACGTTCGAGAGTGAATCTGACTGTGAGATCCTGCTCCCGCTCTATGAACGCGAGGGGCTGGAGATGTTCCGCGGTCTTGACGCGGAGTTTGCCATGATCATCTATGACGCCAAGCGCGGCGGTCTTGTCGCGGCGCGCGACCCCATCGGCATCCGCCCGCTGTACTACGGCTATGACGCCGAGGGCGCGATCATCTTTGCCAGCGAGGCGAAAAACCTTGTCGGTCTCGTGCACGATGTGATGCCGTTTCCGCCCGGCCACTATTATGCCGACGGTAAGTTCACCTGCTACCGCGACATGACGCACGTCGATGCCGTCTGTGAGGACGATCTGGAGACTGTCTGCACGAACATCCGCGAAAAGCTCATCGCCGGCGTGCAGAAGCGCCTCGATGCCGACGCACCGCTCGGCTTCCTGCTCTCCGGCGGCCTGGACAGCAGCCTCGTGTGCGCGATCTCGGCAAAGCTGCTCAAAAAGCCCATCCGCACATTTGCCATCGGCATGCGCAGCGACGCCATCGACCTGAAATATGCCCGCGAGGTGGCAGAGTATCTGCACGCCGACCACACCGAGGTCATCATCACGCGCGAGGATGTGCTCCAGGCGCTGCCGGAGGTCGTGGCACTGCTCGGCACGTATGACATCACGACCATCCGCGCGAGCATCGGCATGTACCTTGTCTGCAAGGCCATCCATGAGCAGACCGACCTGCGCGTGCTGCTCACGGGCGAGATCTCCGACGAGCTCTTCGGCTACAAGTACACGGACTTCGCGCCGAGCCCTGCGGCGTTCCAGGAGGAGTCGGCCAAGCGTATCCGCGAGCTGCATATGTATGACGTGCTGCGCGCCGACCGCTGCATCTCCGTCAACAGTCTCGAGGCGCGTGTGCCGTTCGGCGATCTGGACTTCGTGCAATATGTCATGTCCATCGATCCTGCCAAGAAGTGCAACGTCTACGGCAAGGGCAAATACCTGCTGCGCCACGCCTTCGAGGGCGACTGGCTGCCGCATGACATCCTTATGCGCGAGAAGGCGGCCTTCAGTGATGCGGTCGGTCACTCGATGGTCGATGACCTCAAAGCCTACGCCGAGGAGACATATACGGACATCGCCTTCGACATCCTGCGCCGGAAGTATGATTTCGCGCAGCCGTTTACCAAGGAGTCGCTGCTCTATCGGGAGCTCTTCGAGCGGTACTATCCCGATCAGGCGCGCATGGTGTCCGGCTTCTGGATGCCGAACAAGGCATGGGCCGGCTGCGATGTGAACGACCCGTCCGCGCGCGTGCTCGCAAACTACGGCGACAGCGGAAAGTGAAGAAGGTATGGACGCGAACACCTTGTATCTGCGCCCTGCGAGTCTGAGCGACGCGCCCGCGCTGCGCGCGTAGCAAATCCGGCGTTCGTGCGCCCGTTTCCGGAGCTTGCGCCGGAGGCGATGCGCAGCATCCTGCACGAGGGGTAACAGAAAACCAGCCCGTTTCCGGCTTCGGAAACGGGCTGGTTTTTTATCGCTTTTGCAGCAGCTCATACGCGCCAAGCAGCATCTGTGCAGCCTCGGCGCGTGTGATGGGTGCGGCGGTGTCCGCGCCGTCCGGAAACACGCCGCACGATGTCAGGCTTGCAACGGCAGCACACGCCCAGTCGGGGACGTCTGAGCGCGTGAGGGCGGCGGGGGAGGGCTCGAGAAAGCTGCCGAGCATGACGGCAGCCTCCGCCGCCGTGATGCCGCGCTGCGCCTCGAACACGATGGCCGTGCCGTCGGAGCAGCCGCAGACATCGCCGTTCATGAGCGCGGTCGCAACATACGCCTTTGACCACGCGGGGATCTGCGCATCATCACCGAAGCCCGTCGAGAGCACGCCCTGCAGCATTTCCGTCCCGGTCAGGTGCATGCACATAGCGAGAAATTCACCGCGCGGCACGCTGCTGTCTGGGTCGAAGAGATACTGCCCGCCAACCTGCCGGCCGACGCACACGCCCTGCTCGGCGAGCAGCACGGCGGCATATTCCTCCGCCCGCCCGACCATGTCACTGTAGGTGACGTCTGGCTTCTGCTTTTTGATGGCAATGATCACGGTCGCCTCCTGCGACTCTCTGCCGCTGCTGTCGGCAGCGCGAAAGCCGAAGTAGTCGCGCCCGCGCTTGCCGTCGGCCGGGGTGTAAACGAACGTGCCGTCGTCGGTGAGCGTCACCGTGCCCTTGATGGGCTCGGTCGTGATGCGGAAGGTGAGGGGGCTGCCGTCGGGCGCGCTGGCGCTCAGCGTACCGCCGACGGACGTGTTGCGGAACGTGGTCAGCTCCAGATTTTCCGCCACAGGTGCGGCGGTCTCCGCTTCCTGTCCGGCGTGGATGGCCGTACCCAGCGCCGCGCAGAGCGCAAAGGCGCATACGGCTGCGAACAGTTTCTGCTTCATCATGCAAAACCTCCGTGCAAATGTAGGTGACCCTAGTTTGCACGGAGGCTGTAGAAATATGCGTTTTGGGCTTACTCGGTGCGCAGCGCAACGACGGGGTCTTTCTTCGCCGCCATGCCCGACGGGATGAGACCGGCGATGAACGTCAGCGCCATGCTGATGAGGATGAGCAGGACCGCGCCGAGCACCGGCAGGATCGCGCTCAGCGTCGGCAGACCGGTCAGATGGTGTACGATGAGGTTGATGGGGATGAGCAGGATCAGCGTACATAGGATGCCTATGACACCGGCCGTGAAGCCCTCGATGATCGTCTCAGCATTGAATACGCGCGAGATATCCTGCTTGCTCGCTCCGATCGAGCGCAGGATGCCGATCTCCTTCGTGCGCTCGAGCACGGAGATATAGGTGATGATACCGATCATGATCGACGACACGACGAGGGAGATGGCCACAAAGCCGATGAGTACGTAGCTGATGGCGTTGATGATCGTCGTGATGCTGCTCATGAGCAGACCGATGTAATCGGTGAAGCTGATCTGATTGTCCGGATTGTCGGCGTTGTAGTCATCAATGCAGTCGGAGATGCGGTCCTTGTTTTCAAAGCTCGAGGCGTAGATGTTGATGGCGCTCGGAGAATCCTTGTCGACATAGCCGAGCTTTTTGAGATTGTTTTGATAGGTTGAGCCGCTGGCGGAGGAGGCGACGTAGTTGTCATAAACGTCAGCGTACTGGCTGCGGCTGATGCCTTTGGCGTTGATGGCGGAGACGATCTCCTGCGAGGTCATGCCGCTGTAGGACTTGACTGTCTCCTGCTGCATCTGCATGGACAGCATCGCGCGAAGATACGGACGGAAAAAGCGTGTGAACGTCTCATCGTCCATGGCGTCGATCATATCCTTCATCTGCTGCGCGGTTTTGCCGCTGGCTTTGAAAATGCCGTTGTCAGCCATCTCCTTGGCGCTGTCGCGGGTAAAGCCTGCCATCGCCTGCGTGAGCGCGGCGTCGAGCGTGGCGTCGTCCGGCGTGGTCATATACTTGCGGTAGACGCTTGCACGGTCGTCCACACTCAGCTTGTTCAGATAGGCCTGTGCCGCAGCGACCTTCTGATCGGTCGTGGCGGTCGCGGCGTTCGGGAACGCGGAGCCCGTGAACACGTCCACATCCGGGTCTGCCAGCTGTTTCTGGATGATCTCGGTGTTGTCGGCGTGGTCGATGGCATAGTCAGTCAGAGCGGAGGTATAGCCGATCGCGCCGTAGGTGCTGCCGGTCACGCTGCCCTTGGCCGGGCGCACGATGCCGACGATTTTGAGCGGCACGCCGACATCGTCGCTGTGGTAGAGCCGGTTCAGGCCGTCGCTCGTCTGGCTGATATCCGTGTAGCCCGCGCCGCTGGCGACGTAGCCCTCCGAGGGGAGGATGAGCTTGAAGTCGCGGCCGCAGAGGTCAGCATAGCTCCAGCTTTCCTGCGTCGTGTCGATTTGCTTTTTGCTCATGGACTGCATCATGGCGTTGCTGATGTCATCCATACTTTCGAGGCCGAGCGCGTAGAGCGTGAGGTCGGAGATCTCGTTGTTTTTATCCACGACGAGCACGACCTCGTTGTAATTCTGCGGCCATGAGCCGTAGATCACATCGTACTGGTTTTGTGTCGAGGCGCTTACGAGCGCGCCGTCCTCGCCGGACAGCAGCTCCTGCCAGACGTTGAACCCGGAGTAAAACCCACCCATGGAGTCAAAGTAGGCCGTGTAGTCGCCGCCGTACATGGACTTCATGACGTTTTGCAGCAGCTCGGTCGTGTCGGCCTTGATGACGGTGCCGTTCGGGTCTTCGGTGTAGACGGCAAAGCCCATGTCGTATGTGTACTGGATGCCGCTGATGTAGTCGTGGATCTTGTTGTCGGGGTCTTCGAGGTATTCCTTGAATGCCGGCAGGTTGTTCGACTGACCGGTCGCGCTGCTGACCATGGAGTTGAGCATGCTGTACATGACGGTGTTGGCGTAGACCTTGTCGAGATCATGTGTGTCCTTTTCGTCGTCCTTCGCGCCCGTCATGGCCGTGAGCATCCCGGACATATCCACGGGGTTTGCCTCAATCGTCAGCGGGTAGGACGAGAGCGTCTGCTCCTGCACGGTGTTGATGTAGGACTGGAAGCCGTGCGAGAGCGAGAGGATGAGCGCGATACCGATGATGCCGATCGAGCCCGCAAACGCCGTGAGCAAGGTGCGCGCCTTTTTCGTCATGAGGTTGTGCAGCGACAGGCTCATGGCGGTGGCAAAGCTCATGGACGTGTGCTCCTTGACCTTGACGGTCACGGGCGCGGACGTCTCGGACTCCGTGCAGGGGTTGTCGTCGCCGACGATCCTGCCGTCGAGCAGCCGCACGGTGCGCGTGGCATATTTCGACGCCAGCTCCGGGTTGTGCGTGACCATGATAATGAGCTTATCCTTTGCAATTTCCTGCAGCAGATTCATGATCTGCACGCTCGTCTCGCTGTCGAGCGCGCCGGTCGGCTCGTCAGCCAGCAGGATATCGGGGTTGTTGACGATGGCGCGCGCGATGGCCACGCGCTGCATCTGGCCGCCGGACATCTGGTTCGGCGCCTTGTCAAGCTGGTCGCCCAGACCGACCTTTTCCAGCGCCTCGACGGCGCGCGCGCGCCGCTCCTCGCCGGAGACGCCGGAGAGCGTGAGCGCGAGCTCGACGTTTGCCAGCACGCTCTGGTGCGGGATGAGGTTATAGCTCTGAAAGACAAAGCCGATGGAGTGGTTGCGGTAGGTATCCCAGTCGCGGTCGTCGTATTCCTTTGTCGAGCGGCCGTTGATGATGAGATCGCCGGAGGTGTAGCGGTCGAGCCCGCCGATGATGTTCAGCAGCGTGGTCTTACCGCAGCCGGACTGGCCGAGGATTGCAACAAACTCATTCTCGCGGAAGGCGATGTCGATGCCCTTGAGCGCCTCGACCTGTGTCGTTCCGGCCTCGTATACCTTGGTGATGTGTTTCAGTTCCAGCATGGATGGGATGCTCCTTTATATGGATGCCGCGTGCCGCAGCGGCCTTTCTACAGATTAAATAAGTATAGGCTATTATGATAAGCGCAGCACCGGCGTTCGTCAAGCGGCAGTGTGTTGGTTTTTCAGATTTTTTACGCTTTATTCACAAACCGATCCCTTGGAAATTCACGTGTTCGCTGTTGAAACGCGGGGGAATATCTGCTATAATATTTCGACCCGCGGATCTGAGATCCGAACATGATAATTGGAGAGCGTAGACTATGAAAATTGTGATCGTGGGCGCTGGCCGCGTGGGGTATGCCATCGCGGAGCAGCTCCTGACAGAAGGGCATGACATCACTGTCGTCGAGGGCGACCCGGAGCGTGCCGCTTATATTTCCTCCACGCTGGATGTGATCGTGGTCGAGGGGCGTGCCAATGTCGACCAGCTGCGCATTGCAAATGTCGCGGATGCGGATCTGCTCATCGCCGCAACGACCTCGGATGAGACCAATCTCATCAGCTGCATGGTCGGGCGCAAGCTCGGCGCGACGCATACGATCGCGCGCGTGCGTGACGAGGAGTATTATCAGGACGTGGTGCTGCTGCAGGACGAGCTGGGGCTGAGCCTGTCCATCAACCCCGAGCGTACCTCCGCCAAGGAGATTTCGCGCACGCTGCGTTTTCCGGCCGCTACAAAAGTCGAGCCGTTTGCAAACGGGCTCGTGGAGCTTGTCGAGTTCAAGCTGCGCGAGGGCAGTAAGCTCGATGGCCTGCGCCTGAACGATTTTCGCAGCCGCTATAGCGAGGGCATCCTGATTTGTGCCGTGGAGCGCGAGGGCAGCGTGACGATCCCGAACGGCGATTTTGTGCTCGCCGCCGGGGACTATGTCACCGTGGTCGGCGCGCCGCATGAGCTGCATGAGCTCTTTCGTAAGATCGGCGAATTCCGCCATGAAGCCGAGAGCGTTATCATTGTCGGCGGCGGCCGTATCGCCGAGCGGCTGGCGCTGGAGCTGGCGCGGATGCGCATCCACTCGACGATCATTGAGCGCGACCCGGCGCGCTGCCGCGTCATGAAGACACTCCTGCCGGAGGCGACCATCATCTGCGCCGATGGTACAAAGCCGGATGTGCTGCGCGAGGAGGGACTCTCGTCGGCGGACGCACTCGTCACGGTCACGGAGTCGGACGAGACGAACCTCATCATCTCCTCGTTCGCTTACAATGAAAACGTGCCGAAGATCGTCACCAAGGTGGATGAGGACAACTTCATCCAGCTTGCTGAGTCGTATGGCCTCACGACGATCATCCAGCCGGCGGACGTCACGGCCGGCCGCATCGTGGAGTATGTCCGCTGGATGGAAAATTCCGCGCACAGCAGCGGCGTGGAGACGCTGCGCATGGTGGCTGACGGTCAGGCCGAGGCGCTGGAGTTCATCGTGCGCGCCGAGAGCCAGTTTCTCGACGTGCCGCTCAAGGCACTCAAGCTCAAGGACTCCGTGCTCGTCGCCTCGATCATCCGCCGTGGCAAGTGCCGCGTCCCGTCCGGCAACGACGCCATCGAGCTCGGCGACCGTGTGGTCGTGGTCACGACCAACCACGGTATGCACGAGCTGAAGGATATTTTGAAATGACCCCCACCCCAAATGGAGACCCGCCGTTTTCCGACCGGAGAGCGGCGGGTTTTTGCGCGTGCCTGCGTAAAAGCGTCCACGGGGACGCGCACCCCTTGTTTCGGGGGAGAAAATGTGGTAGAATCAAACGCTATGAATACTACAACACTGACTTTTGAACAACGGTATGTGCAGGCACGCAGACGCTTCATCGCGGCGGACTTCGCGAACCTGAACGATATGCAGAGACAGGCGGTCCTGGCTACGGAAGGCCCACTGCTGCTGCTGGCCGGCGCCGGCAGCGGTAAAACCACGGTGCTCATCCACCGGATCGCAAATCTCATTCAGTACGGCCGCGGCGCGGACACGGACGAAGTGCCCGAATGGGCGACGGAGGAGGACCTCGCGCTGCTCGAGCGCACGGATCTGGCGCCGGACGAGCGGCGGCGTGCGCGCGCGGCGGCGGCAGTCGAGCCGGTCGAGCCGTGGCGCATCATCGCCATCACCTTCACGAACAAGGCGGCGGATGAGCTCAAGGAGCGTATTGAGCGGATGCTCGGTCCGGAGGCAGCGGCAGATATCTGGGCTTCGACCTTCCACTCCGCGTGCGTGCGCATCCTGCGGCGGGACGCGGACAAGCTCGGCTATCCCAACAGCTTCACGATCTATGACACGTCGGACAGTCTGGCGGTCGTCAAGCGCATCATCAAGGAGATGAACCTCGATGAAAAGGCGTTTCCGAACCGCGCCGTGCTCACGGAGATCAGCCGCGCCAAGGATGCCGGCATCACGCCCGAGCAGTACCTTGCGCGCGCACAGGCCACGCACAACCCGCGCAATATCCGCATCGGCGAGATATACCAGACCTACTGGCAGCGCCTGTTTTCCGCCGGGGCGATGGACTTTGACGACCTGATCTACAACACCGTGCGCCTGCTCGACGAGCATGCGGACGTGCGCGAGCATTGGCAGCGCCGCTTCCGCTATGTGCTCATCGACGAGTATCAGGACACGAACAATCTCCAGTATCAGCTCGCGGCCCTGCTTGCCGATGGCTGGGGCAACATCTGCGTCGTCGGGGACGATGACCAGAGCATCTACAAGTTCCGTGGCGCGACGATCGAGAACATTCTCAATTTCGAAAAGCAGTACAAAAACGCGCGCACCATCCGCCTTGAGCAGAACTACCGCAGCACCGGCCGCATCCTGGATGCCGCCAACCACGTCATCGCCAACAACACCGGCCGCAAGGGCAAAACGCTCTGGACAAAGGCCGATGCCGGTGACCCGCTCACGCTCTACTGCGCTACGAATGAGAACGACGAGGCGCGCTACGTCGCCGCGAAGATCATGGACGATTTTGGGCAGGGGATCAACTTCCGCGACCACGCCGTGCTCTACCGCATGAACGCGCAGAGCAACCAACTCGAATATGCCTTCAAGCGCAACGGTATCCCGTACCGAATTGTCGGCGGCACGCGCTTTTTTGACCGCGCCGAGGTCAAGGATATGCTGGCCTATCTGTGCGTCATCCAGACGCCGGATGACGACCTGCGCCTGACGCGCATCATCAACACGCCCGCCCGCGGCATCGGCGCGCGCACGATCGAGGCGGCCTTGCAGCTCGCACATGAGCAGCAGACGAGCCTCTTTGACATCATCCGCCACGCCGACGCGTATCCCGAGCTGCAGCGCAGCCAGATGCGTCTGCGCCAGTTTGCCATCCTGATCGAGGAGCTGCAGGAGCAGGCCAAGACTGTGCCGCCGGACGAGCTCTATGATCTGGTCGTAGAGCGCAGCGGCTATGTCCGCGCCCTTGAGGAGAAGAACACGGCGGAGGATGCTGCGCGCATCGAAAACGTGCAGGAGCTCAAGTCGAACATCATCGCCTTTGCCAAGGAGGCCGAAAACCCCACGCTTGCGGGCTTCCTCGATGAGGTCGCGCTCTATACGGATCTCGATAACTATGACCAGTCTGCCGACTGTGTCACGCTCATGACCATGCACGCGGCCAAGGGTCTGGAGTTTCCGACGGTGTTCATCATCGGCTGCGAGGAGGGCATCTTCCCGGGCCTGCGCTGCATCGGCGAGCCGGACGAGATGGAGGAGGAGCGCCGCCTGTGCTACGTCGCGCTCACCCGCGCGCGTGAGCACCTCATCCTCACGTGCGCCCGCCAGCGTATGCTCTTCGGCCGCACGACGGCCAACCGCGTCTCCCGTTTTGTCGAGGAGATCCCGGATGAGGACATCCGAAAGCTCAACGTCCCGCACGGCTATGGCTATTCCGAGCCCAGCCGCGACCAGCAGCAGTATCCGCCGCGCCGGAGCGAGCCGCGCGCTTACACGGTCTCCGCGCCGGAGCCGCGCCGCAAGCCGCCCATGCGTCCG
>UQSF01000021.1 GCA_900543625.1 uncultured Eubacteriales bacterium
GCGGCAAAGAGCCCGTCATCGATGAAGCGCAGGTTGCTCAGCTCCAGTGCACGGATGTGCGCGAGATCCTGCGCCGGGTGGGGCTTGACGATCACGAGCGTGCCTGTCTCCCGTGCTGCCGCGTTTACGGCCTCGGCCGCTGCCGGGTCGTGGATGACGGGGATGGAGATGTCCGTCGTTGTGACGAGGTCGTTTTTGTGCTGGCGGTAGGTGGGATACCAGACGACGAAGCGGTCAAACTCCGCGCCGAAGATGTCCTTCAGGTCGCATTTTTGCGTGAACAGCTCATCGTTGCGCGGGAAGCCGAGCGTGACGAGCTTGTCCTGCGGGATGTGAAATTCATAGCTGTTGACAGCGTCAAAAAACGGCGCCTGGCTCAGCGCCCAGTCGGTCGTCGGGTCGCAGAAATAGTAGTCGTGCACGCTCTTGAGCGGGCTTCCGTGCGTCAGATACAGGTGCACGGTCTCCGGCCGGAGCGTCTGGATCTGGCCGTTGCAGTCCACGATGGCGGCGGCGCGGGCGCGCAGCGCAAACAGGCGCATGAGCGCCCATTTGCCATGCGTGCCGACAAAGCCGACGTTCTTTTCGTGCACGTGCCGGAATGCCGCTGGATCCGGAACGACCCATATGAGCCGGTACCGGTCGTTCCAGCCCTGGGCCAGCAGCTCACGATACAGGGCGCCGGTGTTGTCACCGAGGGGCGGCGCACTCTCAAGCAGGATGACCGGCTTGCCGGGCAGCAGACTCAGCAGATGCACAAGCAGGCGTTTCAAGCGTTGTTTCATTTTCTCAGCACCTTTCGCACCATACCGCCGACGAGCGCTTTTTCATATCCGTTCATGCTCAGCAGCCACACGGAGGCACAGTAAATAGCCGTGTAAACGATGATGCCGCCGAGCAGCACCGGAATACTGTAGAGGTTTACAAAGCGCATCATCAGCACGCCGCACGCGGCGGGCGGCAGCAGGCCGAGCGCCATGCGCCCGATGTTTTTCCAGAACACGGTCACGTCGATGTTCAGCCGCCGCTGATAGAAGATGTTCATCACGAGCCCGTTTGCCAGCGCAACGGCAATGGCCGTGCCGATCGCGCAGCCGATCGCGCCGAGATACCGGCAAAGCCAGATGCTGATGGCGAGGTTGCCGATGGCCATGGCGCCGTAGATGATCGAGCGGTACTTGTGCAGGTTCTGCGCACGCTGCATCTCGATGCCGAGATTCTGCGTCAGCGGCACCATGCCGGGGATGATGAGCAGCAGCACGATGATGTACGCATCGTCATAGCCCGGTCCGGCCCAGAAATAGATAAACGGCTTGCCGAAGAAGATGATGCCCGTGCACACGAGCGACAGGATCAGAAACTGGATGCGCCCGACGCGCACGAACAGCTCCGTGAGCACGGAGCGCAGGCGCGCCTTGTCATCTTTGTTATCCTGCACGAGCTGGTGGATGCGCGGTGTGAACACGGACGACACCGCCGTCGAAAACGAGATGAAGTACGTGTGCAGCTGCTGGCCGACGGCGTAGACCGCCGTGGCGGCGGTGCCGCAAAAGCGCGTGATGATGAGCTTGTCGAGGTTGTTGTTGACCTGGTCGACGACCATGTTGATGGCAATAAAGCCGGAGAACACGGCAATGTCCTTGAGCACGGCACCGTCAAAGCCCCGGAACAGAACCCGGATGTGCAGCTTGCCGAAGCAGTAGATCAGCCGCAGCACGTCCACGAGCACCGAGATCGTCACCGTGATAACGACCATGCCGATCGAGCCGTAGCCCGCCAGTAGCACCGGCAGCGTCACGAGCGGGGACACGACCGTGCGCAGGATCTCCGTTGCCTTCAGGAACACGAACTGCTCCTGCGCACTGATGATGTTGCTGAATACGCTCATCGGGAAGCTCACGGCGAGGTTCGCCGTCAGCAGCAGCATGAGGATGCGCGCCGTGTGATACTCAGCGTCCGTCAGGCCGGTCTTGAACACCATCTCCAGATGAAATGTCAGGTACAGCCCGCACGCGAGCGCGATCAGTCCGATGACGGAAAACACGATCAGGAACAGGCCGTTGAGCCGCGCGATCTTGCCGTCCGCCTTTTCCTTGCGGTAGAGGATGTAGTAGCGCACGTAGCTGCCGCCGAAGCCGAGACTGAGCACCGACAAGATGGCGATCGTCGAGGCGACGGTGGAGTACAGGCCGTACTCGCTCTTGCCGAGGATGCGCAGCATGAACGGCGTGTAGGCAATGGAGACGATGATGTTGAGCGTCATCTGCGCATACGTGAGCAGAGAGCCGGAACGCAGTTGATTGTGATGCTTCATAGTGTCAGTGTCCGGCGGCGGCGAACAGCAGGTGCACCGCCCGGTACTGCTTCTTCCCGAGCAGGGACAGCACCAGCTTTTTGCGCGCCGGATAGCCTTTCAGATAGGGGTTGTGCCGGTAGTCGGGGAAGCGCGCGGTGGTGAAGTCCAGCAGCTGCGGCAGCAGTGGGTGCGTGCTCTGTGCCTTGAGGATGCGCACGGACGCATCATAGAGCACATTGTCCACGCAGAGCTTGCCCAGCTCATTTTCATACTGCTCGAACAGGCCGCGCGCCTGATACCACGTCAGCACATCGTCGATCGCGTCCATGATCTCGGCGTTGGCGTCGAGCGTACGTTTGGTCACGGAGCCGGCGTGCTGCCGGTAGAGATAGAGCACATCCGGCAGGATCACAACGGACTTTGCAGCCGTGAGCATCTTGCGCGTCATGCACAGATCCTCGCCCCAGCCGCGGGCGCGGAAGCGGATGTCCGTGTCCGTGAACAGGGTGCGCCGCCACGCGGCGATGCAGGCCGACGGGCGGTTGAGCAGCAGGGCAGGGGTCTCCGGAAGCGTCAGCGGCGTGCGCAGCGGCAGGTCGTCGGTGAACACCGCGCCGTCATTGTCGCCGGTCATGCGCAGGCCAAAATAGCAGACGTCGGGCGCGAGCGCCTCCAGCGCGGCGGACAGCACGGCGAACGCCTCCGGCGTGTAGCTGTCGTCGCTGTCGAGAAAGAGCACATAGTCGCCCTGCGCGAGCGGGAGCGCCGCGTTGCGCGCGTCGCCCGCGCCGCCGTTGGGCTTGTGCAGCACGCGGATGCAGTCCGGATGCTCGCGCGCGAGCGTGTCGCACAGTGCGCCGCTCTTGCCGTCGGTCGAGCCGTCGTCCACGAGCAGGATCTCAAAGTCTGCGCCGGTCTGCTCCAGCACGGAGTCCACGCCCGCGCGCAGGTATTCCCAGCCGTTGTAGACCGGGATGATGACACTGAATTTCATAGCTTCCTCCAGTCCGGGCGCTCAGCCGAGCTTGTCCTTCACGGCAAAGAGCATCCGCACGGTGCGGTATTTGCGCTGCCGCAGCAGGCGCAGGATCAGTTTGTGGCTGCGCGAGAGCGTCTGCAGGTACGGGTTTTCCATGTAGTCCGGGAATTGCGTCTGCACATAGTCCTGAAACCGGTCGAGCAGTTCGCTCTGCGGATCCACGCGCAGCACGCGCACCGAGGCCGCGAGCAGCACATGATCCACCGCCAGCCGCGACAGCTCATTGTAGTAGCGCTCGAACAGGCCGTTTTCACGGTACCAGCCGAGGAGATTATCAAAGGCTGTGAACAGCTCGGCGTTGCGCGCCGTGTTCGTGTTGCGCGTGATGGAGTTGGTGCGGTCGACGTAGTAATACAGGATGTCCGGCACGAAGGCGGCGCTTTTGGCCAATGCCAGCAGCTTTACGGATGTGCACAGATCCTCGTACCAGATGCGCGCCGGGTAGCGCACACCGGAATCCAGAAACAGGCTGCGCCGCCAGATGCGGCTCCATGGGGAGGGCATGGTCTGCATCAGCTCGGGCGTGTCGGCAAGCGTAAAGGTGCGGTCGGTCGGCAGGGGATCCACAAGCTCCTTGACCACGACGCCGTCTGCCTCGAGCGCTGCGCCGAAGCCGATGATGTCGCTCCCGAAGCGGGCGACGGCGTCGGCAAGAACGCGGAACATGCCGGCGGCGATGTAGTCGTCACTGTCGATGAAGATCAGGTACTCGCCCTGCGCCGCCTCGATGCCGACGTTGCGCGCCTCGCCCACGCCGCCGTTCGGCTTGTGGATGGCGCGGATGCGTTCCGGGTGCGCCGCGGCATAGCGGTCACAGATCGCGCCGCTCTCGCCGTCGGTCGAGCCGTCGTCGATGAGGATGACCTCATAGTCGGTGAAATCCTGCGCCAGCACGGAGTCGATGCACTTGGGCAGGTAGTCCTTGACGTTGTAGACCGGGATGACAACACTGAAGATCATGCGCGTTTCTCCTCTCCGTCCGGCAGTGCGTCCGGCTGCTCGCTGCGCATCTGCGTCAGGTAATAGACCACGGCCAGCAGCACCGACATGTAGATCGAGGCGTTCGGCCGCCGCAGTACGCCGGCAGTGAAATAGGCGTATACCAGACACAGGCACAGTCCGATGCCGAAGGCGCCGGCCTCTATCGTGAAGTATTTGCGGAAATCCTTGATCAGACATTTGATGATCAGGTACAGGAAATAACCGATGAAGGCGACCATCATGGCCAGACCTACCCAGCCGTACAGGAAACAGATGCCGTGGAAGTCATTTTCCACGTCGTAGATCTCGCCGTCAAAGGCCATGCGGCCGAGCTCCATACCGAACAGGCGGGAGGTGAAGGGCTGCTCGTCGAGCAGCATCTCGCAGAAGACGATCTTGCGGTGGCGGGTCGCCGTGATGTCCGTGACCTGCGCGGAGTAGTCGTAGGCGGACATGACGCGCGCCGTGCCGAAGCGCCGGCACATATTCGGCGAGTAGAAATTATAGATCGTGCACAGGGCGTGGTAACGCTCCTCGGGCGTGACGGTGGATGTGCCGTCCTTATTGCCCTCGGCGCGCTTGATCATGACGTTGGCGTCATTCTGCTTGTAGCTCATGGCCTCATTGTAACGGTTCTGGTTGATGTACATGGGCGACTGCTTGTAGGTCGCACAGCACACGGCGAGGATGAGCACCAGCACGGCGATGTAGCGCTTGGAGGTGCGCGCCTTGCCGGTCAGTACCAGCACGATCGGCACGCCGAGTGCGACGACGGCGATCGAGAAAAACGCCAGACGCGTTCCCATGAGATAGAGCTGACCGAGCGCCGCAACGCTCGTGAGCGTGAAGAGCAGAAACTGCCTGCGGCGGTAGCAGAGCAGGATGACGATGGGCGCAAGTATGCTCATGATCGCGCTCTGCGCGTTGCCGAACGAGTACCAGCCGAGGATGCCCACGTTGGTGGACTGATAGGTCGCCGAGGAGGTGTGCGTGAGCACGCTCACGATGACGGAGGCCGTGATGATCCAGAAATCGAGCAGCAGGCCGGTCTCAAACGCGCGGCCGCACTTGTCGTTCGCCCGCAGGAAGGAGATGAAGCACAGCACGAACAGCGGCATCTGCACGACGCGCACGAAGTTGGTCAGGTCGTAGACGATGCGCTGGTAGCCGACGATGAAGCAGGAGATGCAGTGCCCGATGAGCAGCACGGCACAGGCGGCGACGGCGATGCCGTAGACCTTCTTGCGCGCGGAGGTGAAAAATCCGAGCAGGCACACGACGGCAAACACGGCAAAGCGCAGCAGCAGCGTGATGGTGTTGCTCATGCCGAGCCGGTCCGTCCAGAAGGACAGGATGTCCATCAGCGGCTGGATCGCCATGAGGACGATGACAAACGTGGGCAGATGGCGCGCAAGTGCGCCGGAGACGTGGGTTTCTTGACTCATGAATGTGTTACTCCTTTGTTTGGGTGGCATCGGAAGGGGCCGGCCAGCAGGCGCGCAGGATCAGCAGGATCAGCATGCCGAGCACAAGCCCGAGCGCGAGACCGATGCCGGTGCGCAGCAGCGAAACGAGAAAGTGCGCGCGAATGTGGCAGAAGGTGTTGGCGACGGAGGCGAATCCGATCGCGCCGAAAACGCCGAACAGCCACGCGGTCAGGCGGCTGCGGTGCGCGGCGCAGCAATAGGCCGCGGCGATGGCGGGGTAGGCGATGAGAAATTCCTTTGTGCGCGGCCGGAACAGCAGTACACGCTCCAGCCAGTTGCGCGCGCGCTGCTCGCCGACGGAGACGGACAGCATCCCGTCGCCGGTGCGCAGAATGTAGACCGTGCCGACGGCGGCGAGGATCACCAGCAGGCACAGCAGCTTTCGCCGCCAGTGCCGGCTGTTTTCCTGCCGCAGCGTCCGCAGATCATCGCGCACAGAGCAGCCGCGCGTGTGCAGCAGCGCCATGGCCAGAAGCACCATGCCGCCGGCGTATACGGTCAGCTGACTGAGCTTCACACCGCGAAACAGCCGCAGCACGAGCAGATATTCCGAACCGCTGAGGATCGCGCCGATGTAGCAGCAGCCCCAGAACGTGATGGCTGTGCCGAGCGCCGTCATGCCGATGTAGCGGCCGATGCCCGGACGCGTCTGCACGCTTTCGCGCAGCATGGCTGCAAGCACTGCGACGGCCAGACACGGGAACACGATGGCAGCCAGCAGCGCAAGCGCCGTGCTCTGCAGGGCCGGTGCGAGCAGCGCGCCGCCCACGCTCTCCGCGCAGCCGAGCGCGAACAGCAGCACACGCAGCCAACGCGCACGCAGGGACACGAAAACGCCCAGCAGCACGATCGCTGCGGCGAACACGCCGATGCCGCACAGCATCAGCAGCACGGGGCTGACCGTTTTGGCCGGGATGCCGGTGATGGCGCCGTACTGATATCCGGCCGGCGCGATCCGCTGCGCCAGATCCTGCAGCAGCTGTGTGTACACCTCCGGCTGCGCGACGGTCTCGCCCGCGGCGTCCGTCAGCGGCGTGAGCCACAGCACGGTCATGCCGCGGTCCACGACGGCACGGTAGAGCATATTGACGATCTCCTCCGCGCCGCTGTAGCCAAGCGTCTGGTACCGCGCACGGAACGTCTGGTTGAGCCAGAAGCCCTTGACCATGTCGCCGGTGTACCCGTCGAGCGAGTACCCATCCGGAAGGACACAGCCGGTCTGGTTTCTGTCTTCAATGAGCACGAGCGTGCTGCCGCTTTCACGCAGCGCGTCGAGCACCTGCGCCTGCGCCAGCGGCTCGGTATCGGTGTCGATGCCGGTCTGTCCGGCGGCAAGCGTGTCATACCGCGCGGCAAAGAAATATGTGCCGCCCTGTGCAAGGCCGCCGGCCTGCGCCGTGCCCAGCCCCGCATCCTGCGCGGCGCGCAGGATCTCGGGCTCGGACATCTGTTCCGGTGTGACCAGCAGCTCACGCGCGCCGGCATCCGCCAGCTGTGTCAGCCAGTCCTGCACCGGGATGCCGGATGCGTCCGAGAGCGCACAGACGTCCTCGTAGCTGACGACCACGTCGACCTGCCGCTGCGTCTGCTCAACACCGATCCGGACGCCGAGCAGCCAGAAGGCCGCCAGCGTGCACAGCGCTGCCACGATCAAAAATAGACGGTAAGAGTGGAGAAATTGTTTCATAATCACGCACGCTTTCTAAATTTTTGCACGATCGTCTGCAGTGCCTCCCGCTCGCGCAGCAGCCAGCAGATGCCGGCGTACAGCCCGATGCCGACAAGGCCGAGTGCGCAGAATTCCAGCAGGGTCAGGAGCTTGCTCAGTCCCGGCCGGTACAGCAGACTTTCGCACGCCCACATCGCCATGCCGGTCAGCACGGCGGCAGCGAGGTTTTTGAGCAGCTTGCCGGTGCGCAGACTGCCGCGCGTGTCGCGGAAGAAGCAGACGAGCGCAATGACACCGCCGACGGTCAGCGACACGGCGGTCGTCCGCGCGATCAGGCCGCAGCTCTGACCGCTCCGGAACACGAGGTTGAGTGCAATGTTCAGCGCCAGCACCACGGCATTGATGAGCAGCGGCGTCAGCGTCTTGTGCATGGTGTAGTATGCCTTGTTGATCAGGTCCAGCACGCAGAAGCCCGCCATGCCCAGTGCGTACATGGCGAACACACTGCTGGTCATCTGCGTGGAGACGGTGTTGAAGTTGCCGCTCTCGAACAGGACGTGGATGATCGGCACGGCAAAGGCGGAAAACAGCGCCGAGAACGGCAGGATAACAAACAGCGTGTTTTCTACCGTGCCGCCGACATAGCGCTTGTACTCCTGCGCGTTTACCTGCGAATAGGTCAGATTGTATTTCGGGAACAGCACAACGCTGATGCTGTAGATAAGCGTCGTTGCGACCGGCGTGAAGAGCTTGTCCGCGTAGTACACGGCACTCACAGCACCGCTGCCGAATGCAGACACGGTATTGGAGTCTGCCAGATAGCACAGCAGGAAGATGGACGTGGTAAACACCGTCACGACCGTCGTGCGGGCGAAGAGCCTGAGATCGGGATCACGGAAGTGCAGCCCGGGGATGAGCCGGAATTTTTCGCGCACGATACACGGGATCGTCATGGCAAACTGCAGCAGCCACGCAAAGCAGATGACCAGCACATATTCGAGCACACGCTCGCTGCTGGAAAACAGCACGAGAAACACGATCAGCAGCAGATTGTACGGCAGGCTCAGACTGCCCTGCAGCGTATAGTGCTCCATGGACTGGAACACGGCGACCAGCAGGTAGATGACCACGATCAGCGGCAGCGTCAGCAGGCAGATCTGCAGATATGTCCGCAGAGTCGGCAGGTCTGCGTCGCTCACGCCGAGCCAGTGGCCGACGGGGGCGAAGCGGATCAGCACCGAGAGCAGCACGACGACCAGCGCACTCACGAGCACACTCACGCAGATCAGGTTCCCGGCTACGGCGAAGGCCTTGTTCCGGTCCTCGGCAAGGTGGCGCGAGATCACGGGCACGGCCGCAATGCAAAGCGCGTAGGCGACGGTCGTGAAGATGTAGATCGTATAGTTATAGGAGATCGTATAGAGATCAAAGGCCGTCTGCGTGCCGAATACGCCGGCCTGCAGCGCCTCGCGGACGATGCCGAGGATCTTGGTCAGCAGCGTGACTGCAACGACCAACCCGATGGTGCGCAGGGTGCGCTTGTTCTGATTCTGACTCATGATGCGGATGCTCCTTCTTCACGCGGCGCAGCGCCGGCGCGCACCGTCAGACAGTAGAGCGCGGCCAGTGCGGCGGAGAGATAAAACGAGGCGTTCGGCCGCCGGAGAACGCTGGCCGAAAAATAGGCGTTGACGATCAGGATCACCGCTGCCATGCCAAAGGCACACACCGGAAGCGTGCAGGCTTTTCCGGGCTCGCGCAGCATGCGCCAGAGCGCGCGCCCGATGAAATACAGCAGGAAGCCGGCCATCAGCACCAGACCCGTCAGACCGTAGAGATAGTACACACCGTGGAAATCGTTTTCCGCGTCAAAAATGGCGCCCTGGCAGCGTGTTGCCTCCAGCTCGAAGCCGAACAGCCGGCTCGTGACCGGCAGCTCCGCCATGAGCAGGCGGCAGTAGACGAGCTTTGTCAGGCGGATGTCGCCGATAACGGACACGTCCATGGAGTCGTGAAATGCGTGCTCCACCTTTTCCAGACCGAAGCGATCAACTGCCACCTGCTGGTATTTGCGGTAGAGCGCATCACGCGTCTCCTGCTCGGAGGCACCCAGATCCTCGGCCGACTGCTGCTGCTCGCTCACGCTCTCGGCATAAGCCTGCCGGTTGCGGTACATGGGGCTCTGGTGATAGAGCCCGCCGCACAAAGCGGCACACAGAAGCACGACGGCCAGCGCGCGCGCGTTCCATTGACGGGTCAGCGCCATGCTCACGCACACGCCGGCGGCAATGCCGAAGATCTCGGCATAGGCCAGCCGCGTGCCCAGTACGAACAGCAGCGCAAAGCCGGCCACACAGCGCAGCGCGGCGGCGGTGAGCTTTTTGCGGCGAACGGCCGCAAGCAGAGAGATCACGGTCAGCACGCCGAGCACGGCGCTCTGCGAATTGGGCAGCCAGAACCAGCCGCTCCAGCCGATGTGAAATTTCGCATAGGTGGGCATGCTTGTGCCGGTCACAACGGACACGAGCGTGATGAGCGCGATCAGGTACAGATTGATCGTGCAGGCATCCTCCAGCACGTCCGGAAAGTGCGGCGTGCGCCGAAAGAGCGTAATGAGGGCGAAGGTATAGACCGGAAGCTGTGCAACACGGATGAAGTTGATCAGATCGGACATGGGTGCGGCGTAGCCCACGCGGCGGCAGGCCAGTACATGCGCCCCCCAGAAGAGCGCCAGCACACCGCACAGGATCAGGTAGGCGCGTTTGCGCTCCGAGAGCACGAACGCGAGCACAGTGGCGGCGGCCAGCAAAAGCATCCGCAGTGCAAGTGAAACGCTCGTTGCGCGGCCCAGAGTCTGCGTCCAGAACGACAGCACATCCAGCAGCGGCTGCGCTGTGCACAGGCCGATGAGCGCACCGGCCAGCCAGCGCGGGGCAGGGCGCTCCTGCGGCGATATTGATTGCATAGTTTTTCCTCTTTTTCTCACAGGATAGTTACACTACATCATACGCTTTTTTCGCGTTCAGGTCAACCTGTGCAGGCGTACTGTTTCCGTTATTCTTATTAATATTGTGTGGACGAAACACCCCCGGCCGGAAAATACCCGGTCGGGGGTGTCGGAAACCGTATTTACAGCAGCTTATCCGTCTCGTGCGTGTAGCTGCAGATGAGCTTGTCGAGCAGCCGCAGCAGCTCGGCGGCCCTGGGCTCCGTGACGGCCTGCGCACGCAGCCGGTGCAGCCCGTCGATGGCCTCCTGACTGAGGCCGAGGGCGTTATACACGTCGCTCTCGCCGGCACGCTGCGCGTCCTCACTGCCGATCTCGGTGTCAAAGCCGAGCAGGAAGTTCGGCGTCGTGTGGAAAAACCGCGCGATGCGGCTCACGACCAGCGCCGACGGCACCGTGACCTCGCGGCGGTCGTTGGGCTTGATGTATTTGCGCACGGCGGGGCGGCTGATGTCGATCTCATCTGCCAGCTCCTGCGTGTTGACGGGCTTGCCGTACACATTGTTGCCGTTCATCAGATAGGTCAGCCGGTCGCGGAACACGTTACCGAAGCCGCTCGCGGCCTCGTCGATGTCTTTGCCCATGATGTGCCCTCCGTTCTTGCAGAAACAAAAAAACATTTTTTTCGGAAAAGGACTTGACAAACCTGTAGAAATAGTTTATACCAAAGTTACGTTAATCAAAAACGAAACTTTGGTTTCTATCCACAGGCCGGATGTAACTTTTCTGACCACAGTAAAACACAACCGCCTGCAAAAGTCAAGACATATCCCCCATAACCGCAAGGAGGTAATTTTATGAGCAAGAACCGTGATCTGATCGATGATATGGCCGAGGCCCCGGAGACGGAGGACTTCGTGCAGTTTGACAGCGAGCCGCTGCAGCTCGGCGGCGTCGGCGAAGATGCGCCCGCCGCAAACGACCGTCAGGTGACGACGCCGGGCGACGTGCACGTTGCGCCGCAGATGCCCACGCCGATCGACGGCACGCTGCGCCAGTTTGCGCTGCGCGTGCCGGACGTGATCGATGCGTGCAGCGGCATCATGGTGTTCGGAAAGCGCATCAAGTCGCTGGTCTTTTCGACCGACCTGAGCATCATCCGCAACGTCAATGCCGACGCGGTGTTTGCGGTCTATCCCTTTACGCCGCAGCCGATCATCACGCAGGCGCTGCTCATGGCGAGCGACCTGCCGGTGTTCGTCGGCGTCGGCGGCGGGCTGACGACGGGAAAGCGCGTCGTGAACCTCGCCATGTACGCCGAGATGCAGGGCGCGACCGGCGTGGTCGTCAATGCGCCGACACCGGGACGCATCCTCAACCGCATCCGCAGCAGCGTCGATGTGCCGGTTGTGGTCACGGTGGCCAATTCCGACACGAACTACCGCCACCGCATTGAGGACGGCGCTGCGATTCTGAACGTGGCCGCCGGTGCGCAGACGCCGGAGATCGTGGCCGAGATCCGCGAGCGCTTCCCGGATTACCCAATCATCGCGACCGGCGGCGCGGATGAGCAGAGCATCCGTGCCACCATCCGTGCGGGCGCCAACGCGATCGTCTGGACGCCGCCGTCCAGTGCGGAGCTGTTTCGCGACGTGATGAAAAATTACCGCGAGGGCAAGCCGCACCCCTGAGGCCGCATTTCGTTTGCTTTCTCTTTCTGTTCTCCTGTTTGTTATCCGCGCGCGAGAGGCGCAGCCACACATCCGGCCGGATGTGCGGCTGCGCCTCTTTTGCGGTTTCTTATCTTGGTTTTACAGTGCCGAGAGCACGACACACGCCTGCTCGCGCGTCATGCGCTCGCGCGGACGGAAGCTGCCGTCGGGCATGCCGCTGATCACGCCGGCGCGCTGCAGCGCCTGCACGGCGGGCAGGGCATAGGCTGCGATGTCACCGGCGTCCGCGAACGTGACGGGCGGGATATCCGTGCCCAGCCGGATGCCGAAGCGCTCGGCGTAACGATAGACCATGACGGCCATATCCTGCCGCGAGATGTCGGCATCGGGCGCAAACGCGGTGTCAGAGACGCCGTAGACAACGCCGTTTTCGGCTGCCCAGCTGACATAGGGCGCGTACCACGCATCTGCGGGCACGTCGGTGAATTTTCCCGTCCGGTATGCGGACACGTCCGCACCCTGCAGCCCGGCGAGCATGGTCACAAACTGCGCGCGCGTCATGTTTTCGGCGGGGGCGAAGGTCGTCGCCGTCATGCCGGAGACGACGCCCGCGTCATAGAGCTGCCGGATGTACGGGTAGCTCCAGCGGCTCTCGGGCACATCCGTGAACGGGAAGGGTGTTTCACCCGGCTGCACGGCGCGGTAGGTGCTGTAGATGTCGTCCATCAGGTTCAGATAGAACAGGTGCGTCTGCACGATGCTCTTGTTGGCGATGCCGCCGACAAACTGCATATGGTCGGCGCGCGTGACGGGCATGACGTACCAGATACCGGGGCGGAAGGCGATATCGGAATAGCCGTCATAGTTGACCCAGCCCTGCGAGCCGTCCTGCCTGCGACACTCGGTGGTGTTTTTGTCCGTCGTGGTCGGATAGAGGGCGGAGACGGTGTTGACCAGCCCGTCGTTCGGCAGCCAGCTGCGATCGATATAGATGCCGCCGGCGGTGTACTTGTCATAGTATTTGCCCATGTTGTACGAGAACGACAGCATCAGCGCGCACATACCGTTCGACGGGATGGCAGACACGGTGGGATAGTGGTTTCCGGTGCGCGGATCGGCCGAGGTCTGGTCGCCTGCGTAGGAGAAATAGTAGACGTTCGGCTGAATGGCGATGCCCTTGTTGATCTCCAGCGACTTGTCGATCGTTAGATCGAGGAAGGCGTTGTCGTTGTGCGACAGAAAGTCCGAGTGCAGCACACGCTCGAGCGCCTGCGCGAAGGTCTCGTTTTCGTCCTTGCGGATGCCGAACTGGTCGAGCTGGAAATCATACACGCCCTTGAATTTGGACAGCCCCAGCGCCTTGGATGCGGAGGTGGCAAGCTCGGCCGCGGCCTTTGTGAAGTCTGCGTTGCACTCAATGAACGACGTGCCGTTGTGCGGCGCGGCGATGGCGGTCAGCGAGTGCACCCAGCTGCCCTTGCCGCCGAGGAAAAACGGGCTCGGCTCGACACCGGCGGCTTTGGCTGCGGCGACCTCCTCCGGGCAGCCGTTGGTGAGGATCTCAAGGAAGAGGCGCGTGGTCGCGCCGCCGAAGCTGTGGCCGACGAGGTTCACGGCGCGCTTTGTGCCCCAGCCGTCAAAGAGCGGCTGTGCATAGTCGATGCCGTAGCGCTCGTGCCCGAAGTCCTGCGCATGCTTGACGCCGTAGTCCGTGCGTGTGCCGGCGAGCTGCGCATAGAGCTCACACGCGCGGTCCCACGCGCTCGAGAGCGGACCGACGGAGGCGGCATACGTCTCGTAGCCCTTCGCGGACAGATAGTCCGTGAGGCTTCCGGTGGTCATGCCCCAGTAGGGCATAATGCGGTAGATCCTGTCGCGCTGTCCCCAGCCGAGCAGACCGTGCACGAACACGACCGGGTCGTCTGAGCGGGTCTGGTCATCGGCCGCGGCGGCCGGGATGGCGCACAGGCTCAGCGCGAGCACCACTGTCAGCAGCAGGCACAAAAGTCGGCGTGTTTTTTTCATGGTTTACCCCCTTGTCTTGTTGGTTTCACAGGTTCATCCTTCTCACATAACCGGCAATGTGTCTATATTATACTTGCGGAATTTGTTGATTGCAAGACATTTTGACGAAAACCTGCCGATCATTTCCCGGCGCCGTGTGCAGTGCGCAACAGCGTTTGGCGCGCACGAAAAAAGGGACGCATCCAAGCGGATGCGTCCCTTCTGCTGTTGGGTCATGCCGGGCAGTGCGCGCCCGTCATGGATAGGTGCTGTAGATGTCCTGCACGATGTCGCGGTAGAGCGCGCGCGTGTTGAGGATGCTGCCGTTGAGCATACCGCCGATGAACTGGATGTGATCGAGCGTCTGCACGGGCATCACATACCAGAGACCGGGGCGGAATGTGGTGTCGGTGTAGCCGTTGTAGTTTTTCCAGCCGCGCGCGCCGTCGTCGGTCAGGCAGGTGCTGTCGCTGTGGGTGGGATAGAGGGCGGAGACGGTGTTGACCATGCCGTCGTTCGGCAGCCAGCGCTTGTTGATGTAAAAGCCGCCGGCGGTGTAGCGGTCATAGTATCTGCCCATCTTCGCCGAGCCCGGGTGAAACAGTCCCCACATAGCCGGCGAGGGGGAGAAGCTGTCGCCGGCCGCGTTCGACACGGTCTGGTTTCCGGCGTAGGAGAAATAGTAGACGTTCGGCTCGATGCCGATGTCGTCGTTGATCTCGAGCGCGCGGTCGATCGTGAGGTCGAGGAAGGCGTTGTCATTGTGCGAGAGGAAGTCCGAGTGCAGCACGCGCTCGAGCGCCTGCGAGAAGGTCTCGCCGTCGTCCTTGCGGATGCCGAACTGGTCGAGCTGGAAGTCGTACACACCCTTGAATACGGACAGACCCAGCGCCTTGGAGATCGAGGTGGCGAGCTCGGCTGCGACCATCGTAAAGTCACCGCAGGTCTCAATGAACGTCGTACCGTTGTGTGGTGCGGCGATGGCGGTCAATGAGTGTACCCAGCTGCCCTTGCCGCCGAGGAAAAACGGGCTCGGCTCGACACCGGCGGCTTTGGCTGCGGCGACCTCTTCCGGACGTCCGTTGGCGAGGATGTCAAGGAAGAGACGCGTGGTCGCGCCGCCGAAGCTGTGACCGACGAGGTTCACGGCACGCTCTGTGCCCCAGCCGTCAAAGAGCGGCTGCTCGTAGTCAATGCCGTAGCGGTCGTGGCCGAAGTCCTGAGAATGCTTGACGCCGTAATCCGTGCGCGCGCCGACGAGCTGCGCATAGAGCTCGCACGCGCGATCCCATGCGCTCGAGATCGGGCCGACGGAAGCGGCATACGTTTCATAGCCCTGTGAGGAGAGGTAGTCTGTCAGACTGCCTGTGGTCATGCCCCAATAGGGCATGATGCGGTTGATCTTGTCGCGCTGCCCCCAGCCCATCAGGCCGTGCACGAACACGACCGGGTCGTCTGAGCGGGCCTGGGTATTCGCGGCGGCAGCCGGGATCACGCATAGGCTCAACGTGAGCACGAGCGTGAGCAGCAGGGACAAAAATCTGCGCGTTTTGTTCATAATAACCTCCAGTCAAGTGATTGTTTCCGCATTAAAAATTCTCACAGTAACCGGCAATTTGTGTACATTATATCGGGACATAGTGTCGTTCGCAAGACATTTTATAGGACAACGGCGCTGATTTGCGTAAAAATTTTCCCCGCGCTGATGCGCGGGGACTTTCAGTCGGCAAATCCGGTAAACAGATCCCACGGATAGCAGTCCGGCGGCTGCTGCTCGAAGTAGAGCACCTCGCCGGTTTCCGGGTGGGCAAAGTGCAGGCAGTGCGACCAGAGCGCGATCGGCCCGTCATCGGGCAGGGTGCTGTACTTTCTGTCGCCCCAGAGCGGCAGACCGCGCGACGAGAACTGGCAGCGGATCTGGTGCGTGCGCCCGGTCTGCAGATAGATGCGCACGAGCGAGAGACCCGCGCGCGTGCCGAGCACATCGTAGTCGAGCACAGCCTCCTGCACGCCCTTGGCCATCCTGTCTGTGACGTAGGTCTTGCGCTCGTTCGGGTCGCGGCGCAGCAGGTCACGGTAAGTGCCCTGCAGCGGCGCGGGCGCTCCATGCACGACGGCCAGATACGTCTTGCCGAAGTCATGCTCGCGGATCTGCGCCGAGAGCTTCGACGCAGCGGCCGGCGTGCGCGCGAGCACCATCAGCCCGCTGACCACACGGTCGAGCCGGTGCACGGTGCGCACGCAGGCCTTCGGGTCTCCGAGCGCCTGACGCACCAGCTCTGGCATGCCGCCCGGCTCGTCCGTGGACAGCACGCCCGCAGGCTTGATGCACACGAGGATGCTGTTGTCCTGATAGAGAATGTCCATGTCGTCGCCTCATTTTTCAGTCTGCCGCGAGTATACCACAAATGCACCGCGCGGGCAACAGCAAGCGGTGCGAAGGCGGCGTGGGCAGTGCCGGCCTGCCTCGGCGCTGAGACGCAGCCGGAAATGACCGGCGAAGACCGTTCGAGCGCATAAAATTGCCCTCCCGGACGGCTCCGGGAGGGCAATGCGGTGGATTTGAAAGTCTGTCTTACAGGGCGCACAGCACGACGCACGCCTGTTCACGGGTCGCAGTGCCGAACGGCTGGAAGCTGCCGTCGGGCATGCCGCTGATGACACCTGCACGGTGCAGCGCCTGCACAGCGGGCAGAGCATAGGCGGAGATGCTGCTCTCGTCCGTGAAGGGCGTGACCGTCTGCTGCTGCAGTGCGACATCGTAGCGCTGCGTATACTGATAGAGCATCACGGCCATGTCCTGCCGCGTGATCTTGGCGTCGGGCGAGAAGGTCGTGGCGCTCGTGCCGCTGACGATGCCGTTGGCGAGGGCCCAGTTGACGTAGGGTGCATACCACGCGCCCTCCGGCACGTCGCGGAACGAGGTGGCCGGGTATTTCGACACATCCGCCTTTGCAAGGCCGGCGAGCATGGTTACAAACTGCGCGCGTGTGACATCGCCCGCCGGCTCAAAGGTCGTGGGCGTCATGCCGGAGACGACACCGGCATCATACATCTGCTTGATGTAGGTGTAGCTCCAGCGGTCGGCTGCCACATCCGTGAACGGCAGACCGGACGCCGCGCTCACGTGGGAGAGATTGTCCATCAGGCTCAGGTAGAACTGGCGCAGCGCGGTCACGCTCTGCGACGCCAGATCGGGCACGGGCATGCCGGCGATGAAGTTGCCGTGATCATAGTGGCGCACAGGCATCACGTTCCACACGCCGGGCTGATAGTTGACGTTGGAGTAACCATCCTGCTGGATATAGCCGGTCTGACCGCTCTTGGTCAGGCAGCGGCCGGCGCTGTCAGTCGGATACAGGGCGGAGACGGTGTTGACGAGTCCGTCGTTCGGTGCCCAGGTCTTGTCGATGCGGAAGCCGCCCGCAGTCGTCTGGTCATAATAGCTGCACATTCTGTTTGCAAACGGCACGAACAGCGGCGTCATGTCGACGGCCGAGGTGCGCTCACCGGTGGCGCTGTTCTGGCGCGTCTTGTCGCCGGCGTAGGAGAAGTAATAGACATTGGGCTGAATCTCGATATCGTCGTTGAGCTCCAGCGCGCGGTCGATCGTCAGGTCGCGGAAGACATTGTCGTTGTGCGACAGGAAGTCCGAGTGCAGCACGCGGTCGAGCGCCTCGAGCACGGTCTCACCGTCCTTGCGGTAGAAGCCGAACTGTTCGAGCTGGAAATCATACACGCCCTTGAAGTCCGAGATGCCCAGCAGCTTTGCCATCGCGGTCGAGGCCTCGGCCGCAAACTGCGCCATGTTGTCGCAGCACTCGAGGAAGGTCGTGCCGTTGTGCGGGGCAGCCAGTGTCGTCAGGGAATAGACCCAGTCGGCCTTTCCGCCCTCGAAGAAGGGGGAGACCTCCGTGCCGGCGGCCTTGGCCGCAGCCTGCTCCTCTGCAGAGCCGTCGGCCAGAATGTCCAGGAACAGACGGATCGTCGCGCCGCCGAAGCTGTGGCCGACGAGGTTGATCTTCTTGCTTGCGCTCCAGCCGGCAAACAGCGGCTTGTCATATGTCGCGCCGTAGCGCGCGTGGCCATATTCGGCGGCGTGCGCCGCGCCGTAGTCCACGGTCGTGCCGGTGAGCTGGGCGTAGAGCTCGCACGCGCGGTCCCACGCGCTCGAGAGCGGGCCGACGGAGGCGGCGTAGCTCTCATAACCCTTGCTCGTCATATACGGCATCAGGTCGGTCGACAGACCCCAGTAGGGGACGGCGGAATAGATCTGGTCGTGTTCGCCCCAGCCCATCAGGCCGTGGACATAGACCGTCGGGTAGCGCGTCGCGCCGGACTGCGTGTTCGCAGCGGCCGCCGGCAGGAGCAGAAGACTCCCGGCCATCACCAGTGCGAGCAGCAGACACAAAAACTTCTTGCTTTTTTTCATGGTGTATGCACATTCCTTTCCGGCGCGCCGGAGCACGCTGTAATTTTCTTGCTTTCCGCTATATTATAGTATCGCGTGTGAGGATTTTCAATCCGGGCAGCACATCTGCTTTGTGCCAATTTATTAAAAATGTGAGGTTTTGTTACATATAGACGGAGTTGTCTGACTTTTGACTTGGCGCTCGCAGCGTATGGAAACAGGTCCTCCGGGCACCCCGGAGGACCTGTTCAGCTTGTCAGAAAACCTCGTAGCCTTTTGCCGCCGGAGCGGCGAAAGAAAATCCGATCATTTTCTCAGGCGACATGTGCGGCTGAGAAAATACTTCTCGGCCTGCAAACATGCGCGCTGCCCGTCAAAGGCGGACAGCGCGTGCGCTGCAGTCAGGCCGCAAATCCCCTTGTCAAAAAGTATTACTTTTTGACAGTCTTAAAAACGTCCCCCGGGTACCCCGGAGGACGTTTTGACTGTTTTGTGCATTACAGCATGCACAGCATGGTGCAGGCCTGTTCGCGGGTAGCGGTTCCGTACGGCTGGAAGCTGCCGTCGGGCATGCCGCTGATGACACCGGCGCGCTGCAGCGTCTGCACGGCGATCTGAGCATAGGCTGCAATGCTGCTCGCATCTGTGAAGGGTGTGACCGGCTGCTGCTGCAGATGCACCTGGAAGCGCTGCGTGTAGCTGTAGAGCATCACGGCCATGTCCTGCCGCGTGATGCTGGCGTCGGGCGAGAAGGTCACGGCACTCGTGCCGCTGACGATGCCGTTGGCGAGCGCCCAGTTGACGTAGGGCGCGTACCACGCGCCTTCCGGCACATCGCGAAACGGCGTGGCCGGGCAGTTCGACACGTCCGCACCGGCGAGCCCGGCGAGCATGGTCACAAACTGTGCACGCGTCACGTTTGCGGCGGGGGAGAAGGTCGTAGCGCTCGTGCCGCTGACGACACCGGCGTCATACAGCTCCTTGATATACGGGTAGCTCCAGCGCGACTCGGCCACGTCCGTGAACGGGAAGGCGGTACCGGTCGCCGCGGTGGTATAGGTGCTGTAGATGTCCTCCATGATGCCGCGGTAGAGTGCGCGCGTTTTGACGAGGCTGCCGTTGAGCATGCCGCCGACGAACTGGATGTGGTCAAACGACTGCACGGGCATGACGTACCAGATGCCGGGCTGGAAATTGATGTTGGAGTAGCCGTCGTAATTCGTCCAGCCCTGCTTGCCGTCCTTTGTCAGGCAGGTGCCGTCGCTGTGGATGGGGTAGAAGGCGGAGACAGTATTGACCATGCCGTCGTTCGGGCGCCAGCTCTTGTCGATGTAGAAGCCGCCGGCGGTGTACTTGTCATAATATTTGCCCATGTTGTATGCGCCGGGGTAGAACAGCGTCCACATCCTGGCCGACGGGATGTAGTTGCCGGAGACCGGGTCCTGCACGGTCTGGTTGCCGGCGTAGGAGAAGTAGTAAACGTTCGGTTCGATGCCGATGCCGTCATTGATCTCGAGCGACTTGTCGATCGTCAGGTCGAGGAAAGCGTTGTCGTTGTGCGACAGGAAGTCGGTGCTGAACACGCGCTGCAGCGTCTCAAGCACGGTCTCATCGGGGCCTTTGTAGATGCCGAACTGCTCCAGCTGGAAGTCGAGCAGGTTCTTGAGCTCCGTGATGCCGAAGCCCTTGGCGAGCGTCTCGGCCAGGTTCGTGGACACGTCCATGATCGTGCCGTTGGACTCGATGAAGGTCGTGCCGTTGTGCGGCGCTGCGACCTCGGTCATGGAGTGCACCCAGCTGCTCTTGCCGCCGGTGAACAGCGGGCTCGGCGTGGTGCCGGCGGCTTTAGCCGCCGCGACTTCCTCGGCGCTGCCGTTTGCCATCAGCTCGAGAAACAGGCGCGTCGTCGCGCCGCCGAAGCTGTGGCCGACGAGGTTTACGGCGCGGCGCGTGCCCCAGCCGTCAAAGAGCGGCCGGTCGTAGGTGATGCCGTAGCGTGCGTGGTCGTGCGCTGCAGCGTGCGCCGCGCCGTAGTCGACCGTCGTGCCGGTCAGCTGCGCGTAGAGCTCACACGCGCGGTCCCATGCGCTCGAGATCGGGCCGACGGTGGCCGAATACGTCTCGTAGCCGAGGGAGTTGAGATATGCCGTCAGGCTGCCGGTCGTCATACCCCAGTAGGGCAGCACGCTGTTGAGACCGGCGCGCTCGCCCCAGCCCATCAGGCCGTGCACGAACACGACCGGGTCGCTTTTGCTGCTCGGACAGGTCTGGTCTGCGGCCGCTGCCGGAAGCACACACAGGCTCACGGCCAGTGTGAGTGCCAGCAGCAGACTCAAAAATCGTTTGTTTCGTCTTGTCATTTGCTTACCTCCTAATATCGTGGGTGCGGGTGCCGAAGCTTTTCCGTGTGCGCGGAAAAGCGGGGGCGGCGCGCCGCTGCGTACCTGCGCACCGTCTGGTGTATATATCTGTATGTAATATAAATGAATTACAGTACTGGAATAATGCACACAATTCCGGCGCGGCGAGAGATTTTTTGAACACAAAGCAAATATTGTATAAAATGACAAACCGATTCTGCATTTTTCCCGTCATCATTCACGAAAATTCATAAATTCTGTATTTGATTTCGGAAAATTCTACGAATCTGGGCATTCTCTTGCAAACTGTATAAAAACCGCTTCCGCACATTGTGAAGATTTGGACAGTTTTGCGCACATTCGTTATAGCACCGCAAGGGGCGATTTGATATAATATGAACGAAAGATACCATGGATAACTTTACAAATGGAGGTAAAGGAATGAGCAAAAAATACCTGTACTATTTCAGCGAAGGAAGTCAGGCATTCGGCGGTGACAAGACTGCGATGCGCAACACACTTGGCGGCAAGGGTTCCGGTCTGGCGGAGATGACAGCGGCCGGAATGCCGGTGCCGCAGGGCTTCACGATCACGACGGAAGCCTGCACGCAGTACTACACGGATGGCCGTCAGATCAATGCGGAGATCCAGGCGGACATCTTTGCGCACGTCAAGGGCCTTGAGGAGATCACCGGCAAGAAGCTCGGCGACGTGGAAAATCCCCTGCTGGTGTCCGTGCGCTCCGGCGCGCGCCAGTCCATGCCCGGCATGATGGACACCATCCTCAACCTCGGTCTGAACGACGCGTCCGTTGAGGGCCTGGCCAAGAAGACCGGCAACCCGCGCTTTGCCTACGACAGCTACCGCCGCTTTGTGCAGATGTTTGCTGACGTCGTCATGGGCGTATCCAAGAGCCTGTTCGAGGAAGAGATCGACAAGATGAAGGCCGCCAAGGGCGTCACGAACGACGTCGATCTGGATGCCGACGATCTCAAGCAGCTCGTCGTCATCTTCAAGAAGATCTACGAGGACAACGAGCACAAGCCCTTCCCGCAGGATCCGAACGAGCAGCTCATCGAGGCCGTCAAGGCCGTGTTCCGCAGCTGGGATAACCCGCGCGCGAATGTCTACCGCAAGATGAATGAGATCCCCTACGAGTGGGGCACTGCCGTCAACGTCCAGCAGATGGCCTTCGGCAACTCCGGCGACCGCTCCGGCACGGGCGTTGCCTTCACGCGTGATCCCGCCACGGGCGAGAAGAAGCTCATGGGCGAGTACCTCATCAATGCGCAGGGCGAGGACGTCGTCGCCGGCGTGCGTACCCCGAGCCCGATCAGCCACCTGCAGGAGCAGATGCCCGAGGTGTATGATGAGTTCGTGGCGATCGCCAACCGCCTTGAGCACTACTTTAAGGATATGCAGGATATGGAGTTCACCATCGAGGATGGCAAGCTCTACATGCTCCAGACCCGCAACGGCAAGCGCACCGCGCAGGCCGCGCTGCAGATCGCGTGCGACCTCGTCGACGAGGGCATGATCTCCGAGCGCGAGGCCGTGCTGCGCGTCGAGCCCAAGCAGCTCGACACGCTGCTGCACCCGCAGTTTGACGCCGAGGCGCTCAAGCGCGCCGACGCCATCGGCAAGGGCCTTGCCGCGTCCCCCGGCTCCGCCTGCGGTCAGGTCGTTTTCTCCGCCGAGGAGGCCGAGGAAGCCGTCAAGAACAAGACCATGCCGAAGGTCGTGCTCGTCCGTCTCGAGACCAGCCCCGAGGACATCGTGGGCATGCAGGTCTCTCAGGGTATCCTGACTGTGCGCGGCGGCATGACCAGCCACGCGGCCGTCGTCGCCCGCGGCATGGGCACCTGCTGCGTCTCCGGCTGCGGCAATGACAACAATGTCCGTATCAGCTACGCCGACAAGTTCTTTGAGATCAACGGCCACAAGTTCACCGAGGGTGACTGGATCTCCCTCGACGGCAGCACCGGCAACATCTACGCCGGCCAGATCCCGACCGTCGCCGCCACCGGCAACAAGAACTTCAACCGCCTCATGGGCTGGGCTGACGCTGCCCGCCGCCTGAACGTCGAGGCCAACGCCGACAACCCGCGCGATGCGCAGCAGGCGGTCGATCTCGGCGCCGAGGGCATCGGCCTGTGCCGCACCGAGCATATGTTCTTCGCCGAGGATCGCATCAAGGCCGTCCGCGAGATGATCTGCGCCCGCACCGTCGAGGAGCGCAAGGTCGCACTGGCGAAGGTTGAGCCGTTCCAGCAGAGCGATTTTGAGGCCATGTACCGCATCATGGGTGACCGCCCGATGACGATCCGTTACCTCGATCCCCCGCTGCACGAGTTCCTGCCCACCCAGAAGGCAGACATCGAGGAGCTGGCGCAGGAGATGGGCATGACGGCTGAAGAGCTGCAGGACGTCGTTGTATCCCTGCACGAGTTCAACCCCATGATGGGCCACCGCGGCTGCCGCCTGGCTGTCACCTACCCGGAGATCGCCGAGATGCAGACCAATGCCGTCATCAAGGCTGCCCTCAAGGTCAGCGCCGAGACCGGCAAGATGATCACGCCCTACATCATGATCCCGCTGGTCGGCGAGCGCAAGGAGCTCAAGTTCGTGCGTGACATCGTCGTCCGCACGGCGGACGCGCTGATCAAGGAGGCCGGTGTGGACATGAAGTATCACGTCGGCACTATGATCGAGATCCCGCGCGCCGCGCTCACGGCCGACGAGATCGCCAAGGAAGCGGACTTCTTCAGCTTCGGCACCAACGACCTGACGCAGATGACCTTCGGCTTCAGCCGTGACGACGCTGCGAAGTTCCTCGGCAGCTACTACGACACCAAGATTTACGAGAGCGACCCGTTCCAGCATCTGGACATCAACGGTGTCGGCAAGCTCGTGGAGATGGCCTGCAAGCTTGGCCGTCAGACGAATCCGGATCTGGAGCTCGGCATCTGCGGCGAGCACGGCGGCGATCCGTCCTCCGTCGAATTCTGCCACAAGGTCGGCCTGGACTATGTGTCCTGCTCGCCGTTCCGCGTGCCGATCGCCCGTCTGGCCGCGGCACAGGCTGCCATCCGCGAACAGCGCCAATAAAAAGTTGACGCAGTAGCGTAGGCAAAACAACTGATATAAATACGGTCACACAGTCCCTTTGGATTGTGTGACCGTTATTTTTTTGCCCATTTTCAGCTGAACACACCGCAAATCAAGCCGCTGGTTTCACTATGAAATCAGCGGCTTTTTTCGTGCTCAAAAAAATTTTTTGAATTTTTTCGCTCAGGGGGTTAAAAAATGGGCCTTCTCGCTGGCTACCTATTGAGGGACAAAACAATCGCCCTCGTGAACCTTGAAAACCGAATACACATTCAACAGGTACATTCCTGATCGGGGGCGAAAGCCCCAGCCGGATGAAGGTGCGCCACGAACTTCCTGCCCACAAGGGTTATCACGGAAAGCAAGGTTGGTAGCGATTCCGAACCATTCTGAAATATCCGCTTGCTACGGATAAGGCGATAAAACGATTCAGGGACAATGATACTTCCCTATGGGGCTGGCGGAGTACCCGGCAGAGGTGAGATTCCTATGAGTTCGGTCAGCAGCCGAACGCCTGTTGATTTCCTTTTACGCATTTGGGGGATGAGATCGAGTTAAATGCGACCACCAAAGCACAGGACTCGATTCCTGTGTTTTGGTGGATCGAGCGATCCAAATCTAACAAGAAGGAGGAAAAGCGAAATGCCAAACTGTAAAACCATAGCGATATGCAACCAAAAAGGCGGCGTGGGGAAAACCACCACGGCAGTAAACCTCGGCATTGGATTGGCTATGCAGGGCAAAAAGGTACTTCTCGTGGATGCTGACCCGCAGGGCGACCTTACTACCTGCCTCGGTTGGCAGGACACGGACAGCTTGCCGCAGACCCTTTCCAATAAGCTATCAGCGGTAATGCGGGAAGAACAGCAAGACCCGTTCTCCGGCATTCTCAGCCACGAAGAAAAGGTTGACCTTGTTCCGTCAAACCTTGACCTTTCAGCGTTGGAGATGAGCCTTGTGACTGCAATGAGCAGAGAGAGCGTGATGAAAAACTATCTCAGCCAAGTGAAGGACAGATACGACTATGTGCTGATAGATTGTATGCCGTCCCTCGGTATGATAACGCTCAATGCTCTGACTGCGGCAGACAGCGTAATTATTCCCGTGCAGGCACAGTATCTCCCCGCAAAAGGTATGACGCAGCTTTTATCGACGATTGCCAAGGTGAAGAAGCATACCAATCGGAACCTGACAATCGACGGTATTCTGCTCACGCTTGTAGACGGTAGAACCAATCTTGCTAAAAGTACGGTAGAAGCGCTGCGAGAGAACTTCGGTTGTCGGATCAGGATATACCGGACGACCATTCCCATTGCCGTAAAAGCCGCCGAAGTTTCATCTAAAGGGAAAAGCATATACGCCTATGAGCCGAGCAGCACCGTGTCTAAGGCTTACACGGATTTTACGAAGGAGGTGTTAGCCGATGGCAGGCAGAAAGAGCGACTTCACGCTTCCCACGAACACACTCGATGAGCTGTTCTCTACGCAAGAGGAACGGGATGAAGTTCGCTTCGCAGATAATGACCAGCAAATCGCCGGTACGCTCCTGCGAGGATATTGACGAAACCGCACTGTCTTACGCTGAAATCAAAATGCTGGCGACCGGCAATCCCCACATCAAAGAGAAGATGGACTTGGATATTCAGGTTCAGAAGCTGCGGCTCTTAAAGTCCAGTTTCCTCTCCGAAAAATATGCTTTGGAGGATAAGATCATCAAGTTCTATCCGCAGGAGATCGCACGGCGGGCTGATGTAATTGCGGGATTAAAATCCGATATTGAAAGAGTGGCAGAGCACCCGAAGCCGTCTGATGAAACCTTTGTTGGTATGACGGTCAAGGGCACTTTCTATTCAGAGAAAGCGGATGCCGGCAACGCCATCTTGGAGGCGTGTAAGGCAATGACGAATCCCGAACCCATTCCCCTCGGTGAATACCGTGGCTTTACGATGGAGCTGTACTTTGAAGCAAGAGAATACAAAGTGCGGCTCAAGGGCGAGCTTGGCTATCCCGTAACCCTCGGCACGGACACCTTCGGTAATATCACCCGCTTGGATAATGCGCTGGAGGGGCTTCCAAAGCGTTTGGAGATGAACGAAATGGAGCTGGACAACATCAAAAAGCAGTTTGAAACGGCGAAGGTCGATGTGGAAAGGCTGTTCCCGCAGGAGGAAGAATTGAAAGCCAAGACCGACCGGCTGAACGAACTCAATGCTCTGCTCAATGTGGATAAGCGTGAGAACGAAATCGTCGGCGGTGAACCCGATGAGGGTGAAGAACCGCCCGAAAAGAAACCGAGGGACTTGGAAAGATAACCGAACCTCTTGACAATCGTTATCATATATGATAACATTATAGTGGACTGAAGGGAGGGTTTTGTATGACCGAAAAGGAACTGTTGGCGGCAAGGCAGAGCATTGTGCAGAAGCTGACGCAGGCAAGATTGGAAAAAGGTTTGTCGCAGGAACAGCTTGCAAAGCGCATCGGAACCCAGCGTTCCAACATCTGCCGCATCGAAAAAGGAACGCAAAACCTCTCCCTTGACCTGATGATCAAGATCGCAGAGGCACTTGACAAGGATGTGTCCGTAATGCTTGAGGAAAGGAGCAGCACAATGGAAAAAGTATATAGCCTGCGCCTTTATGATGAAACACTGCTGACCTTCACGCTGGAGGAAAAAGGCTTGGAGGGCTTGCAGGCGACAATTCTTCACTCCGAAACGGCAAAGCAAAAGCTGTTTCCCCTCGACTTGGAGCTGACAAACGAGGGCGTTGTGAAGTGGCTGGAACGACGGGTGATTCCGAAGAACCGGCAGTTTGTAGATGAAATCTTAAAGACGCTGGGGCTGAGCGTAAACAACACGAAGGGCATCATTGATGTCTGTATGGGGCTGTCCCTCAACGACAGCTATTGGGTCGTCCCCGCCGACTTTGACGGCAAGTATGCCGATTATAACCTCTACGAAAACCGCTTCTCCGAAGCACTGTCGCTGGTGGCTTATACCGGAGTGGGCGGCAGTCGGGAGGCTTTCTCCACCTCGCCGGAGCTGACTACCAACGGTATGCTGCGGAAGGCTTGGCGGTTCGTGGAGGATGACGGCATCTATCTGTATAAGGGCGGCACGGAGGGCGCTGCGAACACCGGAAACGAGCCGTACAGCGAGTATTATGCCTGTCAGATCGCAGACAAAATGGGCATCGGCTGCGTACAGTACGACTTGGAAAACTGGAAAGGTATCCTTGCCTCCAAGTGCCGGCTGTTCACGGATATTGATACCTCTTTCGTCCCCATCGGGCATATTCTCCGCAAGACGACGCTGAAAGCCTGTCTTGATTACTACAAGACCTTGGGCGATGAGTTCTACGAGCAGCTTTGCAGTATGCTGGTTTTCGATGCCCTGATTTACAACGAGGACAGACACTTCGGCAACTTCGGCTTATTGCGGAACAATCACACGGGCGAAATTATCGCCCCTGCACCCATCTTCGATAACGGCTTGTCGCTGTTCAACTATGCAATGCCGGATGATTTCAAGAACCTGCGTGCGTATGCAAAGACCCGTTCCAATCCCTACCGCATTTCCTATGAGGATGTATGTAAAGAGGTAATGGGTGCAAAGCAGAAAGCGCAGCTGCGGCGAATGGTGGACTTCAAGTTCACCCGTCATCCGTCCCTCAATTTGCCGGAAGAACGGCTGACAGCCATTGAAAAACAACTTGGAGAGCGTACAAGAGAGTTGCTCTCCATTCCGGTTCAGAGAAGTACAAAGCGCAAAAATGAGCCGGAAAGATAATCCGTCTGCGGTATGGGGGCAACCCCATACCGCAGATACATACTGGGAACTTGACGGTAGAAAAGTCACATTATCGTCGTATAATATGCTTAAATCAGAATGACAAATCGGAATTTTTTGTGGAGGTGTTTATATGATATTCCTAAAGGTATTGGCTGTAGTTCTGGGATTGGCATTCCTTCTGTTTGGATACTTCATTTACTTTAAAAAGAAATACAATCTTATCAACGGTTTTGAGGCGGATTTCAAAGCTGGTCGGAAGAAAGAAGAATACGCAAAGAAAGTGGGAATGATAGAGTTTGTTGTTGGTATAGTTCTGCTTATCACAGGTGTTGCACTTATTCTGTTTGCCTAATAAATTCCAGTTTGTCAACTGAATATAGCGTACATAGCCGTTTGGTTTTCAAAAGAAATCAGGCGGCTATTTCTATTTTGAAGGAGGTGTTCGCTA
>UQSF01000022.1 GCA_900543625.1 uncultured Eubacteriales bacterium
GAATGACTGCCTTCGTGTAGGTGGAACCTACGTCGCATCCGCCAAAGTATTTCATAGTTATCTATATCCTTTCCTTCAATTCAATAAATGATTACATGCAAACATCGTCTGCGAAGTCGAGCAGCGTCTCGTCGACCGGCTTGGCGTTCATGACGGTGTCCATATAGCTCGAGACCGTGTCGCGCATGGTGCGGCGCGAAACAGTACGCGGATCCATCAGATCGTGCGGGATCCAGATCAGGTGCAGACCCAGCTCGCGGCCCTGCTCGTCGAGCAGACCCTGAACGGTAGCCATGTTCTTGCACGCGACGTGCTGCCACATGATGACGATGCCCGTGTTCCAAGCCTCGCACTGACGCCACAGTTCGGTGACGACGTTGTGGTAACCACCGTTGGTGTGGCGGCGCATGACCATGCGCTCGTACAGACGGGCCATGTCACGCAGAGCCTCGGTCTCATCGGAGGTGTTGAGGTGCTTGGTGAAGTTGAGGGATTCCATCTCAACGACGACGTTGATGCCCCAGCTGTTGGCCAGCCAGTTGGAGAAGTTGGCGTAGTAGTGCGGGGGGCAGCTCCAGGTGATGGCGCGGTAGCGCATCTTGTTGCGCCAGGCCTGCTCCTTGTTCTTATAGCCCTTGAGGAGGATCTTGTTGACCTTCTCGCAGGACTTGATGGTACGCGGATCGAGGCCGCCGTCCATCTCGTAGCACCACTTGCGGAACAGCTCGTAGGTCGGGCCGATCAGCTGCGGGTAAGCGGTCTTGTTGATCTCCCACTTCTGCAGCTCGTAGTCGGTCTCGATGTTGAAGCGCTTAATTGCGGTGAAGTAAGCATCCCAGCTCCACTTCTCACCGGTCTGATTCTCGATGAAGCGGATGCACTCCTTGACGTCTTCGACAGCGGCATCGAGGGTCAGCTCGTCCTCGTAGCGGACGGGGAAGCACAGGTGGTGCACCGGAATGTCGGGGAAGCGGCGGCCAAAGTAGCTGGACGCCATGACGGAACCGTCGCACGGCATGGAGCTGGAGATATAGCAGCTGCCCAGATGCGGCAGAGCGTCGATGACGAGCGCGCCGCACTCGGACGTCGGAACCGGGCAGGTATCGGCCGGGAGACCGAAGGACTCGACGGCGTCGATGTACGGGATGCAGGTGAGCTGGTCGATCTCGGAGACCAGGAACACCGGCAGCAGCTGGTGCGGGATGCCGTACAGGGTCGGGAAGCCGGCCATGATCTGCGCCATGGTCATCTCGTCGATCAGAACGAGCTTGCTGTTGAGCTCTTCGCTGTTGCCGTTGCGTCTGTCGCCCTTGGCAAGAATGACAAGGTTCTCAGCGACGTAGCGGTAGATGCAGTAGGTGAGCTCGTGGCTCATGCGCAGGTTGGAGCCGCGCAGGCCGAGGATGTTCTTGTCCATGAAGCTGTGGCAGCAGAAGTAAGACACCATCCAGCGATAGTACAGCGTCTGGTTCATAGCCGGGATCAGATCCTTGGAGAAGGACATGAGCAGCATGCCCCACAGACGTGCCCATTCATAGAAGTCATAGACCGTGTCCTTGATGCCGCGCCACTCACGACGCACGGTGCACATGGCGCCGTCACGATACAGGCGGCCGAGGTGACGCTCACCGTTGAGGATGAGGTCGATCTTATCCTTCGCGGAGGCGGCTGCGAAAGCCTTGTACTCTTCCTTGATACGGTCACGGTCGGAAACGAGAATGTTCTTCCAGCCCTCACCGAACTTTTTCCAGTCGGTCTCCTTGAACATTTCCCAGAAGATGCCGCCGACCAGTTTCAGGTTCTCTGCCTGAGCAGCCCAGTCCATTTTGTCTTTCGCTTTGAAGAATTTCGGATTGGGATATTTCACCTTGCCCATTACTTGGCACCCCTTTCTCTCTGGATCTTCTTGATCTCCAGGCTCTCCACGAACGCCTGAACGCGCGTGCGGAGCTGACCCGAGTAGCCGTTGTTGTACACACGGTCGATACTCAGGACCGGCCAGCCGTACTCAGTGTTGAGCACGTAGCTCGCCAGAGCACGCTCGAAGCCCCAGTAGTCGCAGTACTTCATCTGCTCGTAGATGATGCCGTCCGCCTTGTACTCGCGCGCCAGACGGTCAGCCGTCTCGCGGCGCTGGTGCACCTTCTCGTTGGAGATGTAGCGAGCGCACTCGCTGGTCTCGATGTAGTGACGGCAGATCTGACGCAGGACGTCTTCCTCGTCGTTGAGCTTGATGACCTCGCGGCCCGGCGTGCTGCCGAAGCAGAAACGGTCGGACACGATGAGCGCGCCGCAGCCCTCGATGAGCTTCGTCAGGCTGGGATCGTCGATCTCGCTGCCGACGATGGCAACGCGGGCACGGTACGGGCTCTTGGCGTCCGGCTTGCGCTTTTTGAGCTCAGCGAGCGTCTCGCGCAGGTAGGGCAGGATGAGCGCCTTCGGGCAGGCGTAGCTCACGAGGTTGAGGATGTGGAACTCATAGCCCGTGATGATCGGGTTATCGAGCTTGCGCATCTCAGCGATCTCGCTGATGATCTCGCAGACCTCGTTGTGCTCGGCGACCGCCTTGCGCAGCGCCTCGTCGGAGGTGTCAACGCCGAAGGTCTCGGTCAGACGGTTGAGCACGTGCTCGCGCATCTGCGTGGTGTAGGCGTCGATGTAGTAATCGGTCACCTTGAGCGGCATGTCGGTGTGCGTGACAAAGAACTTCTCCTTGCTGTTGACCTTCAGGACCTCGAAGTGCTCCATGGAGCGGTTCATGGCCGAGCAGGCGTCCACACCGATCAGCGCATCCAGGAACTGATAGCCACCCTCGATCGCACGCTCGACGAGCGCACGTGCGTAGTCACAGGTATAGTTGGACATGTAGTACGTCGAGATATCCAGCGAACCGGTCTTGGGAGCTCTGAGTCGCACAGAGATGCAGTTGTCTACGTTGAGGAGGACCTCCGGAATGTGATAGCAGGTGTAGCCGAGGACGATGCTGCCGTCCGCCTGAGCCTGCCGAACCAACTCGTTGTTGGCGTCTTCCAGAAGGTTTTCAAAGTAGATCAGATGCTTCAGATCTTTCAAATGTTTCCCCTTCCTTCCTGATGTTTGTGTTTCTGGACGTGGTATTACCAGATTTCAGTATTATCATATAGCAGTAGCCATGAAAAATCAACGATATGTGTTTCAATTTTAACATTTTCGGAAAAATGCCGACTTTCTTCCTTGACAGTTCGTCAAAATGATGATATTTTCATACCAAAGGGCACGTGGTAATACCAAGCACGTTTCAGTCCATTCAGAGGTGAATATGATGGGATTCGATAGGATCGAGGCAGTATCACTCACGGATCAATTTGTGCAGAAGATCGAGGCCATGATCATTTCCGGGGAGCTTGTTCCCGGTGACCAGCTGCCGCCGGCGCGCGAGATGAGCGCGCGCATGGGCGTGAGCCGTCCGGTGATCTCGGCCGGCCTGGTCGAGCTTGAAAAAATGGGGTTTGTGGAGATCGTCACGCGGCAGGGCGTCTACGTCAGCGATTACCGCAAGAGCGGCTCGCTCGACACGCTCACGGCGCTTTTGAACTATAACGGCGGCGTCATGCGCGACGACGAGGTGCGTTCCCTGCTGGAGGTGCGCGGCGCCAACGAATGCCTGTGCGTGAAGCTTGTGGTCGAGCGCGCCACGCAGGAGGAGCTCGATGGGCTCGCGCCGCTGCTCGATGCGATCAAGAGCGGAAAGACAGATGAGGAGCGCGCTGAGGCGACGTTTCAGTTCCACCATACGCTGAGCGTGCTGTCGCGCAATGCATTTTTGCCGCTGCTGTATAACTCTATCCATACCTACGGGCTGCATTTCTGGAGTCTGTACAGCCGGCGCTACGGCGGCAACCGCCTGTACCAGAATAAGCTCGAGCTCTACTGTGCGCTGCTCGACCGGGACGCGGAGCGCGCGCAGGCGTTCACCGTTGATATGCTCGACAGCGTCGCGAACGGGGCGTTCTCGCTCTACAGCGATGCGCCGCAGCAGTGACCGGGATCACCAGAGCGAAAAACCTCCGGCAGTTTGAACTGCCGGAGGTTTTTGTGCAAAGTGCTGTTTTCAGATGACGTAGTCGTTCGCGGCGCGCGCCGTCTGCTGCTCGAGCAGATCCTGCAGCGTGATGCCATCGAGATAATTGCGGATGACCCGCTCCAGCCCCTCCCACATGGGCAGGGTGGCGCATGCGCCGCAGCGCGGGCACGGGTTCGGGTGCTGATCAAGACAGGCGACCGGGGCGAGGCCGCCTTCCGTCAGGCACAGGATCTCGCCGACGGTATACTCCTGCGGCGCGCGCGCCAGCCGGTAACCGCCCTGATAGCCGCGCGTCGTGCGCAAAACATCCGCTCTGCCGAGCATGGGAACGATCTGCTCGAGGTATTTTTTTGAGATGCCCTGACGCTGCGCGATATCCTTGAGCGCGACGTAGCCGTCACCCTGATGCTCCGCGAGGTCGAGCATCATGCGCAGGGCATAGCGCCCCTTGGTGGATATTTTCACGGGAAAGCCCCCTTAATATCTGAGTATACTATAATAATAACATATGAATACTAGGTTTTCAAGCGCGCACGTGAAAATTTATTGCGCAAGGGAATGCTTGACAGGTGCTTGACAAACCGTTATGATGTGCGCGAGGGCACGTTTTGAGCGGCATGCACTGTGCGGCCGCGCGTGCGCGTAGCAGGCGGAAATCCGCGTGCCCGGAGGCGCTATGAACATCCGAATGAAAAAGCTCTCGCAGTACGTTTTGCCGACCATTCTCGGCAACTGCGCCTATTTTCTCTTTACGATCATCGACGGCATCTTCGTCGGGCAGGGCATCGGCACGGACGCGCTCGGTGCGATCAATCTGGTCTGGCCGTTTGTGATGGTGCTCAATGCCATTGTCATGCTTACGGTCGTCGGCGGGGTGACGGTGTCGGCCGTGCGCATCGGCCGCGGGGACATCACAGGGGCAAACCAGGCGTTCATGCACTCGCTTGCCGGGACACTGACGGTCGCAGTCGTCATGATGCTGGTCGGCACCTGCCTGACATCGGAGATCGCGACGCTGCTCGGCGCGAACGAGACGTATCACCGGCTTGTATGCGACTACCTGTTTTGGTATTCACTTTTCGCCGTGCCGTCAGGCATGATGACATTTTTGAACAACTACTGCCGCAACGACGGCTCACCTGTGCTTGTGAGCGTCGCCTCGATCGTCTCAACAGTCATCAATATTTTCCTCGACTGGCTGTTCGTGTTCCCGCTGCAAAAGGGGCTGATGGGCGCGGCCGTTGCGACCGGTATCTCACAGACCTGCGGCATGCTGATCGTGTCGTCGCACTTTTTCCTGCGCCGCGGCAGGCTGCGTGTCGGACGATTTCGGCTTTCCGGAGCGCTTGTGCGCAAGCTCCTGCTGCGCGGCACGCCGGAGGCAATTGCGCAGTTTGCCGTCCCGGTGGCGACGCTGTGCACAAACTATGTGCTCCTTGCCCGCCTCGGTGATATGGCCGTGAATGCCTATTCGATCATCTGCTATGTGGCGTCGTTTTCCGCGGCGGTCTTCATCGGCGTCTCGTGCGGCCTGCAGCCGCTGTTCGGCCAGAGCTACGGTGCGCGCGATGCGCAGGATCTCAAGTGGTATTTTCGCGCCGGTGTGCTCATTGACCTCATCGGCAGCGCGCTCATCAACATCGTGCTGCTGTTTGTCGGCGGGCCGATCTGCAGAATGTTCGGCGCGGACGCCCAGACGCTTGCCTGCACCGTGGCATATATGCCGCGCTATGCGTGGGGCTTCATCATCATGAGCGTGAATACGCTTATATCAGCCTACCTGTATTCGACCAAGCGCACGAAGCAGGCAGTCATTTTGAATCTGTGCCGCAGCTTCCTGTTGGACAGCGTGATCATCTTTGCCGTACCGGCTGTTTTTGGCGGCAATGCCGTCTGGCTGACCATGGGCATTTATGAGGCGCTGGCGCTGCTGCTCGGCGTTTTGCTCGTGCGCACGTCGGAGCGCGGCGGCATCACATTTCGCTGAAACTGCATAGCAAACGGCCGCCGGTTTTGACCGGCGGCCGTTTGCTGTATTTCTTTATTTTCCAACGCAAAAGCGCGCGAAGATGCGCTCGGTGATATCCTCGCGGATGGAGGCGCCGGTCAGTTCGCCGATGGCGGACATGGCCTCCTCGGCCTCGGTGAGCACGGCGTCCGGCGTCACGCCCTGCAGCATTGCCTCACGTGCAGCGCGCAGCGATTCCAGCGCCCGGCCGATGGCCTCGGCGTGGCGGGCGTTGGTGAGGATTTCGCCGGCCGGCGCGTCCGGAGCGGGGAAGTGCTCTGCCACGGCGCGCTCGAGCGATGCAAGCCCCGTGCGCTCCTTCGCCGAGAGTACGCACACGGCGTCAAACCGTGCTGCAAGCGCCTCCGGCTGTACAGCGGCGGGCAGATCTGACTTGTTGAGTACCGCGATGCGCACCTGCGCGGCCTGCGCCGCGTCGATGACATGACGGTCATCTTCATCGAGCGGGTGCGCTGCGTCAAACACCGCGATGGCAAGCGCCGCATCTGCGGCTGCATCCAGCGCACGGTTGACGCCGATGGCCTCGACGGGGTCGGCCGTGTCGCGCAATCCGGCTGTGTCGGTCAGGCGCAGGAGCACGCCGCCGAGCGTGACGCGCGCGTCGATCGTGTCGCGGGTCGTGCCGGGCACGTCGGTCACGATCGCGCGCTCATAGCCGAGCAGGGCATTGAGCAGGGAGGACTTGCCCGCGTTCGGGCGGCCGAGAATCACGGCGGGCACGCCGCCGTGGAGCACATTTGCCCGGGAAAACGTGTCCAGCAGGCACTGCAGCTGTGTGATGCAGTTTTGCATGGTGGCCTCATAAGCATTGAGCCGGAAATCCGGAATGTCCTCATCGGGGTAGTCGATCACGGCGTGATAGTGACTGGCGATGTCCTGCAACGCATCATATACACTTTGTGCGCGCCGCAGCACCGCGCCGCCGAGCTGACCGGCGGCATTTTTCGCATCGCGCGTGGTCTCGGCGTGGATGAGGTCAATGACGGCTTCGGCCTGCGTGAGATCCATGCGCCCGTTGAGAAAGGCGCGCTTGGTAAACTCTCCGGCCAGTGCCTGCCGCGCTCCGGCGGCGAACAGCGCCTGCAGACCCGCACGCAGCACAGCCGGCGAGCCGTGACACTGCAGCTCTGCCGTGTCCTCTCCGGTATAGCTGTGCGGGCCGCGGCTGACGGTGCACAGACAGAGGTCGAGCGTCTGGCCGTCGGTGTCGCAGAACGCGCCATAGACGAGCTGGCGGTTCGGCGCTTCGGACATGGGGCGGCCGTTGGCGGGGTGAAACACGCGGTCGATGACGGCGAGCGTCCCGTCACCGGACAGACGCAGGATGCCGATCGCGGACAGGACGTTGCCGGTCGCGATGGCGGCGATCGTATCAGACATGTAAAAACTCCTTTGTGCAGATCGGCGGAGCCGCAGGCTCCGCCGATCGATTCATAATCATAAAAAGATAAAGTTCATGTTTCCGCGCGCAGGATCGCTTCCCGCAGCTGCGTGAAAACGGTTGCGGCTTGCGCGCGTGTCGCTTGACCGAGTGGGTTGAAGTACCCCTTTTCGTCGCCGGAGATGATGCCGGTCATGCGCATAAGCTCCACGCCCTCAAGCGCCCAGCCGGAGACCGCATCCATGTCCTTGAACACGACAGGGTCTGCAATCGTCGGGAGCGTCGCACCGGTGCTCTGCACATAGCGGGCGACGATCGACGCCATCTGCTCGCGCGTGATCGGCGCGTTCGGCTCAAAGCGTCCGTTTCCGGTGCCGCTGACGACATCGTGCTGCGCGGCCCACTCCACAAAGGGGGCGTACCATCTGCCGATTTCGACGTCGTTAAAGGATGTGCCGGGATAGGCATCCTCATCGATCTGCGCAAGCTGCCCCAGCACGGTCACGAACATGCCGCGCGTGAGCACGGTGTCCGGAGAAAAGCACCGGTTGCCGATGCCGCTCATGAGCTTGTTGACAGTGGCATACTCCACATAAGGCGCATACCACGCCGTTGCGGGCACGTCCACATAGCGGGTGACGTAAGCGCCCGCCGACAGCAGCAGCGTGCCGGCCTGCGTACAGGTGATCGTTGCCTGCACATTTTCGCACGCGATGTAGCGGTGCGCGGATTGCAGCGCGCCGGTTGCGACCTGTCTGCCGTCGGTCGCGTCAACGAGCGCGCCGGACGCAACACTAACGGCAGCGTCTCCGCTCAGGACGGTGAAGCAGTCGCCGGTCTTGAGCTCCACCGTGTTCCCGGCGAAGAGCGTGCAGATGCGGCTCTTTCCGGCGCCGGTGCTCAGAGAGGCATCATACGTCTGCAGCGCCTTGTCAAGCGCTGCCTGTACGGCGGTGCGTGCGGTTTCCTCGACGCGGGCGAGCAAGTCGGACGACCACGTCTGCACATAGCTGCGCGACAGCAGCGGATCCTGCTGGCTGCCGGCGTTGGCTGCCAGCACGGGCATGGAGCCGCCGAGCAGCACAAGAATCAGCAGCAACGAGATCAGTCGCTTGATTTTCAAGAGGCAGACCTCCTTTGGCGGTCGTGTCAGGCTTTTTTGGTCTTGGCGGCGCGGGCTTCCGCCTCGTCCTGGTTCTCAGCGATGTAGTAACCGAGCGCCAGCAGGCTGTCCGAGAAGTGGATGTTCTCGATGATGGGGTCGGCATCCTTGACCTGCAGCTCGGTGTTCGTGAAGTTCCAGATGGCCTTCACACCGACGGAGCAGATCTCGTTGGCGACGTCGTTGGCCATGGCCTTCGGCACACAGAGCACGGCGACGTCCGGCTGGATATCCGCGAGGATATCATCGAGCGTGGAGAAGTCGTGCACGACGATACCGTGCATCTCCTTACCGACGAGATCGGGGTTGATGTCGAACGCAGCCTTGAGCGTGAAGCCGTACTGCTCAAAGCAGAAGTTTTCCACGAGTGCGCGGCCGATGTTGCCGACGCCGACCAGAACGGCCGTGTAGTTGCGGTCCATACCGAGGATCTTGGCGACCTCGCCGCGCAGCGCCACCACGTTGTATCCGTAGCCCTGCTGGCCGAATTCGCCGAAGCAGCTGAAGTCCTGACGGATCTGCGAGGGAGTCAGCCCCATCTGGCGGCCAAGCTCACCGGAAGAGATGCGTTCGATCCCGGCAGCGTTCAGGTCGTCGAGCTTGCGGAGATAGCGGGGCATTCTTCTGATCACATTGTTCGATACTTTGATACGTTTCACGAATTATTATCCTCCTGATGGCATAAATGCCATATTGTTAAGAATTGCGTTTGCTTGTCACGAAAATGGCAAAGCCAACATAGACATGATAAATTATAGCACACGTTTTCGCGCGTTTCAAGTAAATGGTTTCCAAGGATGTTCAAAAATTCACAGTTTTTTATCGTCTTTTTGCAGCAATTTATTGAAAAAATGGCGTTTCAGCCCGATAAGCGGTCGCTTATCGGGCTGAAGATTCAATATAGGCTGATGTTATGCTCTGTTTTCCGGTAGACCGGTCAGACGGCAAAACTCTGCTGCTGCATCCGGCACGCGGTAATACTGCGCGTCTGTGCTGCTGACGAAGATGATATCCTTGCCATCGAGCCAGACGGTCACGCGCGTGACCGTGCCGTCGGCGCTTGTCTCCTCAAGCGTGCACAGCGGTGCGTTTGCGGCGTCGGGCTGCTGCGTCGGCTGCGTGCGCACCAGAAGCTCCGAGAGCGCCTCGATGGTCTTGCGATCAGAGATATGCAGCGTACCGCTTTCCGCGCCGCTGCCTTTTGTGCTGTCGTCCGGGACGGAGAAGAGCAGACTGCTCACACTGTCGTCGAGCACCGGTGCATTTTCCGGCGCAGGGGAGGGCGTGAGTTCCCTTTCTGCAGTGTCGTTATCGGCGGGCGTCGCGGCTGCGGTCTGTGCCTGACTGCTGTCGAGCACTGTGCTGCTGCTGCCGGACGGGTTTCGGTGCGGGGCGAACCACAGCGTTGCGCCGAGGATCAGCGCGAGGCATGCCGCCATGACCGAGATCGGCAGCAGGGGAGAGATACGCCCGTCCGGGCGCTTTTTTGATTTCGGTTTGGAATGCGGTGCCCTGCGCGCCGGCATCGGCTGCGCGGGACGCGCTGCCGGAACTGACTCATGGCGCACCTGCTGCATGATACGCGCTGTCAGGTCGGCGGGGGGCTCGGCAGCCGTGCCGCGCACGGCTGCCTGCAGCGTCAGAAAGTCTTCATAGACGCGCTGACAGTCCGGGCAGGTGTGCAGATGTGCGCACAGCGTCTGCTGCTGCGCCTCTGGCAGCTCGCCGTCAAGCAGCTGACTGATCTGCAGCCGGTAATGCTCACAGGTGTTCATACATCCGCACCCCCCTTTGTCTGCTTTGACGCATAGCGGTCAGGAAGGTTCCCGTCGTCGCGCAGAAATTCGCACAGTCTTCGCCGCGCGCGAAACAGGCGCGATTTCACCGTGCCGGGCTCGAGGCGCAGCACCTTGCCGATCTCGGCATAGGACAGCCCGTCAAGCTCGCGCAGGATGAGGATCTTGCGCGCGTCGTCCGGCAGCTGGTCGAGCCCGCGCACGACGGCGCGGCGCAGCTCGCTGCGCGCAAGCTGCTGCTCGGGGCCGGAGGCTTCGTCGGCGGGAATGTCAAACTGCGGCTGCTCGTCATCCTCGTCCGCCGCCGTGAGCGACACGGTCGGGTGCCGCCGGCGGCTGCGCAGAAAGTCGATGCACACGTTCGTCGTCAGCCGGTAGAGCCAGACGGAGAACTTGCTCTCGCCGCGGAAGGTGCCCAGCGCCCGATAGGCGCGCAGGAACACCTCCTGTGTCATGTCGGCGGCGTCCTCCTCGTTGCCGACGGTGCGCAGGGCGAGGTTATACACTTGTTTTTGGTAGGCGACGACCAGCGCCTCAAAAGCGTTGGCGTCCCCGGCACATACCTGAGCGATGATGCGCCGTTCCTCGTCCTGATCCATGGATCTCTTGCCTTTCTGCGGTCAGTCCCGCAAGTCGCGCTGGATGGCGTGCGTGATGCGCCGCAGGTCGTTGAGCGTCTCCACGTGCACGACCTCCTGCTTGTAGACATTGGCGTGCGGCACGCCGCGCAGATACCAGCAAAACTGGCTGCGCGCCTCAAGGCACGCCAGCCGTTCGCCCTTGATGTTGGCGGCAAATTCGATCTGATGCAGCGCCGCCTCGATCCGCTCGCGCAGCGGCGGAAGCGCCGGCTCCGGCTCGCCCGCGATGGCGGCGTTGCCGCGCGCAAACAGCCACGGATCGCCGAAGCTGCCGCGGCCGATCATCGCGAGGTCCGCGCCCGTGTAGCGCAGGATATGCGCTGCGTCCGCGCCGGAAAAGATGTCGCCGTTTGCGATGACGGGGATCGTCACGGCGCGTTTGACGTCGCGGATGATGTCCCAGTCGGCGCGGCCGGCGTACATCTGCACGCGCGTGCGTCCGTGCACGGCGATGGCGGACGCGCCAGCCTGCTGGCACAGCTGCGCAAAGGCCACAGCGTTGACATTGCCACCGTCCCAGCCTTTGCGGAATTTCACGGTCACGGGTGCGTCAACAGCCTTGACGACCGCCTCAATGACGCGCCCGGCGAGCTCTGGGTCGCGCATGAGCGCCGAGCCGTCGCCGCTGCGGATGACCTTCCCGACCGGACAGCCCATGTTGATGTCGAGAATGTCCGCGCCGGAGTATTCCAGCGCCATGGGCGCGGCCTCGGCCATGACCTCCGGCTCGTGACCGAAGATCTGTGCGGCGGCCGGGTGCTCGTCCGGCGGTGACCAGAGCAGCTGCTTCGTCTTTTCGTCATGATAGACCAGCGCCTTGGCGCTCACCATTTCCGTACAGGTGAGGGCGGCGCCCTGCGCGCGGCACAGCGCGCGAAACGGCGCATCGGTCACGCCTGCCATGGGCGCGAGCACGAGCGGTCCGCGAATGTCCACGTCTCCGATCTTCACCATGCGATCTCAAGCTCCACGGGGCAGTGGTCGCTGCCGTAAATGTCCGAGCGGATGCCGGCGTTCTCGATCTTCTCCGCCGCGCGGTCGGAGCACAGGAAGTAGTCGATGCGCCAGCCGGCGTTGTTTTCCCGCGCATGGAAGCGGTAGCTCCACCACGAGTAGGCGTCCCGCTCGTCCGGGTGCAGGGCGCGGAACGTGTCGGTGAAGCCGGCGTGCAGCAGCTCCTGAAATTTTGCGCGCTCCTCGGGGCTGAAGCCGGGGTTGCCGACGTTGCGCTTCGGGTTTTTCAGGTCGATCTCGGTCGCTGCGACGTTCATGTCGCCGCAGATCACGACCGGCTTGTGCCGGTCGAGCGAGCAGACGAACTCACGGAACGCATCGTCCCACTGCATCCGGTATTCCAGCCGGCGCAGACCGTCCTGCGCGTTCGGCGTGTAGACGCACACAAGATAAAACTCCGGGTATTCGGCCGTGATGACGCGGCCCTCCAGATCGTGCTGCGGCAGACCGAGGTTATACTGCACGTCGAGCGGCTCGGCCTTCGTGAAGAGGGCAGTACCGGAGTAGCCTTTCTTCTCGGCGCTGCACCAGTACTGGTGATACCCGGGCAGCTCAAGCGTGATCTGCCCGGGCTGGAGCTTCGTCTCCTGCAGGCAGAAGATGTCGGCGTCCAGCGCGCGGAATGTGTCCGCGAAGCCCTTGGTCACACAGGCGCGCAGTCCGTTGACATTCCAGGATACAAGTCGCATTTCGTGTCCTCCGTTTTCACCGCCACGCAGCGGTTGATCGTGATGCCCTGATCGTAGAATTTCGCCTCGTAGTCGGTCATGACGCCGACCGGGCCGTTGGCGTGCAGGTCGTGCGTGACCTCGCGCAGCTGCCAGCCCTCCTGCTCGAACTGCTCGAGAGAGAAGGCGAACAGCGGGTCGTTGTCGGTCTTGAACCAGATCTCGCCGCCGAGCGGCAGCACATTTGCATACAGCGCCAGAAAGCCCGCATAGGTCAGGCGGCGCTTGTACTGGCGCGATTTTTTCCACGGGTCGGGGAAGTTGATGTAGATGCGCGAAACTTCGCCGGGGGCGAACATATCGAGCAGATTGATCGCGTCCCGATCCAGAAACCGCACGTTTTCGATCCCGCGCTCGGTCACGCGCTCCATGCCGACGACCATCGCGTCCGGCACTTTCTCGATCGCGGCGAGGAAAATATCCGGATTCTGCGCCGCGGTGTCGGCCGTGAAGCGCCCCTTGCCGCAGCCAAGCTCCAGCTGCAGCGCCCGATGTCCGGGGAACTGCTCCAGCCAGCGGCCGCGCAGCGCCTCGGGCTCTGTGATCATGGTGGCGGCGCAGCGCTGCATGCGCGGGACGAGGTTGGGCTTTTTTCGCATTCTCATAAGTTGATGCTCCTGTCCTGACAGATCATAATTTTACTTGTAGAGCATACCACACCCGGCCCGAAACTGCAACGCAGAAAACCGTTGCGAATTTCTAAAGAATGTGTTAAACTTTATTTTACGCAAATTGCAAAATGTACAGGTTTGCCGCCTGTGCAGTCTGAAAGCGCACGCGGCTGCTGAGTGCGATCGCGGAAAACGGGTGCGGCAGAAAGCGCCGTTCCTTTTAAAATGTGTGCAAACGCATGCTGCCGCTCTGAAAAGTACATATCCGGGTGTAGCGCAGTTGGTAGCGCGCCTGCTTTGGGAGTGCCGTGGCGGTATCCGGGACAGGGCAAGGCGAAACGCCGCAAAGCCTTTTGACGCCTGCGTTTGCGGGATTTCACCCGGTTGCTGAAAGTGGCATAAAAGTGGCTTTGACCACAGGAATGACCACAGACAGAAAAAACTTTATTTTTACCGTTCGCCGTGGTATCATGGCAGGAAAGTGAATATCCGGGTGTAGCCCAGTTGGTAGGGCGCCACATTTGGGATGTGGAAGCCGCGCGTTCGAGTCGCGCCACTCGGACCAAAAAGCCCTCCAGAAGTTATGCTTCTGAGGGCTTTCTTTGTTTTATGTGACGCAACAAATGAAATGCCACACTCTGTATTTCCTCATGTTTTATTTTTCCTTGTTTTAATCTATAATACCAATACAGATTTTATTTAATGAAATTACGGAGGTGAATTCTTTTGGGTGACAAGTACCGAGATCCTGTCCATGGCTTTATTGAAGTGACTGATCTTGAAAATGAAATTATTAATTCCGCGCCATTTCAGCGGCTCAGAAATGTAAAACAGTTAGCAATGACATACCTTGTTTTTCACGGCGCAGAACATACTCGCTTTGGTCATTCGATAGGTGTAATGCATTTAGTCACAAGAGCTTTTGATTCTGCTGTGTCTAATGGAAGTTATTCTTTTTCGGACGAAAAGTATGCATGGTATAAGCAACTTCTAAGGCTCATTGCATTAACTCACGATTTGGGACACGCACCCTTTTCACATGCATCAGAAGCTGTTTTTCCCGATGGCCTTGAGCACGAAGATTTCACAGAAAAAATTGTTAAAGAAACCATTATCGCTACTCATATCAAAGCCATTGGAGCTACATTTGTAGAAAAATATGGCCCTGAGTACGATATTACGCCAGAATTAATATGCGATATTTATCGTGGAAGACTACCGGGAGAGAATTCGGAGTTCACATTTTTAAAAAGTTTCATGGATAGTGAATTGGATTGTGACAAGATGGATTATCTACTTCGAGATTCACTTTTTTGTGGTGTAAAATACGGAAACTATGACATCGAACGCCTATTGTCTTCCCTTACAATTTATATACAGGATGGTTGTCCACGTTTAGCAATCGGAAGCGGAGGAACTCAAGTATTCGAGGAATTTGTTCTTGCGCGGTATTTCATGTTCGTACAAGTCTACTTTCATCGTACACGTCGTTTTTTTGACATAATGTTTTCTCAAGCACTTAAGTGTATTTTGCCAGACGGAACATACCCACAAGACGTTAATGACTATTTAATGTGGGATGACTGTCGTGTTATTCAAGAGTTAAAAGCTCATGTTGATGATAACGACGCATGTGCAAATATTGTCAAAAGAGTCGTCTACTCCTGTGCTAACGAAAGTGTGACGCACCCAAAGTCAGGAGATAGAAATGAATTCAAGCTAATTAGCTTGCAGGCCAAAGAAAAATTTGGCGCAGAGAATTTTTTGGAAGATTACTCTGCCGGAAAAATGCCACACAAAATTCCAATTAAAAGTGAGATTGATGATGAGAAAGCGATTGTAATTATTCACAAGAGCACCGGAAAGATCACAACAATTTCCGAGGAATCTCCTATTATACAAAGTCTTACTAATAAGATTGATATTCAGCGGCTGTATGTTAAACCTTCCCTATATGAAACAGTTTCACAATACTTGAGGGAGATCTATGCAGCCATACAGAGTTAGGCACTGCGAAACAGGAGGATTTATGGTTGATTTGGAACAATGCGCTATTATTATACGGCAAATATGTGACGCAACTGAGCCGGGCAAGAAAATGGTTCAAAAACTTTTTTATTTAATGGAACGAAAGGGCCTCCAATTAAATCTCGCCTATAGCATACACTTTTTTGGACCGTATAGTGCAAAACTCGACACCGCATTACATACTTTGGAAAGTATGGGTTCAATAGAAATTGATACATCTGGCATGACACATATAATTCGAGAAGGAAAGAATATGACAGGCGCAGCTCTGAATGCTACAGACTCTTCTGTTGTAAATTATGTCTTAGATAACTTTTTAGGGAAAACTGCATTAGAGTTAGAAGCCCTCACCACTTTGGATTATGCAGCCACCACAATTTTGAAAGGTAAATGCTCGGACGAAGACATAATTAATGAAGTCGTGAAGATTAAAGGGGAAAAGTTTCCCAGAGAGTATTTATCTCGTGAATTAGTAACGTTAAAGCAAACAGGCTATATCCAATAAATTGATTCTCACAGATAGTAGATAGAGGACTACCGATACGAGTACTGATGTACCAGTTCTTGTATCGGTAGTCTTATTTATCTACTGCTAAGCTAAGCGAGTGATCATACTTAACTGTCTCGGATACCGAATTCAACATCCGAGACAGTTCTATTACGCAGAGATATCAACTAGCATTGGAACGATATAAAAAAGAAAAAAGAATGACTGGGAAATTGGTATTGAGCACGAAAGATACGTTGGATATATGTATGAGAATTGTGGTTATAGAGTCCGATATCATGGCGCACTGATGGGAAAACAGGATATGGGCAGAGACTTAGTTGCCACGAAGGATGGAAGTATCCTTGTTATCCAATGTAAAAGATGGGCAAAGGAAAAAACAATACATGAGAAGCACATATTTCAGTTATATGGAAGCACGATTCAGATGGCTGTTTCCACTAACAAAAACTGTACCCCCGTTTTCGTGACAACAACATGTCTTTCGGAGCAGGCGAGGAAATGCGCAGAATACCTTCACATAGATGTTATGGAAAACTATGAGTATAAGGAATACCCACTGGTAAAATGTAATATTTCGAGTTCGGGCGAAAAGATTTACCACTTGCCTTTTGATCAGCAATATGATCGCGTTCGGATATCTGGCGCAAACGGCGAAAAATATGTAGCATCTGTCGAAGAAGCGGAAATGTTGGGTTTTCGACATGCATATAGATGGCGCGGAGACAGCGCAACGAGTTGAATGCTAATTTAAAAATGGGACATGCCAGGCGCTTATGTTGTCGAATATTGTGAAGTAAGTCGGTATGGTCTATATGGAAATTCTTGAGGTGTGCAGTTAAAAACTCAAAGACTCTGCCGGCATTGACGCCTTCAATGTAAACGGGTACATAAGAGACACAGAAAAACCTCAGCGCCAAGGGTGATCTTGCCCTTGACGCTGAGGTTTTTCCGCTCACCGCAGACCGTGCATGAAGCCGTCCATGGCGGTCGCGTGGATGTCGCCGCCGATGACGCGGTTGCGGTAGACGAACAGCTGCGCGAGCACCGTGTCCGATGTCCCGGCGTAGTTCATCACGCGATAGGTATAGACGCTGCACGTCTCGCCGGCGTAGATGGACAGGTCGAAGCCCTGCTGCTTTTGCAGGGCGTTGTAATCGCCGAACACGCCGTCAAATGTGCGCGGGAGCACGATCTCCTGCGCAGTTTCGGTCGCGGGATCGGCTTCCCAGTCGAGCGCGCGCAGATATGTGATGCGTCCCTCGGTCGTGGTGACGTTGTAGTGCGCAGAGAGTACGCCGTCGTTGCTGCGCCAGATAACCAGAAGCGCCAGCACCACCGCCAGCGCGATGAGCGCATAGACGGCCGTTCGTCTTGTCCAATGAAAGGATTTGAGCTTCATAACCACACCCCGGAACAAACCTATTCAAATTTGCCGCCGGATATGCTATACTATTGCTGTTTGACGATCGAGGAGGGGAGCGACATGATCCGTCTGGACAAATATCTGGCCGACACCGGCGCCGCTTCCCGGCGCGAGGCGAAGATGTATATCCGCCGCGGCGAGGTCACGGTCGACGGCGTACCTGCCGCTGCGCCGGAGCAGAAGATCGCGGAGACGGCAGTCGTCTGTCTGCGCGGGCAGGCGCTGCACTATCAGACATACCATTATTATATGCTCCACAAGCCGTCCGGTGTCCTCACGGCGACGAGTGACCGCAGACAGCCGACCGTGCTGGATCTGTTCCCGCCGGAGCTGCAGCGCTTCGGTCTTGTTCCGGCCGGACGTCTGGACAAGGACACGACCGGGCTGCTGCTCATCACGGACGACGGGGACTATGTCCACCGCGTCATCACACCGAAAAAGCACGTGCCGAAGGTCTATTTTGCGCGCACGGACGGGCTGCCGACGCGCGCGGATGCCGAGCGCTTCGCGCAGGGCGTTGTGCTCGGTGACGGGACGCAGTGTCTGCCCGCGAGGCTCGAATGCCTGCCGGAGCAGGGCGGCTGCCGCGTGACGGTCTATGAGGGAAAATACCACATGGTCAAGCGGATGCTCGCCGGCTGCGGGACACCGGTTTTGCAGCTGCACCGGCTGTCGATCGGAGCGCTGACGCTCGATCCGACGCTGCCTCCGGGGGCTTATCGAGAGCTGAGCGCGGAGGAAGCAATGCTTGTTTTTGCAGAACCCGCTTCGTGATAGTTGACAAAACCTTGTAGAATTATCCGTCTATCTCACGAAATTTCGAAAATTATTCACAAAAAACGACCAATTCTCTATTGAAAAATGCACATAAATCGGCTATGATGTAAGGCAGGAAATTGGTAGGTGCTGTGGGCGACTGCGGCGGCCGTTCGTAGGAGGAAAAGATATGTCGAGCAGAATTTTTCAAGGCGTGATCGTTCAGATGAAGGATGCAACTACGCGCTGCATCGGTGTTGTGGACGAGCAGGGATTCGTGATCGCTTGCAGCGAGCTCTCGATGATCGGCTCTCGCCTGGATGATTTTCAGGCTGCAGTCGGAGAAGTGCAGGAGCAGCTGTTTTCGACCGACGCGCGCACGTATAAGATCCTTTCGGCCAGTACGGCGCGCTTTGAGTATGCCGTGTTCGTGGAGGGCAATGACCAGACGGCGCGCAGCATCTGCATTCTTGCAGCCGTCGGCATGACGGAGGCCAGCACGAACTTCGAGGAGAAGCACAACAAGGCTGCATTCGTCAAAAACATCATCTCGGACAATATCCTTCCGGGCGATGTGTATGTGCGCGCAAAGGAGCTGCACTTTACAACCGATGTCTCGCGTGCCGTGCTGCTGGTGCGGCAGGTGGACGTGACGGACATCGCCGTGCTTGAGCTGATCCAGAATATGTTCCCGGATCGGCAGCATGATTTCGTGCTCAGCGTGAGCGAGTCGGACATCGTTGTCATCAAGGAGATGGCGCCCGACGAGACGTCGGAGGATGTCTGTGCGCTGGCGGAGACGATCGAGCGCGCCGTGCAGACGGAGCTGCACGTGCAGACGGTCATCGGCATCGGTACGGCGGCAAACCACCTGCGCGAGCTGGCTGACCGCTACAAGGAGGCGCAGGTCGCTATCGAGGTCGGCAAGGTGTTCGAAAACGAGAAGCCGGTCATCCACTATGATAACCTCGGCATCGGCCGCATTATTTATCAGCTGCCGACGACGCTGTGCGAGATGTTCCTGTCAGAAGCGTTTAAGAAAAACCCCATCGAGGCGCTCGACGAGGATACGCTCGACACGATCAATCGCTTCTTTGAAAACAACCTCAATGTTTCGGAGACGGCGCGCAAGCTCTACGTCCATCGAAACACTTTGGTATACCGGTTGGAAAAAGTCAAGAAGATCACGGGCCTGGATCTGCGCGAGTTTGAAGATGCCATTCTCTTCAAGGTCGCGGTCATGGTAAAGAAATACCTCGATTCTCAGAACACCGCCAAGTTCTGAGTTCGCATCCGGGCGGGCGCAAGCCCAACATATTGGAGGACATCTTATGGTTCAAATGAACGATGTGAGGATGGTCTACGGAAACACGGAAGCCGAGGCGCTCAGTGGCGTCAGCTTCACGATCAACGAAGGGGAATTCGTGTTTCTGGTCGGACCGTCGGGCTCCGGCAAGACGACGATCATCAAGCTGATCACCGGCGAGCTGAGTCCCACATCCGGACAGATCACGGTCAACGGCTTTGACATGCAGGGCATCAAGCGCCGCAAGCTGCCGAAGCTGCGCCGGACTCTGGGCGTCATTTTTCAGGATTTTCGCCTGATCGACAAAATGACGGTGTATGAAAACGTTGCGTTTGCCATGCGTGTGGTCGGAGCGTCCAATAAGGAGATCCGCCGCCGTGTGCCGCAGGTGCTCGAGCTGGTCGGCCTGGCCGACCGGGAAAAACGCTATCCGGCGGAGCTGTCCGGCGGTGAGCAGCAGCGCGTGGCGATCGCCCGCGCGCTCGTGAACAATCCGCGCATGATCATTGCCGACGAGCCGACCGGGAACCTCGACCCGGTGCGCAGTCTGGAGCTGATGCTGCTGCTGGAGAAGATCAACGAGCTCGGCACCACAGTCCTTGTGGTGACGCACGAAAAGGAACTGGTCGACGCTTTTTCCAAGCGTGTCATCTCGATCGACACCGGAAGAGTCGTCAGCGACGGATTGGACGGGTACTACGGATATGAAGCTGAATAGATTCAACTACCTGATCGCGCAGGGCGTGAAGAACATCTTCACGCACGGCTTCATGTCTTTCGCGTCGATCACGATCATTATTGCGTGTCTGCTCATCATGGGCAGCTTCTCGATGCTGACGCTCAACATCGACAAGAATATTGACCGCCTGCAAAACCAGAACGAGGTCATCGCCTACGTCGATGAGACGCTCTCGGAAGATGAGGCGCGTGCCATTGAGCCGAAGATCGCTGCGCTCGACAATGTCGCCTCTGTCACGTTCGTCACGCGCGAGCAGGCGATGCAGACGTTTACGGCCGAGTATGACTCGGATCTCTTTGACAACATCGACGCGTCGGTTTTCCGGCATCGCTATGTCGTGACGCTCGATGACCTCTCACTCATGAAGGATATGCAGACCGCGCTCAAGAACATCGACGGCATTGCCGATGTCACGGCGCATCTGGATTACGCGGAAAACTTCATCACGTTCCGGAACATTGTGAGCGTTGTCTCCGTCGTTCTGATCGTGATCCTGATCGCGGTATCCCTGTTTATCATGACCAATACCATCAAGCTTGCCACGTTTGGCCGCCGCGAGGAGATCGCCATCATGAAGATGGTCGGCGCGACGAACCGGTTTATCCGTCTGCCGTTTGTGGTGGAGGGCCTGGTGCTCGGTCTGGTCGGCGGGCTGGTGGCGTTCCTGCTCCAGTTCGGGCTCTATAGTCTGATCGTCGGCAAGATCATGTCCACCATGGCGGCCGGTATCATCACGGTGCTCCCGTTTTCGTCCGTGGCGCTGCCGCTGCTGTTGGTGTTCCTTGGTGTGGGCGTGCTCGTCGGCGTCTTCGGCGGACTCACGGCCATTCGCAATTACCTGAAAGTCTAAGGAGGAAACGAATGAAAACAAATCGCAAAGTCGTTCGATCCGTTATTTGTGTGCTGCTGGCGCTGATCTTTGTCGTCTCGCTCATGACGGCGCTGATCCCGGTGAACGCATCGGCTGCGTCGCAGTCGGAGATCAATCAGCTCACGCAGCAGCGCAAAGAGCTGCAGGCCAAGCAGAAGGAGCAGCAGAAGACCATCAGCAACCTTCGCGCCAAAAAGGCCGGCATCGTTGAGCAAAAGGCCGCGCTGGATCAGGAGATGAACCTGGCGCAGCAGGAGATCGAGGTCGTTAAGGAGCAGATCACTGCCTATGACCAGCAGATCGAGGACAAGGGCGTTGAGCTTGAGGCCGCAAAGCAGGAGGAAGAGGCACAGACGGTGCGCTTCCGCGGCTGCGTGCGCCATCTCGAGGAGTACGGCCAGATGTCCTACATTGCCATCCTGCTCGAGGCGACCAGCCTCTCCGATCTTCTTGCCCGTATGGACATGGTCGGCGAGGTCATTGCATACAATAAACAGGTGCAGGCCGACATGACGGCTGCCCGTGAAAAGGTCGAGACCGTCAAGGCCGAGCTTGAGGACGCCCGTGTTGAGCTGCAGGATAAGCAGTCCGAGCTTGAGACCAAGCAGGTCGAACTGCAGCAGAAGTCCTCCGAGGCCGCCGCACTGCTGGCAAACCTCGAGTCTAATATTGATGCCTATAAGCAGGTGCAGGATCAGTACGCGCAGCAGGAGCAGGCCGTGCAGTCGCAGATCGACAAGCAGGTCGAGGAGCTGCGCCGTCAGGAAGAGCAAAACAAGAAAAACGACCCGAGCTATGATCCGGGCAAGGTCAACGGCGCAACCGGCTCCATGATGTGGCCGTGCCCGTCCTGCCACACGATCACGTCGCCCTTCGGCTGGCGTTATCACCCGATCTATCAGACGCAGAAGTATCACTCTGGTGTGGATATCGGCGCGAGCTACGGCGCGACGATCGTCGCGGCTGACGGCGGCACGATCATCACGGCGGGCAGCGTATCCGGCTACGGCAACTGCGTGGTCATCAACCACGGCAACGGCATCACCACGCTCTACGGCCATATGAGCTCCATCGCCGTGCGCGTCGGTCAGAAGGTCTCCAAGGGGCAGACGATCGGCTATGTCGGCTCGACCGGCAACTCCACCGGTCCGCATCTGCACTGGGAGGTCACGGTCAACGGTGTGCGCCAGAACCCGCTCAACTATGCGACCTGATCGCACATATTTTGACGGAATGTAACTGCCGGGCAGCCGGAAAATGGCTGCCCGGCACATCTGCTGCATTGGGGGCTGCCCGATGCAGACGAAAAACAGATGCGGAGGGATCGTATGGACGAACACAAAACGCAGCAGCCGGAGCCGGAAATCGTGCCCGCACGCAGAAAAAGCGGCAGAATGCGCAGCTGGAAGGCGAGTATCCTGGCCTGTGTGATCTGCATTCTGGTCACGGCGCTGGTTACGTCGCTGATCTTTGTCGGCAAATTCGGCGGCAGCCGCAACTATAAGCTCGCGCTCAAATTCGCGCAGGTCAAGCAGGTTGTCGATAAAAACTACATTGGCGATGCCGACGACACGGCCATCAGCGATGCCGCGTCGAGCGCGATCATCAGTGCGATCGGCGATAAATGGAGCTATTACATGACGGCCGAGGAATATAAGGCCTATCAGATGTACTCAAACAATGAGTACGCAGGTATCGGCGTGACCATTCAGCTCGACGATAAGACGAAGGGCTTTCGCATCACTGCCGTGACGAGCGATTCGCCCGCGGCGAAGGCCGGCCTCAAGCAGGGCGACATCATCACGGCAATCGACGGGGAGGATGTCACGGGCAAGACCCTCTCGGACGTGCAGACCATTATCCGCGCCAAGCTTAACAAGACGCTCAAGCTTACCGTGCAGGATACGGCCGGCAAGAGCCAGACGGTCACACTTGACTGTACGGTTATTTATACCGATCCTGTGACCTATAAGCTCATGGACAACGGCGTCGGCTATGTCCGCATCCGCAACTTTGAGACCGGCGGCGGCACGCGCGCCGTGCAGGCGGTCGACAAGTTGCTCGATCTCGGCGCAAAGTCGCTGGTGTTCGATCTGCGCGACAACCCCGGCGGTCTGCTCTCGGAGCTCATCACGATCCTCGACCACCTGCTGCCGCAGGGTGACCTGTTTGTGAGTGTGGACGGCAGTGGGAAAGAGACTGTTACGCAGAGCGACAGCGTCTGCGTCAAGGTGCCGATGGCGGTCATCGTCAACGGCAACACATACAGTGCGGCGGAGTTTTTCGCAGCCGCGCTGCGTGAATATGACTGGGCGACCATAGTCGGCCAGAATACGACCGGCAAGGGCCGCAGTCAGACGACCATCGCGCTTCCGGACGGCAGTGCCGTGCACATTTCGAGCCGCAAATACCTCACGCCCAATCGTGTGGATCTGTCCGAGCAGGGCGGTCTCGTGCCGGATGTGGTCGTGGCACCGAGCGCGGACAGTGAGGTCGATGCACAGCTGGAGGCGGCGCTCTCCGCGGTGCGCTGAATGAAATCGTAACCACTGAAATTTCAATGATATAAGGAGACGGATTATGGCGATCGACAGCAGATATAGAATGAGTCAGGAGCGTCTGGACACGCTCAAGGAAGAACTGCACTACCTCGAGACGACCCGCGAGAAGGAAGTCGCGGAGCTCATCAAGGAAGCGCGCTCCTTCGGCGACCTGTCAGAAAACAGCGAGTATGACGAGGCCAAGACCGAGCAGGGCAAGCTCTATTCCCGTATTGCCGAGCTCAATGACCTGATCGAGAACGCTGACGTTGTGGAGAAGGTCGAAGTCGCGGCGGACGTTGTGACCATCGGCAGCCGCGTGCGCGTGCTCGACGTGGATGAGGACGTGGAAGAGGAGTACACGATCGTCGGCTCGCAGGAGGCCAACCCCATGGACGGCCGCATTTCGGACGACAGCCCGTTCGGCTTTGCGCTCAAGGGCCACAAGGTCGGTGAGACTGTCACGGTCGCAGCCCCGGTCGGCGAGCTGCAGTTCAAGATCATCGCCGTCGAAAACGAAAACTGAGGAGCCCGCCATGAACGAAGAGAGAAACAACCAGCCCCAGGCGGCAGAGCCGTCCTTGTCGGAGATCCTTCAGGTGCGCCGTGACAAGCTCAAGGCGCTGCAGGATGCGGGGCGCAACCCCTTTGAGCAGACGCGCTTTGCGCGCAGTGCCTACTCTGCGGATATCAAGGAAGATTTTGAAGCCTATGACGGCAAGACCCTGCAGGCTGCCGGCCGCATCATGTCCAAGCGCGGCATGGGCAAGGCCATCTTCTGCGACATTCAGGACGACCGCGGGCAGATCCAGCTCTACGTCCGCAAGGACGCCGTGTCCGAGCAGGAGTTTGCCGATTTCCGCAAGTATGACATCGGCGACATCATCGGCGTGAGCGGCTACGCGTTCAAGACCAAGACGGGGGAGATCTCCATCCACGTGCAGCAGGTCACACTGCTCAGTAAGTCCCTGCGCCCGCTGCCGGAGAAGTTCCATGGCATGACGAACATGGAGTTGCGCTACCGCCAGCGCTACGTGGATCTCATCATGAACCCCGAGAGCAAGCGCAACTTCCAGATCCGCAGCCGGTTCGTGGCCTACCTGCGCCGCTATCTCGACGGCCTCGGCTTCATGGAGGTCGAGACCCCCGTGCTCAGCCCCATCGCCGGCGGCGCGACGGCGCGCCCGTTCATCACGCACCACAACACGCTCGACATTGATATGTATATGCGCATCGCGACCGAGCTGCATCTCAAGCGCCTGATCGTCGGCGGCATTGAGCGCGTGTATGAGGTCGGCCGTATCTTCCGCAACGAAGGCATGGACACCAAGCACAACCCGGAGTTCACGACCTGCGAGCTCTATCAGGCCTACACGAACCTCGACGGTATGATGGACATTCTCGAGAGCATCCTCTCCGGCGCTGCCAAGGAGATCCTCGGCACGTATCAGCTCCAGTGGCTGGGCCACGATGTGGACCTCACACCGAGCTGGCGCCGCGTGACCATGGCAGACGCCGTCAAGGACGTCACGGGGGCCGACTTTATGGCGATCATTGGCGACGCGGACGCGGCGGTCGCGCTTGCCAAGAGCGTGGGCGTGGACATGGAAAACGTCGCCCATACGTGGGGCAACGCGCTCTATGAGACGTTCGACCAGAAGGTCGAGTCCACGCTCATCCAGCCGACGTTTATCACCATGTACCCCGTGGAGGTCAGCCCGCTTGCCAAGCGCAGCCCCGAGCAGCCCGCGCTCACCGAGCGCTACGAGATGTTCATCTGCGGCTGCGAGATGGGCAACGCCTTCTCCGAGCTCAACGACCCCATCGACCAATATCAGCGCTTCAAGGCGCAGGCCGAAAAGCGCGCCCACGGCGACGAAGAGGCCAACATGATGGACGAGGACTTCGTCATGGCGCTCGAGTACGGCATGCCGCCTACCGGCGGCCTGGGCTTCGGCATTGACCGCTGCGCCATGCTGCTGTGCGGCGCAAGCTCCATCCGCGACGTGATCCTGTTCCCGACAATGAAGACCCTGGAACCAAAGCGGGCTGAAAACAAAGCCGAAAAAG
>UQSF01000023.1 GCA_900543625.1 uncultured Eubacteriales bacterium
GCCGCATGTCCAGCACCGTACGGAGCGGCCTGCCCGCCCGCAGCCGGAGCAGCCGCACGTCCAGCACCGCACGGAGCGGCCTGCTCGCCCGCAGCCGGAGCAGACACACGCCGTGCACCGCCAGCCGGCGCCCCGCCATGAGCCAACGCAGGAGCCGGAAGTGCAGCAGCGCGCCGGGCGCAGCGGCTGTCTCGGCGGCCTGATCTATTTTGCCTTCGTCGTCAGCGTCAGCATTATCCTCGCCTGTGTCGGCTGGATGGCGGCGTCGGACGTGCTCGCGCTCAACAAAGAGCCGGTCACGGCGACGGTCACACTCGACAAGGCGGAGTTTCAGGACGTCACCATCTCCTACACGGACTCTGAGGGCAACGCCAAGGAGCGTGCCGGCCATCAGGTCAGCGTCGGCTACGTGGCAAAGCAGCTCAAGGACGCCGGTATCATCAAGTACAAGGGCCTCTTCCAGCTCTACTGCAGCGTCTCGCACGCAAAGACAAAGATCGATCCCGGCACGTATGAGCTGAGTACGAACTACGACTACCGCGCGCTCGTCAAGAAGATGCAGGTCGGCTCCGGCGCAATGGTTACGACCAAGGTCACCATCCCCGAGGGCTATACGATGGAGCAGATCTTCCGCAAGCTTGAGGACGAAAACGTCTGCTCGTACGATGACCTCATGGACGCTGCCGCGAACTATTCCTACAACTACTCGTTCCTCGACCAGAGCATGCAGGGGGACGCCAAGCGCCTGGAGGGCTTCCTGTTCCCGGATACGTATGAGTTCTATCAGGGCATGCAGGCCTCGAGCGCCATCAACAAATTCCTCGAGAACTTCCACAACCGCATCACGGCCGAAATGCTCGAAAAGGCGGATGAGCGCGGCATGTCTATGCAGGAGGTCGTCACGGTCGCGTCCATGATCGAAAAGGAAGCCGCCAACGACGATGAGCGTGCGATGATCGCCGCCGTCATCTATAACCGTATCGCGGCGGGTATGCCGCTGCAGATCGACTCGACGATCATGTACGTCCTGCCGGAGCATAAGGATGTGCTCACCGTGGAGGACACAAAGATCGACAGTCCCTACAACACCTATCAGAATACCGGCCTGCCGCCGACGCCGATCGCAAACCCCGGCCTTGCGTCCATCAAGGCGACGCTCTCGCCGGCAAGCACGAAGGCGCTGTACTACGCGCTGGATTCGGAGTCCGGCACGCATAAGTTCTTCACGAGCTACGGCGAATTCCAGGCGTTCGTGGCCAAACAGAGTTATTCACAATAAGCGGAGGAGTGGCATGAACAAACCGGAGTTGTTGTGCCCCGCCGGAGATCTGGAGCGCCTGCAAATGGCGCTCCATTTCGGCGCGGACGCAGTGTATCTCGCCGGAGCGCAGTTCGGTATGCGCGCCGGTGCGGAAAACTTTACGCCGGACGGCATCCGCGCCGCCGTGCAGCTTGCGCACGTACAGGGCGCTGCCGTGCACGTGACGTGCAATACTCTGCCGCGTGATGACGAGATGGCGCAGCTGCCCGCGTACCTCGAGCTGCTCGACGATGCGGGTGTGGACGCGATCATCGCGGCCGATCTCGGCGTGATCACGCTGGCCAAGCGCCATGCGCCCCACGTGGCGCTGCACGTGAGCACGCAGTTCGGCGTGGTCAATTCGGCCGCCGCCGCAGCGCTGTACGATCTCGGCGCGCAGCGGGTCGTGCTCGCGCGTGAGCTGTCGCTTGCCGAGATCCGCACCATCCGCGCCAACACGCCGCCGGAGCTGGAGCTTGAGGCGTTCGTCCATGGGGCGATGTGCGTGTCGTTTTCCGGCCGCTGCCTGCTGTCGAACTACCTCACCGGGCGCGATGCCAACCGCGGCCGCTGCGCGCAGCCCTGCCGCTGGAAGTACGGTCTCACAGAGGCCAAGCGCCCCGGCCAGGTGTTCGATATTACTGAGGACGAACAGGGGACGTATATCTTTAACTCCCGCGATATGTGCATGATCGAGCATCTGCCCGCGCTGCTCGATGCCGGCATCACGAGCCTGAAGATCGAGGGACGCACAAAGAGCGCCTACTATGTCGGCGCGGTCACGAATGCCTACCGCCACGCGCTGGATGATGCGATCGCCGGCCGGCCGCTCGCCCCGGTCTGGCAGCGCGAGGTGCTGCAGATCAGCCACCGCCCGTACAGCACCGGCTTTTACTTCGGTGAGCCGGGGCAGTATACGGCAAACTCCGCCTACTTTGCCGGCGCCGAGGTCTGCGCTGTCGTAGAGGGCACCGCGCCGGACGGACGCGCTGTGCTGACGCAGCGCAACAAGTTCTGCGCCGGTGATACGCTCGAGCTCATCACAAACGACGCGCCGCCTGTGACCTTCACGGCCGAGGCGCTGCGCGACGCCGACGGCCTGCCGCTCGAGACCGTGCCGCACCCGATGCAGCGCTTTACCATGCCGCTGCCGTGCGCGGCTGCGCCGCTGTCACTCATCCGCCGGAAATTGCCCGCAGAAACGGTTGACATCCGGCTCGAATGTGGTAAAATATAAAAATCCAGACGATAACGCTGTGATGGAGAAAAGCTGTGCAGCACCCGGTCATCAGAGAGAAGGGGACGGTGGAAGCCCTTCGGCCGGCGGCATGGCGGCCGCTTCGGAGCGGCCCGGGACGACCGGGACGTGTGTCCGCGTTAAGGACGACTTGAGACGCCGCGTGAGCGGCAATCAGGGTGGTACCGTGAAAGCAGATTGCCTTCGCCCCTGTGTATGGGGCGGAGGCATCTTTTTTTGAGGAGGTATGTTATGAAATGTCTGCGTTGTAACGGCGAGATGGAGCATCTGGGCCATGAATCCCTGCAGCTTGGGCAATACGGCTTTTTCACCGGCCACCTGTCCAACCTCTTTTCCGGCGCGCTCGAGGTCGATATTTATGCCTGCAAGTCCTGCGGCAAGCTGGAGTTTTATCGCGCGGACGCACCCAGCCTGTCCGAGCGGCTGAAAAACGAATGAAGCAAACACAATTGGAGGATAGATGATATGAAATCTTATGGTCTGAATGAACTGCGCGAGATGTTCTTGCGCTTTTTCGAGACGAAGGAACACCTGCGTCTGCCGAGCTTTTCGCTCATCCCGCAGGACGATGCAAGCCTGCTGCTCATCAACTCCGGCATGGCGCCGATGAAGCCCTACTTCAAGGGGGACAAGGAGCCGCCGCGCCACCGCATCTGCACCTGCCAGAAGTGCATCCGCACCGGCGACATTGAAAACATCGGCAAGACGGCGCGCCACGGCACGTATTTTGAGATGCTCGGCAACTTCTCCTTCGGCGACTATTTCAAGCACGAGGCCATTGCCTGGTCGTGGGAGTTTCTGACGAGCCCGGAGTGGGTCGGCCTCGATCCCGAGCGGCTCTATCCGTCGGTGTATGAAAAGGACGACGAAGCGTTCAACATCTGGCGCGACGAGATCGGCATCCCCGAGAGCCGCATCACCCGCCTCGGTAAGGAGGATAACTTCTGGGAGCACGGCTCCGGTCCATGCGGCCCCTGCTCGGAGATCTATTTTGACCGCGGCGAGGAATACGGCTGCGGCAAGCCGGACTGTGCGCCCGGATGCGACTGCGACCGCTATATGGAGGTCTGGAATAACGTCTTTTCCCAGTTTGACAATGACGGCAACGGCAACTACTCCGACCTCATTCAGAAGAACATCGATACCGGTATGGGCCTGGAGCGTCTGGCCGTCGTCTGCCAGGGTGTGGACTCGCTGTTCGATGTCGACACCGTCATGAACATCACGCACAAGGTCAGCGAGATCACCGGCGCGCACTATGGCGACAGTCATAAGACCGACGTGTCCCTCCGCGTCATCACCGACCACATCCGTGCCTCCGTCATGATGATCTCGGACGGTATCCTGCCCTCGAACGAGGGACGCGGCTACGTGCTGCGCCGTCTGCTGCGCCGCGCTGCGCGCCACGGCAAGCTCCTCGGCGTCAACGAGCCGTTTTTGTATCAGGTTGTGGATGTGGTCGTGCACGAAAACGAGTGCCAGTATCCCGAGCTGCGCGAGAAGCAGGCGTATATCACCCGCGTCATCCGCAACGAGGAGGAGAATTTCGCCAAGACCATCGATGCCGGCATGCACATCTTCTCCGACCTGCTCGCCGAGCACAAGGCCAAGGGCGAGTGTGTGTTCTCCGGCGCGGATGCGTTCAAGCTCTATGACACCTACGGTTTCCCGATCGACCTGACCCGCGAGATGGTGCAGGAGCAGGACATGACCGTGGATGAGGATGCGTTCCGCGAGCTCATGGAGCAGCAGCGCGTGCGCGCGAGAAAAGCGCGCGAGGCGCTCGGCGATCTGGCGTGGGCCGGTGTGGATCTCGGCCTCGACCCGACGCCGACGCAGTTCACCGGCTATGACCGTGCGGAGGATCAGGGCACGATCCTCGCCATCGTCTGCGACGGTGAGGTCTGCTCGGAGATCGATGCCGGCAAGCAGGGCGTGCTCGTGCTCGATTGCACGCCGTTTTACGCCGAGATGGGCGGTCAGGTGGCCGACCACGGCGTCATTGCAGCCGACGGTGCGCTCTTTGAGGTGACGGATGTCCAGAAGGACAAGGCCGGCAAGTTCCTGCACCATGGTGTGCTGCGCTCCGGCCGCCTGCAGGTCGAGCAGACCGTCACGGCGCGCATCGATGTTGACCGCCGCAAGGCGATCATGCGCGCGCACTCGGCCACGCATCTGCTGCAGGCCGCGCTGCGCGAGGTGCTGGGTGACCATGTGCATCAGGCGGGCTCGCTCGTCGAGCCGGACCGCCTGCGCTTTGACCTGACGCATTTTTCGGCTGTCACGCCCGATGAGCTGCAGCGCATCAATGAGATCGTCAGCGACTGGATCCTCGACGGTATGGATGTCAGCGTGTCCGAGATGACCATGGAGCAGGCGAAGGCCGCCGGTGCCACGGCGCTCTTTAGCGAGAAGTACGGCGACGTTGTGCGCGTCGTGAACATGGGCGGCAAGTCCGTAGAGCTCTGCGGCGGCACACACGTGGACAACACCGCAAAGGTCGGACCGTTCCGCATCACGGGTGAGAGCTCGGTCGCATCCGGTGTGCGCCGCATCGAGGCGATCACCGGCAAGGCCTACCTGCACGAGATGGAGGCGGTCAACCGCCGCCTGTACGCTGCGGCCGAGGTGCTGCACGCGAAGCCGGTGGACATTCTCGCCAAGGCCAGGAGCTTCACTGCGGAGCTCAAGGAGGCGCGCCAGAGCGTTGAGCGCATGAAGGAGAAGATCCTGCACAGTGACGTGGAGCGCTTCCTCTACGCCTCGAAGAACATCGGCGGCATCAAGGTCATCACGACCACGCGCACCGATCTCGAGGCCGGCGACCTGCGCAAGCTCGGCGATTTTCTGCGCGACAAAGACCCGGACACGGTCGCGGTGCTCGCCACGGCGACGGAGAGCAAGGTGACGTTTGTTGCCGTCTGCGGCAAGAACGCCGTTGCCAGGGGCATCCGTGCGGGCGATCTGGTGCGCGCGGTGTCAGCGGTCGCCGGCGGTAAGGGCGGCGGCAAGCCGGACTCTGCCATGGGCGGCGGCAGTGAGGTGCTCAAGATCGATGACGCGCTGGCCGTCGTGGATGATTTCGTAGCGGATAAACTGGGACTGTAAGGAGGATTTCATCATGAGTGATTGCCTGTTTTGTAAGATCGCGGCGGGGGAGATCCCTTCCACCTGCCTGTACGATGACGACGATGTCTACGCATTTCGTGACATCAATCCCCAGATGCCGGTGCATTTTCTCGTGATCCCGAAGCAGCACATTGACGCAGTCGCGTCCATCACGGCGGATAACTCCGCCGTGGTCGCCAAGTGCTTTGAGGTCATCGCGAAGCTCGCCGCGCAGGAGGGCTTGACCGGCGGCTACCGTGTCATCTCCAACTGCGGCGACGATGCCGGTCAGACTGTGCATCATCTGCACTTCCACGTCCTCGGCGGCGCGCCGATGGGCGAGAAGCTGCTGTAAGCAAACGAAATTCGGCGGCGGGACTTGTTCCGGCCGCCGATTTTGTTTATAATGTCTGCAGAGAAAGAGGGGGCGACGGCGTGCGAAAGCTGGCATATTGCGCAGGCGGTTTTTCGGCTGCGATCTTTCTGGCGCACTTTCTGCTGCCGGGGCACTGGGTGCTTCCTGCGGCGCTGGCAGCGGTCGTGCTTGCGCTCACGGCGCTGCTGCTCCCGGGCGCGCCGCGCCGCCGCGTGATGCTGGCGCTGCTGTCGGCGGCGATCGGCTTCGGGTGGTATGCCGCGGCTTCGGCCGCGCGGCTGACGCCGGCCGAGGCCGTCCCGGACGAGCTGCAGACGCTCGCCGGCCGGGTAACGGAGTACCCGGCTGCGTATGAGCACAGCTGCGGGCTGACCGTGCTGCTCACGAGCCCGGATGTGCCGCACTGCAGAGCGCGGCTCTATGTCTCCGACGCGGAAGCGGCAGCGCTGCGCCCCGGCGATGAGATCACGGCGGAGGTGAAGCTCCGCCCATCCACACAGCGCTATGGGGTGGAGACGGATGCCTATATCTCCAAGGGAATCTATCTTATCGGCAACATTAAGGAGGGGTCGCTTGTACATACCGGTGTCTGGGCACACAGCCGTCTCTACTGGCCGAAAACAGTTGCCCATGCGCTCAAGGTGAGCGCACAGGCGGCGTTCCCGGCGGACGTGCTGCCGTTTGCGCAGGCGCTCATGCTCGGCGATAAGACCGCGCTCTATGCGCAAGACCTCGACATCCCGCTGAGCACGACCGGCATCATGCACACGGTCGCGGTCTCGGGGCTGCATCTGGCGTTTCTGCTGGGCTTTTTGCGTCTCTTTACCGGAAACCGGCGCACGACCGCTATCATCGGTCTGCCGCTGATGATCGTGTTTGCGGTCATGGCGGGCGGAAGTCCTTCGGTGCTGCGCGCGGCGTTTATGACGGCGCTGGTGCTGTTTGCGCCGCTGCTCGGGCGAGAGAATGACCCGCCGACATCGCTGCTGACGGCGCTGGCGGTCTTGCTTGCGGCGAATCCCTTCGCCGCCGGAAGCGTCAGCCTGCAGCTCTCGTTTGCGTCGATGGCGGGGCTGTTTTGCGTGTCCGGTGCGCTGCACCGCGCGCTCAGCGACCGGCTGCTGCCTGCGGGGATGAAGCTCTCGCGCCCGCGGCGCAGGGTGCGCACTTTCTTCATTGCCACAACGGCAAGCTCTGTCGGAGCGATGGTGTTCACCGTGCCGCTCACGGCGCTGCATTTCGGCAACATTTCGCTCATCGCGCCGGTCACGAACCTGCTGATCCTGTGGCTGCTGCCGGCGGCGTTCATCGGCTGCTATCTGGCATCGCTGCTCGGCCTCTTCTGGGCGTGGGGCGGCATGGCTGCCGCCTGGGTGACGGCGTGGCCGCTGCGCTATATCCTCGCCGTGGCAAAGCTGCTCTCCAAGCTCCCGGGCGCGGTGCTCTTTACCGGCAGCCGCAGCGTCGTCTGGTGGCTCGTGTTTACGTATGGCGTGTTCGGCGCGGCGTGGGTCATCTCGCGCCGCCGGAGCGTGCACCGGGGCATCCCGGCTGCGTGCAGCGTACTGGCGCTGTGTGCGGTGCTGACGGTCAGCGCCGTGCAGCTGCGGCACACGTCAACGGTCACGGCGCTCGACGTCAGTCAGGGGCAGAGCGTCGTCTTTTCGAGCGGACGCAGCTGCGTGATGGTCGATTGCGGCGGCCGCTCCACCGTGGAGGATCCGGGAGACATCGCTGCGCACAAGCTGCTTGCGCAGGGATACCGCGGTCTGGACCTGCTTGTGCTCACGCATCCGCATGATGACCATGTTAACGGCGTGCTGCGCCTGATGCACTGGCTGCCGGTGCGGACGCTTGCGATCCCGGCAGAGGCGGACACGACCAAAGCGCCCTTGAGCGACATTCTCGCCCTTGCCGCGCAGCACCGCACGACGGTCGTGCGCGTGGATATGGAGCAGACGCTCACGGCGGGCGGCATTTCGGTGCGCCTGTACCCGGAGCCTTGTACAGGCCGGGAGGACGGCAGTATGATCGTGCTGACGTCGATCGGCACATATGACACGCTGATACCCGGTGACGTGGACAGCGCGGCGGAGGCAAAGTTTCTTGCCGACTGCACCTATCCGGATATTGAGCTGCTGCTCGTCGGCCACCATGGCTCGAAAAAATCGACGTGCGATGCGTGGCTCGACGCCATCGCGCCGGACGCTGCGATCATCTCCGTCGGCTACAACAATTACGGCCACCCGACGGCCGAGACCCTTGCGCGCCTGCAGGCGCACAACATACCCATTTACCGCACCGACCGCATGGGCGACGTCACGGTGCATCTCTCGTGAGGAAACGTTATGGCAAAAGGAAAAAAGAAGCAGGAAATTCAAGACTATAAAGTTCAGCTGCGCGCGCTGCGCCAACAGGGCCCCGGGTGCCTGTATCTGCTCTGGGGACGGGAGGATTATCTGCGTGAGCAGTATCTGCTGCAGCTCAAAAAGCTCTGCATTCCCGGCGGGGAGGACGATTTCAGCTACCGCCGCTTTGACGGCGCTGAGCTCGATTTTCAGGCGCTGGCCGATGCGATCGACGCCGTGCCGTTTCTCAGCGAGCGCACGCTCGTCGAGGTGCGCGGCTATGACACGAACAAATGCCGCGAGGAAGAAGCCGACACGCTCGTCCGTGTCATCAGCGACCTGCCGGACTATTGCACGCTCGTGTTCGTCATGGACACGGCGTTTGAGCCGGACGGGCGCCTGAAGACGACCAAGGCCTTCAAAAAGAACGGACAGCTCGTGCAGTTTACCGCGCAGGGGGAGTCTGCGCTCGTGCAGTGGGTCGGCAAGCACTTTGCCGCGCACGGGAAGAACATCTCGCCCGAGGATGCGCGCCAGCTCATCTTCTTTACCGGTGGTCTCATGAACACCATGATCCCGGAGATCGACAAGATCGCGGCCTATGCGCAGGGCGATACGGTCACGCGCGCGGACATCCTCGCCGTGGCGCAGCGCATTCCGGAGGCGGTCGTGTATGAATTGACCGATTGCTTGGCCAATCAGGACTATGATGGTGCGATGCGCATCCTTGCAGACCTGCTGGCCGATAAGTCCAACACGCCGATCTTCCTGCTCGCCGTCATCGGTCAGCAGATGCGCAGGCTCTACGCCGCCCGCCTTGCGCGCCGCGCCGGTATCGGCACGAGCGAGCTGCGCGAGATGCTCGGTGTGCCGTATGATTTCATCGCGGAAAACCTCCTGCGCTCGGCGCGGAAATTCACCGGCCGTCAGCTTGAGGAGGCTGTGCGCCTGTGCGCGCAGGCGGATTTCGCCATGAAAAGCAGCGGCGCGGATGATATGGCGCTGCTCAAGGAGCTGCTGCTGCGCATTGCTGTGGGAGGTGCGGCATGATCCGCATCCGCGAGGCCATCATCGTCGAGGGGCGGTATGATAAAAATACCCTCGCGCAGATCGTCGACGCGCCCATTCTCGAGACCTCCGGTTTCGGCATCTTCCATGACAGGCAGCGGTTGGCGCTGCTGCGCCGTCTGGCAGAGACGCGCGGCATCATCGTGCTCACGGACAGTGACGGCGCAGGCTTTGTCATCCGCAACTACCTGCGCGGCGCCATCGACCCGTCGCAGGTCAAGCACGCCTATATCCCGGATATTGCCGGAAAGGAGCGGCGCAAGCGCACCGCCTCCAAGGAGGGCAAGCTCGGCGTGGAGGGAATGCGCCCGGATGTGCTGCTCGAGGCGCTGCGCCGTGCGGGCGCGACCATCGAAGGGGAGGAGACACCGGCTGCGGGCGCGCGTATTACGAAGGCGGATCTCTATGCAGCCGGGCTCACCGGCGGTGCGGACAGCAAGGCCGCCCGGCAGCGGCTGCTCGCGCAGCTTGACCTGCCAGAGCATCTGAGCACGAACGCGTTGCTCGAGGTGCTCAATGCGCTCATGACGCGTGAAGAATTCCAAAAACTGTACATTTAGCAGAGGAATCGCCATATCTGATGGGAAAAACACCAGATATGGCGAAATTTTTCGTGCAAAAGCAGTTTGGCTGTGATATAGTACTGTACGGAATTATGTAAAGTAACCGGAAACCAATTACATGGAGGATGCAACGTATGAAATGCCCGTTTTGCGGCTTTGCCGAGAGCAAGGTCATTGATTCCCGCCCGGCGGAGGAGGGCGCGACCATCCGCCGCCGCCGCGAGTGCCTTGCCTGCCAGAAGCGCTTTACGACCTATGAGATCATTGAAACGCTCCCACTCGTCGTCATCAAGCGCGACGGCAGCCGCCAGAGCTTTGATAAGAGCAAGCTCATCAACGGCATGGTGCGCGCCTGCGACAAGCGCAAGGTGCCGCTGCCGGTGCTGGAGAAGATCGCCGACGAGATCGAGCAGGAGCTGCAGAGCGCGCTCGAGCGCGAGATCACGACCGAGCAGGTCGGCGAGATGGTCATGAAGCGCCTCAAGGACGTGGACGAGGTCGCCTACGTGCGCTTTGCCTCCGTTTACCGCCAGTTTAAGGACATCGACACCTTCATGCAGGAACTGACGAAGCTCCTCAACGACCGCGGCTAAAACACATTGCCGAGCGCGACGCGCTCCCCGTCGGCGAGGCTCCGGATGCGCAGACGCAGCAGGGCAATGTCCGCCGCGGCGGACGGTGCGCCGCTCTCGAGCGCACGCACGGCCTGACAGAATCCTTCTGTCACGGCGTCTGTGCTCTCATGCGGCAGCATACAGTGGGCATAGCTCTCGGCTGCGTGCCAGCGTTCGGCCGCCGTGCGCAGCGCTTCGGCGGCGCTGTCCGTATCATGGGCGGCACAGCATGCTTCCGCCTGCGCAGCGGCGTCATCCAGCTGCGTGCAGAGCCGGTTCAGATACCGGATGTTGCAGACGCAGCCGGCGGCAAGCGTGAGCAGGAGCGCGCATGCAATGATTTCCTTTTTCATATCGGTTCCTTTGCGGAAAAATAGATTTGCCCCGCGTCGTTGAGCATCAGCAGATAGACGTCCCGGACGCTCTGCGCGCCGTGCTGCTGGAGCTGCTTTTGCAGCCAGCGCTCGTCGCGCCCCATGCGCTTGAGATTCTTGTCGATGATGCGCCCGTTGTTGATGAGGATGGAGAAGTAGCCGGTGTCATCCGGCGTGACGCCCATCTGCGCGGCCGTGACCGGCTGCTGCTCCGGCGTGAGGATGATGTTGAGACGGCCGTTTGTCTCCAGCACGGCATACTCCACGCTTGCAATGTCAAGAATGCCCTGATTGCGCAGCTCCTGCGTCAGCTCGTCGAGCGTGAAGCGGTTGCGGTGCATTGCCTGCTGTGCGATGTGCCCGTGCTCGATGATGAGATTCGGCCGCCCGTAGAGCAGTTTGCGCAGGCGAACGCTCCGGTATGTCAGGCCGGAGATGATGAGCTCGCAGCAAAACAGCACCAGCAGCGGAATGAGCCCGTAGCTCAGCGGCAGGGACGGGTTTTGCAGCGGGATGGAAGCAATGTCCGCGACCAGCACCGCCACCACGAGCTCGGACAGCTCCAGCTCACCGAGCTGCCGCTTGCCCATGAGCCGCATGGCTAGGATGAGCGAGAGAAATAAGATCAGCGTTCGAATGAGAATGATCGCCATAGAATGACCGCCTTTCCGGGTGGCGTTAGTTTGCCCGTTTTGTGCAAAATATACCGAACTGGAGGTGCTGCATATGCAGTTTACAAAAATGCAGGGCTGCGGCAATGACTATATCTATGTCAACTGCTTCACCGAGACTGTGCCCGATCCGTCGCGTGCGGCAATCCGGCTGTCAGATCGCCATTTCGGCATCGGCGGCGATGGGCTCGTGCTGATCTGCCCGTCAGAGGTCGCGGATTTTTGCATGGAAATGTACAATGCCGACGGTTCGCGCTCCGAGATGTGCGGCAACGCCATCCGCTGCGTGGGCAAATATGTCCATGACCGCGGCCTGACGGATAAGACCGAGCTCACGATCGAGACACGCGCCGGCATCAAGACGCTCTGGCTGAATGTGGCCGACGGCGCGGTCGAGACTGTGCGCGTGTGCATGGGCAGTCCGGAGTTTCGGCCGGAGAAGATCCCGGTCGCGGCAGCGGGGGAGACTTTCCTCGAGCAGCCGATCGATGTGCTCGGAGAAACATGGATCGTCTCGTCCGTGAACACCGGCAACCCGCACTGCGTCACTTACGTAGACGATGCCATGGCACTGGATTTTCCGCGCATCGGCCCCGCGTTTGAAAACCACAATATGTTCCCCGCGCGGGCGAATATCGAGTTTGTCGAGGTCGTGGATGACCACACGCTGCGCGTGCGCGTGTGGGAGCGCGGCAGCGGAGAGACGCTTGCCTGCGGCACGGGCGCAACGGCTGCGCTGGCGGTAACGGCGCGGCTGGGTAAGTGCGGTGACGAGGCGGATGTGCTCCTGCGCGGCGGCAAGCTTCACATCGCGTGGGATCGGTCGCAGAACCTGCTGTATATGACCGGCCCTGCGGCCTTTGTGTTTGACGGCACGGTCACGCTCTGAGCGCGGCCGCGATGACGGTATGGGAGGTAACAAACCATGAAAACGATCATCGGAACAAAACAGAATGTTACAAAAGAGCTGACTGCGCTGGTCGCGGATGTGCTCGCGCACAAGCCGGAGGCGAACATTGCCGTCTCGGCAGTGGATCTGCCGGCAGAAGTGCTCGGCGCACTTGCAAAGAGCGACCTCGCCTTTGACAAAGCGACGCTCTTTCAGGCGTGTGAATACTGCGGTGCGGCCGGTAAGGGCGTGCACGCGGTGGGTGCGGCGTTTCAGGTGCTCACGGCGGCAAAGCCGTTTGCGGCCGTGCACGCGCCGGATCCGGACGCGGACGCCGAGCACGCGGCGGATTACGACGCTGCCATTCAGGCAGCCGGAGGGCTCGATCTTGTGATCCTCGGTCTGGGTGAGCGCGGCCACGTTGCGTTCAATGAGCCGGGCGCCGGCTTTGGCGAAAAGACGCACATCGCAAAGCTCGCGGAGGTCACGCGCGAGGCCGCGGCCCCGGCCTTCGGTTCGCTTGAGCAGACGCCGGAGCAGGGCATCACGATCGGTATCCATACAATTCTTGGCGCGAAAAAGATCGTGCTTGTCGCCTTCGGCGCGCGCTGCGCGAAGGCGGTCAACGCCACGCTCACCGGCCGCCCGGAGACATTTACCCCCGCGTCATTCCTGCAGCTGCACACGGATGTTGAGGTTTATCTTGACGAAGCCGCTGCTGCGCAGTTATAATAAATAGTTGCCTGCTGTATTTTGCGGGTGATTTTGATCGGAGGAAAGCATTCATGTCCAAATATTTCGGTACCGACGGCTTCCGCGGTGAGGCCAACGTTGACCTGACCGTGGAACACGCCTACCGGATCGGCCGGTTTCTCGGCTGGTATTACGGCCGGGAGCACAAGTGCTCGGTCGTGATCGGCAAAGATACCCGCAGATCCAGCTATATGTTTGAAAATGCCCTGTCCGCCGGCCTGACGGCCTCGGGCGCGGACGCCTATCTTATGCACGTCACGACGACGCCGAGCGTGTCGTATATCGTCCGCTCGGACGATTTTGACTGCGGCATCATGATCAGCGCCAGCCACAACCCCTACAAGGACAACGGCATCAAGCTGCTCAACAGCGCCGGTGAAAAGATGGAGCAGAGCGTCATCGATGAGATCGAGGCGTATCTCGACGGCAATCAGGAGATCCCGTTTGCCACGTGTGCGAATATCGGCCGTACGCAGGACTATTCCGCCGGCCGCAACCGCTATATCGGCTATCTTATCAGCCTGTCCACGCATTCGTACAAGGGCATGAAGGTCGGTCTTGACTGCGCCAACGGCAGCACGTGGATGATGGCCAAAAACATCTTTGATGCACTCGGCGCGGACACCTATGTGATCGGCAACACGCCCGACGGCACGAACATCAACTGTGACTGCGGCTCGACGCACATCGAGAACCTGCAAAAGCACGTCCGTCTCAACGGGCTGGATGTGGGCTTTGCCTTCGACGGCGACGCCGACCGCTGCCTGGCCGTGGATGAAAACGGCTTGGTCGTCAACGGCGATAAGATCCTCTATGTCTGCGCGCGTAATATGCAGACGGAGGGCCGCTTCGGCAATTCCAAGGTCGTCACGACGGTCATGTCCAACCTCGGCCTGTACAAGGCGCTTGATGCGGCGGGCATCGGCTATGAAAAGACCGACGTCGGCGACAAGTATGTCGCGGAGAATATGCGCGCCAACGGTCATCTGATCGGCGGCGAGCAGTCCGGTCACATCATTTTCGGCAAGTACGCCAACACCGGCGACGGTCTGCTCACGGCGATCAAGCTCATGCAGGTCATGCTCGACCGCAAAAAGAAGCTCTCCGAGCTGGCTGCGCCCGTGCGCGAGTATCCGCAGCAGCTCACGAACGTGGAGGTCGACGATAAGGACGCCACGCTCAGCGCCCCCGCCGTCGTTGCGGCGGTGCAGGCGGTGACCGAGCGCCTCGGCGATGAGGGCCGCATCCTCCTGCGCAAGAGCGGCACCGAGCCTGTGCTGCGCGTCATGGTCGAGGCGGGCACGCACGAGCTGTGCGAGGAAAACGTTGCGTATGTGATCGATGTCATGCGCAAGAGCGGACATCTGATCCGGGTGAGATGATATGATGACGATTCAAGACCTGCTCGATCTGAGCAAAACGATCGCAGCGCCGCTGTTTGCGGGCAAGACCTATCCGTGGGAGGCGCTGGCGGACATCGGGGATTTCATTCTTCAGCTCGGCCCCACGCTTCCGGCGGACGAGTATGAGCAGCGCGGCGAGAACATCTGGATCGCGCGCGATGCCAAGATCTTTGACAGCGCCTATATTGCCGGCCCCTGCATCATCGACCACGGCGCGGAGCTGCGCCAGTGCGCGTTTATCCGCGGCAATGCCATCGTCGGCAAAAATGCCGTCGTCGGCAACTCCTGTGAGCTGAAAAACGTCGTCTTGTTCGACAACGTCCAGACGCCGCACTTCAACTACGTCGGTGATTCCATTCTCGGCTACAAGGCTCACATGGGCGCGGGCTCCATCACGTCAAATGTCAAGAGCGACAAGACGCTGGTCGTTATCAAAAACGGCCCCGAGCACATCGAGACCGGCCGCAAGAAGGTCGGCGCCATCCTCGGTGACTATGTCGAGGTCGGCTGCAACAGCGTGCTCAACCCCGGCACGGTCATCGGCCGCCACTCGAACATCTATCCGGTGTCGTGTGTGCGCGGCGTCATCCCTGCCGACAGCATCCTCAAGTCCACCGGCGAGGTCGTGCATAAGAACTGAGTGCAAAAATCCCATCGGCGCAAACCGATGGGGTTATCAGCTTATCAAAAACCTCGTAGAGTTTCGCCGCAGGAGCGGCGAAAGAAAATGAATCATTTTCTCCGGCGACATGTGCGGCGGAGAAAATACATCTCGGCCTGCAAACGTGCGAGCTGTCGCCTTTGGCGACAGTGAGTGCGCTGCAGTCAGGCCGCAAGCCCCTTTGTCAAAAAGTATTACTTTTTGACAGACTTTAAAATCCCATCGGCTTGCACCGATGGGATTTTTTCTGCCGCCCGCAGGTTTATAGCAGACTGCGGTAGTCGGCGTCCGGCGTGATGCAGTCCGGCGGGAAGAACTCGTCGATGGGGAAGTGGATACGGCTGAACATCGAGCATGGATCGTCCTCGCTCGAGCCCTGACACGCTTTGTCCGGCATGCAGTAGTCGTATGCCGGGATGAGCAGCTGCGTGTCACGTTCGAGCCGGATGATCGAGAACTGCCCGAGTGTCACGAGCAGCTTCTTGCCGCTGCAGGTGAGCGAGAGCGCCTCACCCATCGCATCGAGGATCGCCTGCGGGATGGCGTGCGGCTCGGGGTCTGTCTCCCCGGAAGCGGTACAGTCGACGAGCTTCATGTGCAGCGCGATCGGGTCGACCGATTCGACCACACCGACCGGCAGCCCCTCCTCGCACGGCGCACAGCCGCCGCCGTCGGAAGCGAACATCTTCACGCTCGCCTGACTGCCGAAGAGCATGACGCGCTTGTCGAAGATCGCAAGGCCGCTCACCGGCTCGCAGCCGGGGAACGTCTCGCCGCGCACGCGGTAGAAGTATGTCACGTCCACCGTATAGTAGCCTTTGTTAAAGGTGATCTCCTTGACGCGCACGTCGGCGCACAGCAGCTCGGCGCTGCGCGGGCGCACACTCAGGGCGTTGTCGAGCTTTGTCTGCGAAGACACCGTCGGATACACCCGCAGATCCTCCACACAGTCCTTATCGCGGCAGGCGTCAAAGATCTTGCGCGTATGGATGCAAACCGCCTCCCGGACAGCGGCGCTGCCCTCGACCGGTCCCGGTACAACTTTGTCTGCCATTTCAAAACCTCCTGGCATCAGATTGAAGCACGCTTCAGTAACAGTGTATGCATCCGGGTTTTTGATGTGATTCGGTTGGAAAAACCTTTACACAAAAGGCTTTCTGCGTTATAATTATTTATTATGCCAAGTGAGAGGTGCGTCATGGAAGGTCTCGGATTTATCCATGAGAAATTGGACATCAAGATCCTGATTCTCTACATTTTGAATCATTTACCCGCGGCTGTCGATGGGCAGACGCTGTCCGATCTTGTTTTCTGCGACAACGGCATCGGCTATTTCGACTACTCCGACTGCCTTGCGGAATTGGTGGATACCGCGCACATTACGGAGGAGGGCGGCAAGTACCGCATCACAGAAAAGGGCAGCCGCAACGTCAACGAGGTCGCAAGCAGCCTGCCGTATTCTGTGCGCATGAAGGCCGACCGCGTCACCGAGCCGATCGCCGAGCAGATGCGCCGCGCCGCCATGATCGTCGCACAGCATACAAACACACCGGAGGGCGGGTGCAATGTACACCTCGCGCTCTCGGACGGCATCGGGCAGATCGTCTCCATGCAGCTTCTGGCAGCTGACGAGGCGCAGGCGCGCACGATGGAGCACTATTTTAAGGCACACGCGGAGGATGTCTATCAGGCACTCGTGCGTTTGCTCACAGAAAGCGAGGAAAAGTAACCGGCATGAATACCTACATCCCTGAGGGCTACAAGAGCCTGCTCGGCGTTTACGATACGCAAAAGGCCATCGGCCTGCTCAAGCGTCTGTTTGAGGATCAGCTCGCCGCGAACCTGAACCTGTTTCGCGTGTCCGCGCCGCTGTTTCTCGAGGAGTCCAGCGGCCTGAACGACAACCTCAACGGCTATGAGCGTCCGGTCTCGTTCGATATCCTGCAGACCGGCAAGGAGGCGCAGGTCGTGCAGTCGCTCGCCAAGTGGAAGCGCATGGCGCTCTACCGCTACGACTTCTATCCCGGAAAGGGTCTCTATACCGACATGAACGCCATCCGCCGCGACGAGGATGTGCTCGATAACCTCCACTCCGTCTATGTTGACCAGTGGGACTGGGAGAAGGTCATCGAGCGCCGCGACCGCAATCTGGACTATCTCAAGTCCACGGTCATGGACATCGTCGCTGCCGTCTGCGAGACGCAGCGCACCATGCGCGCGATCTATCCGCAGCTTCAGGTGCTGCCGCAGCTGGAGCGTCAGGTCACGTTCGTCACCGCGCAGGAGCTCGAGGATCGCTATCCGGACCTCACGTCGAAGGAGCGCGAGCATGCCTTCGTGCGCGAGCACCATACGACGTTCATCATCGGCATCGGCGGTGCGCTGCGCTCCGGCAAGCCGCATGACGGCCGCTCGCCGGACTATGACGACTGGACGATGAACGGGGATATCCTGTTCTGGAATGACCTGCTCGGCTGCGCGTTTGAGCTCTCGTCCATGGGCATCCGCGTCGATCCCGAGAGCCTCGACCGCCAGCTGACCATCTCCGACTGCGATGACCGCCGCAAGCTGACCTATCACAAGATGCTGCTGGCAGGGGAGCTGCCGCTGACGATCGGCGGCGGCATCGGTCAGTCGCGTCTGTCCATGCTGCTGCTCGGAAAGGCGCATATCGGCGAGGTGCAGGCGTCCGTCTGGGACGATGAGACCACCGCCGCATGCGAAAAGGCCGGCATCCGCCTGCTGTAAAAGTAAATGCCTGCAATGCCCCGAGATCCGTGATCTCGGGGCGTTTTTTTGCGCGTCTTTCGCGCATTTTGGCGAATTAAGATGTGAAGAAAGCCCAAAAACCGTCACATCTGCGCCTTAATATGCTATACTGCCCCACGCAACACGAAAAGGAGGGACGGCGGATGCGGTCATGGCTTTCAAAAAACCGGCATGTGTACTGGCTACTTGGCCTGGTCGCGCTGGCACTGGCGTATTTTGTGACGCAGCATCTCGGCTTGCAGTATCATGTCGTGCATCTGCCGCTCGATGACCGGATCCCGTTTTGTCCGGCGTTCGTCGTGTTTTACATCCTGTGGTATTTTTATGTGCCGGGATGTATGCTCTGGGCGTGTCTGCGGGCAAAGGACGTATTCTGCCGTCAGGCGGCGGCGCTGTTTTCGGGCGCGCTTTTGTGCGTAGCTGTATTTGTGCTCTACCCGACGTGCATCGACTTTCGCCCCGCGGCGGATGGGACGGGGGTATTTCTGGCGCTTTGCCGGCTCATCTATGCGCATGACGCGCCGGTCAACGTGTTTCCGAGCCTGCACTGCTATGAGGCGCTGGTGCTGCATCTGGTGACGTTTCGCACGCCGCCGCTGCGCGCGCGCAAAGCACTGCGGCTGGTGTCTTTCGTGCTGGTGCTTTTGATCTGCCTGTCCACGCTGCTTATCAAGCAGCATTCCGCGGCGGATCTCATTGCCGGCTGCACGCTTGCCGTGGCCGTGTATTCGCTGACAACGTATCTGTTTTCCAAGAGGAGGTCTCACCATGATCATACGACCGTTTAACGCTGCCCATCTGCTGCTCCTTGCGCTTGCCGCCGGAGCGGTCGTGCTGCTGTGGGTGCTGCTGCGCGGCCAGCCGGAGCGCTGCCGCAGTGCCGTGCTCATCGCACTGTGTGCGGCGAATATCATCGGCTTTTTCGTCTACAAGGGCTTTTTGTCCCGGGATATGCAGTTTCTGGAGGTGTCCGGACTCGACCGGTTCAACTGGTTCAGTGAGCTGCCAATGCAGCTTTGCAACATCAATATGTTCCTCATCCCGATCGGCATCCTCACGAAGCGGCGCTCGCTGCTCGGCTTCGCCTTTTTCGTCGCGCCGCTCGCTGCGCTCATGGCACTCGTGTTTCCGGAGGCGCCGTTTGTTGGCTACTCTCTGTGGCTGCCGCGGATGCTCGGCTTTTACGTCACGCATATCCTCATCATCGTCTGCGGTCTGAGCCTCGTGACGCTCGGCTTTTACCGGCCGGGTTTTCGGGACATTCCCGGCATTGCGGGCACGTTTTTGCTGCTCGGTATCGGTGCGCTGGCGGTCAATTTCCTGCTGCGGCACACGGTCTGCCCGCTGGCAAACTACTTCTTTGTTTACGGCGGGGACGTGGACATCAGCGTCCTGAACCTGTTCTGGAAGTGGCTGCCCGTGCCGTTTTTGTATGAGATGCCGGCGCTTTTGATCCTTGTCGGCTATATGGCGCTCATCTGCCTGCTCTTTTCCGCGCGGGATCAGCGCCGCGCCCGGGAGATCGCCGCGGTATAAAAAACAAAACAGCCTGATGCATATGCGTCAGGCTGTTTGCTTTTTGAGCGCAAAAAGACCGCTGCGGACGCAGATTCCGCAGCGGTTCGTGGAGCGGGATACGGGAATCGAACCCGCCTATCCTGCTTGGGAAGCAGGTGTTCTACCAATGAACTAATCCCACAGGTGCAATTATTATAGCACGTCCAAGTGTCGTTTTCAAGTGAAAAATGCAACAGAACTTGACATTTCTCTGCGCGCAACTTATAATATCTATTCATGACGTTTTTGTTTGTTTGTTGATATAATGGGAGTGACACTATGGCGCAAGAAACCCTTCGTGAAAATAAAATGGGCACGATGCCCGAGAATCGGCTCCTGCTGTCGATGGCGGTCCCGATGATGATCTCCATGCTCGTGCAGGCGCTGTACAACATCGTGGACAGTATCTTTGTCTCGCGCATCTGCGAGGATGCGCTCACGGCGGTGTCCATGGCGTTCCCGCTGCAGAACATCATCATTGCTATTGCTGTCGGCTTCGGTGTCGGCATCAACGCGCTGCTGTCGCGCGCGCTGGGGCAGAAAAACGCCGAGCGCGTCAATCAGGTCGCGGTCAACGGCCTGCTGCTGGCGCTGCTGAGCTATTTGCTCGTGCTCGTCGCCGGCCTGCTCGGCATCCGCGCATATATGCACACGCAGACGGATATTGAGACCATCGTCAATTTCGGCATCACGTATCTGAACATCTGCATTTTGTGCTCGTTCGGCGTTTTCATCGAGATCACCTTCGAGCGCTTCCTTCAGGCGACCGGCCGCACGATCTATTCCATGATCACGCAGCTGGTCGGTGCGATCACGAATATCATCCTCGACCCGATCCTCATCTTCGGCCTGCTCGGCTTCCCGAAGATGGGCCTTGCCGGCGCGGCCTGGGCGACGGTGATCGGCCAGTGCCTGGGCGCGGTCGTGGCGGTCATCCTCAATCATTGCAAGAATCCGGAGATCCACCTGCGCCTGCGGCACATCCGCCCGAGCGGCAAGCTCATGGGCGAGATCACGGCCATCAGCATCCCGTCGATCATCATGAGTTGCATCTCATCGCTGACGTGCTTCGTCATGAACCTGATCCTCATCACGTTTTCGTCCACGGCAGTCGCGGTGTTCGGCGTTTATTTCAAGCTCCAGAGCTTCGTGTTCATGCCGGTCTTTGGCCTCAACAACGGTATGGTGCCGATCATTGCCTACAACTACGGCGCGCAGAAGTCGGAGCGTATCCACAAGACGATCCGCCTCGGCATGGTCTACGCCGTTGCGATCATGATGATCGGTCTGCTCGTGTTCCAGCTCATCCCGAAGGAGCTTCTGCTGATGTTTGACGCCTCGGACGCAATGCTCGAGATCGGTGCGCCCGCGCTGCGCATCATGAGTCTGGCGTTCATATTTGCCGGTATCAGCATCGTGGCCGGCTCCTCGTGCCAGGCGTTTGGCTACAGCGTCTACAGCATGCTTATTTCCATCGCGCGCCAGATCGTGGTGCTCATCCCGGCTGCCTACCTGCTGTCTCTGACCGGCGTGCTGCGCAGCATCTGGTTTGCGTTCCCGATCGCGGAGATCTTCTCACTGATCCTCTCGCTGTTCTTTTTGCGCACCACGCTCAAAAAGACGGGCATGGCGCTGCCAAAGGCAAAGTAAATATTGCTTGCATACAGGGCGGCGCCATCTGGCGCCGCCCCCAGTTTTCCAAAAAATCTCGTAGAGTTTCGCCGCCGGAGCGGCGAAAGAAAGTCCGATCATTTTCTCAGGCGACATGTGCGGCTGAGAAAATACTTCTCGGCCTGCAAACGTGCGCGCCGTCCGTCTTGGGCGGACGGCGCGTGCGCTGCAGTCAGGCCGCAAACCCCCTTTGTCAAAAAGTAATACTTTTTGACAGTTTCAGGGCGGCGCTATCCGGCGCCGCCCTTTTTCGCGCCTTCGCACCGGAAAAACCGACCGCGCATAAGATGGTGCGGGGCAAATGCCCGATCGAAAAGGAGGAACGACTGTGGACAAATGCAATTTCAAACAGGGCTCGCTTCCGGAGTGCGCGCCGCTGGCGCTGGCGCAGACGCCCATGCAGTGCGCGAGTGAGCCCGCGTATGACAAGCGCATGGCGCTGGCGCGCGGCACGCTGTTTCCGGGGCTGGATCTGCCGTTTATGAATCTGGTCAACAAGCCTGCCGATCTCAGCACGCCGCTGTGTGAGCTGATGGCGCTGGACTTCGTCATCCGCGAGCTGAATCTCTACCTTGACACGCATCCGGATGACCGCGAGGCATTCGAGACGCTGCAAAAGTGCATCCGCATGCGCGCCGAGGGGCACAAGCGCTATACGGAGCAGTACGGGCCGGTCACGGTGTCGGACCTCGCGTGCGCAGACGTCTATGACTGGCTCAACGCACCGTGGCCGTGGCAGCCGGAAGGGGAGGAGAAGTAAGCGATGTTTGTTTATGAAAAAAAGCTCGAATACCCGGTGCGCATCCGCAACACCAACCCCGCGCTGGCGAAGTTTATCTGCTCGCAGTACGGCGGGCCGGACGGTGAGCTGGGCGCATCGCTGCGCTATCTCAGCCAGCGCTATGCCATGCCGTACCCGGAGCTCTCGGCGCTGCTGACCGATATCGGTACGGAAGCGGCGGAAATGGCGCTGCAGATAGAAGCATGATGCAATGCAGACAAAAGCGGGAAAATATATGCATGTTTTTTCGTCAAAAGCCTAAAAAATGCAAAAAGGCTTGACAACCCACGAGATATGCATTAAGATGACGCCATAAAAAATAGAAGATTGCAGTACCTGATAGAGGTTGCGGATCTGATGAGTACCCCGTAATATACGCCGGCAAGCGTTTGCGGGAGAAAGGCTGCTCCGCCGAAGCTGTCTTGCGGTTGCCGCTGCGGACTTGCTGGGCTTGCGCTCAATAGGCGCAGGACTGTCACATACCTCGTATGTGGAGCACTATCAAGGGTTTTCTTACGTTTGTTTCCTTGCAAGAGAGCCTGCGATACCATTTCGGGTCGCAGGCTCCTGTTTTTTTGAATCACTTTTAAGGAGAGGCAGAAAAATGCAAGCAAACATGAGAAGAATCGTATCCATCCTCCTGGCCGTCATGTTCTGTGTGGCGTGCTTTACCGGCTGCGGCGGCAGCAAGGACAACGGCGGCACGGCCTCTGTGGACGTGCGTAACGCCAAGTCCATCGCAGACCTTGCCGGCGCGAAGATCGCCGCGCAGACGGGCACCTTCCACGCCGATGCGCTCGAGCAGATCCCGAACGTTCAGGCGAGCACCTATCCCGAATTCTCCGACCTTCTGACCGCACTCAAGAGCGGCGCGATCGACGGCTACGTTGCCGAAGAGCCGACGGCGTTTTCCGTCTGCGCCTCGAACGACGATCTGACCTACCTGCCGTTCAAGAACAACGACACGGGCTTTACCGCAACGGCCGCGGATGTCGGCATTGCCATCGGCCTGAAGAAGGGCAACGCCCTGCGCGACCAGATCAACACCGTTCTGGCCGAGATCACGGATGAACAGCGCTCCGAGCTCATGGAGCAGATCGTGACGCTTGCCTCCGGCGGCACCGTGACGGAGTTCGCCGTCCACTGTGACGCTCCGGCCACCACGACCGGCACGCTCAAGATCGGCATGGAGTGCGCCTACGAGCCCTATAACTGGACCGATACCGAAGGCACTTCCCTCGGCGCCGTGCCCATCAGCAGCGAAGGCCAGAGCGGCCTCTATGCCAACGGCTATGACGTGCAGATCGCTCAGTATGTTGCAAACCGTCTGGGCCTGAAGCTCGAGATCTACGCCATGGAGTGGGACTCCCTCATTCCGGCTGTCAACTCCGGCGCCATTGATGCGATCGTCGCCGGCATGAGCCCGACGGCTGAGCGCTCGGAGCAGCTCGACTTCACCGATACCTACTACGAATCTAACCTCGTGGTCATCATCCGCAAGTAAGAAAACCTCGACGCAGGCGGCAGACACCATGCGCGTGCACGGTGCCTGCCGCCCGTCATAACGGAAAAACGGAGTAACTATGAGCTTCTTAAACGATGTCCTCAATATCTTCATCAAGTATTATCCGCAGCTTTTGACCGGCGTCGGCAACACGCTGCTCATTGCGCTGACGAGTACAGCGGCGGGCCTTGCGCTCGGTCTGCTGACAGGCGTCGTGCGCACGGCACCGATGTCCAAGAATCCGGTCCTGCGCGCGTTGCACAAGCTGCTCAATGCGATCATTGCGATCTACGTCGAGATCTTCCGCGGCACGCCGATGATGGTGCAGTCGATGGTCATCTACTGGGGCTATGCCTTCGCGACCGGCGGCGACACGCTGCCGCTGATCCCGTCAGGCATCCTGATCGTGTCCATCAACACCGGCGCCTATATGGCCGAGATCGTGCGCGGCGGCATCATCTCCATCGACCGCGGCCAGTTTGAGGGCGCGATGTCCATCGGCATGACGCACGCGCAGACCATGTTCAAGGTCATCATTCCGCAGGTCATGCGCAATATCCTGCCGTCTGTCAGCAACGAGTTTGTCATCAACATCAAGGATACCTCCGTCCTGAACGTCATCGGCGTGACGGAGCTGTACTACTTTGCCGGTATCATCAAGCGCCAGAATTTCCAGACGTTCCAGACCTATCTCGTTGTCTGTATCCTGTATTTCATCCTCACGTTCACCGTCACGCGCCTGCTGCGCTGGGTCGAGCGGAAGCTGGACGGCAACGAAAACTACACGATTTTCGGCTCACAGACGGACGTCAACGCCGAGATCCACATCACGAAGGAGGGCTGAGCCGTGGCAGACAATGTGATCGAACTGGTACATCTGCAAAAGCAGTTCGGCGACCATGCCGTCCTGCGCGACATCAACCTCAGCGTGAAAAAGGGCGAGGTGCTGAGCATCATCGGCGCATCCGGCTCCGGTAAGAGCACGATGCTGCGCTGCATCAACCTGCTCGAGACGCCGAGCTCCGGTCAGGTGCTCTACCATGGGCAGGACATCACGGCCAAGGACTTCAACCTCACGCAGTACCGTACAAAGGTCGGCATGGTGTTTCAGAGCTTCAATCTCTTCAACAATATGTCGGCGCTCAACAACTGCATCGCCGGTCAGGTCTCCGCGCTCAGGCGCAGCCGCAAGGAGGCAGAGGAGATCGCCATGGAATACCTGACGAAGGTCGGCATGGCGCCGTATATCAATGCCCGGCCGTCGCAGCTGTCCGGCGGACAAAAGCAGCGCGTTGCCATTGCGCGTGCGCTGGCCATGCAGCCGGAAGTGCTGCTGTTTGACGAGCCGACGAGCGCGCTCGACCCGCAGATGGTCGGCGAGGTGCTCGATGTGATGCGCCGTCTGGCGGAAGAGGGGCTGACGATGATCGTCGTCACGCACGAGATGGCGTTTGCGCGCGATGTCTCCACGGACGTTGTGTATATGTCCGACGGTGTCATCTGCGAGCAGGGCAAGCCGCACGAGCTCTTCGAAAACCCGCAGAACCCCAAGACGCGCGAGTTTCTGTCGCGTTTTCTTGCCCGCTGAATCTCATAGTCCTCAAATTCAGGCGGCGTCTCCGCATTCACGGAGACGCCGCCTCAGCTTTTCAAAGAACCTCGTAGAGTTTCGCCGCCGGGGCGGCGAAAGCAAGTCCAATTATTTTCTTCGGCGACATGTGCGGCGAAGAAAATACTTCTCGGCCT
>UQSF01000024.1 GCA_900543625.1 uncultured Eubacteriales bacterium
GAAGCCTTCTGAAAAAATATTTTAGTTTTTTCTGCTTTTACTCTTGACTTTTGCGCGCCCTTACCGTGCGCGGCCTTCATGCGGCGCTCGTGGTCGAGGATGCGCTTGCGGATGCGCAGGCTCTTGGGCGTGACCTCGAGCAGCTCGTCGTCCGCGAGGAACTCCAGGCTCTGCTCCAGACTCAGCTTGCGCGGCGGCACGAGGCGCAGCGCGTCGTCAGAGCCGGCGGCACGGGTATTGGTCAGCTGCTTCTTCTTGCAGACGTTGACGGTGATGTCCTCCTGCTTCGGCGACACGCCGACGACCATGCCGGCGTACACGGGCACGCCCGCGCCGATGAACAGCTGGCCGCGCTCCTGCGCGTTGTACAGGCCGTAGGTGATGCTCTCGCCGGTCTCGAACGAGACGAGCGAGCCGGTGTTGCGGCGGCTGAGGTCGCCCTTGTACGGGGCGTAGCTGTCAAAGACGGAGGCCATGATGCCCTCGCCCTTCGTGTCGGTCATGAACTCGTTGCGGTAGCCGAACAGGCCGCGCGCCGGCACGAGAAACTCCAGCCGCGTGCGCTTGCCGATGGGCTCCATCTGCTGCAGCTCACCCTTGCGGGCGCTGAGCTTTTCGATCACGGAGCCGACCGCATCGGTCGGAACATCGGCGACGAGGCGCTCAATGGGCTCGCACTTCTGGCCGTTGATCGTCTGATAGAGCACGCGCGGGGGCGAGACCTGGAACTCATAGCCTTCGCGGCGCATGGTCTCGATGAGGATGGACAGCGACATCTCGCCGCGGCCGGCGACGTTGAACGAATCCGTCGCGCCCTCGAGATCGGTCACGCGCAGAGACACGTCCTTGAGTGTCTCGCGGTAGAGCCGCTCGCGGATCTGGCGGCTGGTGACGAACTTGCCCTCGCGGCCGGCAAACGGGCCGTCGTTGACGGAGAAGGTCATCTCCATCGTGGGCGCGGAGATCTTGACAAACTCGATCGGCTCGACGCAGCTCGGCGCGCAGATCGTGTCGCCGATGGTGATGTCGCCGATGCCGGACATGGCGATGATGCTGCCGGCCTCCGCCTCCGTGACGGGCACGCGCTGCAGACCCTCGAACTCATACATGGACACGGCCTTGGCCTTCTTGGCCGGCGCATCCGGCTGGTGGTAGTTGCACACGGCGATCTCCTCGTTCTGGTGGATGACGCCGCGCTCGATGCGGCCGATGGCGATGCGGCCGACAAACTCGTTGTAGTCGATGGACGACACGAGCATCTGGAACGGCGCGTCGACATTCTGCTCCGGCGCGGGGATGTACTCGAGGATCGTCTCGAACAGCGGGCGCAGATCCTTGCCCGGCACATCCGGGGAGTAGGACGCGGTGCCCTGACGACCGGAGCAGAAGAGCATGGGCGAGTCAAGCTGCTCGTCGGTGGCGTTGAGGTCCATGAGCAGCTCGAGCACCTCGTCGATGACCTCGTGGATGCGCTGGTCGGGGCGGTCGATCTTGTTGATGACGACGATGACGCGGTGGCCGAGCTCGAGCGCCTTGCTGAGCACGAAGCGCGTCTGCGGCATGGGGCCCTCGGCGGCGTCCACGAGCAGGATGACGCCGTTGACCATCTTCAGGACACGCTCGACCTCGCCGCCGAAATCGGCGTGACCCGGCGTGTCAACGATGTTGATCTTCGTGTCGCCGTAGCGCACGGCGGTGTTCTTGGCCAGGATCGTGATGCCGCGCTCGCGCTCCAGATCGTTGGAGTCCATGACGCGCTCGACGACTTCCTGATGCTCGCGGTATGCACCGCCCTGCTTGAGCATTTCGTCGACCAGCGTGGTCTTGCCGTGGTCAACGTGGGCGATGATGGCGATGTTTCTCAATTTCTCCATTTTGCACACTTCCTCAAAGAGAATCACATATTTTTAGATATTTCTGTTTGCACAAATCTGCATTTTAGCATGGAAAACCTGATATTGCAACACTTTTTCGTGTTTACATTCCCCGAACGGCATGATAAAATGTGCCCAGATTGTAAATTTTCCGTTTTGAGGGGAGCAAACGATGGATTCCAACTTCTTTGCGCTCATTTCGCGTATGCGCTATATCGCGCGCTGGGGGCTGATGCGCAACGCCCTGCCCGAGAACATTCAGGAGCACAGCCACATGGTCGCGGTGCTCGCGCACGCGCTCGGCGTGATCCGGCGCGACATCTTCCGCAAGCCGTGCGACGTCAACGCCCTTGCGACGGCGGCGCTGTATCACGACGCGTCCGAGATCCTCACGGGCGACCTGCCGACACCGATCAAGTATCACAACGCGGAGATCATGTCGGCCTACCACGCGGTGGAGGATCTGGCCGTGCAGAAGCTGCTCGATATGCTGCCGCCGGAGCTGCGCGCGACCTATGCCGATGTGCTCAGCGAGGACAAGGACGGCGACATTTACCCGCTCGTGAAGGCGGCCGACAAGCTCTCGGCCTACATCAAGTGCATCGAGGAGCGCAAGGCCGGCAACAACGAGTTTCTCTCCGCCGAGGCGCAGACACGCGCGGCGCTCGATGCCTCTCCCCTGCCGGAGGTGCAGTATTTTCTGCAGCATTTCATTCCCGCGTTCGAGCGCGATCTTGACGAGCTCGGCGCGATCGGTCAATAAGGAGGACAATCTATGCGTGCAATCGTAACCGTGATCGGAAAAGACCGCGTCGGCATCATCGCCGATGTGACCGCCCTGCTGGCGCAGTACGGCGTGAACGTGCTGGACATCAGCCAGACGGTGCTGCAGGAGTATTTCACGATGATCATGCTCGTGGACGCGTCGCAGTGCACCGTCCCGTTTGCAGACCTCGCCCGCACGCTCGATGAGGCCGGCACGCAGCGCAGCCTGCAGATCCGCGCCCAGCGCGAGGACATCTTCAACGCCATGCACCGCATCTGAGAGGACACAGCCATGATCAACCGCAGTGAAATTTTGCAGACGATCGCCATGATCGACCAGCAGCATCTCGACATCCGCACCATCACGATGGGCATCTCCCTGCTCGACTGTGCAGACACGGACATCACGCGCAGCTGCACGAAGGTGTACGACAAGATCTGCCGCCTCGCGGGGCGGCTCGTGCGCACGGGCGAGGATATCGAGGCCGAGTTCGGCATCCCCATCGTGAATAAGCGCGTGTCCGTCACGCCTATCTCGCTCGTCGCGGCGGGCACAGGCGCGCGCTCCTACGTGCCGTATGCGCAGGCGCTCGACCGCGCCGCGCATGAGATCGGCATCAACTTCCTCGGCGGCTTTTCCGCGCTCGTGCAAAAGGGCATGACGGAGTCCGACCGTGTGCTCATCGCCTCCATTCCGGAGGCGCTGGCCGGGACGGAGCTGGTGTGCGCGAGCGTGAACGTCGGCTCGACGCGCGCGGGCATCAACATGGACGCCGTGGCCGAGATGGGCCGCACCGTCAAGCGCGCCGCCGCGCTCACAGCCGCACAGGGCGGCATGGCCTGCGCCAAGCTCGTCGTCTTTGCCAACGCCGTGGAGGATAACCCCTTCATGGCTGGCGCGTTTCACGGCGTGGGCGAGCCGGAGTGCGAGGTGCACGTCGGCGTATCGGGGCCGGGCGTCGTGCAGCACGCGCTCGAGAGCGTGCACGGGCAGCCGTTCGACGTCGTGGCCGAGACGGTGAAAAAGACGGCCTTCCGCATCACGCGCATGGGCCAGCTCGTGGCGCAGGAGGCATCTGCGCGGCTGGGCGTGCCGTTCGGCATCGTGGACCTGTCGCTCGCACCGACGCCCGCCGTCGGCGACAGCGTGGCCGCCGTGCTCGAGGAGATGGGGCTGGAATCCGTCGGTGCACCCGGCACGACGGCGGCGCTCGCGCTGCTCAACGACGCGGTGAAAAAGGGCGGCGTCATGGCCTCGTCCCACGTCGGCGGGCTCTCGGGCGCGTTCATCCCCGTGTCGGAGGACGCCGGCATGATCGCCGCGGCCGAGGCCGGACGCCTGACGATCGAGAAGCTCGAGGCGATGACGTGCGTGTGCTCGGTCGGGCTCGACATGATCGCCGTGCCCGGCGACACCACGGCCGAGACCATCTCCGCCATCATCGCAGACGAGGCCGCCATCGGCATGGTCAACAACAAGACCACCGCCGTGCGCATCATCCCCGCGCCCGGCAAGACCGTAGGCGACACGGTGGCGTTCGGCGGGCTGCTCGGCAGCGCACCGGTCATGCCGGTCAACCGCTGCAGCGCGGCGGACTTCATCGCCCGCGGCGGGCGCATCCCCGCCCCGCTGCACAGCCTGAAAAACTGAGAGGAGAGCAAAGCCTTGACACAGGAAAAGATGGATCGCATCAGCGAGCTGACGCGCATCGCGCGCGAGCGCGACCTGACGCCCGACGAGCAGGCCGAGCGCAAGGCGCTGCGCGAGGAATACATCGCCGACTGGCGGCGCAGCACGATCGACGTGCTCGAAAACACATACATCGACCACGGCGACGGCCGCGTCACGAAGCTGCCGAAAAAGCGCACCTGAGCGGTGCGTGCGACAAGTGCGGCACATCGTCACTTGACAAGTGCGGCAGTTCGTGTTATACAAGATACCAGAGCGCCCCATCGAAGGGGCATTACCGGAAGGAGCCTGAGCAATGCGTCTTTGCAGCTGCAGCAGCATCCGGGTCGCGGCATGTCCGACGGCCTGTTGTTGTCGTGCGCAAAGCTGCGTCGCTTTCTGCCGGTAGCTCTACGGCCGCGGGATCGCGCCCGTATGGTATCCACAATGGTTTTTACGCAGGAAGCAGCGCGCTTCCTGCGTTTTTTATCTGCAGCCCGTGGAAAAAAGAAGAAAATTGAAAAGGAGATTGTCCATCATGACGCAAAAAAGTCTGCTGCACGCCGTTGCCGCACAGATCGCCAACGGCTACGAGACCGCCGAGGTGCCCATGTACAGCGAGCACCTGCGCATGCCCGACCGCAAGGTCATCATCAAGATCATTGAGAATCTGCAGAAGGTGTTCTTCCCGGCGTATTTCGCGGGCGGCACGGTGTCGCACGTCTCGGCTGAGACGTTTGCGGAGTTCCTGCTCGGCGAGATCTACACCGACCTGCGCGAGCAGGTGCATCTGGCCTTTTCCAACACGATCGCGGACGAGAGCGAGCTGCGCGAGCGCACAAACGCCGTCTGCGACCGCTTCCTGTGCCGCCTGCCGCAGATCCAGACCATCCTCATGAAGGACGTGACCGCGAACTTCGACGGCGACCCCGCCGCCGGCAGCAAGGAGGAGGTCATCTTCTCCTACCCCGGCCTGTATGCCATCTTCGTCTACCGCGTCGCGCACGAGCTGTATGAGAGCGGCGTGCCGCTCATCCCGCGCATCATGAGTGAATATGCCCACGGCGCGACCGGCATCGACATCAACCCCGGTGCGCAGATCGGCGAGTATTTCTTCATCGACCACGGCACCGGCATCGTCGTCGGCGAGACGACGGTCATCGGCGACCACGTCAAGCTCTATCAGGGCGTGACGCTCGGCGCGCTCAGTCCGCGCCACGGTCACGCCGTGACCGGCAAGCGCCACCCGACCGTCGGCGACAACGCCACGATCTACTCCGGCGCGTCCATTCTCGGCGGCAAGACCGTCATCGGCGCAAACTCCGTCATCGGCGGCAACTCGTTCATCACCGAATCCATCGCCCCGAACACGAAGGCCAGCACCGAGACCCCGCGCATGATCTTCCGCGTCGCAAAGCCGCAGCCCGGCAGCGAATAAGCCCCGCTGACAAAAACACCGCAGACCGGTTGGTCTGCGGTGTTTTCGGTTTGGTTTTGCGCGCTCACAAAATGCCGATACCGATGCTCAGCGCCGCACCGGCAAGCACGATGCCGATGCCGACCAGACACAGCACCACCACGACGGCGGTGCGCATCTGCCTGCGTGAGGCGATCGCCTCGATGGTGAGGCCGAGCCCCATCAGCATGGACACGGCGAGCACGAGCCACGCGCCGCCCTTCATTTGCAGAGGGCGACAGCGGTCTTGGCTGCGACGCGGGCGTTGTTGAGCACGAGCTGGATGTTGCTCTCGAGGCTGTCGCCGCCGGTGAGCTCCGCCACGCGTGCGAGCAGAAACGGCGTGGTCTCCTTGCCGTGGATGCCCTGTTCATGGCTCTCGGCGAGCGCCTGATCGATGGCCTTGTCGATGACGGCCTTGTCCATGGCATACTGCTGCGGGATCGGATTCGTGACGAGCATGCCGGTCTTGAGGCCGAGGTCACGCTGCGCCTGGAAGATCGCAGCCAGATCCTCCGGCGTGTCGACGCGCGCGTCGACGCCGAGGCCGCTCTCGCGGGTGTAGAACGCGGGCAGCTCGTCCGTGCCGTAGCCGAGCACGGGCACGCCCTTCGTCTCCAGATACTCCAGCGTCAGGCCGAGGTCGAGGATGGCCTTCGCGCCCGCGCACACGACCATGACCGGCGTCTGCGCCAGCTCCTCCAGGTCGGCGGAGATGTCCATGGTCGTCTCGGCGCCGCGGTGCACGCCGCCGATGCCGCCGGTGGCAAAGACGGAGATGCCCGCCATGTGGGCGATCATCATCGTCGTGGTGACGGTGGTCGCGCCGTCCGCGCCGCGCGCGCAGATGACCGGCAGGTCACGGCGCGAGACCTTGGCGACCTTGCGCCCGCTCTTGCCGAGGTAGGTGATCTCCTCCTTGGACAGGCCGGCCTTCAGGCGGCCGCCGAGGATGGCGATGGTGGCGGGCACTGCGCCGTTGTCGCGCAGGGTCTGCTCGACGAGCAGCGCCGTTTCCACATTTTTCGGATAGGGCATGCCGTGCGAGATGATCGTGCTCTCGAGCGCGACGACCGGGCGGCCGTCTGCGAGCGCCTGCTGCACCTCGGGTGCGATGTCCAGATATTTGTTCAGATTCATATCAAAAACCTCCTTGTAGACTCTTCGGATCGGTTCGCCCTATATTGTAAAAGGTTTTCCGGAATTGTCAAGCACGATCCCATGCGCAAAACGCACAAAAAGGAGACCGCCGAAGCGGTCTCCTGAGTTTGTCAAAAAGTATTCCTTTTTGACAAAGGGGCTGCAGTCTGCTGCGCGCATAATTTGAGCGCCGGCGGCGCTCAAATTCCACACTTGCAGCCTGAGCGGTTTTTGGACAAGCCGAAACCGCCCGCACGGGTCTCCGTGCGGGCGGGGGGATTGCAATTACGCTGCGGTGGGCATGCTGGGCTGCTCGGGTGCGCTCGGCTGCGCAGGCGTGCTGGGCTGCTCGGGCGTGCTGGGCTGCACAGGCGTGCTGGGCTGGTCGGGCGCGGCCGGAAGCTCGTCGAGCGCAAAGGTCAGCTGCGTCTCGTAGAAGCTGCGGAACACCTGCGCGAGCTGCGCGCGGCTGAGCAGGTCGGTCGGCTTGAAGGAACCGTTGTCGCCGACCATGATCCCGCTGATGTAGCAGACAGCGACCGCCTCGCGTGCCCAGGAAGCGACCGTGTCGCCGTCCTTGAACGCGCCGAGGGCGAGCTTGATGTCATCCTCGGCGAGGATGGAATCCGTACCGAAGAGCATGCCGTAGAACATGACGGCCATCTCCTGACGGGTGATGGCGCGGCCCGGGCGGAACGTGCCGTCCTCATAGCCGCTGACCACGCCGGCGTTGTAGGCCCAGATGACCGCATCCGCGTACCACGCGGTGGAGTCGACATCGCTCAGCGGGCAGGTCAGATCGGACACGTCGGGCTCGTCGGCGAGCTCATACATCACCTGCGCGACCATGGCGCGGGTCGTCGTGACGTCGGGGGCGAACTTGTTGTCGCCCATGCCGGACATCAGGCCGGACGCCTGCGCAAAGTCGACGGCGGGCTTATACCAGCCGCTCGTGGCGTCGTCAAACGTGTTTTCAACAACCTTCAGACCGGAAACCGCGGCGCGCAGCTCGGCGCACAGCGCCACGCGCTCGGCCTCGGTCTCGGCGGCGGCCAGCTTGGCCTCGACGGCGGCATAGGCCTTGTAGCTCTCGGCCGTGTAGGAAGCCTCGCCCATGACCATGCTCTGCACATCGGCGATCGCCGGGGCAACACCCTGATCGACCACGATGCGGCCGGCAGGCTCGGCATAGGTCTCGCCGATCACGCCCTTGAGCTCCTTGGTGATGTATTCCATGACCACCTCGTCCAGCGGCAGGCCGGTGTCGAACTGGTTGGTGGCTGCGGCAAACGCATAGTACGTGTCGCCGCCGCCGGCTACGAAGTTGTTCGTGATGACGGCATAGGTGGCCTCGGGGTCAAAGTCCTTGCCGTTGATCGAGCCGATGGTCACGCGGTTGATGGTCTTGGGGCCGTAGTACGTGGAGTTCGGATAGGATTCGTCGTTCTTGTCGTACGTTTCATACGTCGCGACCGTGAACTGCATGCCCGCCACCTGCGGGAAGCCGCCGATGGATTCCGGCGTGCAGTACGTGCTGGCCTCGAGCGCCTCGAGCAGCTCGGAGCCCTTCACGTAGACCACGGCGAGCGTGTTGCCGAACGGCAGCACAGTGTTGATGTCCTTCTTCGTGACGTCGCCCACGCCGATGCTCGCGCGGATGCCGCCGCCGTTGGTGATGGCGACCACGTTCTCCTCCGGAACGGTGATCTCCGCGTCGGCAAGCACCTTCCAGAGCATGGCGTCCGTGATCAGGTCGCCGAGGTTGGTCTCGGAGTCACGGTTGCCGTTGGGCGCCTTCGCGCCGTTGAGCGCCACCTCGCTCACGGCGAACTTCTCGCCGTATGCCTTGTCGATGGGGTCGATGATGGCCTTGGCGGCCGCGGCGACCTTTTCGTCGCGCGTTTTGTAGTCAACGACGGTGACGGACTTGCCGTCGGCATTCTTCTCGGTGTGCCAGATGGCCTTGAGCTCGTTGCCGACGATCTTCTTCGTAGCGTTGTCGATGGTGATAACGCCGATGTTGGCAAAGGCCGTGCCGGTCGACTGGATGGCCTCACCGTTCGGGCCGGCGGTCATGACGGTGTGGGAGTGGCCGTCGATGATGAAATCGATGCCCTGCACGTTCTTGGCCAGATCATAGGAGGTGTAGGGCTCGGAGCTCTCGTCCACGCCCAGATGCGCGAGGCAGACGACGAGGTCTGCGCCCTTCGCCTTCAGGTCTGCGACCTGTGCGGCCGCGCAGTTATAGAGCTCCTTGCCGTCCGCTCCGGCGAGGAACTTCAGGCCCTGAATGAGCTTGGGGTTGGCCTTGGTCTGCGCCTCAGGCGTCTCGAGACCGAAGAAGCCGATCTTCACGCCGCCCTTTTCGATGATGGTGTTGGCGTCATAGATGGTCTTGCCGTCGGCACCGAGCACGTCGGCACACAGGACCTGGAACTTGGCGGCCTTCATGTTCTCCACCAGCTGCGCATAGCCGTAGTCAAACTCGTGGTTGCCGAGGGTGACAACGTCATAGCCGGTCGCGTTCATCATGGTCACCGCGTCCGCGCCCTTGTTGACGCTGACATAGACGGTGCCCTGACTGTAGTCGCCGGCGTCGGCAAGGATGACCTCCGCGCCCTGCGCCTCATAGTCCGCCTTCAGGGCTGCCATGGCCGCGTACAGATCGATCGCACCATGCACGTCGTTCGAGTGCAGGATGACGGTCTTTCCGTCCAGCGGCTTTTCCGCTCCGGCCGCAAATGCCGTGCAGCTCAGGCTCAGCACAAGGCAAAGCACCAGCAGCAGAGAAAGCAATTTCTTCATGTGCTTCATGTGATATCCTCCGTTTCATGATTTAGGGTATCGCTTCTTTGATTATAGCATCCCGCAGCCGAAAACGGGACGGTCTGTGTGCAAAAAACGTGTCAAATCTCCGTGGCATTTTGACCAAATTTACCCTGCATTTTTATGCCTTTCGTAAAATAACCGCGGTGCGGCGCGTTTTCGGCTTTCGCCATTTACAACTCCGCCGTCCGTGTGATAAACTAATATGTCATTGTTTTTTCGAAAGGAGCCGAATCATGAGCTACGCAGACGAGGTATTCATCCGCAACTGCCGCGACATACTGGAAAACGGCGTCTGGGATACCGACCGGACCGTGCGCCCCCACTGGGAGGACGACGGCGCTCCGGCGCACACGGTCAAGAAGTTCGGCATCGTCAACCGCTACGACCTGTCCGAGGAGTTTCCGCTGCTGACGCTGCGGCGCACCTATTGGAAGACCGCCGTGGACGAGCTGCTGTGGATCTGGCAGCAGAAGTCGAACAACATCCACGACCTGCGCGGCCACATCTGGGATCAGTGGGCCGACGAGACCGGCTCGATCGGCAAGGCCTACGGCTATCAGCTCGGCGTAAAGCACCAGTATCCCGAGGGCGAATTCGACCAGGTGGACCGCGTGCTCTATGACCTGAAGCACAACCCCGCCTCCCGCCGCATCCTGACGAACATCTACACGTTCGAGGATCTGCACGAGATGGCGCTCTACCCCTGCGCATATTCGATGACCTTCAACGTCTCGGGCAACACCCTCAACGCCATCCTCAACCAGCGCAGTCAGGATATGCTCGCGGCGAACAACTGGAACGTCGTGCAGTACGCCGTGCTCGTGCATATGTTCGCGCAGGTGTCCGGGCTGCAGGTGGGCGAGCTGGTGCACGTCATTGCCGACGCGCACATCTATGACCGCCACGTGCCGGTCATCGAGCAGATCATCCGGAACGAGCCCAAGGCCGCGCCGAAGTTTGTCATCGACCCGTCCGTCAACGATTTTTATGCCTTCACCCGCGACAGCTTCCAGGTCGAGGGCTACGAATACAGCGAGTTCACGGGGAAGATCCCCATCGCGGTGTAAGGAGGGGCTGCCATGGATGCGATCGTTGCCGTCTATGCCGACTGGGGCATCGGAGCCAAAGGCACACAGCCGCTCGTGATCCCCGCCGACCGCCGCCGCTTCCGCGAGCTGACGATGGGCGCCGCCGTGATCGTCGGGCGGCGCACGCTGGAGGATTTTCCGGGCGGAAAGCCGCTGCCCGGCCGCGAAAACTTTGTGCTCTCGCGCCGGAACATCACGATCGAGGGCGCGCAGGTGGTGCATTCCCCGGACGAGGCCGTGGCCGCCGCCGCGCAGCACGCGCGCTGCTTCGTCATCGGCGGAGACAGCGTGTTTCGGCAGATGTTTCCCCACATGACGCGCGTATACGTCACAAAAATCGACGCCGCGCCCCACTCGGACGTGTTTTTTCCGGACCTGGACGCTGACCCCGCATGGCGCTGCGTGTCCGCCGAGCCGCGCGCCGAGCATGACGGCGTGGGCTATCAGTTTTGCGTGTACGAGAAAATCGAAGCATAAAGATCCGCCGCTTTCCGGAGTCGGAAAGCGGCGGATCTTTTCTGCGCTCACCCGGCGAGTACCGCGAGCGAGAGCGCGTTGATGCACATGTGGAAAAACACCGGCGGCCAGATCGAGCGCGTCTGCTCATAGCAGAACGTGAGCGCGGCCGACACCGGCACATACGCCAGTGCCGAGAGCAGCAGCTTCGGATCGCCGTACATGACGACGTACTGCCAGACGTGGTAGAGCGAAAAGAGCGCGATCGACACGGCATACGCCCAGAAGCGGCTGTGCGGCCGGATGGTGCCGAAGACCACGCCGCGAAACAGGCACTCCTCCACGAGCGGCGCCATGAGCACCGCGACGGCGGTCATGCGCTTGTAGTCCACTTTGGCAAGGCCGGTCACGGCGTCGTTGTTCGGCACGGGCAGCTCGCCGATGAGCCCCGTGCCGAGCTGCAGCACGAGAGAGAGCAGCACGTCGATGCCGTAGGCGGCGAGCATCATGCCGATGCAGCGCAGGATGCTGCCGGCCATCGTGTCATAGCTGCGGTGCAGGAAGCGCCACATGACGGCGAGCGTGAACACGAGGCCGATGAGGTAATACAGAACGTTGCACGTCACGTCCGACGGCAGCTTGCCGAGCACCGCCATGAGCAGTGCGCCGATCGTCAGCGGCAGCACGGCCACGTGGATGGGAAAATAGACCCAGCCCGCGATGCGCGCGCCGCGGGGCATGGGATCGCTCCACTCTGCTTTGGCTCTGCGCATATCAGCCCCTCGCTTTCTGCTGCAGCTCAAAGAGCAGGCGCATGGCCTCGAGCGGCGTGATGGTGTTGAGGTCGATGGCGCGCAGCTGCTCGGCGATGACGTCTCCGGCGGCGTCGCCGAGCGTCATCTGCGCATCGTCCTGCGCCGGGTGCGCGGGGGCGGCGGGCTGCGCCGCGCCGGACTCCAGCTCGCGCAGGTAGGTCTTGGCCTTCGTGATAATCGTGTCCGGCACGCCGGCGAGCTTTGCGACCTCGATGCCGTAGCTGTCGTCGGCCGCGCCCGCGACGATCTTGCGCAGGAACAGCAGCGTGCCGCCCTGCTTTTTGGCCGTGATGTTGTAGTTGCGCACGCCGGGCAGCGTCTGCTCGAGCGCGGTCAGCTCATGGTAGTGCGTGGCGAACATGGTCTTGGCGCCGAGGCGGCGGGGATCTGCGCAGTATTCGAGCACCGCGCGCGCGATGGCCATGCCGTCATACGTCGACGTGCCGCGGCCGATCTCGTCGAGGATGAGCAGGCTCTGCGCCGTGGCGTGGCGGAGGATGTTGGCCATCTCGCTCATCTCGACCATGAACGTGCTCTGTCCGGCGGCCAGGTCATCGGACGCGCCGATGCGCGTGAACACGCGGTCGACCACGCCGATGACGGCGCTTTTCGCCGGGACGAACGAGCCCATCTGCGCCATGAGCACGATGAGCGCGGTCTGGCGCATATAGGTGGATTTGCCGGCCATGTTCGGTCCGGTCACGATGGCGACGCGGTCATCGGCATCGTTGAGGAACGTGTCGTTCGGGACGAAGAGGCTGTCCTTTTGCGCCTGCTCGACGACGGGGTGACGCCCCTCGCGGATGTCGAGCGTGCGCGACAGGTCCACCTCGGGGCAGACGTAGTTGTTCTTCACGGCGGTCTCGGCCAGCGAGCACAGCGCGTCGAGCCGCGCCACGGCGTCCGCCGCCGTCTGCACGCGCGCGACCTCGTCGGCGACGAGCTGGCGCACCTCGTTGAAGAGCTGGTATTCCAGCTCCGCGATGCGCTCGCGCGCCGTCAGGAGCGTGTTCTCGAGCTCCTTGAGCTCGTGCGTGAAATACCGCTCGCTCGACACCAGCGTCTGCTTGCGGATATAGTCCTCCGGCAGCTCGGTGATGCCCGCGCTGTTGGGAATGTCGATATAATAACCGAAAACCTTGTTGTAGCCGACCTTGAGCTTCTTTGCGCCCGTACGCTCGCGCTCACGCTGCTCGAGTTCGGCAACGGTCTGCGCGCCGTGATCGCGCACGTTGCGCAGGCGATCGACCTCCTCGCTGTAGCCGGGGCGGAGGATGCCGCCCTCGCGCACGGAAAACGGCGGCTCGTCGCAGATCGCGCGGTCGATGCGCGCGCAGAGATCGGCGAGCGTGTCCATCTGCGCGATGTCGCGCAGCGCCGCACTGTGCACGTTCTGCAGCAGCGCCGTCAGCTGCGGCAGCTGCGCGCAGCAGAGCGCCAGCGCGTGCAGGTCGCGCCCGTTGGCCGAGCCGTACACCGCGCGCGAGACAAGGCGCTGCATATCGCCGATCTCCCGCAGGCAGCAGATCAGCTCGCTGCGCAGGACATTGTCGCCCACCAGCTCCTCCACCGCGCCGAGGCGGCGGCGGATCTGCACGGGGCTCAGCAGCGGGCGCTCGACCCAGGTGCGCAGCAGGCGGCCGCCCATGGGCGTTTTCGTCTTGTCGAGCACCCAGAGGAGGCTGCCGCGCTTTTCGCCGGAGCGGAGGTTTTCCGTCAGCTCCAGATTGCGGCGCGTGGTGTAGTCGAGCTCCATGTAGTGGTCGTCGCCCAGCAGCTCCAGCCGCCGGATGTGGCCGAGGTCGCACTTTTGCGTCTCGTGCAGATAGGCCAGCAGCGCGCCGGCCGCGCACACGGCCGCCGGCGCCTCGCCGAGGCCGAGGTCGTCCGTGCTCTGCACGCCGAACTGCTCGCACACGCGCGCAGCCGCCGCCATGTATTCAAACCGGTCGCCGCCCGCCTCGACCAGACTGCCGAGGAGCTTGGTGAGGAAGGTGCGGATGTCGTCATTTTCCGCCGCCGCGTCGGCGCATACGGCCTCGCGCGGGGCAAAGCGCCCGAGCTCGTTGAGGATGTGGCTCACGGCGTCGATCGGGTAGCTCGCGGCGCAGAATTCCCCCGTCGAGAGGTCGCAGAACGCCGTGCCGCCGGACTGCGCGCTCAGATACACCGCGCCGAGATAGTTCGACTTGTTCTCCTCGAGCATCGAGGACTCCGTGACCGTGCCGGGCGTGATGATGCGGATGATGTCCCGCTCGACCAGCCCCTTGGCAAGCGCGGGATCCTCCATCTGCTCGCAGATGGCCACCTTGTAGCCCTTGGCGATCAGGCGGCCGATGTACGCCTCGGCCGAGTGGTACGGCACGCCGCACATGGGCGTGCGCTCGGCGGGGTCTTCGACGTTGCGGTCGCGCGTCGTGAGCGTGAGGTCGAGCTCGCGCGCGGCCAGGCGCGCATCGTCGTCGAACATCTCATAAAAATCGCCCAGCCGGAAAAACAGCAGGCAGTCGGGATTGCGCTGCTTGATCTCGTAATATTGCCGCTTCATCGGCGTCAGTTCCGCCATGTCACGCCTCCTCGCCGTAGAGCGCCCAGGTGTTGCTGCCGGTGATCTTCACATCCACGAACTGCCCGACGAGCGCCTCGTCGCCGCGCATATGCACCAGCCGGCCGCCCTTCGTGCGCGCCGTGAGCGGATAGTCGCCCCGGCCGTCCGCCCCGTCGACGAGCACGCGCTGCACGCTGCCCTCATAGGCGCGGTGCTTTTGCTCGGAGATGGCGTTGGCCGACGCGACGAGCGCGTCAAAGCGCACCTGCTTCTGCGCGCGGGTGTAAGGGTCGGGCATCTTTGCCGCCGGTGTGCCGACGCGCGGCGAATAGATGAAGGTGAACATCGCGTCATAGCGCACGGTCTCGACGAGCGAGAGCGTGTCCTGAAACTCTTCGTCCGTCTCGCCGGGAAAGCCCACGATGATGTCCGTCGTGAGCACAAGGTCGGGCATATACTGCCGCGCAAGCGCCACCTGCGCCAGATATTTCTCGCGCGTGTAGCCGCGGTTCATCGCGTGCAGGACGCGGTCGTTGCCGCTCTGCACGGGCAGATGCATCTGGTGCGCGCACTTTTCGCACTCGGCCATGGCGCGAAAGAGCTTTTCCGTCGCGTCCTTCGGGTGGCTGCTCATGAAGCGGATGACAAAGTCGCCCGGGATGGCGTTGATGCTGCGGATGAGGTCGGCAAAGTCCACGTCCTCGTCGAGGTCGCGGCCGTAGGAGTCGACATTCTGCCCCAGCAGCGTGATGTCCTTGTATCCCGCCGCAACGAGCTCGCGCGCCTCGCGCACGATCTCCTCCGGGTGGCGGGAGCGCTCGCGCCCGCGCACATACGGCACGATGCAGTAGGTGCAGAAGTTGTTGCACCCGTACATGATCGACAGCCACGCCTTGACGCTGCCGTCGCGCTGCCGCGGGATGCCCTCGGCGACGCTGCCGTCCGCCGGGTCGATGGCGAACACGCGCCGGTGCTCGGTGCAGACGCTGCGCAGCAGCTCCGGGAAGCGCCACAGCTCGTGCGGTCCGAAGACGAGGTCAACGATGCGGTAGGACTTTTTCAGCTTCTCGGCCACGTGCGCCTGCTGCGCCATGCAGCCGCAGACCGCGATGATCTGCTCGGGATTGCGCGCCTTCGTGTGCGTCAGCGCGCCGACGTTGCCGAACACGCGCGTCTCGGCGTGCTCGCGCACGGCGCAGGTGTTCATGACGACGACGTCGGCCGCGAATTCGTCCTGCGTGAAATCAAAGCCCATGGCGCGCAGATAACCGCGCAGCTTTTCGCTGTCGGCCTCGTTCTGCTGGCAGCCGTAGGTGTCGACCATGGCCAGCGGCTGACGGCCGCCGGCGGAAAAATGCGCGCGCAGCTGCGCGCAGATGTCCAGCTGGCGCTGGATGTCCGATTCGGGGATCTCTACTCTCTGATAGCTCATGCAATGCTCCTGCCTGTCCGGATATATCCGGGTAAAATTTGAAGTGTGATAGAATATTGTAGCATTTCGCGGTGGAATTTTCAATGCCAATCCTTTATAATATACGCGCGGGAAGCTCGCTTCCCGCCGACTGTGCACAAAGGAGGGCAAACCATGCCCGATATTCAAATTCTCTCTCCGCATCTTGCGGATCTGATCGCCGCGGGCGAGGTCGTCGAGCGGCCCGCCTCCGTGGTCAAGGAGCTGGTGGAAAACGCGTTCGACGCCGGGGCCCGCACCGTGACGGTGGAGCTGCGCGGCGGCGGCGCGACCTACCTGCGCGTGACCGACGACGGCTGCGGCATGACGCCCGAGGACGCGGGCATCGCGTTTTTGCGCCACGCGACGAGCAAGCTGCACGATGCGCAGGGGCTCGAGGCCATCGGCACGATGGGCTTTCGCGGCGAGGCACTGGCCGCCATCAGCGCCGTGTCGCACATCACGCTCACGACGCGGCGGCGCGGCGCGCCGGGCGGCACGCACATGACGCTCGACGCGGGCGAGATCCAGGACATGTACGAGACCGGCTGCCCCGAGGGCACGACGATGATCGTGCGCGACCTGTTTTACAACACGCCCGCCCGGCGCAAGTTTCTCAAGACCGACCGCGCGGAGGGCGCCGCCTGCGCCGCCGCCGCGCTGCGGTGTGCGCTCGGCCGTCCAGATGTGTCCGTGCGCTGCATCCGCGACGGGGAGGAGCTGTTTTTCTCCCCCGGCGACAACAAGCTCGACAGCTGCGTGTACAGCCTGCTCGGGCGCGAGCTGGCAAAGACGCTTCTGCCCTGTGAGGGCGAGGTCGACGGCGTGCGCGTGCACGGCTTCATCTCCTCCCCCGCCGCCGGGCGCGGCAGCCGCGCGCAGCAGCATTTCTTCTGCAACGGCCGCTGGATCAGATCCGCCGCGCTGCAGGCCGCGCTCGAGCAGGCCTACCGCAACACGCTGCTCGTGGGGCGGTTTCCCGCGTGCGTGCTGTATGTGGAGCTCAGCTGTGCGGCCGTGGACGTGAACGTCCACCCGGCAAAGACCGAGGTGAAATTCTCACACGAGCGTGCGGTGTTCGACGCCGTGTATTACGGCGCGCGTGCAGCGCTCGAGGCAGAGCGCGCCCCCGCAGCCGCAGCGCCGAAGCCGAGCGTGCCCAAGCCCGAGCCGGCATCCGCACCTGCGCCCAAGGCAGTCCCCTTCCCGCCCGCCGCGCCGAGCCGGAGCGTGCCTGCTGCGCCGGTATTTTCCGGCGCGCGCACCTATGCCCCCGCCGCCCCGGCGGAGGAGGCGCTCTCGTTCCGCTCGCCGACGGCATCGGCCTTTGCAGCGCCGTGCGTGACCCCGCCGCCGGTGTTCACACCGCCCGCACGCACAGCGCCGGCAGCGCAGCCCGTGCCGGAGCCGGTCGTGCAGGGCGTGCAGACCGCGCTTGAGCCCGAGCCCGCCGAGCAGGAGACCCCGTCGCCGCTCGCGCGCGCCGTGCCGCCGGAGACGCCGCCCGCCCGCCTGATCGGCGAGGCAATGCACACCTACATCCTCGTGGAAAAGGGCGATACGCTCATCCTCATCGACAAGCACGCGGCGCACGAGCGCATCAACTTTGACCGCATGCGCCAGAACCCCGCTGACATCCCGTCGCAGACGCTGCTCGAGCCGCTGCCCTTTACGCCGGACGAAAGCGATGCCGACGTCCTGCAGCAGCACGGCGGCACGCTCGCGGAGCTCGGCTTCACGCTTGAGCCGTTCGGCCGCAGCGACTACATCCTGCGCGGCGTGCCCGCCCAGATCGACGCGGGCGACGCGCTGCCCGCGCTCGAGGAGATCTGCGCGCAGCTGCGCCACGGCGCGCACACGGACGCGCAGGCCGTGCGCGACGAGGTGCTCAAGACCGTGGCGTGCAAGGCGGCCATCAAGGCCGGCTGGCAGACAGAGCCCGAGGAGCTGCTGCGTCTGGCGGACGCGGTGTGCGCGGGCGAGGTGAAATACTGCCCGCACGGACGCCCCGTCGCCGTGACGCTCACGCGCCGCGAGCTGGACAAGCTCTTTAAGCGCATCGTGTAAAAACAGGGAGCGCGGCGCGCTCCCTGTCAGACTGCACAACTGTGTTTACTTGTGGTAGTACAAAATGCCCATGCAGCCGGGGCCGCAGTGGTTCGACACCGTGCAGCCGGCCTGCGTGTGGTACACTTCCTCAAACGGCTGGCACGCGCGCACGACGCGCTCGAGCTCCTGCCAGGTGGCCTCGTCGATGCCGGAATCCGTGATGAAGATGCGGTGGCAGTCGATATCGTCGCGCCCCTTGAGCCGGTCCTCGATATACTGCACATAGCACTTTTCGAGCTTGCCGCGGTACTTGCGGCCGACGCCCATTTTCCCGTCCTTGACCTCGATGCACGGCTTGAGATGCAGAAAATTGGCGCTCAGCGCCGCGAGTGACGAGCAGCGCCCGCCGCGCACGAGATAATCGAGCGTGTCGAGCACGAAGCTGACATCGAGCTTCTCACGCTTTTTCTCCAGCGCCGCCGCGATGTCGGCCGCATCCATGCCCTGCGCGGCCATATCGGCCGCGTCGAGCACCAGATGACCGATGCCGGTCGAGAGGTTGCGCGCGTCCACGGGGTAGACATTCGTAAACTCCCGCGCCGCGATGCAGGCGTTCTGATAGCAGCCGGACATATCGCTCGAGATCGTGAAGTGGATCACGGCGTCATATTCGGCGCGCACCGCGCTGAAATATGCATAATAGTCCGACACGTTCACCGCCGCGGTCTGGCAGAGCTTGCCCGTGGCCTTCGCGTAGGCGTAGAGCTCCTCCGGATGCACGTCGATGCCGTCGCGCAGCGTCTCGTCGCCGCGCACGATGTACAGCGGCGTGATGCCGATGTTGTAGCGCGCGATCAGCTCCGGCGAAAGATCGCAGGTGCTGTCGGCAGAAATTTTGATCTTCATGGGTTCACCTTCTTGAATACTGGGATATGGTCTCATTTTAACACATTTCTAATACTTTTCAATAAAATCTTTCTGAATTCTCTCTTATGGAAAGGAGGCTGCCGGATGCAGCCAAAACTGGTCGTCATTACCGGCCCGACCGCCTCGGGCAAGACCGCGCTGGGCGTCATGCTCGCGCAGCGGCTCGGAGGCGAGGTCGTCTCGGCCGACTCGATGCAGATCTACCGCGGCATGGACATCGGCACGGCCAAGCCCACGCCGGAGGAAATGCAGGGCGTGCCGCACCACATGATCGACATCGCCGACCCGACGGAGAACTACTCCGTCTCACGCTACGCGGCGGAAGCGACCGTCTGCGTGGACGATATCCTCGCGCGCGGAAAACTGCCGATCGTCGTCGGCGGGACGGGGCTTTACATCGACTCGCTTATCGCCGGGCGCACCTTTGCCGACGGCACGGCCGACACCGCGCTGCGGCAGGAGCTGAGCGAGCGCTACGACGAGATCGGCGGCGAGGGCCTGCTCGGTGAGTTGCGCAAGTTTGACCCCGAGCGCGCGGCAAAGCTCCACCCCGCGGACAAAAAGCGCATCGTGCGCGCGATGGAGGTCTACATCCTCACGGGCAAGACCATCACGCAGCACGACGCCGAGACCCGCGCCGTGCCGCCGCGCTACGACGCGGCGAAGATCGCGCTCACGTTCGCAGACCGGCAGGATCTCTATGCGCGCATCGACCGGCGCGTGGACATCATGATGCAGCAGGGGCTGCTCGACGAGGTGCGCGCGCTGCTGGCCGCCGGCACCCCGGCCGACTGCACGGCCATGCAGGCCATCGGTTATAAGGAGGCCGTGGCCGCCGTGCGCGGCGAGGCGACGGCGCAGGAGGCTGCGGACGCCATCCGGCTCGCCTCGCGGCAGTACGCAAAGCGCCAGCTCACGTGGCTGCGGCGCGATGCGCAGCTGTTCTGGCTGCGGCACGAAAAAACGCCGGACATGGACCTGGCCTGCCGCCGTTCGACGCAATTCTTGGCCGGACGCGGTATAGAATAGTGGCCTGTACAGATGCGGAGAAAACTGCCATTTTCGCCGGATTTGTATAAATTCACTATTTCACGGAGCGGCAGTTTGTGCTATGATAAGTCGACATATGTCCGCTCCGGCAAAAGGAGCGGCGATCATGCAAAAGACACAGAATCTTCAGGACACATTCCTCAATTACATCCGGCGGGAGAAGATCCCCGTGACCCTGTTTCTCATGAACGGGTTTCAGCTGCGCGGCATCGTGCGCAGCTTTGACAGCTTTGCCGTGCTCATCGAGGCCGACGGCCGCCAGCAGATGATTTACAAGCACGCGATCTCGACGGTCGCCCCGGTGCGGGCGGTGACGCTCGAGCTGCAGGCTTGATCTCCCCGCCGCCCCCCACCGGAAGGAGGGCAGGCTTTGAAGAAAACGAATACCTTTACGAATATCGCCATGCTCGTGCTCTTCGCGGCCATGGCCGTGTATCTGGGCGTGTACCTGTTTCGCTCCACGCAGCAGTCGTATTCCACCGCACCGGCAGTGCTCGTGACCGTCAGCGAGGGCGGACAGGCCAGCGGCATCGTCGTGCGCGAGGAGCAGATCATCGCCTCGGACAAGGAGTTTCTGTCCCTGTCCGTGGACGACGGCAAGCAGGTCGCGCGCGACGGCGAGATCGCCATCGGCGTCGACTCCAAGGCCGCGCTCGACAGCGCCAGCCGCGCACGCGAGCTCAAAAAGGAGATCGCCTACGTCTCGAGCCTGCTGTCACGCGCGGGCAGCGCCTCGGGCGCGTCCGAGCTTGACAGCAGCGTCCACAGCGCCATCCTGCAGCTCAACGCCGCCGTCTCCGCGGGCAGCGCGTCCGAGCTTGACGACATCTGCATGGATCTCAGCTCGCTGCTCTTCGGCGCCTCGACGGGCACCGTCTCGCAGAGCGATCTCGACGCGCTCAACGCCGAGCTGCACCAGCTGGAAAAGGCCGGCGTCGGCCGCGGCAGCATCACCGCACCGGCGGCGGGGCTGTTCACCTCCACGGTGGACGGTTATGAGGCGCTGAGCCCGGCGGCGCTTGAAAACCTCACGCCAGACGGCGTGGCCGCGCTCGAGCACACGAGTCCCTCGACGCCCGCAAACACGATCGGCAAGCTCGTCACGGCGAAAAAGTGGTACTTCGCCGCCGTCATGAGCAAGGCCGACGCCGACCGTCTGAATCTGGGCGGCAGCGCCACGCTCGACTTCCCGCAGCACTACAGCGGCACGGTCTCGGCCACCGTGTTCAGCAAGAGCGAACCGGACAGCAGCGGCGAGGTTGCGGTCGTGTTCGCGTGCAACAATGCGCTGGCCGACACGCTGGCCATGCGCAAGGCCACGGCCGACGTCGTCTACAGTGAGCACACCGGTCTGCGCGTACCGCTCAAGGCCGTGCACATGGACGACGACGGGCAGACCTTCGTCTACGTCGTCACGGCGGCGCAGCTGGAGAAAAAACCGATCGAGATCATCTACCAGACCGACAGCTACTGTCTCGTCGCCCAGAGCACGGACAGCAACGCCCTGCGCGCCGGCAACGACATCGTCGTCAGCGGCAAAGGTCTGTCCGACGGACAGGTCATAAAATAAGGAGGCATCACCCACTATGAGCACCATTGCCGAAAACATCGCCGCCATCCGCGCGCGCATCGACGCCGCCGCCCGCCTTTCGGGGCGCACGGGCGCGGACATCACGCTTGTGGCAGCGACAAAGATGAACGACGCCGCGCGCGTGCGCGAGGCCGTCGCCGCCGGGATCGACGCCTGCGGCGAAAACCGCGTGCAGGAGATGACCGAAAAGCTCGCCGAGGGCGCCTACACCGGCGCACCGCTGCACTTCATCGGCCACCTGCAGACCAACAAGGTGCGGCAGGTCGTCGGCAAGGTCGATCTCATCCAGTCGGTGGACTCGCCGGAGCTGCTGGCCATGATCGAAAAGCGCGCCGCCATGCAGGACACCGTGCAGGATATCCTGCTGGAGGTGAACATCGGCGGTGAGGCCGCCAAGAGCGGCGTCGACCCCGACGCACTGCCGCAATTGCTGGAAACCGCCGCCGCCTGCGCGCACATCCGCGTGCGCGGATTGATGGCGATCCCGCCCGTGGCAGAAACTTCCGACGGAAATCATGCATATTTTACGAAAATGCACGAGCTTTTTGTTGACATCGGCAGAAAAAAATACGATAATGCTTCTATGGACTTTCTGTCCATGGGTATGAGCGGGGATTTTGAGGACGCCATTGCCGCCGGTGCGAACATGGTGCGCGTCGGCTCGTCGATCTTCGGCGCACGGGACTATTCCCGGCACTGAGCGCCGCGCCCGCTTTTTCAGACAGAGAACACAGCGGCAACACAGCGGCCGCCGGTAGATAAAGGGGGACCCTGCATGGGCTTTTTGGATGAACTGAAGAAAATGACGCGTCCGTACGATGACGACGACGAGTTTTTCGACGATGAGGATGAGGCGATCCCGGTCGCGGAAGCACCCGCGCCCGAGCGTCCCGCTCCGGCACGGCCGGCGCGCCGCACGGCGCCCGCCGCCAAGCAGAGCTCCTTCATCCGCGACGACCCGGTCTCCGAGCCGGTGAGAGAGCCCGAGCGCCCCGCGCCGGGCTACACCGCCCGCAGCGACAGCCGCGTGGCCGACAAGGTCGTCAACCTCAACAGCGGCGGCCAGCTCAAGGTCGTGCTCGTCGCGCCCAAGCAGTTTGAGCTCGCGGCCGAGATCGCCGACCATCTGCGCGATCGCCGCGCCGTGCTCATGAATCTGGAGCAGACGGACAAGAACATCGCCCGCCGCCTGATCGACTTCCTGTCCGGCGTCGCCTACGCGCAGGACGGCAAGATCCGCCGTGTCGCCAGCGCGACGTATATCATCACGCCGTTCAACGTCGACCTCATGGGCGACCAGCTCGACGACATGGAGTCGGGCGAGTTTCACCTGTAACATTCGGGCATACTGTCCCTGACAGCCCCGCGAGTAGTATACCATTAGAAAGAATGGAGGCTTACCATCATGACTCCTCAGGATATTCGGGAAAAAACCTTTGAAAAAGCGATGTTCGGCGGTTACGACATGGCCGCCGTGCAGAACTATCAGGAAGAAGTGGCCACCGAGCTTGCCAACGCGCAGAAGGAGATCGCTGTGCTCAAGGGCAAGATGAAGGTGCTGGTCGATAAGATAGAAGAGTACCGCGCCAGTGAAGACGCCATGCGTCTGGCCATACTGTCGGCCCAGAAGGTCGGCAAGCAGATAGAGGACGATGCCCAGGCCCGCGCCGACAAGATACTCAGCGAGGCCAAGAACACGTCCGACCGAATACTTGGCGGACTTCAGCACGAAACCGCCAACGAGGAAGCCAAGCTCCTCAACGCAAAGACCTCCTGCGCGAAATTCCTGGAAGATGTGCGCAATCTGTGCCTGACGCAGCTCGAGTATCTCGACGGTGTCGCCGGGTCGAAGGCAGCGTCCGCGCCGCGCGCGGCTGCGCGCCCGACCGCGAGCGCCGCACCTGCCGGGCCTGCGCC
>UQSF01000025.1 GCA_900543625.1 uncultured Eubacteriales bacterium
TATCTCGAGCGCGGCAACATCGAGGTTGCGCCGCTGGCGTATATGCGCGGACGCACGCTCGACGACAGCTTCATCATCCTCGACGAGGCGCAGAATACCTCCCGCGAACAGATGAAGATGTTCCTGACGCGCATCGGCTTCGGCTCGCACGTCGTCATCACCGGCGACGTGACGCAGATCGACCTGCCGTCGGACAAGCCGTCCGGTCTCAAGGAGGCGCTGCGCATCCTCGACGGCATCGACGACATCGCCATCTGCCGCCTGACCGGGGCAGACGTCGTGCGCCATGCACTCGTGCAGAAGATCATCGCCGCCTACGAGCAGGACGATAAGCAGAGAGAAAAACACGCCGCGGCCGCTGCCAAAAAGCCCGCCGCGCGCAAGACGACTGTGAGGAAAAAAGCATGACACAGGTCAGGATCACCATCACCCGCACGCGCAGGGGGCTGGGCTTCCCGGACACGCAGCGCTATGTCAAGCGCGCAGCCGCCGCGGCGCTCAGGGCCGAGGGCGTGACCATCCCGTGTGAGCTCGACGTGACGCTCACGGACGACGCTGCCATCCACGCCATCAACCGCGAGCAGCGCGGCGTCGACCGGGCGACGGATGTGCTGTCGTTTCCGATGAATGAGCTCACGCCCGGCGCGTTCGACCCCGACGCCTGCGAGTGGGACTACGAGACCGAGCGCGCCATGCTCGGCGACATGGTCATCTCCATGGAGCGCTGCGCCGAACAGGCCGAGACCTACGGCCACAGCTTCGCGCACGAGGTCAGCTATCTGACGGTGCACTCCGTGCTGCACCTGCTCGGCTACGACCATGTGGACGAGGGCGAGGACAAGCGCCGCATGCGCGCGAGAGAAAAAGAGATCATGCGTCTGCTGGACGTATAAGGAGAAGAGAATGATTACCAAAACCGCTATGATCACCATCTGCGGACGGCCGAACGTCGGCAAGTCCACGCTTACAAACGCCCTGCTGGGCGAGAAGATCGCCATCGTCTCGAACAAGCCCCAGACGACGCGCAACCGCATCAGCGCCGTTGTCAACCGCGGCGACGCGCAGCTCATCCTCATGGATACGCCGGGTTTTCACAAGCCGCGCAACCGTCTGGGCGACTACATGGTGCAGGTCGTGCGCGAGAGCGTGGCGGACGTTGACGGCGTGATGCTCGTTGTCGAGCCCATCGCCTCCGTCGGCGAGCAGGAGCGCGCCCTCATCGAGCGCATCCGGTCGACGGGCGCTCCGGCCGTGCTCGTCATCAACAAGATCGACACGGTCGAAAAGCAGGAGCTGCTGGCCGTCATCGCCGCCTATTCCGAGGCGCTGCCGTGGCGCGCGATCGTGCCGGTGTCTGCCCAGAACGGCGACGGGCTCGACGAGCTCTTAAACGAGCTGACGGCGCTGGCTGTGCCCGGACCGCAGCTGTTCCCGGACGATATGATCTCCGATATGCCCGAAAAGCAGATCTGCGCCGAGCTCGTGCGCGAAAAGCTGCTGCTGTGTCTCGATAAGGAGATCCCGCACGGCACGGCCGTCGAGGTCACGAAGTTTTCCGAGCGCGACAACGGCATCATCGACATGGACGTGACCATTTACTGCGAAAAGGACAGCCACAAGGGCATCATCATCGGCAAACGCGGCGCCATGCTCAAGAAGATCGGCGAGCTTGCGCGGCAGGACATCGAGCGCTTCATGGGCACGAAGGTGTACCTGCAGACATGGGTCAAGGTCAAGGAAAACTGGCGCGACTCGGCCGCCCAGCTGCGCAATTTTGGCTTTACCGACCAGTGAGGCACGGAAATTACCAGCTATAGTTCCACCCCGCTGTGCAGACACTATGCGCAGCGAGGTGGTTTCCTGTGCAGGACGATTTTTTCTGGCAGCTGTTTGCGGATACCGGTGATCCGCTCGGCTATCTTTGCTACTGCGCCGCGCGCAATGCGGCGGCGAGCGAGGCATCTGCGGCGGACGACACCGACCGCCGCCCCGCCTGATGAGGTACATACGATGTTTCTTACGACCCGCGGTCTGGTGCTGCGCGAGGTGCGCTACAAAGAGGCGGACAAGATCCTCACCGTGCTCACACAGCACGAGGGAAAGATCACCGTCCGCGCGCGCGGTGCGCTGCGCAAGGGCAGCCGCATCACGGCGGCGACGCAGCTGCTGACCTATTCGGACATGACGATCTTTGAAAACCGCGGCCGCCGCACGCTCAACGAGGCGTCCACGGTCGAGGAGTTTCTGGGCCTGCGCGCCGATCTCGGTGCGTTTGCGCTCGGGAGCTATTTTGCAGAGCTCCTTGAGACCGTCTCTGCCGAGGAATATCCTGATCCGCCGGTGCTGCAGCTCGGGCTCAACAGCCTCTATGCGCTCAGCCGCGCGCTGTGCCCGCCGGAGCAGATCAAGGCGGTGTTCGAGCTGCGGCTCATGTGTCTGGCCGGCTATGAGCCGGACCTGTCGTGCTGCGCGCGCTGCGGCACGCCCGAGCCTGTGGAGCCGTGGCTCTCCCTGCGCGGCGGCGCGGTGTACTGCGCGCAGTGCCGGGGCGCGAGCTCGTCTGCCGTCACGCCGCTGCTGCCGGAGACTCTGGCCGCCATGCGCCACGTTGTGAACGCGGACCCAAAGAAGATTTTTTCCTTCACACTCGGCGACGCAGGGCGCAGGCAGCTTGCGCGCGTGTGCGAGGAGTATACGGCGATGCAGCTCGAACGGGGCTTTGCATCGCTCGACTATTGGAAGAAAGTGAAAGACTGATATGAAGCATATTCTTATGATCGCCACCGGCGGCACGATCGCGTCCAAGGCGACAGCTGACGGACTCACGCCGCAGCTCACCTCCGAGGAGCTGCTGGCCGAGGTGCCGGAGCTCGAGCAGCTGTGCCGCATCGACACCGTGCAGCTCATGAACCGCGACAGCACGAACATCAACAGCCGCGACTGGCTGCAGATGGCGGCGTGCGTGCGCGCGCACTACGATGCGTATGACGGCTTTGTCCTCACGCACGGCACGGACACGATGGCCTATACCGCCGCCGCGCTCTCGTACCTCATCCAGAACAACGCCAGGCCCGTCGTCATCACCGGCTCGCAGAAGTCGATCTTCAATCAGGACACCGACGCGCGCGAGAACCTGCGCGATGCATTTTTTTACGCCTGCGACGACGGCGCATGCGGCGTGCACGTCGTCTTTGACCACAAGGTCATTCTCGGCACGCGCGCACGAAAGATGCGCACGAAAAGCTACAACGCCTTTTCGAGCATCGACTATCCGGAGACGGCCATTCTGCGCGGCCGCCAGCTCGTGTATTATATCCCGGAGTACGTCACCGGCGCGCCGCGCTTTTATGACCGGCTCGACCCCGGCGTGTTCGTGCTCAAGCTCATCCCCGGCATCGACGCCGGCATTTTCGACTACCTCAAGGCGCATTACCGCGCGCTCGTGATCGAGAGCTTCGGCGTCGGCGGCCTGCCGTGCTACGGCGACGAGAGCTTTTTCCACGCCGTACGCGACTGGGTGGAGTCCGGCCGCGTCATCGTCATGACGACACAGGTCCCCCACGAGGGCAGCGACATGGAGGTGTATCAGGTCGGTCACCGCGCCAAGCGTGAGCTCGGGCTCATCGAGGCCTACAGTATGACGAGCGAGGCCGTGGTCACAAAACTCATGTGGATCCTCGGCCAGACCGACGACAGCGCCGAGATTCGCCGCCTGTTTCAGACGCCGGTGCAAAAAGATCAGATCTTCTAGGAGGAGCGACGATGGACTATCAGGCCGAATACCGCAGCAAGCTGCGCACGCCCGCCGAGGCGGTGCGTGCCGTGAAGGACGGCGACTGGGTGGACTATACGTCGGGGCTTGGCTTCCCGCCGCTGCTCGATGCGGCGCTTGCCGCCCGGCGTGACGAGCTGCACGACGTGAAGGTGCGCGGCAATCTCTGCATGGGTCCGCTGCAGATCGTCGAGTGCGACCCGGAGCAGACGCATTTTCTCTACCACACATGGCATTGCTCGGCGTATGAGCGCAGGCTCTGCGACCGCGGTCTGTGCTACTTCACGCCGATGATCTTCCGCAACCTTGCGTGGTATTACCGGCAGTTTCTCACGGTGAACGTCGCCATGGCGTGCGTCACGCCGATGGATCGCCACGGATACTTCAACCTCTCGGCGGCGACCGGCGTGTCCCGCGCGATCCTTGAGCAGGCGGATATCGTCATTCTGGAGATCAACGAGCATCTGCCGCGGCTGCGCGGCGGCTTTGACGAGGTCATCCATATCTCCGATGCGGACATGATCGTCGAGGGCGCGCACGCGCCGTTTTCCGATCCGCCCGAGCACCCGGCGAGCGCGGAGGACACCGCGATCGCAAACCTGCTCCTGCCGCACATCTGCGACGGGGCGACCGTTCAGCTCGGCATCGGCGGCATGCCCACCGTGCTCGGAAAGCTCCTCGCGCGCTCCGGTCTGCATGACCTCGGCATGCACACCGAGCTCTGCTCGGACGCGTATCTCGAGCTGCACGAGGCGGGCGTGCTCACAAACCGCCGCTGCACGCTGCACCGCAATCAGGGGATGCTCGGCATCACGATCGGCTCCAGGCGGCTCTACGACTGGGTGGACGACAACCCCGGCGTCATCGCCGCGCCGCTGTCCTATGTCAATGCACCTGAGGTCATCGCGCAGCTCGACAACATGGTGTCGATCAACAGCTGCATCGCGGCCGATCTCTACGGTCAGGTCGCGTCCGAGAGCTCCGGTCTGCGCCAGATCAGCGGCACGGGCGGCCAGCTTGATTTTCTCACGGGCGCGGCCATGGCGCGCGGCGGCAAGGCGTTCATCTGCATGACGTCCACCTTCACGGACAGGGACGGTGTGCGCCATTCGCGCATCCTGCCGCATTTTGACGGCGACATCGTCACGTCCCCGCGCGCACAGGCGTATTATCTGGCGACGGAGCAGGGCGTGGTAAATCTCGCCGGGCGCAGCACGTGGGAGCGTGCCGAGGCGCTGGTCTCCATCGCACATCCGGATTTTCGTGACGAGCTCATCCGGGCTGCTGAGGCGCAGAAGATCTGGCGGCGCAGTGCAAAACGCTAAGACGGCGCTAAGATTCGGCTGCGCGGTGCAGATTTTGCTTGTGTTTGCGCGCGTGTGCGCATACAATGATTCCGGGATAAGGGAGTAATTGGCGCGATCCGTCGCGCGGCCCGGCCAACAACCGATCTGTTGGATCTGGCTCGGTCTGAAATGATGAGACTTATCTGCCCATAGGGCAGGTAGGTCTCTTTTTTTCATTTCCGGGGAATCCTATCCGATACCGAAAAGGAGGACAAACGATGGAATATTACCGGCAGTCATCCGCCGACACGCTGCACGCGCTCGACAGCACGCCCGACGGACTCACACAGGCGCAGGCCGACGAGCGGCTGGCGCGTGACGGGCACAATGTGCTCGCAGAGCCGCCGAAGCCGTCGGTCGTCAAGCGCTTTTTTGCCCAGCTCGCGGATCCGATGATCCTGGTGCTGCTCGCGGCGGCGCTGGTCTCGGCCGTCACGAGCGCATATGCGCACGAGAGTTTTGCGGACGTCATCATCATTTTGCTTGTCGTCATCATCAACGCGGTGCTCGGCGTGTATCAGGAGAGCAAGGCCGAGCAGGCCATCGCCGCGCTCAAGGAGCTCAGCGCGGCGCACAGCCGCGTGCTGCGCGGCGGCAAGATCGTGACCGTCCCGAGTGAGACGCTCGTCGTGGGCGACGTGCTCGTGCTCGAGGCGGGCGACGCCGTACCGGCCGACGCGCGCGTGATCGAGAGTGCCAGCCTGCGCGCGGAGGAGGCTGCGCTGACCGGCGAGAGTGTGCCGGTGTCAAAATCCGCCGACGCGCTCACAGCCGACGGCGAGATCGGTCTCGGTGACCGCAGCAATATGCTCTACCTCGGCAGCAGCATCGTCTACGGGCGCGGCCGCGCCGTCGTCACCGAGACCGGTATGCAGACGCAGATGGGGCACATCGCCGACGCACTTACGCAGACGAAGGAAAACAAGACGCCCCTGCAGCTGCGACTGTCGCAGCTGAGCCGCATCCTGACGTGGCTGGTGCTGGGCATCTGCGCGATCGTGTTCGCGGTCGGCGTGCTGCGCGCCGGCTCGATCAGCGGCCGCGTCGTGCTCGACACGTTCCTCATCGCCGTGAGCCTTGCGGTCGCCGCCATTCCGGAGGGGCTGGCCGCGGTCGTGACGATCGTGCTGTCGATCGGTGTGACGAACATGAGCCGCCGCAGCGCGGTCATCCGCCGGCTCACGGCGGTCGAGACGCTCGGCTGCGCGCAGATCATCTGCACGGACAAGACCGGTACGCTCACGCAAAACCGCATGACCGTCACGGCGTCTGCGGGCAGTGACGAGCACCTGCTTGCCACGGCCATGGCGCTGTGTGCCGACGCCGTGCACGACCCGGACACGGACACCGTGACCGGAGAACCGACCGAGGCCGCGCTTGTGCGCTGGGCGGTCACACAGGGGCTGTCGCCGAGCGCGCTGCGCGCGCAGCTGCCGCGCGTGGCCGAGGCGCCGTTTGACAGCGCGCGCAAGATGATGAGCACCCTGCATTCCGACGGCGGGCGCATCGTGCAGTACACCAAGGGCGCACCTGACGTGCTGCTGCCGCTGTGCGACCGCATCTGGATCGACGGGCAGGCCGTGCCCATGACGGACGCGCACCGCGCCGAGATCGCCGCGCGCAACCGCGACATGACCGGCCGGGCGCTGCGCGTGCTGGCGGCGGCCATGCGCACGTATGACGCGCTGCCGGACGACACGTCGCCCGCGGCGCTCGAGCAGCACCTGTGCTTTCTCGGCCTGGCGGGGATGATCGACCCGGTGCGTCCCGAGGTCGTGGACGCCATCCGTGACTGCCGCAGCGCCGGTATCCGTCCCATCATGATCACCGGCGACCATGTGGACACCGCCAGCGCCATCGCGCGTGAGCTCGGCCTGCTCGGCCCCGGCGACGAGGCCGTCACCGGCGCGGAGCTCAGTGCCATGGACGACGGCACGTTCCGCCGCCGCCTGCAGCACATCAGCGTCTATGCCCGCGTGCAGCCGGAGCACAAGACGCGCATCGTTCAGGCGTGGCGCGACGCCGGCTTCATCACCGCCATGACCGGCGACGGCGTCAACGACGCGCCGAGCATCCGCGCGGCGGACATCGGCATCGGCATGGGCATCACCGGCACGGACGTGACGAAAAACGTGGCCGACATGGTGCTCGCCGACGATAACTTTGCCACCATTGTCGGCGCGGTCGAGGAGGGGCGGCGCATTTATGACAACATCCGCCGCGCCGTGAAGTTCCTGCTCGGCTCGAACATGAGCGAGGTGCTGAGCATCTTCACCGCGACGATGCTCGGCTTTACGATCCTTGAGCCGGTGCACCTGCTGTGGATCAATCTGCTCACCGACTGCTTCCCGGCGCTGGCGCTCGGCATGGAGCGCGCAGAGCCGGACATCATGTCCCGTCCGCCGCGCAGCGCGCGCGAGAGCATCTTTGCGCACGGCGTCGGCTTCGACTGCGTGTATCAGGGCGTGATGTGCGCGGTGCTGACGCTGGCGGCGTTCTTCATCGGCCACTACATGGAGTACGGCGTCTGGACGGTCACGAATTCGCCCGACGGCACGACGATGGCGTTTCTGACGCTGAGCATGGCGGAGATCTTCCACAGCTTCAATATGCGCGCACACCGGGCGAGCCTGTTCACGCTGCGCACGCCCAACTGGGCGCTCGTCGGCGCGGCCGCGGCGAGCCTTGCGCTCACGACGCTGTGCATCTATGTGCCGTTTTTGGCCAACGCCTTTGACTTCACGCCCATCTCCGCCGCCGAGTATGCCGTGGCGATGGGGCTGGCGTTTCTGGTGCTCCCGATCGTGGAGGGCGTCAAATGCGCGCAGCGCGCCGCTGCGAAACGCCGCGCGCGTGCATGATTTTCGCGCGCTCGGCGCACACTATCTCCGAACGCATGAAACGAGAGGAGATGGATGCCGTGCGCCGAGCGCTGCCGGTCCCGCAGCGGGTGATGGCCGTCGTGCTGTCTGCGCTGTTCGTGCTCTGCCCGCTTGCGGCCTATGCCGCAGGGGAGGAGGCGGACGCCGTGCCGCTGCCGATCATCATGTACCACGAGGTCAAGCCCGACAAGTCCGGCAAGGACGCCATCCAGCCGTGGGAGCTGGAATCCGACCTCCGGTGGCTGGCGGAAAACGGCTACACGACCGTCGTCATGGCGGACGTCATCGCTTACGTGCGCGACGGCACGCCGCTGCCGGAAAAGCCCATCGTGCTCAGCTTTGACGACGGGTACTACAACAACTACGTCTATGTGCTGCCGCTGCTGCGGCAATATGCGGCGCGCATCGTCTTTTCGCTGCTCGGGCGCAACACGGACGATTTCACCGAGTGGCCGAGCGAGAGCATCGACTATGCGCACGTCACATGGGACCAGCTCAATGAGATGCTCGCCTCCGGTCTCGTCGAGGTGCAGAACCACTCCTACGACCTGCACAGCTACACGCCGGAGCGCTACGGCTGCCTGCCGAACGCGGGCGAGTCGGAGACGGACTATGCGCAGCTGCTGCGCACGGACTTGCAGCGCCTGCAGGATGAGCTCGCGGAGCATACCGGCCGCACACCGGACACCTTTGCCTACCCCTACGGCAAATACAGCGACCGGACGGATCAGGTCCTGCGCGGCATGGGCTTTCAGGCGACGCTGTCGTGCGACTGGGGCATCAACCGCCTCACGCACGACCCCGCGTGCCTATACCGGCTGCGGCGCATCTGCCGCTCACACGGGCAGCCGCTGTCCGCCGCGCTCGAGCGCGCGTACAAGGCGGCAGGATAAAAAACGCACACATCACAAAGGTGATGTGTGCGTTTTCGCTTTGCCGAAAGTCCGCCCAAAAACCATTTCTCCGGAAACCTGCGCGGCCGCGCCGCTTTGCTTTGCACCCCGTGCACCGGCGCGGCATACATTGGGGCATAGCGCCTCGGCGCGAACAAAGGGGGAGACGCCATGAAAATCGAGCTGCGCCGCGCCGCCTTGACCTATCAGGCGCCGGACGGCGAGGTGGCGGCGCTGCGGGATGTGACCTTCGGCGTGGCCGACGGCGAGTTTGTGAGCATCGTTGGGCCGTCCGGCTGCGGAAAATCCACGCTGCTGGCGCTCATCGCCGGTATCGAGCGTCCGTCGGGCGGGGAGGTGCTCGTCGACGGCGAGCCCGTGCGCGCGCCGACAGGGAAGGCGGGGCTGATGCCCCAGCGCGATCAGCTTTTTGACTGGCGCACGATCTGGGGCAACGTGACGCTCGGGCTGGAGATCCGGCACGAGAACACACCCGCGCGGCGCGACGCCGTGCGCGCCCTGCTCACGCAGTACCGGCTCGACGGCTTTGCGCGCAAGCTGCCAAACCAGCTCTCGGGCGGGATGCGCCAGCGCTGCGCACTCATCCGCACGCTGGCGACATCGCCGGATGTGCTGCTGCTCGACGAGCCGTTTTCCGCGCTGGACTACCAGACGCGGCTGGCCGTGTCGGGCGACATCGCGCAGATCATCCGCCGCGAGCACAAGACGGCGCTGCTCGTCACGCACGACATTTCCGAGGCCATCAGCCTCTCGGACCGCATCGTCGTGCTCACGCACCGCCCCGCGACCGTCAAGGCCATCCATGACCTCGGCGCGCTGCGTGCTGTGCCGCCGCTGCAGCGGCGCAGCCGGGCGGAATTTCAGACGCTGTTCAATCAAATATGGGAGGAGCTGGATGTCAATGCCTGAACGGTCGCTCTCCCCGCAGAGACTTGCGTATCTGCGCGCACAAAAGCGCCGCCGCCGGGTCGTGCTGGCGCTGCAGGTGCTGCTGCTGGCGGCGTTTCTCGGCTGGTGGGAGCTCGCGGCGCGCTGCGGCTGGGTGGACGCCTTCATCGTCAGCAGCCCGTCGCGCGTGGTGCGCACGCTCGCGGCGCTGCAAAGCTCCGGCGAGCTGTGGCTGCACATCGGCACGTCGTGTCTGGAGGTCGTGGCGGGCTTCCTGCTCGGGACGCTGCTCGGCACGCTCATCGCCATCGGTCTGTGGTGGAGCAAGCTGCTCTCGCGCGTGCTCGACCCGTATCTGGTCGTGCTCAACGCGCTGCCGAAGACGGCGCTCGGGCCGGTGTTCATCGTCTGGATCGGCGCGGGCACGGGCTCGATCATCGCCATGACGGTCGCGATCTCGCTCTTCGTCACGATCCTGAATATGCACGTGGGCTTTCTGTCCACGGATCGGGAGAAGATCCGCCTGATGCAGACGCTCGGCGCGACGCGCCATCAGATCCTGTGGCAGCTGGTCATCCCGGCCAACTACGCCACGCTGTTCAATACGCTGCGTGTGAACGTCGGCCTGTCGTGGGTCGGCGTCATCATGGGCGAATTTCTGGTGTCCAAAGCCGGTCTCGGCTATCTGATCGTCTACGGGTCGCAGGTGTTCAACATGGACCTTGTGATGGCGACCGTCTTCGTGCTTGCGGCGGCGGCCGTGGTGATGTATCAGCTTGTGCTGTGGCTGGAAAAGGGATTCAAAAAACGGTTGGGAGTGACGCAATGAAACGGTTTCTTTGTGGGGTTCTGGCGGTATTGCTGCCGGCGGCCTTGTGCGCCTGCGGCACGCAGGAGACGGCCACCGTCCGCCTGAGCGAGGTGACACATTCGGTGTTCTACGCGCCGCAGTATGTGGCGCTGGAGCAGGGTTTTTTCGCGGATGAGGGTCTGAAGATCGAACTGAGCAACGGCGGCGGCGCCGACAAGGTCATGACGGCGGTGCTCACCGGGCAGGCGGACATCGGTCTCGCCGGACCGGAGGCGTGCATCTACGTGTACAATCAGGGCAAGGACGATCACCCGGTCGTGTTCGGCCAGCTCACGAAGCGCGACGGGTCGTTTCTCGTCGGACGGGAGGATGTGCCGTTTACCTGGGAGCTGCTGCGCGGCAGGACCGTCATCGGCGGCCGCGCGGGCGGCGTGCCGGAGATGACGCTCGAATACGTCATGCGGCAAAACGGCATCGTCCCCGGCGTAGACGCCGATGTGGATACAACGGTGCAGTTCAACATGATGGCCGGGGCGTTCACCGGCGGCAACGGCGATTTTGTCACGCTCTTTGAGCCGACGGCCACCGAGGTCGCGCAGGCGGGCAAGGGGTATATCCTTGCGTCCGTCGGGCAGGAAAGCGGCGAGATCCCGTATACGGCCTACTTCGCCTCGCAGACGTACATCCGGGAGCACGCGGACGTGGTGCAGCGCTTTACAAACGCCGTTGCGCGTGCGCTGACATGGATCGCCGGGCACGACGCGGCCGAGACCGCCGCCATCATCGCCCCGCAGTTTCCGGACACGGACGTGTCCGTGCTCACGCAGGTCGTGCAGCGCTACAAGGACATCGACGCGTGGAACGCGACGCCGGTCATGGCGCAGTCGTCCCTTGAGCGGCTTGAGACCGTCATGGAGACGGCGGGCGTGCTCGAGCACGCCGACTGGGTGGATTTTGACCGCCTTGTCGACAACAGCTATGCGCATAACGCCGCCCGATAATGCACGAAGCCCCCGGCCTGCGGCCGGGGGCTTTTGCGCTTTTCAGAAAAGAGGGGGGAGAGATCACTCAGAAACTTGCAACGACAGCGCCGTTGTAGGTGTCGGCAATGTACTGCTTGACGGCGTCGGTCTTGAGCGCCTTGAGCAGCGCCTGCGTCTTCGGGCTGTTCTCGTCGCCGGCGCGCACGGCAATGATGTTGGCGTAGGTCTGCGCGGCGGTGCCGTCGGCGTTCTCGGTGGCGAGCGCGTCGCTGATGTTCAGACCGGCGGCCAGCGCATAGTTGCCGTTGATGACGGCGATGGTGCCGGCGCTCGCGTTCTTGAGCTGGGCCGGGACGGTGTCGGCCTGCACGGTGACGATGTTGTAGCCGCCGTCGTCGACGATGTCGAGCGTGCTCACGCCCTTGGCGGCGTCTGCGTCATCGGGAAGCTTGATCAGGCCCTCCTGCTGCAGCAGGAACAGGGCGCGGGTCTCGTTGCTGTCGTCGGCGGGGATGATGATGGTCGCGCCCTTGGCGAGATCCTTCAGGTCGGTGACACCGTTGCCGTAGATGCCGAACGGCTCGTAGTGGATGGCACCGACGGAGACGAGGCTTGTGCCGTTTTTGGCGTTGAAGCTGTCAAGATAGGGCTTGTGCTGGAAGTAGTTCGCGTCGAGCGTGCCGTCGGCCAGCGCCTGGTTCGGCAGGACATAGTCGTCATAGGTGACGATCTTGAGCTCGTAGCCCTCGTCGGCAAGCGCCTGCTTGACCTGCTCGAGGATCTCGGCGTGCGGGGTGGCGCTGGCGCCGACGGTGATGACCTTGTCGTCGGCAGAATCGCTGTTTTTGTCGTCGGTGGCCTTGTCGCCGCAGGCGCTCAGAGACACGAGTGAGAACGCCAGCATGAGGGCGAGGATGAGGGAAGTGATCTTTTTCATTTCAGGTTCTCCTTTATGTTATATTTTTTAGAATTTGTGTGGGTACGGATGATCGGGTGTGCGGTTCGGCGGGGGATACATTCGTCCGCGCCGGATGTTTTCGCGCAGCAGCGCGGGATAATGCAAACGCATGGGCGGCACCTCCCGTCAGCTGTGCGCGCGCCGGTCGGTGCGGCGGGCGATGTACATACCGAATTCCTGCAGGATCTGCACGATGAGGATGGTCAGCGCCACGCACAGCCAGACGATCTGATCGTCGTACTTCTGGTAGCCGTAGGTGATGGCGATCTGACCGAGGCCGCCGCCGCCGATCGTGCCGGCCATGGCGGAGTAGCCGAGGATGGTCACGGTGGAGATGACGCCGCCGGTGATGAGCGCGGGCTTGGCCTCCGGGATGATGACCTTCCAGATGATGCGCAGCGTGGACGCGCCCATGGACTGCGCGGCCTCGATGACGCCGGCGTTGACTTCCTTGGCGGCGGACTCGACCATGCGCGCCACATACGGGGCGGCGGCGATGACGAGCGTCACGATCACGGCGCGGTTGCCGAGGCTTGTGCCGACGACGAACTTTGCCACCGGCAGCATGGCCACCATGAGGATGATGAACGGGATGCTGCGCAGAGCGTTGACGATAATGCCGAGCGTGCGGTTGAGCCAGCCGATGGGGTGGATGCCGTCGCGGTCGGTCATGCGCAGGATGAGCCCGACCGGCAGGCCGATGAGATAGGCGAAGAACGTGGAGATGAGCGTCATGTAAACGGTCTCCCAGATGCCGAGCTGCAAAATGCCGTTTTGCCAGAGCTTGATGAGCAATTCAGACATGGCTTAAACCTCCTGAAGATAAGAGATGTGGTTGTGCTCGAGCCAGCGCAGCACATCGTGGAACTGCTGCGGGTCGTCGGGCAGGTCGATGACCATGTGACCGTAGATGCTGCCCTCGACGATGCGGGTGTCGGCGAAGAGGATGTTCACCGGCACGTTGCACTCGAGCGTAATGCGCGAGATGACCGGCTCGTTGGAGCAGCTGCCGTCGAAGACGAGGCGCAGCCGCTTGCCGGTGCACGGCGGGAGGTTCTCGGTCGGGCTCTTGGGAAGGATGAGCGCTTTGGCAATGTCGGATTTCGGGTGGGTGAACACATCGCTGACGTTGCCGATCTCGGCGATGCAGCTCTGGTCGATGACGGCCACGCGCTGACAGATCTGCTCGATGACGCGCATCTCATGCGTGATGACGACGATCGTCACGCCGAGCGTCTGGTTGATCTGCTTGAGCAGGCGGAGGATCGACTGCGTGGTGTTCGGGTCGAGGGCGCTGGTGGCCTCGTCGCACAGGAGGTATTTCGGCCGCGTGGCGAGGGCGCGGGCGATGGCCACGCGCTGCTTCTGGCCGCCGGAGAGCTGCGAGGGATACGCTTTCGCGCGGTCGGACAATCCGACGAGCTCGAGCAGCTCCTCGGCGCGCGCCTGCGCCTTGTCGCGCTTGACGCCCGCGATCTCGAGCGGGAAGCAGATGTTGCGCAGCACCGTGCGCTGCTCGAGCAGGTTGAAGCTCTGGAAGATCATGCCGATGTCCTGCCGCGCCTTGAGCAGATCGCGTCGGCTGAGCTGGGTCATGTCGCGCCCGTCGATGCGCACCGTGCCGGAGGTCGGCCGTTCGAGGAGATTGATGCAGCGCACGAGCGTGCTCTTGCCGGCACCGCTCAGGCCGATGATGCCGAAGATCTCCCCGTCCTCAATGCGCAGGTCCACATCCCGCAGCGCGTGGATGTCGCCGGTCGGAGAGGGGTAGGTCTTGTTGAGATGTTCGATTTCGATCATGGTAGCTTCTCCCTCGCAAATGATTTTTCGGAAATAAAAAACAGAGGCCGGAAGACTCGTTGTCTTCCGGCCTCTGCGGATACGGCTTGGAATTTGGATCAGCCGTTATTGGAAGCGAACACAAGACGAGTCGTATTTTCGAGCACGACGAAGCATGCACATGCAGCCGGGCATGTACATCATCATAGCCATCATCATGTTGTTCGTCTGAGCAAACTTCATAATACAACGCGTCTCCTTTCGTTCAAAATCACGGTTTCCTGTGGAAACGAGCGCAGTATAACGCAGTTCCCTGCGCTTGTCAACCCCAAAATCCACAAAAGCGGTATGAAATATGTATTAGAAAAAATGAATGTATCTATTCTAAAATTCGATCGTTTGCGGTGCTATATCGGGATCGTGGCTGCACAGCGACGCCACACACGCGGGATCGCGGCTCATGCTGCCGATCCAGTCGAGCGCCTTTTTGGCGCGCACGCTGTTTTCGCAGATACCGGGCACCGTGCCCTCCGCCCATGAGCGGGGACTTGCCGCACCGTCGGCGTTGAGCAGCACATAGCGCTCGCCGTTTCGGATGAGCGCCGCAAACATCCCCTCCGTGTGCCCCGCAATGTGCACGAGATGCACCGAGTCGTCACCGAAGAGGTCGTAGGAGCGGCTCTCCGGCCCGATGTGGTTCACGCGGTACCAGAAGCGCTCCGGCGGCTCGTCGATCCACAGCCTGCGCGAGGTGTAGCGCAGGTTGACGCGGCACGACCAGAAGTATTCCTCCTCCGGAACGAGCAGGCGCTTTGCGCCCCGCACCTCGCTGATGCCGGCGATATGATCCGGGTCGAGGTGGGAAAAGAGCACATAGTCCAGATCCCGCGGCCGGATGCCGCGCGCGGCCAGCTGCTCGCCGATCGACTGTCCCGGTGCGACGACGCTGTGTACGAGCGTGTACCACCCGCGGCCGAACATGCGCAGCTGCGCCGCGCGATCCTCCACCCCGGTCGGGCTCACTGTGCGCGGCAGACCGGCGTCGACCAGAAACAGCCCCTTCGGGTGCTCCACGAGATACGCCGACACCGGCAGCCAGATGCGTGCATCCGCTTTTGTGCGCCGTGCGTCGGCCTTCGCCGGCCAGCGCCACTGGCCGCTCGCCGGGAGCTGCGGCGCGACGCCGATCCTCCCGCAGTGCAGAACATGGACCCGGATCCGAGGCATTTGCGCTCACCTCTGCAAATATACGAAAATTAACCATACGGTCAGCAAAAACATAACACTGATTGTGTAAAATGTCAACCCCGACGGGCAGAACGGCGGCATTTTTGCTGCATTTTACGGTAAAATGCACATTTGTCTATTGAATTGTGTGTGTGAGATGTGTTACAATCCTTGTGTATGAATTCACAAATCAGGGAATGCAACGGAAATTATTCAAGGGGAAGAAAGGAGCCTGAAAATGGCAAGAGAACTGATCCTGAAACTAGGCAAAAAGATCACCGACCGTGTGGACGTCAAGCTCGGCATGACCCAGCTCGACGAGACTTCGCCCGAGTATTATGGCCTGGCCAGCGTCGTCACCGACGAGATGGCGGAGCTTGCGCTCGCGATGAAGGTGCGTGTCCCGACCACACCGGCCGAGATCGGCAAGAAGGTCGGCAAGGACCCCGTCTACGTGGAGCAGCTGTTTGACCAGATGTCCATGATCGGCCTGCTCGAGTACAACTGGGAGAACGCCGATCACCACAAGCAGTGGACGCTGCCGATCTTCGTGCCCGGCTCTGCAGAGCTGATGAACATGAACCTGCAGCAGGTCGAGGAGCATCCAGAGATCGCGCAGTTTTTCGAGCGCATGGCGTTTCTGCCGCTGACGAAGATCACCTGCATGGTGCCTCCCGGAGGCGCCGGCGTCGGCATGCACGTCATCCCGGTCGAGAAGGCCATCCCGGCCACGAACGAGTCGGTCGATGTCGAGCACATCTCCCACTGGCTGAAGAAGTATGAGGGGCACATCGGCGTCGGCTATTGCTCCTGCCGCAATGCCATGCGCCTTCAGGGGCAGGGCTGCGGCGAGCTGCAGGATGAGATGTGCATCGCCGTCGGTCAGTTTTGTGACTACTGTCTCGAGACCGGCAAGGGCCGCAAGATCACCTATGATGAGGCGATGGAGATCCTCCAGCGCGCCGAGGACAACGGCTATGTCCACCAGATCACGAACATCGACGGTGAGGACAAGATCTTCGCCATCTGCAACTGCGCGCTCGGCTCCTGCTTCGCGCTGAGAACGAGCCAGCTGTTCAACACGCCCAACATGTCCGCCTCCGCTTACCGCGCCCATGTCGATGCCGAAAAGTGCGTCGCCTGCGGCAAGTGCGCCGAGGTCTGCCCGGCCGGTGCCGCCAAGCTCGGCCAGAAGCTGTGCACCAAGACCGGACCCGTGGTCTATCCGCAGCAGCCGCTGCCGGACGACAACCACTGGGGCGAGCATATGTGGAGCCCAAATTATAAGGACGACAACCAGAAGCAGTGCCACGAGTCCGGCACCGCACCATGCAAGACCGCCTGCCCGGCGCACATCGCCGTTCAGGGCTACATCAATCTGGCTGCGCAGGGCCGCTATCTGGACGCGCTCAAGCTCATCAAGCAGGATAACCCGTTCCCGGCCGTCTGCGGCAGCATCTGCAACCGCCGCTGCGAGGATGCCTGCACCCGCGGCGATGTCGACCGCGCCGTCGCCATCGACGAGATCAAGAAGTTTGTCGCCGAGCAGGAGCTGCAGGCCGACAAGCGCTACATCCCGAAGGTCATCACCCACCGCGGCATCGCCGATCCGTACCCGGAGAAGATCGCCGTCATCGGCGCCGGCCCGGCCGGCCTGTCGTGTGCCTACTATCTGGCGAACATGGGCTACGAAAACGTCACCGTGTTTGATAAAAACGAGGTCCCCGGCGGCATGCTGACCCTCGGCATCCCGAGCTTCCGTCTCGAGAAGGACGTGGTCAACGCCGAGATCGAGGTGCTCAAAGAGATGGGCGTCCACTTCCAGTGCGGCGTCGAGATCGGCAAGGACATCACCATCGATCAGCTGCGTGAGCAGGGCTACAAGGGCTTCTACCTCGCCATCGGTGCGCAGAAGAGCGCGCCCATCGGCATCCCGGGCGAAGAGCTCTCCGGCGTGTACGGCGGCGTGGACTTCCTGCGCAAGGTCAACCTCGGCAAGAAGCCGCGGATCGGCAAGAAGTGCGCCGTCATCGGCGGCGGCAACGTTGCCATGGATGTCTGCCGCACGGCTATCCGTCTCGGCGCGCAGGACACCTACGTCATCTACCGCCGCAGTCAGGCCGAAATGCCGGCTGACGCGGAGGAAGTCGCCGAGGCCATGGCCGAGGGCGTGCAGTTCCGCTTCCTGAGCGCTCCGGCCGAGATCCTCGGCGAGAACGGCAAGGTCAAGGCCATCAAGGTCGAGATCATGGAGCTGGGCGAGCCCGACGAGAAGGGCCGCCGCAAGCCCGTCGGCACCGGCAAGTTCGAGACCATCGAGGTCACGTCCGTCATCGGCGCCATCGGCCAGCGCGTCGACCTCGGCCATATCGCGCCCGAGGCGATGGTCTTCAACCGCAACGGCACCGTCCAGGTCGACGGTGTGACGTATCAGACCGCGCAGCCCGACGTCTTTGCCGGCGGCGACGTGGTCACCGGTCCGAAGTTCGCCATCGACGCGATCGCGGCCGGCCGCGAGGGCGCTGTGTCCCTGCACCGCTTCGTGCATGAGGGTCAGAGCCTGACGCTGGCGCGTGACCCGCGTGAGTTCTACGAGCTGGACAAGAGCAACGCCGTCCTGCCCATCGACTGCTTCGACGCTCCGGCGCGCCAGACCGTCGCGCACGACGCGAGCAAGGCCAAGACCTTCTCCAACGACCGCATCACCTTCACGGAGGCGCAGGTCAAGGCGGAGGCATCCCGCTGCCTCGGCTGCGGCGTGTCCGTCGTCGACCCGAACAAGTGCATCGGCTGCGGCCTGTGCACCACCCGCTGCGAGTTTGACGCGATCCACCTGCAGCGCGATATGCCGGAGGCCAGCCGTATGTACCGCACCGAGGACAAGATGAAGGCCATCCTGCCGCACATGATCAAGCGCGCTGCGAAGATCACCATCAAGGACATCAAGGAAAAGTGCGCGAAGTAAACCCGCCGGAGGAACATACCCATGCATGAACTCGGAACCGTGTTCTATGTCATTCGCGAGGTCGAGCAGGTCGTCGAGGAAAACCACCTGACCAAGGTTGCCAGCGTCACGCTGGAGATCGGCGAGGTCAGCGGCATCATTCCGTACTATCTGACGGACTGCTGGCAGTGGGCGATCCAGAAATCCCAGTACCTGAAAGAGGCGGAGCTGAAGATCGAGACCGTTCCCGCCGTGACCTTCTGTGAGGACTGCAAGCAGACATATCCCACGGTAAAATACGCAAAAATATGCCCGCACTGTAAGAGCGAGCATACCTATCTGGTGTCAGGCAACGAATATAACATCAAAGAGATCGAGGCCTGTTAGCATCCCAAAAACGAACACGGAGAACGAAAAATCGTTCTCCGTGTTTTTTGGTATATATCATATCCCGACCGGTGCGCGGTCGATCGGCAGCTGGATGATCTCGAGCTTTCGCAGTGCGGCGTATTCGAGCGTGCGCGCCGTGCCGCCGGGACGGCCGTCAAAGGCGGCGATGAGGATGCGCGAGGCGTCGACCATGTAGCGGTTGCGGCGCATCATGCAGCCCGGCGTGTACGCCTCCTGCACGAGCGTCTGATAATCGCACTGGCGCAGGTCGTAATCATAGCGCGCGCGCAGCTCCGGCCGCCAGCGGTCGGCCTGTCCGGAGAAGGGAATGGCCGCCTCGATCGTGACCTCCGGGTGACTGAGGCGCAGATAGCGCGCAGCGTCGAAAAAATACAGGTCGCAGCCGTTGGCCATGCCGCAGATAAAGTGGCGGATGCCGTCGGCATAGACGGCGTCCACGGCGTCAAAGATCTGCTGCTGGAGCTTCCGGCAGCGGGGGTCATTCTCATCACTGCCCCAGGGCAGCTTGTATTCGCGGTATCCGGTGAAGCAGCAGGTGTGTTCGCGCTCAGGCATGGCGGCAGTCTCCTTTTCGGTGCTGGCATCCATTGTACGCGACAAAAAAGCGTCTGTCAAACCTTCCCTGAAAAAAGTGCTTGCAATCTCTGGACATTGTGTTATAATGCAGACAGTCAAACAACTGAATCGAGATGTCTTCGGGGCAGGGTGTAATTCCCGACCGGCGGTGATAGTCCGCGAGCCGAATGTGGTTGAATCGGTGCAATTCCGATACCGACAGTATAGTCTGGATGATAGAAGATGTTACGAACCTCCATAAGTTCGCAGCGCCTGAAGGACATGTTCTTTCAGGTGTTTTTCATTCCATGGAGGTGCTTTGTCATGTTGAAAGAAAACCTGTCCTTTATCGGTGTCTGCGCGCTTGTGTTCGCGGCATTGCTCGGCCTTGCGTATCTGTTTGAGCGCACGGTCTGCCACGATCTGCAGCGCCGCAGCCGCAGCCGCAACATCAGCTATGTGGCCATGTTCTCCGCTCTCGGCGGCGTGCTGATGCTGCTCGAGATCCCGCTGTTCTTCGCGCCCGGCTTCTATAAGATGGACCTGAGCGAGCTGCCGGTGCTCATGAGCGCGTTCTATCTCGGCCCTGTGGCCGGTGTCGTCACCGAGCTGCTCAAGGTGCTGCTCAAGCTTCTGCTCAAGGGCACGAGCACGGCTTTCGTCGGCGACTTTGCCAACTTCGTCGTCGGCTGCACGTTCGTCCTGCCCGCCGCCGTCATCTACCACCACCACAAGACCCGCCGCAGCGCCATCATCGGCATGGCCGTCGGTACGCTGTGCATGACGGTGTTCGGCAGCCTCTTCAACGCCCTGTACCTGATCCCGAAGTTCGCCGAGCTGTTCCACCTGCCGATCGACCAGATCGTCGCCATGGGTACGGCCGTGAACAAGGGCATCACCAGCGTGCCGACGCTCGTGCTGTTCGCCGTCGTCCCGTTCAACCTCATCAAGGGCATCGTCGACTCGGCGCTGACGTATCTGCTGTATAAGCGCGTGGAGTTTTTGCTCTTCCCGGAGCTGCGCAAGAAAAACCAGACCCCGTCGGTGCAGCCCAAAACGCCCACCCCGCAGCACTGAGGCTCAGACCGTAACTGTATCCCGAAACCGCCGGCAGGCATCAGCCTGCCGGCGGTTTTTCGTCCGTGCAGCAGCGGCGCACCGTGCGCAGCAGCAGTGTAAAGCTGAGCGTAAAGTTCACGCACTCATTGAAATACAGGACAAAGAGATATCCGGCCAGCCCGAACCGCGGCAGCAGTGCCCACACGAGCACCACGCCGAGCGTGGCGTCGAGTACGTTGATAGCCATGCAGCGCGTCTGCTGGCCGAGCCCGCGCAGACAGCCGTCGGTCACGGTGTCGAGATACATCACCGGCACGAGCGGCGCCAGCAGCCGGATGTAGCGCCCCGCGTCGTCCGAGTGGTAGATCAGCCGTCCGAGCGGCCCGGAAAACGCCAGCAGCAGCACGGCCGTGCCGCACGCAAACAGCAGGCACCGGTACAGCAGCGTGCGCACCAGCCGCCGGATGTCCCCGCACCGGCCGGAGACCTGCGCCGTCGTCAGCTCCGGCACGAGCAGATCCGCCAGCGCATACAGCAGGCACGAAGGGAAGAGCACCACCGGCAGCGCCATGCCGTGCACGATGCCGTAGCCCGCGAGCGCGCGGTCGGCCGTCAGGCCGGCGCTTTTGAGCCCGCGCGGGATGAGCAGGTGCTCGAGCGTCGTGAGCGACGTGCGCGCATACGCAGACACCGCCAGCGGCAGTGCCACGGCGAGCATCCGCCGCGTCAGGTGCGGTACGGTGTCGCCGCCGCGGCGATATTTGCGCCGGTCGAGCGTGTACATCGCTGTCATCATCAGCAGCGACACCACGTCCGCGCACGCGCCGCCCGCCGTGACGGCGGCGCAGCTCTGCTCGAGATCGCCGGCGGCCGCAAGGGACAAAAACCACATCACGCACGTGATGCTCACCAGCTGCTCGATCAGATGCACGAGCGTCGGCTTCCACACACGGCCGGAGGCGGTGAAGTACCCGTCCATGACCGCTGAGAGCGCGATGCACGGCAGGCTGATGCTCGTGATGCGCAGCGAGCGCACCGTGCGCGCGTCGCCGATCCAGAGAAACCCCACGGGCTCAGCCAGAAAATATACCAGCGTGCCCGCGCACAGGCCGAAAAACAGCGCATAGCACGCGCAGCGGCGCATCGCACCTGTGACGCCTGCGCCGCGCTCGAGTCCCATCTCCTCGGAGATCAGGCGCGTGGCGGCAAAGCGGATGCCGGAGATGGCGAAGGTTGCAAACAGCACGCTCACCGACAGGACGAGCTGGTAGAGCCCGATGCCGGCCGCGCCGATGTGCCCGACGAGCCACGCCTGAAAGACGAGCGCGATGCAGCGCATCACGATCGACGAGCCGGTCATGAGCGCGGTGTTGACGATGAGCCTGCGATGTGTGTGCACGCGCGCGACCTCCCGACGCAGTTTGTACCACTCTATGGTGCGGGAAAGAAAAAGATGCCGCCCGGCAAACGCTAGGCGGCATCTTTTGCATTCTTCAGGTGTGCAGGTCGGTCTTGATCTTCGTCGTGGAGATCTCGGGCGTGCGGGGGAGGTAGACGACCTCGCATTTGTCCTTCAGGAAGTCGAACTTTCCCTTCCAGTCGTCGCCCATGACGAACACATCCACGTGGTATTTGTCCACGTCGGTGAGCTTCTGGTCCCAGCTCTCCTCCGGGATGACGAGGTCCACGTAGCGGATCGCCTCGAGCATCCGCTTGCGATCCTCGTAGGAGAAGTAGCTCTTTTTCTGCTTCTGCTCCCAGTTGAATTCGTCGGTGCTGAGCGCCACGATCAGATAATCGCCCTGCTCCTTGGCGCGGCGCAGGAGGTTGATGTGCCCGTAGTGCAGCAGGTCAAAGGTGCCGTAAGTGATGACGCGTCTCATGTGTGCTCCCTTTCCCGGAGGCGCTCGGCCAGAAACGCGGCGACGCGCTCGGCGGAGTGTCCGTCTGTGTATTGGTTGGTCAGCTTTGTGAGCTGCAGGCGCTTGGCCCGCAGCGGATCTTCGCCCGATGCAAGCTGGGCAAAAAACGTCCGGAAATCGTCCGGCGTGTCGAGCATAGCCGCGCTCTCACGCAGCGGCTGCGGGTCGATGGCAAAGCCCGGCTGTCTGGCATAGGCATCAATGTCCTCGAATGTCAGGCCGACAGGCTTGCCTGTGAGCAGATAGTCAAACAGCACGGAGGAATAGTCCGTGATGAGCGCGTCCGTGCAGGCGAGAAATTCATAGGATGTGATGCCGTGCGCGGCAAAGAGCCCGTCATCGATGAAGCGCAGGTTGCTCAGCTCCAGTGCACGGA
>UQSF01000026.1 GCA_900543625.1 uncultured Eubacteriales bacterium
CCGACCCAGCCGAGCCAGCCGTCCCAGCCGACCCAGCCGATCCAGCCCTCTCAGCCGAGCCAGCCGTCCCAGCCGAGTCAGCCGAGCCAGCCGTCCCAGCCGGTCGAGCCTGAAATGAAGTTCGTCGATGTGGCAGAGGGCGCCTGGTACTATGACGCCGTGATGTGGGCCGTCAAGAACGGTGTGACTGTCGGTATGACCCCGACGGTGTTTGCGCCGCTTGAAGCCTGCAACCGCGCGCAGATGGTCGAGTTCCTGTGGAACGCCGCCGGCAAGCCGGCCGCGACCATCAAGGCTGTTCCGTTCACCGACGTTCCGGGCGCTGCCTGGTACGAGGATGCGCTCCTGTGGGCCTATGAGGCGGGCATCGTTGCCGGCACGACCAGCACTACTTTCAGCCCGGCTAAGGAATGCACCCGTGCCGAGATGGTCTGCTTCCTCGTGCGTCTGCTGTCGGACGGCGCAACGGACAATATGCCGTTTGTTGACGTTCCGGCCAGCGCATGGTACTACAACGAAGTGCAGTGGGCATGGGCCAACGGCCTGACTGTCGGCACCAGCGCCACCACGTTCAGCCCGGACAAGGTCTGCAACCGTGCCGAGGCTGTTGAGTTCCTGTACAACGCGTTCGCGGAGTAAGGAGCTTACTGAAAATTACATGTTTTTCTATCAGGACTTCGGTTGCTAATAGACAAATCATAGACCCCAAAGCACAAAGAAGAGATGGGAAAACCTCATCTCTTCTTTTTTCACACATCGAGCTGACAAATTTAGAGAGGAAACTACAGAAAAGGAGCTGATGTGAGTCGTGAAAGCGACCCGATTCGCGAACAGAGCGTGGGCTTTTGTGCTGGCCGTCCTGATGACGCTGACGCTCATTGCCCCGCAGGCGCTGGCTGCGAACACCGTAGACCCCGTCGAACCTGCCAGCGGTAAGATCCTTGTGAGTCAGACGGATTACACGCTGATCGACGGCGTGACGGAATCTGACATCTTCCTGAATACGAAGGAAGGCAATGCACAGATCGCCGGCTTTATGACGACGATCGCACCGGGTGCGAAGGCGACATTCAAGGCCTCGTACAACGGTTACTATACAGAAGGCAGCACGCCCGCGTCCCGCAAGGACAAGGCGGCCAATCTGGCCTGGAGCATGGAAAAGACCACGATGCAGGCTGCTAACTATACTAAGGCCACCGGCGGCAACGTCATCATGGCCATGAACGGCGACTACTACAACATGCAGACGCTGCAGCCGCTCGGTTACCTCATCATGGAGGGCAACCTCATTCAGAAGAATAACGGTGTTGCCAACGAGCCGTATTTTGCGGTTTTGAAGGACGGTACCTATGCCATTCGCGACGCCGGTGTGGACTGCTCCGACGTTCTGGAAGCGATTTCCGGCCCGTTTTATCTGATCAAGGATGGACAGCCCTGCTACAACGGGAATCCGGACCTCATGCCGCGCAACTGCATCGGCATCAAGGCGGACGGCACGGTCGTGACCTTTTTGGCCGACGGCCGCCAGAGCCCGTACTCTGTCGGCATGACGATCGATGAGGAGATTTCGTTCCTGTATGCGCAGGGCGTGGTGAATGCGATCTTCCTCGATGGCGGCGGTTCCGCCACCTGTGCCACCAAGCGCGAGGGCACCACGGAGCTTCAGGTCCGCAACCGCCCGTCCGACGGTGTGGAGCGCACGGTCGCCAGCGCCCTGCTGCTGGTCTCCACGGCGGAGAGTGACGGCGTGTTCGACCATGCCTCCCTTTCCCCGAACAACACGGTCTACACGCCCAACAGCCAGATCCAGTTCTCGGCCATCGGCGTGGATAAAAACGGCGGCGAGGCAGCGCTCCCGGAGAATGTGACCTGGACGGTCGCGGACGCCAAGAGCGGCACGATCGACGCCAACGGTCTGTTCACGCCCGCGAAGAACTATAAGGGTGATGTGACGGCGCGTCTGCTTGTGGACGGCACCGTCAAGGGCACGACGAGCGTGAAGATCGCGGACATCACGGACCTGTATTTCAGCAGCGCATCCGTGTCGCTCGACTTTGGCGCGACATCCGATCTCGGCCTTGTTGCCAAATGTGACGGTGTGGACATCGCCTATAAGCCCGGTGACTTCAAATGGACGATCAAGTCCAAGACGGCCGGTGTGCCGGATAATGACGTCGGCCACATGGACGGCAACACGTTCGTGGCCGGTACCGGCAGCGGCACGATGAACGCGACCGTCACGGTTACTTACGCAAACGATCGCTCCAAGTCGGCGGAGGTCGGTGTGGAGATCGGCAAGCTGCCGGTGACGCTCATGGACTTTGAGCCCATCAACGGCCAGCGCCAGACCTGCGCGCACTACCACTGGGGCAAATACAATTACGTGGATAACGGCATGAATCCCGACCACGGCTACATCGGCAATGTGTCGCCGATCACTGTCACGACCCATGGTACCTACTCGGACAACCCGACGACGGCGGAGCTCTCTGCACCCTACCGCTTCACGGGCAACTGGGACAGTGACGTTCCGGCTTCGGACATCTTCCGCGCCAACGGCTATAGCTATTACCTGTGGCCGAACGCCTCTATCACGCAATATCTCTGCGGCGACCTGAAGATGACGACGGCGGCCGAGGGCGGTCAGGTGCGCTTCGGCGACTATGCCATGGAGCTGAACTATGACTATGAGTCTTATGACGGGTCGAAAAACTCCAACTTCTATGTTCGCTACTGCGGCGACCAAATCAAGATCGAGGGCACGCCCACGGAGATCGGCGTCTGGATCTATGCACCGGAAAACACGCCGTGTTATTCGCTCTATGCCGACATTATGTTCTGGAATGGCAGCAACTATGGAACTAAAAATTACCTTCTCTCGCATAAGGGCGCAAATGGCGAGCGCTCCACGATCATTGACTGGACCGGGTGGATGTACTGCTCGGCAAATATTCAAGACATTTGGCAATATCAGGATGATGAGCACCCGCTGAGCTTCATCCCCGGCGCAGGTGTGTTCTGGCTGTCCTATCAGCCAGCAAAGGTCGACGATATGATGGGACATGCGGGCGCTGGGCGGCGCAACGGCACCATCTACTTCGATAACTATCGCGCCGTCTATGGCACAAACCTCGATGACCTGGACAATCCGGTCATCCACGACATGACGGTCAACGGCCAGACGCTTGCGGACGACGGCTCCACCGTCATCAACGCCAATGCAATCGAAGCGGTCGCTTCGTATGACGATGTGGACGGTCAGAACCGCTCCGGCATCAATGCCAAGGCAACGGTCATCAAGATCGACGGCGAGGAACTCCAGTCGGACAATTCCGACACGAATGCGACCGTGCGTCTGACGCTCCAGAACGGCAAGCACACCATGACGGTCTCCGTGTCCGATGCGTTCGGCAACACGGTCGAAAAGACCACGGCCTTTGTCGTTGCCGGCGATATGCAGGACACGGCAACGGTCAGCGTCAGCGGCTCGGACTTCGTCCCGCTCGGCAGCGACTATACGCTGACGGTCACGGCGGATGGCAAGGTCCGCTCCGCGGACATCACGATGCTCAACCTCAACGATGACATCGGCCAGCCGACGGTGACCTATGCCAACGGTGTGACCGGCAAACTGGTGTATACCAAGACCGGCTTTAAGAAGGCCATGCTGACGCTGCACCTTGAGTCGGCGGCCCCGGTCGAGGGCGAGCTGGCCACACTGACCTTCAAGATTGACGCCGGTCTGGACACGACGGTCAACCAGTTCACGTACACGGTGTCCAACATTGCGCTCACCGCGGCGAACGGCGAGGCCTATACGGCGGCCCAGGCGGCGGTGCGTCTGCCGCTGTCGGCATACTACAGCATCCAGCCCGGCCCGCAGGCGGTCGGCATGTCCAGCGTGATCGCGGTCTATGAAAAGGACGGCAGTCCCGCCGCCGGTGTGACCGTGTCGCTCGACGGCGCGGAGATCGGCAAGACCGATGCCAACGGCCTGCTCGAGACCGATGCCATGAAGACCAAGGACGCCGGCACGGTCTGCGTGCTCACGGCCATCGGCCCGAAGGGCGTCGCCGAGGCGACGAAGGTCACCGTTCTGGCAGACGCTGCCGGCACGGAGTATACCGCCGTCCATCTCAACGCCGTTCAGGGCAGCAGCACGAGCCAGAACATCAGCTGGCTGTCCGGCCTCAGCACGGGCGGCAAGGCAGTCGCGCAGTACCGTGTCAAGGGCGCGGAGGACTGGCAGACGGCGGAGGGCAACTGCACGCTTACAGGTTTCTCCACCTCCGGACAGGCTGCCTATGTCAACACCATTCAGCTTACGGGCCTGACGGCCGGAACGGACTATGAGTTCCGCGTCGGCGACGGCAGCACATGGTCCGAGCTGCACACCTTCCGCACGAACGCGGCGCAGCAGGACACCACGGCCTTCGTCGTCATGGGCGACACGCAGATGTCCGGTGACCGTGAGGCGGATGCCGAGAGCATCGCGATCCTCGACGCGCTCGGCGATCTCGTCAAGGACAAGCAGGTCGATTTCGGCCTCCAGACGGGCGACTATGTCGACAACGGCACCAACTACGCCATGTGGGCCGAGATGCAGGAGGCGTTTAACCACACGTTCCCGAACGTGGACTTCATCCACACGCTCGGCAACCATGAGTACTACGGCGACTTCAGCGGCAGCACTGCCAGCAATATCCTTCAGCTTCCGAGCAAGGACTACTACTCCATGGAGTACGGCGATGTCTACGTCGCCGTCATCAACAACGGCGCCGACCTGAGCGCAGCCTGCGAATGGCTCAAGCAGGACGCGGCGCAGAGCACCTGCATGTGGAAGGTCCTGTCCATCCACCAGCCGCCGTATTACACGAACGCCAAGGGCGGCAGCGAGCGGTTCCATGAGCAGATCCCGGCCGCGGCAGAGGCTGCCGGCATCGACGTGGTCTTCTCCGGCCATGACCACTCTTATGCGCGCATCATGGCCAAGGACGGCGCGGCCGTTACCGAAAACGGCGTGACCTATTTCATTTGCGGCGATCTGGGCGAGAAGTCCAAAAACGTCAACTATGCGATGAGCTCCGATTTCTCGTTCGCGTACAAAGAGCAGGACTACGCGGGCCTGATCCTGTACGTCACGGCCAACGGCGAGGAAATGACGATCACCGCTTACGACAGCAAGGACGGCCGTGTGGTCGATTCCACGACGCTGCAGTCCCGCTGCTCGAAGGGCCACCAGCTGACGACCTACCAGAATGGCAAGTCTGCCTGTGCGGTCTGCGGCAAGCTGATCGACGTCAAGGACGCGCAGTACACCGGCTGGATGACCGTTGAGGGCACCGAGCAGCAGATGTACTTCCTGGCCGGCGACTATGTCACTGGCTGGCAGCAGATCGGCGAGAAGATGTACCACTTCGGCGATGACGGCATTGCCCACGTGACGGAGACGGTCGATACCCGTACCTGCACGAAGTACGGTTGGCTGGAGACCACCTGCAAGACCTGCGGCGCCGTTCATCACAGTGCATCTCTCTGGCCGGAGGGCCATAAGTGGGATGACAACCATGTCTGCACGAAGTGCGGCTTCGTGGGCAGGGACATCTCCAAGGCAACGGTCAAGACGTGGCCGGCCACCTATAAGGGCGGCAGCACACCGTGCTATGTGGAGGTCACCTACGAGGGACAGAAGCTGACAGTCAAGACCAGCGACGCGGGTGTTGACGGCTATGTTTCCTATTCCAACAACACCAAGGTCGGCTATGGCGTTGTGACGATCCGCGGCATGGGCGATTACTATGGCATCGTGTCGGCACAGTATGAGATCGTTCCGCCGGTCGTCTCCGGTGTTGCGGTGACGGATGTCGGCCAGAAGCGTCTGACCGTCGGCTGGAATCCGGCTCCCGGTGCTGAGAACTACCGCGTGGAGATCAGCAGCGACGGCGGAAATACCTGGAAGGTCTTGGAGGTGACCTCGCAGACCAGCTGCGTGGCCACGGGCCTGAACCCGTCGACGGCGTACAGCTTCCGCGTATACGGCTGCACGAAGGTCGGCGACACCTGGTTCAATTCTCGGCATTATTCCGATGTCGTCAGCGCAACGACACTCAACGCCGACCAGTTCGCGCCGTCCGAACAGTTCAAGGACATCTGTGCGACGGTCGACGGACAGACGATCTCCGGCATGCAGTCCGGTGCGGATCAGTATCTGTTCCTGCCGGCCAGTGCGGACCTGAGCAAGCTCGCCCTGACGGTCACGACGCAGAACAGCGACGAGCTCAAGATCGAGCTGCAGGGTGCCAAGGGCACGCAGACGCTCGACGGTGCTGCCGTGAACGTCACCAAGCTGGCGGATGCGCAGGACGGCCTGTATGATCTTGCGGTTCTCGTCAACGGCCAGAAGGCTGCGGTCGTGCACATCGCACAGTCGGCCAATATCAACGCGCTCTACATCACGAGTGACGATCCGGCCACACAGGGCAGAGACTTTGTCGATGCCAGCAAGTCCAACATCGCGACCGGCAAGCTGCTCGTCGTAGACAAGGACGGCAAGACCGTGTATGACGGTGCGCTCACGCAGCTCAAGGCGCGCGGCAACACCACCTTCACCAACGCCGAGAAGAAGTCCTACCAGATCAAACTCGACGGCAAGTCCGACCTGATCGCCTGCGGCGAGAAGATCAAGACCTGGACCCTGCTCGCCGGCTCCCACGACGCAACGCTCATGCGCGACAAGATGTTCAAGGATCTTGCCAAGTCGCTCGGCATGCCGTACACGGCCAGCACCGACTGGGTGGATCTGTACTACGACGGCGTGTATCGCGGCACATACCTCGTCAGTGAGAAAAACTCCGTCAACAAGACAGGCGTCAATATCACTGACATGGAAAAAGCCTACGAGGCGTGCAACCCCGGCTACGGTGAGAACGCTTCCACGGCACTGGCCGAGAACAAGTACGGCCAGACTTACCAGTACACCACCGGCCTGACCGAGCCGGAGAACATCACCGGCGGCTACCTGCTGGAGCTCAACGGCACGAAGCTCGACGACAGCTACAATCCGAAGTATGACGAGGCCAGCGGCTTCATCACCGGCAAGGGCTCCGCGATGAATGTCAAGAGCCCCGAGTGGTGCGGCAAGGACGCTATGGCCTACATCAGCGAGTACTATCAGGAGTTTGAAGACGCCGTCTACGCGCAGGATGCCGACGGCAACTATACCGGCTACAACGCGCAGACCGGCAAGTACTACTATGAGTACTGCGATCTGAATTCGCTGGTTCAGGCTTACCTGATCCAGTACCTCTCCGGCAACTCCGACGCGTTCTACTCCTCGTTCTTCTTCTATAAGGACGTGGACGGCCTCATGTACGCCGGCCCCGTCTGGGACATGGAGCTGACCGGCGGCGGCGGCTGGTCCGGCGTGATCACGTCGGACAACACCTTCATCAACGGCCGCTATCTTGTCCAGGCACTCACCAAGATCCCCGGCTTCCGCGCTGCGGTGAACAACTACTATCACAACACCTTCCTTGCACAGGCGCAGGCGCTTGTCGGCGACAACGGCAAGGTTCAGGGGTATTACGATCACATCTCGGCCAGCGCCGCGATGAACTACCGCCAGTGGCCGCTGGTCCGCGTCGGCAAGCCGAGCTCGGACAATCACTTCTGGCCCGACGGAACGACCTACGGCGACACCGTCAAGGATCTCAACAAGTGGCTGAGCGCGCGCATCGCAAAGATGAGCGCAGAGTTCAACGATACGTGGGACGACGGCGTCGTGACCAAGGAGCCGACCTGCACCGAGAGCGGCGTGCGTACCTACACCTGTGAAAACGGCAACATCATGTACGAGAGCATCCCGGCGCTCGGTCACAAGGAAGTGATCGACCCGGCGAAGGATGCGACCTGCACGCAGACCGGCCTGACGGAAGGCAAGCACTGCTCCGTCTGCGGCGAGACGCTCGTTGCGCAGGCAGAGGTTCCGATGAAGCCGCATACGCCGAAGGCGACGGAGATCGTTCCGGCGACCTGCACGGAGGACGGCACGGCGGGCGGCATCGTCTGCGCTGTGTGCGGCACGACGCTGGAAGGCTCAAAGCGCATCCCGGCAAGGCACCACTATGTCGGCGGCTACTGCACGGTCTGTGAGCGGCAGGATCCGCTGCGCATCCCGTGCTCCGGCGATCAGCATTGCCCGGGCCACATCTTCAGCGACATGCCGTCGACCGACTACTGGTCACACGGCGCGATCGAATATGTCGTTGCGCACAAGCTCTTCTTCGGCACGAGCGCGACGACCTTTGAGCCCAAGACCAAGCTGTCCCGCGCGATGATCGTTGAGATCCTCTATACGCTCGAGGGCGAGCCCGCCGTCACCGGAGAGAATCCGTTCCGTGACGTTGCGGACAACAGATGGTACACCGACGCGGTGATCTGGGCGGCGGAGAACAAGATCGTGGCCGGCATCGGCGACGGCAAGTTCGACCCGGACGGCGATGCAACGCGCGAGCAGGTCGCGACGATCCTGTATGAGTACGCAGCGTTCAAGGGCTGTGACATGAATGTGTATGGTGATCTGTCGACGTTCGCGGACATGGGTAAGGTTTCCGATTTCGCGAAGGAGCCCATGACCTGGGCAGTTGCCGAGAGCCTGATCTCCGGTGTCGCAGTCGGCCGCGAGGCGCTGCTCGATCCGCAGGGCGTGACGACGCGTGAGCAGTTTGCGATGATGATGGCGGAGTACATGATGCAGGTGCTCCCGCTGACGCCGGACGAGCCGGACGAGCCGGATGTACCGAGTGCGCCGAGCGCTCCGGTCGAGCCCAGTGCCTCACCCGAGGAAACCAGTGCTTCGCCCGAGGAACCCAGCGCTTCCCCTGCGCCCAGCGCGCAGCCGGCTGAAACGGTGAAGCCAGAAACGGTGCAAACGCCCGCAGAAGGCGAAGCGCCGTAATCACGGCGCGGGCGCACAACCCCCAAAGCCCCAAAATGGGACATCCCGGAGCGGCAATGCCGCTCCGGGATTTTTGGTTGGTGCACACACATTTTTTCGCGAAAATTCCGTAAAAAGTGCGGAAATTCCTGTCATATACTTGACAAACCCCGCTGCCGCGTGCTACACCTATTTTATCGTAAAGGGAATGCAATCTATACGGAAAGGCAAAAGCAATGACATTGGATAAACTGAAAATCGGTTCTTCGGGCGTCATCACGGCGGTCGGTGGGGACGGCCCGCTGCGCTGCCGCCTGCTGGACATGGGGCTCACGCCCCGCACACGCGTCACGCTGCAAAAGGTGGCGCCGATGGGCGACCCAATCGAGATCCGTGTGCGCGGGTACGAACTGACGCTGCGCATCGAGGAGGCGGAGAAGATCGAGGTCGAGGGGGTGTCGGCATGATCTTTGCACTTGTCGGCAACCAGAACTGCGGCAAGACGACGCTGTTCAACGCCCTCACGGGCTCGAACCAGCACGTGGGCAATTTCCCCGGTGTGACTGTCGACCAGAAAATGGGCGAGATGCGCGATGAGAAAGGCTGCTCCGTCGTCGACCTGCCGGGCATTTACTCGCTGCGTCCGTACACGCAGGAGGAGATTGTCTCGCGCGATTTCATCATCAATGAAAAGCCGGACGGCATCATCAACATCGTCGACGCCACGAACATCGAGCGCAACCTCTATCTCACGCTGCAGCTGCTTGAGCTGCGCGTGCCGATGGTGCTGGCGCTGAACATGATGGATGAGGTGCGCGCCAACGGCGGCGCGATCGACGTGCAGAAGATGAGCGATGCGCTGGGCATCCCCGTCGTGCCGATCTCGGCGGCGAAGGGGGAGGGCGTGTCCGAGCTCGTGGATCAGGCGCTGAGCGTCGCGCGCAGCCGCACGCTGCCGAAGGTGACAGATTTCTGCTCGGACGATTCCGCCGTGCACCGCTGCATCCATGCGGTCGTGCACATCATCGCCGACCATGCCGACCGCATCGGCGTGCCGGCGCGCTTTTGCGCGGCCAAGCTCATTGAGGGCGGCGATGATCTGGCGCAGGTGCTCGATCTCGACGAGAACGAGCGCGAGCTGCTCGAGCACTGCATCGTGCAGATGGAAAACGAGACCGGGCTCGACCGCAACGCGGCGCTGGCCGATATGCGCTATACGTTCATCGAGACCGTCGTTGCCTCCTCCGTGGTCAAGTGCCACGAGAGCAAGGAGCACGCGCGCTCGATGAAGATCGACCGCATCCTCACGGGCAAATATACCGCCATGCCGACGTTTCTGCTCGTCATGCTGCTCACGTTTTATCTCACCTTCAACGTCGTCGGCAAGTGGCTGTCCGACCTGCTGCAGCTCGGCATCGACGCGCTGACCGGCGTCGTAGACGCGGCGCTCACGGCCTACGGCATCAACCCCGTCGTGCACAGCCTCATTATTGACGGCGTGTTTGCCGGTGTCGGCAGCGTGCTCGTGTTCCTGCCGATCATCGTGACGCTGTTTTTCTTCCTGTCCATTCTGGAGGACACCGGCTACATGGCGCGCGTGGCCTTCGTCATGGACAAGCCCCTGCGCAAGATCGGCCTGTCCGGGCGCAGCATCGTGCCGATGCTCATCGGCTTCGGCTGCTCGGTGCCGGCCATCATGGCCACGCGTACCGTCTCATCTGACCGCGACCGGAAAATGACCATCCTGCTCACGCCGTACATGAGCTGCTCGGCGAAGATCTCGATCTATGCGTTTTTCACCGCGGCGTTTTTCCCGCGCTACCGTGCGCTCGTCATGCTGGGGTTGTATGCGCTCGGCGTGCTCATCGGCATCGTCGCGGCGCTCATCATGAACAAGACGGTCTTTCGCGGCAAGCCCGTGCCGTTTGTCATGGAGCTGCCGAACTACCGCATGCCCGGACTCAAGAGCGTGGCGCTGCTGCTCTGGGAGAAGGCAAAGGACTTCCTCCAGCGCGCGTTCACGGTCATCTTCCTCGCAACGATCATCATCTGGTTCTTGCAGAGCTTTGACACGCGCCTGAACGTCGTGGCCGACAGCGCCGCGAGCCTGCTCGCGCTCATCGGCCGCTGGATCGCGCCAATCTTCCGGCCGCTCGGCTTCGGTGACTGGCGCTGCGCCACGGCGCTCATCTCCGGCTTTATCGCCAAGGAGTCCGTTGTGAGCACACTGCAGGTGCTGCTCGGCGGCGCGGCGATCTCGTCGCTGCTGAGTGCGCGCGCGGCGGTGAGCTTCCTCGTGTTCACGCTGCTGTACACGCCGTGCGTGGCCGCGATCGCCACCATCCGCCGCGAGCTGGATTCCCGGCTCAAGACGGTCGGCGTCGTCGTTTTGCAGTGCACGGTCGCGTGGATCGTGGCGTGCGCGGCGTATGCGATCGCGGGGCTGGTGTGATGCATCTGGCGGACTATATCCTGCTGGCGATCGTGGCGGTGTGCGCCGTGATCGCGTGGCGCGTCTGGCGGCGCACAATGAAAAAGGGCGGCTGCTGCGGCGGAAACTGCACCGGCAACTGCGCGCAGTGCGGCAGAGCGTGCGCGCACAAGCCCAAAAAGTAACCGCGGCACATGAACGCAAACCTGAAGCTCCTGCAGCGGGACGCTGCGGGGGTTGACAAGCCGAGCAAGGCTTCCCGGATCCGGGAAGCCTTGCTTTTTTGTGTGCAGCAGGAAAATGCCCAGAAAAAGATGGTTTCTGTAGGATTTTAATGGAAATGCGCAGAAAACGGCGGCCGGAGGGCGGCCCCCGACTATTGAAATTGCGCAAAGAATGCGTTAAAATGATGCTGCATTTGTCACGCGTTTGGCAAAGACCAAAACGCATTATTTTCATTTGAAAGGGTTTCGCATTGCGCGCGCCATGCTGCGCAGCGCAGACTACCTCCTGCCCGACGAGGCGACGAGCAACCTCGACGCCACGAGCACCGCGCTCGTCACCGAGGCGATGGACCGGCTCATGAAGGAGCGCACGACCGTCATGATCGCGCACAGCTATGAGGCGGCCAAGCGCGCCGACTACGTCATCGCCATGCGCGACGGCACAGTCGAAGCCGCCGGCACGCCGGATGAGCTGCGCGCGAGCAATGCATACTATCAAATGTTCAGCAAATCACTTTGATGTCAGCGAGGGAATCATGATCAGAGAAAATGTGAAGCTTACCGACGCTCAGCCCGGCGATATCTGCTGCGGCTTCGAGCTGGAAAAGAAGCAGTACGTCGCCTCCAAGGCGGCAACGCTGTACACCATGCGGCACAAGAAGTGCGGAGCGGAGCTCCTGTACTTTGACCGCGACGACGAGAACAAGACCTTCTGCATCGGCTTCAAGACCCTGCCGGAGGACGACACCGGCGTGTTCCACATCCTGGAGCACAGCGTGCTCAACGGCTCGAAGCGGTTTCCCGTCAAGGAGCCGTTCGTGTCCCTGCTGCAGGGCTCGATGCAGACTTTCCTCAACGCCATGACCTACAGCGACAAGACCATCTTCCCGGTCTCCAGCCGCAGCGAGCAGGATCTGTTCAACCTCATGCGCGTGTATCTCGACGGCGTGTTCTGCCCGAACATCTACGAAAAGCCGGAGATCTTCATGCAGGAGGGCTGGCACTACGAGTTTGACGGCGAGCAGGCGCAGCCGTACTACAACGGTGTCGTCTTCAGCGAGATGAAGGGCGCCTATGCCGATGTCGAGCGCGTCATCGGCGAGGGGACGGACCGGCTGCTGTATCCCGACACCTGCTACGGGTTTTCGAGCGGCGGCAAGCCGGAGCACATCCCCGAGCTGAGCTATGCACAGTTCATTGCCGCGCACAAGCGCTTTTACCATCCGTCAAACGCGCGCATCTTCCTCGACGGCCACATGGACGCCGAGCGCGTGCTTGCCTATATCGACGCGGAGTACCTGTCGCAGTACACATACCGCGCCCCGGATTTTGACTTCACGGTGCAGCAGCCCCGCACGGGCGAGGCCACGGTGTACTATGAGGCGATGCCCGGCGAGGAGACGCTCTGCCATATGAGCCTCTCCAGACTCCTGTGCCGCTATGACGACGTGGAGACGGTCTATGCAGCCAAGATCCTCTCGGACTATCTCACCGGCTCGAATGAGGCGCCGCTCAAGCGCGCATTCCTTGAGCGCGGTCTTGCGCAGGACGTGACGCTCGAGATCTCCGACGGTATTTATCAGCCGAGCGCCGCGCTCATCGTGCGCAACACGACCAGAGACGCCTTTGACAAGGTCAAGACCCTTGCGGCGGAGGTCGCGCGCGATATGCTCGCAGCCGGGCTCGACCGCGCGGCGCTCTCGGCGTCGCTCGAGCGCTTTGCCTTCATCAACCGCGAGATCACCGAGCCCTACGGCGTAGAGCTTGCCTGCCGCGCGTTTGACAGCTGGCTCTACGGCGGTGATCCGCTGGCGTATATCGACAACGCCGCCGTGTTCGACGCGCTGCGCGAAAAGATCCATGCGGGCTATTTTGAGCGCCTGCTGTCCGATCTGCTCGGCTCGAGCGGCGACCTGTGCACCCTCTATGTGCTGCCGGCGCTCACGAAGGGGGAGGATGACGCCCGCCGTGAATCCGAGCGGCTCGCCGCCGCCACCGCCGCGTGGGATGCCGATCAGCGCAGCGAGGCGTATGCGGCCTTCCGGCGGATGCAGCAGTGGCAACAGAGCGAGGACAGCGCGCAGGCGCTCATGAGCCTGCCGCACCTGCGCCTCGAGGATGTACCGCAGACGGTCGCCCCTGTGCAGACGCAGCCGGGCGAGGTCAACGGTGTCCGGACGCTGCACGTCTCGGGCGACACGAACGGCATCGTGTACCTCAATTTGTACTTTGACGTCTCCGACCTCACGGATGAGGAGCTGTGTATGCTCAACGTGCTGAGCACCTGCTTCGGCGAGCTGCGCACGGAGACCTGCCCTGCGGACGTGCTGCAAAACCGCGTCAAGGCGCTGCTGGGCTCGCTGTTTTTGCGTGTGGACTGCCTGCAGAAGCAGGGGGACACCGGGCATGTGCACCCGTACCTGCTCGTGTCGGCGAGCATGCTCGAGGAAAACGCGGCCGAGGCGGTGCAGCTTCTGCGCGAGCTGCTCACGCAGGGGCGCTATGACGAGACGGACCGCATCGGCGAGACCGTCATGCAAAACGACTATTTCATGCGCCAGTCGCTCATCTCGAACGGCCATACCTTCGCCGTCACCAAGTCGCTGTCGGCGTTCTCGGCCGGTGCTGCGCTCAAGGAGACGCTCGAGGGCGAGACCTTTGTGCGCTGGTTTGCGGCGCTGGCCGCCGGCTTTGCGCAAAACGGCGCACAGGTGAGCGCCGCGCTTGCCGCACTCACGGAAAAGGTGTTTGTCTCAAGCCGCCTGTTCGCGGGCTATTCCGGCGCGCTCGATGCCGATGTGCTCGCACAGCTCATCGCCGCGCTGCCGCAGGGTACGCCCGGCGAGACGGCTGCGCACAAGCGCTATGACGCGGCCGCCTGTGCGGTCGAGATCCCGGCGGATGTGGGCTTCTGCGCGCTGGGACACAACCTCTACGCCCTCGGCAGCAGCTATTCCGGCGCGTGCCCGGTGCTGTCCTCGCTTGTGAGCTATGGCTACCTGTGGAACATGGTGCGCGTGCAGGGCGGTGCTTACGGCACGGGCATGAACGTGCGCCGCAGCGGCGACATCTTCTGCTACTCCTACCGTGACCCGAACCTCGACAATACGCGCGCGGTGTTTTCCACCGTTGCCGATTTCATCGAGGATTTCGCGGCGCAGGGCATGCCGCTCGACGACATCATCATCGGCGCGGTCAACACGACCGATCCCTTGCTCGATCCCGCCGGCGTGTGCGAGAGTCAGTGCGTGCGCGCGCTCAAGGGCGTGACGCCGGAGGATCTGGCCAAGACCCGCCACGAGCTTCTGGCGACCAAGCCCGCCGACCTTGCTGCCATGGCCGGTGTCCTGCGCAAATACGCGCACGAGGGAAAGTTCTGCACCTTCTCCGGAGCAAACGGCGGCGCGTGAGGCGCAGCCAAAAAGAAAACCTGCGGTTTCCAAGGAAACCGCAGGTTTTTTCTGTCTGAAAGGGAGGACGTCGTTACGTTTTTGCGAGCGCATCGGTGACCGTCCGGCTGAAGGCGTCCGACTGCTTGTTCCAGTCGGCGTAGGCCGGGTCATCCTTATGGCTCGGGAGCAGACCGGTATCGGCAAGATACGCACCGAGCACGGTCGTGGCCTTCTGCGCACCGAAATAATTCAGGTGGTCACCCTTGTCGCGGGTGTCCGTGTTCCAGTCGATCGCAACCTGCTCGTGTGCGGTGTTGAGATCGAGGAAGCCGATACCCAGCGCATCGGCAAATGCCTGCGTGCTGTTGTGACGCGCCATGTTCCAGTTGAGTGTGCTGGGCGCGCTGACGAGCAGCAGCTGCGCGCCGTTTTCGTCACAGAAGGCTTTGATGCGCTCAACATAGGCGCGGTTTCGCTTCGGGATGGGAGCGTAGGCATCCGATGGCGTCATATAATTGCTGGCGTCCGCCGGAGCGGCGTTGTGGCGGAACTGATACCCTTTGGCGTTTTCGGTGTGGGTGTAATTGACGGTCATGCGCCAGTCATTTGCCTTCAGAGATTTCCACCGGTCGTGGTAGGAAAACACCGGGAAGAGGTCGCCGGCCTCCTGCAGTAGCATGCTGCCGTACGAAAAGTCGATGTAGATCACATCGGTCTCCAGGATCACAAGCTTGGGCGACTGCTTCTGGAAGGCTTTGTGCAAGAACGCTTCCGAATAGTACAGTGTCTGTCTGGATGTGCCGCAGCAGTAGGCCGTGTAACCGTATTGCTGCCACAGCTGCATCGGGATGAAGGCGGAATAGCTCTCGCTGTCACCAAGGATGAGCAGGTCGATCGTGTTGTCCGGTTCTCCGAGGATGCCGTTGGCCGCGGGGTCATGGATGCCGTCGCTGCGGGTGTTGTTTTTTGGCCGCACCAGCTGCGACACGCCGGTCAGCAAAAGCGCCAGCACAGCGAGAAAAACGACGCATCTGAGCGTATGTTTGAGAAAACGGGACATGCGTGCCTCCTAAAAGTTCGCATACATGGGGTCGACGGGAATGTAACCCTTTCCGTATGCTCCGAAAACGATGATGAACAAAATGAGCGCATAAAAGACTGTCCAGCGTACCGCAGCAGGGCGCTGTGCCAGCAGCGCGCGCACGGACTTGCCTTTTTCGTTGATCACGCTCACGACGAACACGATCAGCAGCGTCACAGCAACGATCATGAGGTCAAACTTGTCAATACCGAGCGCCTTGAAGAGCGCATCGTCAAAGACGGGGAATGCAAATCCGGTGACCATGGTGCGGAACATCTGCATACCTGCGCGCAGGCCGTTTGCACGGAAAAACAGTTCGCCGATGATGACCAGCACCGTCGTGCGCAGCATCTGCAGCAGACGGTACGGGAAGCTCTCGGCGCGGATGTGCAGCCGCGCGTTGACGGCCCGCACCGGCGGGGCGATGATGTTGCCGATGAGGATCAGCACGAAGTGGTACATGCCGAAAAAGAGATAGCTCCATGCGGCACCGTGCCAGAGACCGTTGCAGAACCACACGCAAAAGAGCGCGACGGCGCTCGCCAGCAGCGGACCGTAGTGGTTGCCGAGGCGTTTGCGGGCGGCGGAAGTGAGCTTTTCCAGCGGCTTGAGCGTGACGACCGGGTAGAATACATAGTCCTTGAACCAGGTGCCGAGCGTGATGTGCCAGCGCTTCCAGAATTCCGAGATCGTCTTGGAGAAAAACGGTTGTCGGAAGTTTTCCGGCATTGTGACGCCGAGGATCTGCGCCGTGCCGGTGACGGCGTCCATCGAGCCCGAAAAGTCCATGTACAGCTGCACGGTGTAGCACACGGCAGCCAGTGCGATCACGCCGCCGTCAAAGTCGGTGTAGTTATTAAAGACATTTCTCACGAGCGGGTTGAGCCGGTCGGCGATGATGATCTTTTTCATCATGCCGTAGGCAATGCGCTGCAGACCGAGCGTCAGGTTCTCGTAGGTGATTGGCTTTGCGTCCCAGAGCTGCTGCGCGGTCTGGTCGTAGCGGCAGATCGGCCCTTCCACGATCTGCGGGAAGAAGCTGATGAACAGCGTCAGGCGCAGCAGATTCGTGTCCGCTTTTGTGACGCCGCGCTGCACGTCCACGATGTAGGACAGCGCCTGCAGCGTGAAAAAGGAGATACCGATCGGCATCACATACTTCGGGATCGCCAGCTGCACGGGAATATGCAGGTGCGCCAGGAGTGTGTTGACATTCGTCGCGGCAAAGCCGGAATACTTGAGCGCGAACAGGACGCCGATGTGCAGAATGACGGCCAGCAAAAGGATCCGGTGCTGCACGGCCTGCTGCCGCTTGCGCACGGTCTTGCGCTCGGCTTTTTCCGTCTGCGCGAGCAGAAGCTTCGTCTCCGACTGTATTTTGTCCAGCCACAGTCCGAAGTAGTGCATCGAAAGCGCCGTCAGAAGCAGGTACACGAGCAGCTTGCCGCTGATCAGCCAGAAAAAGGCGCAGTCGGCGGCGAGCAGGAAGTATTTTTTCCCGCGCCGCGGCATGAGACTGTACACCACGAGACAAAACGGCAGGAACACGACGAGAAATGCCGTCGAGAAGAAGGAGGTCAGGGCGCTCCCTTTTCCCGCGAGGAACAACGAAGAAAGCTCCATATCAGCAGCCCTCCTGCGCGTATTTACACACCGCGGCAGCTTGTGTCCCAAGCGCACGGGCGCAGAAAAGAGCGCCTGCAGATCCTGCGGCGCCGCTTTCCGGATGGCGTCCGGGGCACTGCGGTCCGGCCGGGAGAAAGGCTCCCTCCGGCAGAGCCGCCGCGCTGCATGTATGCTGTTCGGTCATTGATGGTTCCGTGCTTGCCATTTGCTCTGTTCTCCTAAAGACGCATTGTTGTGTGGAAACATTATAGCAGGGTTGTGCCGAAAAAAATAGCCAATGATACCTGAATTAGTCTTAATTCTTGCCACCGCTCCCAGGTACAGAGTCCTGCACATTCAGACGGAAAATACGCAGATTGGTTTCGCCTTGCGTGAAATGCCTTGAGGTTTTTGAAGAAAATGGTCGGCATACGTCTGCGGGTATGTTATCCTGAAAGCAGTGATAAGAAAGCGACACCGAAAGAAAGCGTGACACCATGTCAGAGAAAGAAAAGATTGCAAGTTGTACGGAAGGCGACGGTTTACGACCTGCAGAAGATCCTTGATAAAGGCGGGGCGGGCAACCGCTCCAGCTGAAAGAAGATACATTATCGAGTACTGACTTGCGCATAATCGTTGCGCGCTGTTAGCATTTTGTTAACAAAACACGTTCGCATTATGCGGAAAACAATCGTAAATCCGCGACATTTTTCGCACTGCACAGCATTGATAAACAAAGAAAAACCAGCAATCACAATGGATTGCTGGTTTTCTCTGTTCTGGCAAATGACTCTAATTTTGATAGAAACCCGTTAAGGGGGTGCAATTACGGTTTGGAGGGGGGGCATTTTTGATTTTAGGGGGGTGCAGTTCTTTGCCAAAGGAAGAGGAGCGCCTTCATGAAATAATGTGTTAAGGGAAAATAATTTTTTGTTAAAATGCGTATGTTTTTCTCCACACCCCTTGCAAACCAGAAAAAGCTCGGTATAATATGACCAGAAGAACCGAAACGGTCATATTTCAGAGAGGGTGCGACCTTGGCTTTTACCGATTACGAGACTGAGCAGCTCCGCAAGGCGTTGCTGAAGGAAACGAGACATTGTGCTGTCACGCTGGGGATGAAAAAAACCTCCGTAGAGCAGCTGACGAAGGCGGTCGGCATTGCGAAGGGCTCGTTCTATAAATTCTACGAATCCAAGGAAATGCTTTTCTTCGCGGTTTTGGAGAACGTTCACTCCGAGCTTTATGGAGTGGCTGACCATGCACTGAGCGAAGCAAACGGCTTGCCGCCGTCGGAGCGTGCGGCAAAGGCGGTTCTCGCCGTCTGCCGGCGGCTGTCCGATACCGGCGACATGGTTTTCATTGAAAACGATGCGAAGCTGCTTTTGCAGAGACTGCCGGATGACATCAAAAATGTCCATTACCACGATGACGAGACGCACATTCGCCTGCTCCTGGAAAAATATAGTCTTGTTCCTAAACGGGGGATTTCACTTGCCGCCGCGACAGTACGCGGACTGATTCTGACCGTCTCACACAAGGAGCAAATAGGAGGACTGTACCCGCAGGTGCTGGAAACGCTGGTGTACGGCGCTTGCAGGGAGTTATTTAAATAAGCGGAAGGCCGCAGAGATGCGGCTTTTCCAAGGCACAACGGTTAGCGCCATCTAACCGCTCGGATGCACGCGCCGGTTAGGTTGACCTAACATTGAAAGGAATGATAGCGATGCAGGAACACAAGGACTTCTGGGACAAAAACGCCGGTCGTTACGACCGCTTTATGCGAAAGGATCGGGCGGCGTATGACGAGATGTATGAGCTGATCCGGCCGGTCGTGCGGCACAAGACGGTGCTGGAACTTGCTACCGGCACGGGATTGATCGCAAAACACATCGTAAACGCGGCGGCGCACATCGAGGCGACGGACGCCTCCGCAGAGATGATCGCTGAGGCAAAGCGGGATAATCGCTCGGCAAAGCTGTACTTTTCCGTGCAGGATATGTTCCGCCTGCCCTATGCGAACCAGTCCTTTCATGTGGTGATCGTGTCCAACGCGCTGCATATCGTGCCGCAGCCGGAGAAAGCCCTGCAAGAAATCAAGCGGGTTCTGAAGGATGACGGTGTGTTGATTGCGCCGACCTTCACCCATGCCGGAAACTCTTTTTCCGGCATGGTCAGGGCATTTTTTATGAGGATGGCAGGCTTCCCTCTCCGCAGCAAGTGGACGAGCGAGGAATACCTGCGCTTCCTGCGGCAAAACGGCTGGGCTGTGCGGAAAAGCGCTGTTCTGAAGGCGTCCTTCCCGCTGACCTATGCGGAATGTGTGAAATCGGAGGTGTAATAAGATGTCATTTTTTGAGAACACCAGAAAGCCTGTGGGGCTTGGCGGGAAAAT
>UQSF01000027.1 GCA_900543625.1 uncultured Eubacteriales bacterium
CTTGTTTCCCTCGCCGGTGTGTATCTGCCCAAGGAGAGAATCGAGGACAGCACTAATGATTAAAACGCTTCGCAACCTGCTCAAACAGGATAAAGAACGATTTGTTGTGCCGAGGGGCGTCCAGGATGTGATCCCCATCAAGGCGATTTACGATGACGGCATTTTTCAGGTGGGCAGAGATAAGTTCTCCAAGACTTACAAGTTCAGTGACATCAACTATGCCGTCGCCAGCCGTGAGGATAAAGAAGCGATGTTCCTTGAATATTCGGAACTGCTCAACAGCCTTGACAGCGGCGCAACCACCAAGATCACCATTAACAACCGCCGTTTGAACCGTGCAAACTTTGAGAAAACCATTCTTCTCCCCCTGAAGGGCGATGCTCTTGACGAGTACCGTGAGGAATATAACCGGATGCTTCTTGAAAAAGCCACCGGCGCAAACGCTATCATTCAGGAGAAGTACATCACCATTTCGGTGTGCAAGAAGAATGTTGAGGAAGCGAGAAACTACTTTGCCCGTGTGGGAGCTGACCTGATCGCCCACTTTGGGCGGCTTGGCAGTAAGTGCGTGGAGCTGGAGCCGGATGAACGACTCCGTATTTTCCACGACTTTTACCGTGCCGGTGAAGAAACGGAGTTCCGCTTCGACATTAAGGAAACCCGCAAAAAAGGACACGACTTCAAGGATTTCATCTGCCCGGATTCGATGGCGTTCACAGGCGACTATTTCAAGATTGGAGAGCGTTATGGCAGAGTGCTGTTTCTGCGAGAGTATGCCTCCTATATCAAGGACAGTATGGTAGCGGAAATGACCGACCTCAACCGCAATCTGATGATGTCCATTGATGTTATCCCCGTGCCCACGGACGAAGCCGTGCGGGAAGCTGAAAGCCGCTTGCTCGGTGTAGAAACCAATGCGACCAACTGGCAGCGCCGGCAGAATGCCAACAACAACTTTTCTGCCCAGCTCCCCTACGACATTGAACAGCAGCGCAAGGAGATGAAGGAGTTTCTCGACGACCTGACGACCCGTGACCAGCGAATGATGTTTGCCGTTCTGACGATGGTTCACACGGCGGACACCAAGGAACAGCTCGACAACGACACGGAAGCGCTACTCACTACGGCAAGAAAGCACCTGTGTCAGTTCGGTGTTCTCAAGTTTCAGCAGCTTGATGGGCTGAATACGGCGATGCCTTTCGGTGTCCGCAAGATCGAGTCGTTCCGCACGCTGACCACGGAGAGCCTTGCGGTCTTTATCCCGTTCCGGGTGCAGGATATTTGCCATACCAACGGCGTTTACTATGGTCAGAATGTCATTTCCAAAAATATGATTATCGCAGACCGCAGACAGCTCCTCAACGGCAACGAGTTTATTCTCGGTGTTTCGGGCGGTGGTAAATCCTTTACCGCAAAGGGTGAGGTCATCAATCAGGTGCTTGCCGGCAACGCAGACATCATTATCATTGACCCGGAGCGAGAATATTCGCCCCTTGTGCGGGCGCTGGGCGGCGAGATTATTAACATCTCTGCCACTTCTCCCACCCATATCAATGCGATGGATATGAACCGGGAATACGGTGACGGTGCAAACCCCGTTATTCTGAAATCCGAGTTCATTATGTCCCTGTGCGAGCAGCTCATCGGAGGCAACAACCTTGGCGCAGTGCAGAAGTCCATCATTGACCGCTGCACGGCAAGCGTCTACCGTACCTATCAGCAGAACAACTATACCGGCGAAGTGCCGACCTTGCAGGATTTCAGAGCAGAGCTTTTGAAGCAGTCTGAACCAGAAGCGCAGGAGATTGCTCTTGCCATCGAGCTGTTTACCAACGGCTCTCTGAACACCTTTGCAAAGAAAACCAATGTGAACACGGATAACCGCCTGATCTGCTATGACATCCTTGACCTCGGCAAGCAGTTGATGCCCATCGGTATGTTGGTCGTCCTTGATTCCATTCTGAACCGTATTACGGCCAACCGTGCCAAGGGAAAGAACACCTTCATCTTCATCGATGAAATCTACCTTCTGTTCCAGCACGAGTACAGCGCAAACTTCCTGTTCACCCTTTGGAAGCGTGTGCGAAAGTACGGTGCTTATGCCACCGGCATCACGCAGAATGTGGACGACCTGCTTCAATCCCACACGGCAAGAACGATGCTGGCAAACTCCGAGTTCATTGTTATGCTCAATCAGGCTTCTACGGACAGATTGGAGCTTGCGAAGCTGCTGAACATTTCGGACACCCAGCTTTCCTATATCACCAATGTGGATGCCGGTCACGGACTAATCAAGGTCGGCTCCAGCCTTGTACCGTTTGCCAATAAATTCCCCAAGAACACGAAGCTCTATAAGCTGATGACCACCAAACCGGGCGAGGGTGCTTAACCCTCGCTATATAGAAGTCAAACCGCAGTTGAATAAATTGTCGAAAAGTTTTGCGGCTTATAATCGTAAAACAAATTGACTTTTGATGAGAATTGCGGTATACTGTCTACAAACGGAGGTGGTCACGATGATTTACAGACCTTTGTATGTAGAGAAGATTATGGCTTATGTGGATACGCCATTTGTAAAAATCCTCACGGGAGTGCGCCGCTGCGGAAAGTCAACGATCCTGAAAATGATTATGGAGAGATTGAAAACGCAGCGGAATATTCCGGATGAGCGCATTGTCAGTTGCCGCTATGACTCAATGGAATATGAGGATATGACGGCAAAGCAGATGTACGCACAGCTCAAGGAGCGTCTTTCGCCCGATGGAAAAACCTATCTGTTTCTTGATGAGGTTCAGGAAATCAAGGGCTGGGAAAAGGTCGTCAATTCGCTGGCGTCGGACTTCGATGTTGACCTGTATGTGACAGGCTCCAACTCCCGAATGATGTCCTCTGAGATATCGACCTATCTGACGGGACGGTATGTGTCTTTCCGCATCTTCACCTTGTCCTTTGGCGAATACCTGATGTTCAAAAGCCAATATACCGAGGTTGGAGAGCCGAAGGCAGAGCTTGCCAACTATGTGCGCTTGGGCGGTTTCCCGGCAACGCATTTGCAGGAGTTCTCTCAGGACGAGGTCTACACCATCGTGCGGGATATTTACAACTCCACGATCTTCTCGGATATTGTCAAGCGCAATCAGGTGAGAAAGATAGACCAGTTAGAACGAGTGGTCAAGTACACCTTCAACAATGTGGGCAATACCTTCTCCGCAAAATCCATTTCGGATTATCTGAAAGCAGAGCACCGTGCGCTGGACAACGAAACGGTTTACAGCTACTTGGAGAAGCTGGAGAAAGCCTATTTGCTTCACCGATGCTCCCGCTTTGATTTGCAGGGTAAGGAAATTCTGAAAACACAGGAGAAATTCTATCTTGCGGACACCGCCCTGCGGTACAGCGTCCTTGGCTACAACTCTGACAGTGTGGCATCCAGTCTTGAGAATGTCGTATACTTGGAGCTTTGCCGCAGAGGCTATACCGTCAATGTCGGCAAGTCCGGCAGCGGCGAAATCGACTTTGTTGCAGTACGGCAAAATGAAAAGCTCTATGTGCAGGTCACACAGGAGCTTCGTTCTCCGAAAACGGAAAAACGGGAGTATGAGCGTTTGCTGGAGATCCACGACAACTACCCCAAATATGTTCTCACAACGGATGAGTTCTCAGGAGGAAACTACGAGGGCATCAAGACGATGCACATAGCGGACTTCCTGTTAAGCTCTGAGTATTAAACGACAGAATCGTAAAATGCTCGCTTGGCAACAGGCGGGCATTTTGCTTTTCGGAAAGGAAATTCAATGAAAAAGAAAATCTGTATGATTCTTATTGCGGTGTTTGTAGCCGTTCTCGGCACAAGCACCTATTTTATTATCGATCACCACAAGGAGTCGAATAAGCAAGCTGCGCTTTATGGCGAGCTGGCTGACCTTGTGAATGCTGCGGCACAGACGGATGCTGCAACGGAACCGGCGGAGCAGATTCCATACTCCGAGGAAAAGATGCTTCTGCCGGAGCTTGCAGAGCTTTATCAGCAGAACGGCGATTTGGTGGGCTGGATCAGTATTGCAGATACCAACATCAATTATCCCGTGATGCAGTCGGTGAATGAGCCGAATTTCTATCTAAAGCACGGCTTTGATAAGGACTATTCCGACTATGGCTGTCCCTATGTGCAGGAAGATTGCGATGTGCAGGAGCCGTCCGACAATCTTGTCATCTATGGACACCATATGTCCAACGGTTCAATGTTTGCCCACCTTGAAAAATTCAAGAGCAAAGACTTTTGGAGTGAGCATCGGATGATCACCTTCAACACACTGACGGATAAGCAGGAGTATGAGATCGTTGCCGTATTCCGCACAGTGGTCTACACCGACAGTCCCGAAGCGTTCAAGTTTTATCGCTTTATAGACGCAGAGAGTGCCGATGATTTTGTCAGCTTCGTTGCCAAGTGCAAGGAGCTGTCTTTCTATGATACCGGCGTGACCGCCGAATACGGCGATAAGCTCATTACGCTGTCTACCTGTGAGTACAGCCGCAACAACAGCCGTCTTGTGGTCGTGGCGAAGCGCATAACGGAGAACGGTGGTGCGGATGCTGCCAAAACTCACGCCGAAGCAACGGCAGAGGGCGAACGCCCTAATTAAGCGCCTTTGTGCCAATTATGACAACGGCAACTGCCTTGCGCTGGATGACGGAGAACCCTGCGCCTGTGTGCAGAGCATCTCATTGAAAAACGAGGCTGTCTATGCTACGATAATACTATAAGAGCGCCTGCAGCCACCGCTTGCGGGCACGGCCCGCCGCAGGAATGCGGCTTTTTCATAGCAGTTCGGTTAGCTTACTCTAACCGAAAAGTGAGAGGAGAGACATACGATAATGACCGAAAAGATTACGCTCTCCGGCGTACCGGAGACGATGCTGCAGACCGTTTATGCCCGCGCAAGGGAGAGCGCCGGGCGCGGCACGATCCATGATCAGAAAGCGGAGGAGATTATCCGCAGGTTGGATTACGATTTCTCCCTTGCGGACAAGGACACCGCGATGCGCAGCGGGGTCATTGCCCGCACAATCGTGCTTGATCGGCTGGTGTGCGCGTGGCTGGCGCAGAATTCGGGTGCCGTCGTTGTCAACCTCGCCTGCGGTCTGGACACTCGGTGCTATCGGGTGAATGGGTACGCGCGCTGGTATAATCTCGACCTGTCGGAGACCATTGCCGTGCGCGAGCGGCTCCTGCCGGAGCGCGGTGCGATCTCGCAGCTTGCCATGTCCGCTATGGACGACTGGGGCGGCGAGATCACGGAGCAGGGCACGCCGGTGCTCGTCATCATCGAGGGCCTGACCATGTATCTGTCGGAAGCGGATGTGCAGCATATCTTCACGGTGATCGCCGGGCGGTTCCCGACGGCGGCGGTATTCGTCGAGACCATGAGCCCCATGGTCGTCAAGCGGTTCCGGGAAAAGTCCATTGAGGGCAGCCATGCGAAATTCACCTGGGGCGTAAAAAACGGAGAAGCGCGTGCCGCGCTGTTGCCGGACTTTCGCTTTGTCGAGCAGCACTGCCTGACCGAAGGCATGGCGGTGTTTGCCCCGGTTTACAAGGTGCTGGATAAGCTGCCCGCCGTGCGGAATGTCTCCAACAAGATCATCGTGCTGGAAAGGACTTAAGGCGGCAGCGCATTCACAGTGGGCGGCTTTGTCCGTTGGCGCGCCGGCAGAACAGAGCCGCCGGTATCAAAGCAATGGAGGAAACGATATGTTATTTTCAGAAAAGCTGAAACATTTTTCGGCAGCACACCCCTGTCAAATGATGACCGTGGATGGCGCAGTGTTCCGCTATGTGCTGAGCGGGCAAGCAGACGGCAGGACGCTGGTGCTGCTCAACGGCGGCATGAACACGCTGGAAATGTGGATTGACTATGTCGATGCGCTTTCCACGGGCTGCCGTGTGCTGCTGTTTGATTACCCGCAGCAGCTGCGCACCAATCAGGAACTGGTGACGGGCATGCACGCCTTTTTCCAAAAGCTTGGCATCGAAAAGCCGATCTTCATCGGCGCCAGCGACGGCGGCATGGTCTCGCAGATCTATGTGCAGAAATACCCCGGCGAGGCCGGCGGACTGGTGCTGATCTCGACCGGCGGCATGGATGCAGAAACGCTCAAGAGCCTGAAAAAAAGTACTTTCTTGCGCCGGCCATGCTGTGGTACATGAAGCACTGCAACTATGAAAAGCTCAAGCCGAAACTCATCCGGGCCAGCATGCGCCACATCCGCAACGAGAGCCCGGAGGAGATTGCCTATGCGCGGGATCTGTTCGAGACGATTTTCCGCGACTACAAGCAGGAAAAGGATGTGCACATTTCCGGTCTGCTTGCAGACGTGATGCACCAGACGCCGATGACGGCGGCGGATTTTGCGGCGCTGGAGGGAAAAATCCTGCTCATCCTGCCCGATCAGGACTTTTTCTCCGGGAAGATGCAGGCGGATCTGGTCTGCCTGATGCACGACCCGCAGATCGCCTATGTTTCCGGTGGGCACTTATCCACGATCCTGGAGGCGGATGCGTTCGTGCGGACGATCCGGGCGTTTCTGAACGCGCTGGAAGCATCGAATCATGAAAAAGTTTAACTACACGCTTAACCACAAGGCGGACGAGGTCTACATGGCCAAGATGTGCCATGCGGGCTGGGCGGTGACAAGCCTTGTGGAGGGCGTCTGGACCTTCGTGCCCTGCGAGCCGGATCAATACATATTCCGCGTGTGCTACCTGCGCGGCAAAAGTAATGCGGAGGTGGAAGCACTCAAGCGTGAGCTTGCCGCCAAGGGGATCAAATTCGTTTCCCGCTATTCGTTCTGGGCGATCTTTCGCAGCGAGCACGACTTCCGGCTCTACACGCCGGAGGAGGAGCTTGCGATCAGTGAGACCATCCGCCGCCCCATGCGCGTGGGAAGTGTACTGAGCTGGATTGTGTTTGCGGCACTTCTGGCGCTTACGCTCCGGGTTAGCGCGTGGTTTTGCGTCCTGACGGTTCTGGTCGGCGTGTATGCGGCGATGTGCACCTGCCTCAGCTGCTCTTACACTGGGCCGATCCGAACGCTGCGCGGGGAACGCGAGGCTCCCGCACGGTGACATGCCCGCGCCTTTGGAAGGAGAGATAGCTGTGATCGAGATCCAATACCATGACGAAGCGGCCGACGTTTCCTGCCCGTCCGGGCAGGCCGGCGGCTTTGAAAACGCGGACGGAAACGGAGAGATCCATTTCTATCCGCTGCTGGACGGCGTGAGCGCCATGCGGATGCGGCTGGAGATGGGCTCCTATACGGAGCTCCGCACCCAGACCGGGATGCTGGAGATCAATTTCTGCGCCAATGGGCGCTTTGAGACCCGGTTTTCTCTGCGGGATCATGTCCTGCTCAAGCCGGGGGACATGGCCATCAGCTGCTATGACGGCGTGCACGGCACGATGTCGGAGTCGCACTTTCCGCTGGGCTATTATGAGGGCATCTGCCTGGAGGTGGATCCGGCTGCCGCCCAGCGCTGGATCGAGCGGAACGCGCCGGTGTTTTCCGTGGACTTTTCTGCACTCAAGCGCAACCTCCTCGGCAGCAAGTGGTACACGTATGGCTTTGCCGGACCGCGCTGTGAGCATGTATTCCGGGAGCTATATGAGAGCATTGCCTATCTGGATCCTGGCTTCCTGCAGCTCAAGGTGCTGGAGCTGCTGATGCTGCTCGGCCGCGTTCCGCGCGGCTCCGCTGCTGACCCGTACTGCTCTGCCCGGCAGGCGGAGCTGGCCCGGCATCTGCGGGACCATCTGCTGACCGATCGGGAGGGGTATGTCTCTCTGGCGCAGCTGGCGGCGGAGCACAAGATCTCGGTGTCTCATCTGCAGAAGATATTTAAGCAGGTCTATGGCGTTCCGGTGTACCACTACATCAAGGAGTACCGGCTGGAACAGGCCGCGGTAGAATTGGTGCGGAGCACGCGGCCGGTGACGCAGATTGCGCAGGCCGCCGGGTATGACAATGCCAGCAAGTTCTCCGCGTGCTTCAAAAAGCGCTACGGCGCGACACCGTCGCAGTACCGCGCCCATGCAAAGCAGGCGTCAAAACGGAGCAGTGAAACCAAAACGGAGTAGTCCGGGCAGGAGAGATGTGATAGACTTCCTGGTGGTTAGACGAGACTAACTAATATCAGGAGGTACACAATGAAAAAGAGAATTGCTGCATTTTTGATGTGCGTGATCTGCCTGCTGTCGGTCGTTGGCTGCGGACAGACCAAAGCGGACACGAACAACCCGTCGGCTGCAAATCAGCAGACGGTCGCGGATGATTACCTGACGACGATCAGCGGTACGTATGTGGAGCTGTTCCCCGAGCTGTCGAAAGCGGACTACCGGAGCATCTGGCATGATGCCACCGCGCCACTGGTGGGCGAAGACAATGCGGACGCTGCCGAAAAATACACGGCGGATCCGGACAGCATGGCCTTCGACTGCTATTTCCTGGGCGGCGTTGCGAAGTTCGTGATGGACGGCCACAAGATCACCGGCCTGGACGCGCAGGGAAAGGAAGTTTTCTCCCACACCTACCGCCTGCTGGACAAGGAAAATGAAAACGGCTTCATTTTCTATCAGAGCGAGGACGAGAATTCCGGCGAATTCACATACTTTGCATTTTCTCCGGACACGATGGCGACCACCTATCACCTGGAGTTCCGCTACGCGGAGGATCTCAATGATCTGGAGAGCTGGTTCGAGGGCAACTATGCCTACTGGAACGCTTCTGCGATCGCCGAGGATTACGATCAGGAGACGCTCAAAAACGTGATCACGCTCTTTGTGACGGAAAACCTGTCGGAATCGAAGTAAAAAAGGTTCGGCAGTTCGGCGCGCGATATGCGCACGAAAAAACCACAACGGCCATCCCTATGGGATGGCCGTTGTGGTTTTTTGCATTCAGAGAGATCCATATACGAAGATATCCCGCGTTACACGATCACGGTCAGCAGCATCTTAAAGCGCGTCTGTCCATAGACCGCGTGCGGCACGTGCGCCGGCATGATGATGCTCTCCCCGGCGGAGACGAGGTGCGCCTCGCCGTCGATGGTGAAGCGGCCCGTGCCGTCGAGCACGGTGACGAGCGCGTCGCCGTCGGCAGTGTGCGTGCTAATCTCCTCGTCCTGCTCGAAGGCGAAGAGCGTCATGCTCAGGGCGCGGTTTTGCGCGAGCGTCTTGCTCACGATCTGCCCCTGCTGGTATTCGACCTCGTCGCCGAGGCGCAGCACCTGTGCTTTTTCAATGTTTTTCAGACCCATGATCCGATCTCCTTTGTTCTTGACTGTTGAAATTTTACCCGCCGTGCGGCGGTCGTATACGTTTGTTCAGTTGTCGAGGCCCGGCACCTGCGGCAGCGAAGCAAAGCTCTCGGCGAGCTGTGCGTCGGTGGGGATGAAATCGCTCATTTCGCCGTTGTGGAACTTCTCATACGCGGCCATGTCGAAGTAGCCGGTGCCGGTCAGACCGAAGACGATGGTCTTGGCCTCGCCGGTCTCGCGGCACTTGACGGCCTCGTCGATGGCGGCGCGGATGGCGTGGCTGGACTCCGGCGCGGGCAGGATGCCTTCGATGCGCGCGAACTGCTCGGCCGCCTCGAACACCTTTGTCTGCTCGACGGCGCGGGCCTCCATGTAGCCGTCGTGGTACAGCTGTGAGACGATGGAGCTCATGCCGTGGTAGCGCAGGCCGCCGGCGTGGTTCGGCGAGGGGATGAAGCCGCTGCCGAGCGTGTACATCTTGGCCAGCGGGCAGACCTTACCGGTGTCGCAGAAGTCGTAGGCGAACCTGCCGCGCGTGAGGCTCGGGCAGGAGGCGGGCTCGACGGCGATGAGCCGATAGTCGCGCTCACCGCGCAGCTTCTCGCCCATGAACGGGGAGATGAGACCGCCGAGGTTGCTGCCGCCGCCGGCGCAGCCTATAATAATATCCGGCACGACGCCGTATTTGTCAAGGGCCGTTTTCGTCTCCAGACCGATGACCGACTGGTGCAGCAGCACCTGATTGAGCACGCTGCCGAGCACGTAGCGGTAGCCAGGGGTCGAGGTGGCGACCTCGACGGCCTCGCTGATCGCGCAGCCGAGCGAGCCGGTCGTGCCGGGGTGCTCGGCGAGGATGCGCCGGCCGATCTCCGTCTCCGTGGACGGGCTCGGCGTCACGGACGCGCCGTAGGTGCGCATTACCTCGCGGCGGAAGGGCTTTTGCTCATACGAGCACTTGACCATGTAGACCTTGCAGTCGAGCCCGAGGTAGGCGCAAGCCATCGACAGCGCCGTGCCCCACTGACCGGCGCCGGTCTCGGTCGTGACGCCGCGCAGCCCCTGCTGCTTGGCATAGTACGCCTGCGCGATGGCGGAGTTGAGCTTGTGCGAGCCGGAGGTGTTGTTGCCCTCGAACTTGTAGTAGATTTTCGCCGGGGTCTGCAGCTGCTTTTCCAGACAGTAGGCGCGCACGAGCGGCGACGGGCGGTACATCTTATAAAAGTCACGGATCTCGTCCGGGATGGAGATCTCGCGGTCGTCGTTGTCAAGCTCCTGGCGGATGAGCTCGTCGCAGAATACGGGGCGCAGATCGTCGAACGCCATCGGCGCGCCGGTGGCGGGATTGCGCAGCGGCGCGGGCTTGACCTTCATGTCCGCGCGGACGTTATACCATGTGCGCGGCATTTCGTCTTCATTCAGGTAGATTTTGTAGGGGATGTTTTCATTTGCCATGATGTCTGCTCCTTTCGGCGGGGCCTTTCCGGGCAAGAAAAAACGACCCTTGTCCATGAAAGACCAATACGGAATTGATCTTTGGGACAAAAGCCGGAAAACTTCTGCGGTGCCACCCAAATTGGCGCAATGCGCCCACTCAGCGACGTGCCATCACACGCCTTTCCTTGGTAACGGGGGAAAAGCCCGTCGGACTTTACCGCCTCACGGCGTCTCGTCCGCCCTCTGCAGTCCATTCGGCAAGGTCGTCTCTGCTGCACTCGCACCGGCCGGCAGCTCTCTGGGAAAGACGCAAACCCTCGCTTACTTCTCTGCTTCTGTGGTTTGCTGCTTTGAACTTGGCGCAAGCATACGCCCAAATATCATCGCTTGTCAAGCGGGCAAATGCACTTTTTCCGCTTTCCACAAACGCGGTACGCCGCATGGCGGATTCATTAGCTATTTAAACACAAAAAGAAGAAAGGCGCTTGAAAATTCAGGTATAACTCACACTTTACATTCGCAAAACGGCGGCATATACTGAAACCATCCCGGAGTGGGTTCGGGTCCGGCAAACAGAGAATGGAGGGATCACCATGGCGGAAAACAAGACATTATGTATTGCCTGTAAGTACAAATTCCATGATCGGGATCTGCAGCCGTGCGCAGACTGCCTGCGCAGCACACAGCTGGCGCAGCAGGGCATCGACCGGTATCAGCGGGCTGCGCAGCCGCAGCAGGCATCGCCCACTTCGGAGACGCGCAAGGCGCATCCGGCGGCCAGAACGCTGTGCTTTGCCTGTAAGTATATGTACTGCGACTGGGACGCCGAGCCGTGTCTGACGTGCCTGCGCCACACGCTGGCGGAGGCGGGGCAGGCGGACGCCTTCGAGCAGGATCAGACGGAAAAAGACAGGCTTTTATGAATTTCGCTAAATATATCGATTAAGAAAACAAATAGTTTGGCGGTTATCGCCGTTGATTTTTGCGTGCGATTTCCCCTATAATAAGAGCGTGCAAGGGAGCACATCTTCGAACAGAAGTTGTGCTCCCTTGCGTTTTTTTATTTCCTTCGCCCATAAAAAACGGAAAAAACACAAAAAACGGAACTGGACCCACCGGGCGGGCGAACATTCAGATAGGAGGATATGAACATGAAACTGAAACGATTGACTGCATTGCTTCTCTCTGTCATGCTGGTGCTCTCGCTGGCAGCATGCGGAGGCGGAAAAGACGCCAAAGATGATTCTGCCGACGGTGATCTGTCGGGCAAAGAGATCATCATCGGCAATATCACCCCGGTGACCGGCGCACAGGCGGCCTACGGCCTGGCCATCACGAACTCTATCCAGATGGCGATCGACGAGATCAACGCCGACGGCGGCATCCTCGGCGCGACCGTGAAGCTCTCCACTAAGGACGATCAGGGCACGCCGGCAGAGGCGGTTTCCGGCTTCAACTCGCTGCTCAGCGAGGGCGCGGCGGCCATCATCGGCGCAACGCTCTCGAGCTGCACGTCCGCGATCACAAGTCTGGCCGACGATGAGGGCATCGTGCTCGTCACGCCGAGCTCCACGGCAGATTCCATCACCACTACGGACGACTATGTGTTCCGCTCCTGCTTCAAGGACAGCTTCCAGGGCGAGATGGTCGCGGCCTACGCCAAGGATCAGGGCTGGACAAAAGCCGCGGTCCTGTACGCGACCGGCGACACCTATTCCTCCGGCCTGCACGACTCGTTCGTGAAGGCGGCCGAGAAATACGGCATCGAGATCGTCTGCGAGCAGTCCTCGTCCGACACCGGCGCCGTGGACTTCTCCTCGCAGCTGGCGACCATTGCAGCCTCCGGCGCGGATATGCTCTTTGCCCCGTATTACTACGACGCGGTCGGCCCGAAAATCATCCCGCAGGCTCGTGAGGCCGGCTTCAAGGGCGCGATCATGGGCTGCGACGGCTTTGACGGCACGCAGGACTACACCACCGGCGACCTGAGCGCTTATGAGAATGTCTACTTCACCAACCACTATTCCCCGGAGGACAGCTCCGAGATCGTGCAGTCCTATGTCAAGAACTACACGGAAAAGTACGGCTCGGAATCCATGAACGCCCTCGGCGCGCTGGCGTATGACGCCATGTACATGGTCAAGCAGGCCATTGAGAAGGCCGGCAGCATCGATCACGAGGCCATCCGAGACGCGATGAGCGGCATGCACTATGTCGGCGTCACCGGCGACATGACCCTTGACGAGACCGGCACACCGGAAAAGAGCGTGGCCATCCTGACCTTCACGCCCTCCGACGGCAAGCTCGTGCAGAAGTTCGTCAAGACGCAGAGCTGACCCGACCCCGGCGATACAGCCGGGACCGGACGCGATCCAAAGCAATGACCTTTGCGCGAAAGCGCCGACCGGCGCTTTCGCGCACGAATATTCCGGCGCGGCTGACCTGCGCAAAAACTGAAAGGCAGGGAGAGAATATGACTGACTTTTTACAGCAACTCATCATCGGGCTGCGCCTCGGCAGCGTCTATGCGCTCGTGGCGCTCGGCTATACGATGGTTTACGGCATCATCCGACTCATCAACTTTGCGCACGGCGACTTCATCATGGTCGGCGGCTATACGCTATATTTCACCGTACCGATCCTGCTGCACAGCATGGGGCTGCCGGCGTGGACGGGGGTGCTTGCGGCGATCGTGATCTGCGCGCTCGTGGGCGTTGTGGTAGAGCTGGTGGCCTACCGGCCCGTGCGGCGCAAGGGCACAAGCATGTCAGCGCTCATCACGGCGATCGCCATGAGCCTGCTGCTGGAAAACCTCGTGCAGGCCATCCCGGCCATGGGACCGAACCCGCACGTGATCTCCGACGAGATCTTCAGCACGGCACCGATCTCCATCGGCGGCGTGTCGGTGAATATGGCGGCCGTCGTCACGATCATCATCGCAGCCATCGTTATGGCGGCGCTGCAGCTGTTTGTGCAGAAGACGAAACTCGGCCGCGCCATGCGCGCCGTGTCCGAGAACAAGGAGGCGTCCACACTTGTGGGCATCAATGTCAACCGCACGATCGTGACGACGTTTGCCATCGGCTCGGGGCTTGCGGCAGTTGCGGCGCTGATGTACTGCGCGCAGTATCACACCGTGACGACGACAATGGGGTCCATGCTGGGCCTCAAGGCGTTCGTTGCAGCCGTCATGGGCGGCATCGGCCTGATCCCGGGCGCCATGCTCGGCGGCATCGTCGTCGGCATCATCGAGGCGCTTGTGACGGCATACATCAGCTCGTCGCTGGCAAATGCCGTGGTGTTTTTGATCCTGATCGTGATGCTGCTGGTCAAGCCGGCCGGCATCCTCGGAAAGAATGTAGGTGAGAAGGTATGAATACGCTGCAAAAAAAGAAACTGCGCGGTACCGGCGTCAACTGCGGCCTGATCGTGCTGCTCTTTGCCGTGGTGCTGCTGCTCGGTCAAGTGCTCCCGGACAATACCTATCGCCGCGTGCTGGTACCGATCATCTGGCAGATGTGTATCTTCATTCTGCTCGGCACGTCGCTCAACCTCACGCTCGGCTATCTGGGCCAGCTCACGCTTGGGCACATGGGCTTTGCGGGCATCGGCGCGTATACTGCCGCGCTGAGCTCGCTCGCGCTTGAGCGCGCGGGCGTGTTCGAGGCATCCAAGGCGGCGCCCGGCCAGCTCATTCTGGTCGTGCTCGGCTGCTGTCTGCTCGGCGCCATTTTCGCAGGGCTGCTCGGACTGCTCGTGGGCATTCCGGCGCTGCGTCTGCGCGGCGACTATCTGGCCATCGTGACGCTCGGCTTCGGCCTCATCGTCGAAAACGTCATCGCAAACCTGCCCTTTGCCGGCGGTGACGGTCTGGCGAGCGGCACGGCCAGCTCCTCGCTCTATGCCAACGGCCTCGGGCTGTCGACCTCGCTGCAGGCAAAGTATGTGTGGCTCGTGCTGGGCATCACCGTTTTGTGCATCGTGCTCATGTGCACATTCATCCGCTCCAAATACGGCCGCGCCATCGAGGCCATTCGCGATGATGAGATCGCGGCGGCGGCCTCCGGCGTGAACACGACGTATTACAAGATCCTCACGTTCGTCATCTCGGCGTTCTTTGCGGGGCTTGCCGGCGGACTGTATGCCACGTGCTTTTCCTCGCTCACGACGGCGAGCTTTACGTTCACCAGCGCCTCGATCTGGAATTCGACCTTCATCGTCGTCATCGTGGTGCTTGGCGGCATGGGCTCCATGACCGGCTCGGTGCTGGCGGCCGTTGCGATGTACCTGCTCAACTATGAGATCAAAAACGGCGCATGGGTTTCGGCGCTGCCGGGCTTTGTGCAGTCGCTGTTTCAGTTCCCGATGCTGATCTATGCGCTCGTGCTGCTGGTCGTCATCATTTTCCGTCCAAGAGGCATTCTGGGCACATATGAATTTTCACTCGACCGGCTGCTGTTCGACGGCCGTCTGGCCGGGAAGAAAAAGGCCAAGGCCAGGAAGGGAGGCGCCGACGCATGACCGATACCAGACCCGTTGTGCTCAAAGCGGAGCACCTCGGCATTACGTTCGGCGGCCTGAAGGCCGTGTCGGACTTCAACATGGAGATCCATGAGGGCGAGCTCATGGGACTCATCGGTCCGAACGGTGCCGGCAAGACCACGGTCTTCAACCTGCTCACCGGTGTGTATGTGCCGACGGAGGGTGCATTCTACCTCTGCGGGCAGAAGCTCAACGGCAAGCAGACCTATCAGGTCGTAGAGGCCGGCATTGCCCGCACGTTTCAGAACATCCGCCTGTTCAAGGCCATGACGGTGCTCGACAACGTGAAGATCGCCTTCACGAAAGACATCCATTACAACCTTGCCGACAGCCTTCGCGCACGAAAAAGTACTGGAACACGGAGCAGGAGCTGACCGACAAGGCCATGGAATACCTGCGCATCGTCCATCTGGACGACAAGGCCGGACAGCTCGCGTCCAGCCTGCCCTACGGCCAGCAGCGCAAGCTGGAGATCGCCCGCGCGCTGGCAACGAACATGAAGCTGCTGCTGCTCGACGAGCCGGCAGCCGGCATGAACCCGACCGAGACGGCGGAGCTGCTCTCGTGCATCAACACCATCCGCGATACGTTCCATGTGGCCATTTTGCTCATCGAGCACGATATGAGCCTGGTCATGCGCGTCTGTGAGCGCATCCAGGTCATCAATTTCGGCCAGACGATCGCTGCCGGACTCCCGTCGGAGATCGCGAGCAATCAGGAGGTCATCGAGGCGTATCTCGGCGAAGAGGAGGCGGACGACGATGCTGAAGATTGAAGATCTGGAGGTGTCCTACGGCGCTGTGCAGGCGCTGCGCAGCATCAGCATGGAGGTCAATGACGGCGAGATCGTCTCGCTCATCGGCGCCAACGGTGCCGGCAAGACCACCACGCTGCACGCCATCACCGGGCTCGTGCCCATCAAGAGCGGCTCCGTGATCTACGACGGACACGACCTGCGCAAGACAGACTCCAGTCGCATCGTCACCATGGGTCTTGCGCACGTGCCGGAGGGACGGCAGGTGTTCACGCGCATGACCGTTGCGGAGAACCTTGCCATGGGTGCGTATTTCCGCAAGGACAAAAAGGCGATCGCGGACGATCTCGAGCGGGTCTATGCCCGCTTCCCGCGTCTGAAGGAGCGCGCAAAGCAGCTCGCGGGCACGCTCTCCGGCGGCGAGCAGCAGATGCTGGCCATGGGCCGCGCGATCATGAGCGCACCGAAGCTCATCGTCATGGACGAGCCGTCCATGGGCCTGTCGCCCGTGCTCGTGCAGGAGGTGTTTTCCATCATCGGCACGATGCATGAGCTTGGCATCACGATCCTGCTCGTGGAGCAGAACGCGAAGATGGCGCTCGCCATCGCCGACCGTGCCTATGTGCTCGAAAACGGACGCATCACCATGTCCGGCGGCGCACGCGATCTGCTGCATGATGATAAGGTGCGCAAGGCCTATCTCGGCGCGTGAATACAGACAGAAAAAGCGCACACGACCGTGGTCGTGTGCGCTTTTTCTGCACCGGAGCCGATGATGGGAGATTATCCGTCTCTGTCAGAAGCGGAAAACGCAAGCACCCCCTCGGGCTCAGCCCGAGGGGGTGCTTGCGTTTGCAGGGGTCACGCCTGCGTCTGTTCGCCGCTGCGGGCGGCAAACTTGTGCGCCGGGCGGCAGATCAGCAGCGCGGCGATGATCAGCACGGTGGTCGTTGCAAGGCTGATCGGGTAGGCGAGCAGGATCGATCGGAACGTCCGGTGCATCGGGAAGATGGCCTTGATCCAGAAGATACGCACGCCGCAAACGCCGAAGAGCGTCAGAATGGCCGGGGCGAGCGAGATGCCGAAGCCGCGCAGATAGCCCGACAGGATCTCATACGTCAGCGTGAAGATATATGACCCGAAGAGGAACAGCAGCCGGGTGTAGCCGATGGCAATGACTTCGGGATCGCTGTTGAAGATCGCGAGAATATACTTGCCCGTCAGCAGTACGAGCGCGATGGCGACCGCAGAGGCAATGAAGTCCTCGATGAGGCACAGAAACATCGTCTTCTTGCAGCGGTCGATCTTGCCGGCACCGTAGTTCTGGCCGACGAAGGTCGTGCACGCCTGACTGAAGGAGTTGAGCACGTCGTAGGCGATGATCTCGATGTTGAATGCTGCGCTCGAGGCGGCCATGACGACCGTGCCGAGGCTGTTGATGGCCGACTGGATGATGATGTTCGACAGCGAGAAAATGGCGGTCTGGATGCCGGCCGGCAGGCCGATGCGCATGATCTTGTTGAATGCGTTGCGGTCGATGCGCAGCTCCCGCAGCTCGACGCGCACAAGGTCGCCGTGCAGCAGACGGCGCAGTAGCAGCACGGAGCTGACTGCGTTCGAGAGCACCGTTGCGATGGCGACGCCGTTGACGTTCATCTTGAGCACGATGACGAAAAACAGGTTGAGGATCACGTTCAGAATGCCGGAGACCGTCAGCGCGGCCAGCGGCATCTTCGTGTCGCCGATGCTGCGGAAAATGGCGGCCTCAAAGTTATAGAGCAGGATGACCGGCATGCCCAGCAGGTAGATGCGCAGGTAGGACAGCGCGAGCGGATACACATCCTCCGGCACATTGAGCAGACCCATGAGACCGCCCGCGATCAGCTGCCCGAAGAGCGCCACGAGCACGCCGCCGACGAGCGCCGTGACGATGGAGGTGTGCACGGCGCGGTGCACGGTCTCGCGGTCACCGCGGCCGATGGCGTTGGCGATGACGACGTTTGCGCCGAGTGCGATGCCGATGAACAGATTCAGCAGCAGCCCGATGACCGGACTGTTTGCGCCGACAGCGGCCACGGCGACCGTGCGCAGCTCACCCGTGAAGTTGCCGACGACGGCGACGTCGGCCGCGTTGAACAGTTGCCCGAGAATGCCGGTCGCCGCGACCGGAAGGGCGTAGCGCGGGAGCTTGCTCCAGAGCGGCCCGTTGAGCATGTCCATATGCCGCTGTTTGGTCATTGCCTGCATAATTTCCTCACCTTTTGTTCGAAATGCGTAAAAATCCAAAGACATATCATAAGGGAAGCGCAGCCAGGAATCAAGACCAAATTTGTATAATTTCCTATCAGCTTGCAGAAAACCTCATTGCATTTGCGCGCGCATCTGCAAAAGCGTGTTCTCCCGGCAAAAAGGAAGACCCTTTTGATAGTCCGAACCCCGCTCCGGGAGCACCGGAGCGGGGTTCGGACGCGGTGTTTAATTGATCTTGAGCGTCTCCCAGAGGCTGTTGACAAAGGTCAGCGTGTCCTGATCGAGGTTGCGGTAGGCGCTGCGGTTGTATTCGTCGCGGAATGAGCCGATGCCGGGGTAGAGGATGTCCATCGTGTCCTCGCCCATGTCCTCGATGTATTCCGGGTCTTCGTACACGAGCCGGTTCGGTGAGGCGTAGTAGATATATTCGGCGTTGGCGACGGCTGCCTCGCGGCTGAGCATGAAGTTGATGAAGCACTCAGCCAGCTCCTGGTCCTGACAGCAGGACGGGATGCACATGGCGTCGATGAAGTAGTTCGTCTCGTCGGGGTAGTAAAACTGCAGATCGACGTTTTCCGCCTGCGCGTCGCACATCGTGAAGTAATCGCCCGCATAGTAGGATGCGACGGCGGCCTCTCCGGACTCCATCATATTGTAGATCTCGTCCATGACGTAGCTCTTGACGAGCGGACGCTGGTCAACGAGTGCCTGCAGCGCCTGCTCCCACGCAGCGTGGTCGGTGGTGTTGACATCGATGCCGGCGCGGTACATGGCCGTGCCGAGCGCGTCGCGTGCATTGTTGTACTGCAGGATATTGCCGGCGTACTTCGGGTTCCACATGAGATCCCAGCTGCCTGTGTCGGCCTCATCAACGACGTTTGCGTTGTAGATCACGCCCACGATGCCGTAGGTATACGGCACGGTGTAGGTGTTGTCCGGGTCGTAGTACAGGCCGCGGAAGTCCTCGGAGATATACTGGTAGTTCGGGATGTTGTCGTAATTGAGCGGCAGGAGCATATCCTCAGACTCCATGCGCGCGATCATATAGTCCGACGGGATGATGACATCGTAGCTCACGGCGCCGCTCTTGAGCTTCGCATACATGTCCTCGTTGCTCGCGTAGGTGTCGTAGTTGACCTTGACGGGTATGCCGTAGGTCGCCTTGTACCACTCCTCGAACGCCGTGATGGTGTTGAGCGAATCGTCCGAGCCGTCGGAGATGTATTCACCCCAGTTGTAGACATTGAGCACGCGCGTCTCCTGCCGGCTGCTGTAGATGCTGATGCCGGCGATGAGCAGTGCGGCGGCCGTCAGGATGCCGACGGCGGCGCGCACGGGACGGCGGCTGCCGCCGCTGCGT
>UQSF01000028.1 GCA_900543625.1 uncultured Eubacteriales bacterium
TCGGTTCACTGGAGGTGGCCATGCGGCAGAATGACCTTGCTTTTGAGGTGCGGGATTATCTGAAATCTCACCCCAATGCGGCGGTGGTCAATCTGGGCTGCGGGCTGGACAGCACTGGAAGAAGCTGCGACAACGGCAGCTGTAAAATTTACAATCTGGACTTTCCCGATGTCATAGCCGTGCGCAATGAGCTCCTGCCCGCCGGAGATCGTGAAGAAAATATCCCCTGCGATTTGAATAATACTGAGTGGTTTGCAAAAATCGATGCATCGGGCGGCGCGGTTTTCTTTGCCTCCGGCGTGTTCTATTATTTTCTGACCGAGCAGGTCAAAGCTCTTGTGCAGGGTATGGCAGACGCCTTCCCCGGCGGTGTGCTGGTGTTTGATGCTGCAAATCGGACGGCGGTGAAGATGATCGCCAAGACATGGCTCAAGAGTGCGAAGATCAAGGATGTGGGTGCTTATTTCGCGGTTTCCGACGCTCCCAAAGAGATCGGCGCGTGGGACAGCCGTTTGCAGGTCTCCAGCCGGGGCTATATGCTGGGCTACAACGATTTGAAAGACCCATCCGTCAGCGGCTTTTTCCGTTTTCTCGCCAGGGCCGGTGACGGTATGATGAAAATGCAGATTGTAAAGATCAGATTTGGAGGCGAGCAATGAAAATTCTGGTATATGGTGCAGGTGCTTTAGGGTGCAATCTGCACAAGCAATCTCCTCATCTTTATTCAATCTTAATACGTCGCAAATGTCCCTTATCCGCTCTTAAAATCTCCGGCTGTATAATATAACCATCACAGAAATAAGGAGCTGCCTTTATGCCGGAAGAGATCATTCGTCGAAAGCGCCGCCTTTCGTCTTTTCAAATTATCATATTAGGTTTTGCCGGGGTCATTCTGCTCGGAGCGCTGCTGCTGATGCTGCCGATCTCCACGACTGGAGGGAATGTAACTCCATTCAATGAAACGCTGTTTACAGCAACCTCTGCCGTCTGCGTGACAGGGCTTGTGGTGCAGGATACAGGCAGCTACTGGTCAACCTTTGGGCAGGCGGTTATTCTGGCGCTGATCCAAATTGGTGGTCTTGGTGTCGTAACCGTAGCAGCGTCGTTTGCACTGTTGTCCGGGCGAAGAATCTCTCTGATGCAGCGCAGCACCATGCAGGATGCAATTTCAGCACCAAAGGTCGGCGGAATCGTCCGCCTGACACGCTTCATCCTGCGAGGGACGTTTCTGATTGAGCTGCTGGGGGCGCTTGCCATGCTGCCGGTGTTCTGCCGGGACTATGGATGGCGCGGCGTCTGGATGGCGATATTTCATTCCATATCTGCTTTTTGCAACGCCGGGTTTGATATTCTTGGGACAGAAAGCAACCGCTATCCATCTCTTACCGGCTACGCGGACAGCCCGGTAATCAATATCACGATTATGCTGCTGATCGTGATTGGCGGCATTGGATTTCTGACGTGGGATGACATCTTCGAAAACAAGTGGCGGTTTCATCGCTACCGAATGCAGAGCAAGGTGATTCTCGTCACAACAGGCCTTTTAATTTTTCTGCCCGCCGCGTTTTTCTTCTTCGCGGACTTTTCCTCGCTGCCTGCGGGAAAGCGGCTCCTTGCCTCCTTTTTTCAGTCCGTCACGCCGAGGACAGCGGGCTTCAACACGGTAAGTCTATCCGCGATGTCCGGTGCGTCGCAGGGCGTGATGATCCTTTTGATGCTCATCGGCGGCTCTCCAGGTTCTACAGCAGGCGGCATGAAAACAACGACGCTGGCGGTCTTGATTGCCAATGCCACTGCGACCTTCCGCCAGCGCGATAGTGCCCAATTTTTCGGACGCAGAGTCGATTGCAGCGCCGTCAAGACCGCCGCGACCATTCTGACGATGTATCTGGTGCTGTTCTTTGGCGGTGCGGTCTTTATCAGCGCATATGAGCATCTTCCGCTGTCTACCTGCCTGTATGAAACGGCATCGGCGGTCGGGACGGTGGGTTTGACACTTGGTATTACACCGCAGCTGCGCATTCCATCGCAAATGGTGCTGATCTTGCTCATGTATCTGGGCAGAGTCGGCGGTCTTACCCTCATTTATGCGGCACTTTCCAGCAAAAAAGCGGGGAATGCAATGCTGCCGCAGGAAAAAATTACGATTGGATAAGGAGCCTTTTTACATGAAGAACATTCTATTGATTGGCACAGGCCGCTTCGGACGGCATATCGCAGTACAGCTTTATCAGCTGGGGCATCAGGTCATGGCGGTCGATACAAACGAGGAACGAATCAGCGATGTGCTACCATATGTCACCAACGCACAAATTGGCGACAGTACAAACGCGGAGTTTCTTCGCTCTCTTGGCATCGGAAATTTTGACGTCTGCATCGTGACCATCAGCGGTAATTTTCAGAACTCGCTGGAAACCACCTCGCTGCTGAAGGAGCTGGGTGCAAAGCGCGTGGTATCGCGTGCCGAGCGTGATGTGCAGGCAAAGTTTCTGCTTCGCAACGGTGCAGACCATGTAGTCTACCCGGAAAAACAGGTGGCAAAATGGGCAGCGATCCGATACACTGCCGACCATATCTTCGACTACATAGAGTTCGACGAGCAGCACGCCATTATTGAGGTGGAAGTACCAGAAGGCTGGGTCGGGAAAAGCATTGGCGAACTGAATATCCGCAGCAAGTTTGGAATCAACATTCTTGGCATCAAGCATTCGGGAAAAACCGACGTATCAATTACACCGGATACGGTGCTGTCCGGGGAAATGACGATTTTAGCGTTGGGCGAATACAAAGCGCTGCAAAAGTGTTTCCGAATCTGAACGGACGGTGAGGGTATGTGGAAGATGCCGTTTTGATCGCCGGGACAGCGTTAATGTTCCTGCTCGGCTGGTTTTTGATGAAGCGGCTGGATCGCTTTCTGGATGAAAATCAGAAGCGAATCGAGGAAGCGCCCGAACAACAGCAGCCTGAGCCGTGCGTGCAACTGGTCGGAAATATTTCTCCTGACGAACTTGAGGAAACGCTTTCCCGGTTTCGCGGCAGTCATGCCCATGTAGAAATCGTGATCTATGATTCAGAGCAAATTTCATTTCCAAACAACGAATCCGATTTGGCGCAGTAGAAACCATCACATTTTGGTGCTATAATATCATTTAAGATGGGTGGTGAAAATGTGCAGAACAAAGGAAGCGAACTGCCAAAAGAGCATATTCTTGTGTGCCTGTCCTCGTCTCCATCCAATGAACGCATTGTACGAATGGCAGGGAAAATGGCACAGGCGTTTAGCGGCAGCCTTACCGCGCTTTACGTGCAGACACCCGGAGACGCTGATATGAATGCGGAAGATACCGTTCGCTTGCAGGTGAATATGCGTCTGGCTCAGCAGCTTGGCGCAGAGATCGTCACAACGCATGGTGAAGATGTGGCAACACAGATCGCGGAATATGTGCGTCTCTCTGATGTGACCAAAATTGTGATTGGACGAAGCGGCGTACAGCGGCGGCATTTTTGGAGTGAACCGACGCTGACAGAACGGCTCATTACGCTTGCACCAGAGGTGGACATTCATATCATTCCGGATGTGGAAGCCTATAAGAGCTACCGCAGGAAACGGCTGCTTCCCATCCGTCCGGCGTTTCCGACCGCATGGGAACTGCTTCTGACCATCGGGATTCTGGCAGCTGCGACGGTCATTGGATGGGTCTTTCTGCGGCTCGGCTTTGCAAATGCCAATATCATCATGGTTTACCTGCTGGGGGTGCTTCTGACTTCCGCTTTTACCAGCGGATATACCTGCGGTGTGCTGTCCGCTTTTTTGAGTGTCATCCTGTTCAATTATTTTCTGACGGAACCCCGGCTGTCTTTGGCAGCCTATGGCAGCAAATACCCAATAACCTTTGCCGTCATGTTTGCAGCGGCGCTTTTGACCGGTACGCTTGCCGCAAAGCTCAAAGCCCATGCGCAGCTATCCGCGCGGGATGCCTATCGGACAAAACTCCTTTTTGATATGAACAGGCAGCTTCAAAAGGCGGAAACACCGGATGAGGTCTATCAGATGACCGCGACGCAGATACAGAAGCTCATGCAGCGGGACGTTTTGATTTATCCGGCACAAGGCGACGTGCTGCTGGATGGGAATGTTTATCCGGCAGACGGAAGCAGTCCATATTGCATCCCGGATACTGATCAGGAACAGAACGTGATTCAATGGGTCTGGCAAAACCGAAAGCGTGCCGGCGCAACGACGCAAAACTTTCCAAAGGCAAAACGGCTGTATCTTGCCATTCGTACCGGGCAGCAGGTTTTCGGCGTTGTCGGGATTCCGATGGAGGAGCAAACGCAGCCTGACGCATTTACATCCAGCGTGCTGTTTTCCATTCTCGGCGAGTGCGCTCTGGCGCTGGAAAGCCTACGCAATGCCGAAGAAAAGGAAAAAGCCGCCGTCCTTGCAAAGAACGAACAGCTTCGTGCAAACCTTCTGCGTTCAATTTCCCATGACCTTAGGACCCCGCTGACCTCCATTTCCGGCAACGCGGATACGCTGCTGCACAGCTATAACGTGCTGGATGAACAAACGCGGAAACAGATTTTTACGGACATTTATGACGATGCGCAATGGCTGACGGGACTGGTTGAGAACTTGCTTTCCATTACAAAAATCGCGGACGGCAGCGTCAAGCTGCGCCTTTCCGATCAGGTCGTGGACGATATTGTGTCGGAAGCACTCCGGCATATCGACCGAAGGTCGGCGGAGCATCACATTACAGTAGATTGCGGGGATGAGCCGCTGCTGGTGCGGGTGGATGCAGGACTCATCATGCAGGTGCTTATCAACTTGGTGAACAACGCAGTCAAATATACTCCGGCTGGCTCGAACATCCGGATCACGGCAATCCCGCAAGACAATATGGCTGAAATATGCGTCAGCGACAACGGTCCCGGTATTCCAGATGAACTGAAGGAACATGTGTTTGAAATGTTCTTTACCGGGGGCAATCCGATTGGCGACAGCCGCCGAAGTCTTGGGCTTGGGCTTGCGCTCTGCCAAGCCATCATTCATGCCCATAATGGCGAAATGACATTGAAAGAAAATTCGCCGCATGGCTGCATCTTTTCCTTTACAGTACCGCTCAGTGAGGTGAACTTAAATGAATAAGCCGCTCGTCCTCGTTGTAGAAGATGATACGCCGGTGCGCAATCTGATCACAACAACGCTGAAAACCCATGAATACAGGTATCTTTCTGCGCAAAACGGCGCAAGCGCCGTGATGGAAGCGCTGTCTCACAACCCGGACATTGTGCTGCTTGATTTGGGACTGCCAGATATGGACGGCGTGGAGATCATCCGAAAAATTCGTTCGTGGTCAAATATGCCGATCATTGTGATCAGCGCCAGAACAGAGGATTCTGATAAAATCGTGGCGCTGGATGCCGGGGCGGACGATTATCTCACCAAGCCCTTTTCCGTGGATGAACTGCTGGCGCGGCTGCGAGTGACGCAGCGGAGACTGTCGCTGATGAAAACAGACGCAGCGCAGGAATCCCCGATTTTTACGAACGGTGCGCTGAAAATCGACTATGCGGCAGGCTGCGCATATCTTGACGGTGCAGAACTGCACTTGACACCCATCGAATACAAGCTGTTGTGCCTGCTCTCAAAAAATGTGGGCAAGGTTCTGACCCACACCTACATCACACAGCAGATTTGGGGCAGCAGTTGGGAAAACGATATTGCTTCTCTGCGGGTGTTCATGGCGACCCTGCGCAAAAAGCTGGAACGCGGAAAAGACGGGCCGCAATACATACAAACGCACATCGGAATCGGCTATCGGATGCTCCGCGTCGAATAGCAGGGAGGCTTTCAAAAAATCTATGAATCATTATGCTGTTGAAAAACCCTCCGTTACCGCGCAGTATGGTGTCAAGCCTGCTGCTTCTGCTGCAGCGAAAATGGCAGCCAAGCAAGAGGAGTTTGTCGCACCCGATGTTAAGGATGGCTCCATTGTTCTGCACAAAGCATTCGGAGAAGGTACGGTCACCAAGATTTTCCCGACCCACGCCATTTGATCAGTGACTTTAAGATTCTCAGCGATACCTTGCTTATCAGCCATATCTTTAACCAGCCGTGAAAACATTTCTTCCGCTTGTTTGTCAATGTCGGCAAGATAGGCATTTAATTTGCCTGAAGTTAAATAGTTATAATAGATGACTTTGTGGTACTGTTTTAAGTACCGTGCGTGTTGTTGTCCCCCAATGCCGATAGATTTCTGTGCTTCTTCGGTAAGTGTCAAGTTTGGAAGCAGATAATCTCCAACCTGAGTATATGTACCACCCACCTGTTCAAATAATGATTTTTCCATAGTGTTTTCCTCCTGTGTTTATTGTGTTTTCATTTTACAGAAAATCAGGAAACAACACCAATGTGCCGATTTTGGAGTATAGCAAAACACCGCCTTAGAACTTAATCTAAAGCGGTGTTTTCTGTTGTGGATCAGAGCGAACATTTAACGGCGAAGCCGCCTGCAAAAAAATAGGTGTTCGTCCAATACCTGTTTGGTGGAGATGGGGGGAGTTGAACCCCCGTCCGAAAGCGCTTTGACAGGAACTTCTCCGGGCGCAGCGGGTTTTTGCGGGACGCCGTGCGCCCCTGTTCCCTTCAGGACAGGCAAACCGGCAAGCCTGTCAGTCCGGTAGCTTCATGATGCATGGCACGCGCAAAGCTTAGCGTGCGCACGTTCACCACTCATCGACGCTCCGCTGCCGGGCCGTGGTCCTCCCGGCGGGAACGCTCGCTATTTAAGCAGCGAGAAGAACAGTTTCGTTGTTGTTCTTTAATTTATAAGATGCCCGTTTTATGGCGGTCAGGCGCCGCCGCCCGCTATTCCTGCCTCCACACCCCCGTCGAAACCGGTACATCCCCAGGATGTCGGGTGCGTCAGCCGCCTGCACCGCGAGCGCGGTGCAGGCAGGAACGCATTCTGGATCTTCAGACGAAACTGCCGATGTGTTTGTTCCCTCAGCAGGTCTCCGGCTCGGCGTATTCCTCACCGAAGGTCTCGACCGTGACGGTCTTCATCTTCTGCTCATGGGTGGGCTTGTCGTTGAACATACTGCGCGGAGTGCGCGCGATGGCATCGACGACGTCCATGCCCTCGGTCACCTTGCCGAACGCAGCGTACTGCTTGTCGAGGTGCGGAGCGTCCATGTGCATGATGAAAAACTGGCTGCCGGCGGAGTTCGGATCCATGGCGCGGGCCATGGACAGCGCGCCGCGGGTGTGCTTGAGGTCGTTTTTGAAGCCGTTGCTCGTGAACTCACCCTCGATGCTGTAGCCCGGGCCGCCCATGCCGGTGCCGGTCGGGTCGCCGCCCTGGATCATGAAGCCGGGGATGACGCGGTGGAAGATCACGCCGTCATAAAAGCCCTTTTTGACCAGACTGACAAAGTTGCGCACGGTGTTCGGCGCGATCTCCGGGTAGAGCTCGGCGCGGATGATGCCGCCGTCTTCCATTTCAATGGTGACAATCGGATTGCTCATCAGTAATTTTTCTCCTTTATCGTTCTGTCGATCTCGCGTTTGGCGCTGCGCTGCGCGTCGGCGTCGCGCTTGTCGTAGAGCTTTTTGCCCTTGCACAGGCCGAGCTCCACCTTCACGCGGCTGTCCTTGAAATACAGTGACAGCGGCACGAGCGTCAGCCCGTCCTGCTTGGTGCGGGCGTAGAGCTTCGTGATCTCCCGCCGGTGCATGAGCAGACGCTTCGGCCGGTCGGGGTCGCGGTTATAGATGCTGCCGTGCTCGTAGGGGCTGATGTGGATGCCGTAGGCAAACAGCTCCCCGTTTTTCACGGTGCAGAACGAATCTTTCAGATTGACCGTGCCCGCGCGGATGGACTTGACCTCGGTGCCGAAGAGCTCCACACCGGCCTCGAACCGCTCGAGCACGAAATAGTCATGCAGGGCCTTGCGGTTGGCCGCGACCTGCTTGACGCCCTTGGCTCTCGGCATGGCGGGGACCTCCTTCGTGCGAAATCGTGGATATAGTTTACCACATCCGGCGGCAAATGAAAAGAGCGAAATCAGCAGAAATAACGCCGAAGCGTCGCAATGGCGTTACGCCGGGCGACGACGTCTCCGTGTTCGCGGATGTGCGCGTACAATTGTCCGCTGCACGGCAGCGCCTCGCCGAACTCGAACACGGCGTTCGGCAGCAGCGTATCCTCTGCGCGTGTGAACAGCTCCCAGCCTCCGGCTATGTACACCACGTCCGAGTCGATCCCCTCGGGGCAGCAGCCGAGCGCTGCGGTCAGATCGGCAAACGAGCCGAAGCGAAACCGGCGCGGCGGATCTGAAACGGGTCTTGCGATGCACAGCACCTCCTTTCCGGCGTCAGCAGACGCCGCGTACTACTCAAAATATATGGCATTCCGGGCAGGAATATGGTATCATGCCAGAGAAGAAGGAGTGGTGGTTCATGGAACTGATCGAAGAAAAACTCAAGACCGTCACAAGCTACCACGGCGTGATCGTCAACGTCCGGCTCGACGAGGCGCGCCTCCCCGACGGCAGCACGGCCAAGCGCGAGGTCGTGGAGCATCCGGGCGGCGTGACGGTGCTGCCGCTGGAGGCCGACGGCACGGTCTGGTGCGTGCGGCAGTACCGCTATCCGTTTTCGCGCACGCTGCTCGAGCTGCCGGCCGGCAAGCTCGAACCGGGGGAAGCACCGGAGCGGGCGGCGGCGCGCGAGCTCTCGGAGGAGACGGGACTCAGCGCGGGACGGCTGCAGTATCTGGGCGCGAACTTCACCTCGCCCGGCTACTCGCAGGAGGTGCTGCACATTTACCTTGCGCGCGATCTGCACCACGGCGCGGCGCACCTTGACCCCGGAGAATTCCTGAATCTGGAGCGGTATCCGCTGGGGGCGCTCGTGCAGATGGCGCTGGATGGTGAACTCTGTGACGGGAAAACGACTGTTGCGCTGCTGAAAACGCAGCTTTTGCTCGCGCGGGAGCGCGGAGAAGCGGCATCCGGAGGGTTGTGATTGCTTTTCCGGAAAAACCATGCTATAATCCGTTGTTAGGTTCCGTTAAAATCGGGCAAGCTATGCACGAAGCGCGGCCAAAAGCGGCTGCAGATGCGCACCGGCGCTCTGCCTTCGCAGCATGAGAGGTGTCAAATACTTTGAATAGATATGTGATACATGGCGGCAGACCCCTGCACGGGGAGATCGAGATCAGCGGCGCGAAAAACGCGGCCGTGGCGATCATCCCGGCGGCTTTGATGGTTGACGGTGTCTGCCGGATCGAGAATATGCCGCAGATCAGCGATGTGGATATGCTCCTGAAGATCCTTCAGGGGCTTGGTGCGCGTGTGGAATACCTCAGCCCCTCCGCCGTTGAGATCGACTGTACGCAGGTGCGCTTCACCGAGCCGCCGTATGACCTGATGCGCAAGATCCGCGCGTCGTATTACTTCATCGGCTCGATGCTCGGCCGCTTCGGCTCGGCCAAGACGACCATGCCCGGCGGCTGCAACTTCGGCGTCCGGCCGATCGATCAGCACATCAAGGGCATGACCGCGATGGGCGCAAACGTCGAGGTGAAAAACGGCTTTGTCTATGCCGACACGCCCGACGGCCGCCTGCATGGGGCAAAGGTATATCTGGATAAGGTCTCCGTCGGCGCGACGATGAACATCATCATCGCGGCGACGCTTGCGCGCGGCCGCACCGTGATCGAGAACGCGGCGCGCGAGCCGCACATCGTCGACCTTGCCAACTTCCTCAATTCCATGGGTGCGGACATTCGCGGCGCCGGTACGGATTCGATCCGTATCCAGGGCGTCGAGCGTCTGCACGGCGGCACGTACAGCGTCATCCCCGACCAGATCGAGGCGGGCACGTATATGACGGCCTGCGCCGCCGCCGGCGGTGAAGTGCTCCTGACGAACGTGATCCCGCGCCATCTCGAGTGCATCAGCGCAAAGCTGCGCGAGATGGGCGTGACCGTCGTCGAGGGCGGCGACAGCGTGCTCGTGCGCAGCAACGGCCGCCTGCGCCATACGAATGTCAAGACCCAGCCGTACCCCGGCTTCCCGACGGATATGCAGCCGCAGATCAGCGTGGCGCTGTGTCTGGCCGACGGCACGAGCGTCGTGACCGAGGGCGTGTACGATAATCGCTATAAGTACATTCAGGAGCTGGCACGCATGGGCGCGGACGCGCAGGTCAACGGCTGCACCGCCGTGCTCAACGGCGTGGATGGCCTGCACGGTGCGGAGGTCAGGGCGTGCGACCTGCGCGCCGGTGCCGCCGTGGTCATCGCCGGTCTGTGCGCCGTGGGGGAGACCGTGGTCACGGACATCCACTTTATCGAGCGCGGCTATGAAAACTTCGTCGGTAAGCTGCGCAGCATCGGCGCCGACATCGTGCTCGAGCGCGACGACGCCGAGCAGTGTGTGGCCGCTGCCGAATGAATATTGCCCTGTTTGCCAGCGGCTCGAGCGGCAACTGCGCGCTCGTGTCCGACGGCGATACCCATATTTTGCTCGACGCCGGCATCTCCGCGCGGCGCATCCGTGCCGGACTCTCGGCGCAGGATGTGACGGCGGACGCGCTCGCGGGCGTGCTCGTCACGCATGAGCACTCCGACCATGTCAAGGGGCTTGCGGTGCTGCTGCGGCACGACCCTGTGCCGGTGTATGCGCTGCCTGCCGTGTGCGCTGCGCTGCGTGCGCAGCTGCCGGTCGAATGCCTGCATGAGATCGCGCCGGATGCGCCGTTTTGCCTCGGCGATGTGCGTGTGACGCCGTTTGCGACGCCGCACGACGCGGCCGGAAGCTGCGGCTACCGGCTCGACGGCTCGGCGCATTTCGGCCTCTGCACCGACCTCGGCGTCGTGACGGACACCGTGCGCGCGGCGCTCTGCGGCGTGGACTGTGCCGTCATCGAGGCCAACCACGATCCGGAGCTTTTGCGCACCGGACCTTATCCGGTCTATCTCAAGCGGCGCATCGCGTCCGACCACGGGCACCTGTCGAATGAAAGCGCCGGAGCGCTCGCGGTGTTCCTTGCGGAACATGGGGCGCAGCAGCTCATCCTCGGCCATCTCAGCCGGGAGAACAACACCCCGCGCGCCGCGCTTGACACCGTGTCGCAGGCGCTCGCGGACGCGGGCTTTTTGCCCGGTGAGCAGCCGGAGCTCTATGCCGCGCCGGCCGATACGCCGCTCGTGCTTGCGGCGGGAAAGGCGTGCGTATGCTGTCGATAACGCTCCTGTGCGTCGGAAAGATGCGGGAGACTTATTATACCTCCGCGTTTGCGGAATATGCCAAGCGGCTGGGCGCTTACTGCCGGTTCGAATTGGCGGAGCTGCCGGAGCAGCGTCTGCCCGAGCGCCCGTCACCGAAAGAGATCCGCGCGGCACTGGAAAAAGAGGCACAGACCATCCGCGCGCGCATCCCGAAGGGTGCGGCCGTGATCGCCATGTGCGTCGAGGGAAAGCTCCTCTCGAGCGAGGCGCTCGCACGGCAGCTTGCCGGTTACGCGGCGGGCGGCACGTCGAAGGTGTGCTTTCTTGTCGGCGGGTCGTTCGGTCTGGACGAGGAGCTCAAGCGCGAGGCGTCGCTGCGGCTGAGTATGTCGCCGATGACGTTCCCGCACCATCTGGCGCGCGTCATGCTCGCCGAGCAGATCTACCGCGCGTGCACGATCAACGCGGGCACGCAATATCACAAATAGGAACATAGGAGAACTACCATGGCGCAAGAGCTGAAAGCAGAGTGGGGCAGATCGCTTCCCGGCGATTTGCTCAAGCGCTGGCCGCGCAATGCGGACGGCGAGCTGGTGCCCCCGGCGTTGCTGACCAAGTGCACGGGCATCGATATGGACGATGTGCTGCTGGTCAATATGCTGGAGGCCTATGGCATCCCCTGCCTGAAAAACTATCCCGGGGACGGCCAGTTTGGAAAGATCATGTTGGGTATGTCCGGTTACGGAGTGGAAATTCTGGTCCCGGAAACGCTGCTTGCCGACGCGCAGGCACTCCGGGAGGGCTGCGCCTCGGCGCTGACGGAAGGAGAAGACGATGCGTAATTACATGGAAGAATACCAGCGTTGGCTCGACAGTCCCGCGCTCTCCAATGCGGAGTGGGAAGAGCTCAATGCCATCCGCGATGATAAAAAAGAGATCGAGAGCCGCTTTTTCGCCCCGCTCGAGTTCGGCACGGCCGGCCTGCGCGGTGAGATGGCGCTCGGCTGCCGCCGTATGAACATCCACGTCATCCGCCACGCCACGCAGGCGTTCGCGGAGGTCATCAAGGCCGAGGGCGCGGGTGCGTGCTCGCGCGGCATCGCCATCTGCTTTGACTGCCGCGTCAACAGTGAGCGCTTTGCGCATGAGGCCGCGTCCGTCATGGCGGCCAACGGCATCCACGTGCGTATTTTTGACGCCCTGCGCCCGACGCCGGAGCTGTCGTTCGCCGTCAAGCACTACGGCACGACGGCCGGACTGAACATCACGGCCAGCCACAACCCGAAGGAATATAACGGCTACAAGGTCTACTGGTCCGACGGCGCACAGCTGCCGCCGCAGCACGCCGCCGCCATCGCCAGAAACATGGAGCGGCTGGACATCTTCAACGACATCCAGCGCATGGACTTTGACGATGCGGTGCGTCAGGGACTGGTGGAGTTCATGGGCGCGGAGACGGACGAGGCCTTCCTCGCAAACGTCCTGCGTCAGCCGATCGACCCGGACGTCGTCCGCCGCGTGGCCGACCGCTTCAAGATCGTCTACACGCCGTTTCACGGCGCGGGCTGGCACCTTGTGCCCGAGGCGCTGCACCGCCTGGGCATGACGCAGGTCATCCCCGTCAAGGAGCAGATGGTGCTCGACGGCACGTTCCCGACCGTGGAGAGCCCGAACCCGGAAAACCCGGAGGGCTTCTATCTGGCCATCGACCTCGCCAAGAAGGTCGGCAGCGACCTCATCCTCGGCACCGATCCGGACTCCGACCGTGTCGGCGTCATGGTGCGCGGTGCGGACGGGGAGTACCACACCATCACCGGCAACCAGATGGGCGTGCTGCTGCTTGACTATATCATCACGGCGCACATCCGCAAGGGAACGCTGCCGGAAAACGCGGCCGCGCTCTCGACGATCGTCACGTCCAAGATGGTGCGGCGGATCTGCGATGTGAACAATATCCACTTTGAGGAGACGTTCACGGGCTTCAAGTTCATGGCCGAGAAGCTGGCCGAGTACCAGCGCGACGGCTCGTATCAGTACCTGCTCGCCTTTGAGGAGAGCTACGGCTACATGATGGGCGACTATGTCCGCGACAAGGACGCCGTGACCGCCTGCGTGATGATCACGGAGATGGCGGCGTACTACTTCGAGCAGGGCATGACGCTGGCACAGGCGCTCGATGCGCTGTACGAGAAGTACGGCTTCTACGGTGAGCGCACGCTCAATCTGGTCATGCCGGGGCTCGACGGTCTGGAGAAAATGCGCGCACTCATGGCGCAGCTGCGCCGCGAGCCGCTGCAGGAGATCGCAGGCACGAAGGTCGTGCGCATGCGCGACTATCAGGACGGCTCGGTGTACGTCATGGGGCTCGGCAAGATGGGCAAAACACCCATCTCCGGCTCGAACGTGCTGTACTTTGAGCTGGACGACGGCTGCGCGTTCATCGTGCGTCCGTCCGGTACGGAGCCGAAGATCAAGGTTTATATCCTCGGCGTCGGCGCGACGCGCCCCGAGTGCGACGAGCGTGTGCAGCGCTACGCGCAGTTTGCCGAGACGCTGCGCGGCTGAACACACATCCAATGTACCGGCCCTCCGGCAATGTGCGCCGGAGGGCCGGCTTTTCGAGGGGAAACGTATGAAAGAAAAACTCAAACAGCTCTTCGGGCTCTTCGGCGCGTTCGCCGTCGTCGGTGTGACGACGTTCGGCGGCGGCTATGCCATGCTGCCCGCTCTGCAGCGCGAGGTCGTGGAAAAGCGCCGCTGGGCAACCGAAGAGGAGGTCATGGACTGGTACGCCATCGGCCAGTGCACGCCGGGCGTCATCGCGGTCAACACCGCCACCTTCGTCGGGCAAAAGCAGGCGGGCGTCTGGGGCGGCATCTTTGCCACGCTCGGCGTCGTGTTTCCGTCGCTCGTGATCATCATGATCATCGCGGCCTTCATCCAGAACTTTGCGCACCTGCCCGCCGTGCAGAACGCGTTCGCTGGTATCCGTGTGTGCGTGTGCGTGCTGATCCTCAACGCCGTCGTGAAGCTGTGGAAAAAATCCGTTGTGGACTGGAAGACGTTCCTGATCTTCCTGCTCGTGTTTGCGGGCAGCGTGTTTTTGAACATCTCGCCGGTGCTGTACGTGCTTGCGGCTGCGGTCGCGGGCGTCGTGATCCGGGAACTGGAGGCGCGTAAGGCATGATCTATCTGCGTCTGTTCTGGGAGTTTTTCAAGACCGGTCTCTTTTCCGTTGGCGGCGGTCTGGCCACGCTCCCGTTTATCTACGATATGTCCGACCGCACGGGCTGGTTCACCTATCAGCAGATCGCGGATATGGTCGCGGTGTCGGAGTCCACGCCCGGTCCGATCGGCGTCAACACGGCGACCTATGTGGGCTACGTCACGGCCGGCGTCCCCGGCTCGCTCATTGCGACGCTCGGTCTCGTGACCCCCGCGGTCATCTGCATCCTCATCATTGCCTCGTGCCTGAAAAAGTTCCGGGAAAACCGCTTTGTTGACCACGCCTTTTACGGGCTGCGCCCGGCGTCCGCGGGGCTGATCGCGGCGGCGGGTTTTGCCGTCGTGCGCATTTCGCTCCTGCAGGAGAGTACCTTCCGGGCGAGCGGCCGGTTTGCCGATCTGTTTTTCTGGAAGGGGCTGCTGCTCGCGGCCGTCATCTGGGTGCTGACGAACGTCGTCAAGCCGACGAAAAAGCTGCACCCGATCGTGTACATTGCGGCGTCCGCCGTGGCCGGCATCGTGTTCTCATTTGCCGGTGCGTGAAGTTAAAACAGGTTTGCCAGAACCCACATACACAGCGCGGAGATCGCTCCGTGCAGCAGGCGCCCGGCCGTGTGTCGGGCGCTTTTGATATCCGTTCCGGCGAGCACTGCCGCCGTCTGGCAGTGCACCGATACGCCGCCCCAGCCGATGAGAAAGGCCGCAAGGGCGAGGTTAGCGGGCGTCGGCGCCAGCCCCTGCATCGCGCCGATGCCCGTGCCGAGCTCGAGCACGCCCGTGCACAGGGCGCGCGCAAAGTGCAGCTCCAGCCCGAGCCGCGCAGAGAGCGTGCCCACCAGCGCGGGCAGCAGCCCGGAGGCATCGAGCATGCCGGTCACGACGCTGAACGTGACTACAAAGCCGCTGACCGTCAGCACTGCGCATACGGCGCTGCGCACGGCCTCCGGCAGCGCCTGCGCGAGCGACACGGCGGCGATCTGTCCGCGCGGCTCCGGCTCGAAGCCGCCGCTGCGCGGGGCGAAGAGCATCCCGGCGAGTACGGCCGACAGCACGTGCACGCCGTAGAGCAGCAGCCCATAGCCCGCGCTGTGAAACACGCCCACGCCCGCCGCGCCGACGAGAAACGCAGGACCGGAATTGTTGCAGAATGCGAGCGCACGCTCCGCCTGCTCGCGTGTGAGCGCGCCGCTGCGCCGAAGCCGCGCCACGGCGTCCGCGCCGAGCGGATACCCGCCCGTCACACCCAGCAGCAGCGCCGATGCGCCCGCGCCGCCAATGCCGAAGAGCCTTTGCGTCACGGGGGAGAGCAGCCTGCCCAGGATCCCCGGCAGCCCGAGCTGCTGCAGCAGCGACGAGAGCATAAAAAACGGCAGCAGCGACGGCACGATCATCTGTGCGCAGAGCGTAAGCCCCGCGCGTGCGCTCTCGAGCGCCGCCTGCGAGCAGACGAGCAGCGCGCCGAGTGCCGCCAGCGCTGCCGCGAGCGCGATGTAATTGCTCCGTTTGTCTTCCACCGGCATCCCTCCCCAAATCGGTTCTCGTGCATTTGTATGCCTGTCCCGGCCTAAACTTGCCTGTGGACGCATAAACTGGCTTGCAGCGAGGGGGTGAGCCGGTGGGACGGCTGTCAGACATTCCGCTCGAGATCGCCGAGCGGCTGGATTATCCGGCGGAATCCGTGGCCGGTGTGCCGAAGCTGACCGTGACCGGCCGGCGGCGCGCGCTGGTGGAAAACCACTGCGGACTGCTCGCATACAGCCGCGAGTGCATCATCATTGACGGTGGGCGCACGCGGGTGTGCCTGCGCGGCACGGACCTGCAGCTCGTGGCCATGGACAGCGCGGCGGTGCTGATCTCCGGTACGATCGTGTGTGCCGAATTTGCGTGAGGTGATGGGTTTGACGCGGCGGATCCTGGCGCTTTGCGGCAGTGTGCGGCTGGAGGTGTGCGGTGCGCATCCGGAGCGTGTGCTCAATGCCTGCGCGGATGCGGGCATTGCGTGTACGGCGTCCGAGCCGGTGGACGCCTATAAGCTGCGCTTTACGGTGCGCGAGCGCTGTGCGGATACGGCCGCGGCGCTTGCGCGGCGGTGTCAGTGCACGGTGAAAACCATATCCCGGCGCGGTCTGCCGCAGCTGCTGCGGCGTGCGGCGCGGTATCGCGGCCTGTGCGCGGCGCTGCTTTTGCTGATGCTTGCGGTGTCGGTGTCGTCGCTCTTTGTCTGGCGCATCGACGTGACCGGCAACGAGTCGCTCACGACCGGGCAGATTCTGCGCTGTCTGGATGCGTGCGGCGTGCGTCCGGGCACATACTGGCCGGGGCTTTCCAACGACCTCGTGCGCAACGATATGATCCTGCGCCTGCCGCAGCTGCGCTGGCTTACGGTGAACGTGCGCGGCAGCTGCGCCGAGGTGATCGTGCGCGAAAAAGACCCGCTGCCGGACATCACACCCGACGATACACCCGTGAGCATTTACGCCGCCGCGACCGGGGTCATCCTGCACATGGACGTCTATGCCGGCGAGGCACGCGTCGCGCCCGGTGCGGCGGTCGAGCCGGGCGATGTGCTCGTGTCCGGTGCGGTGTATGATCTCGGCGGCGGTGTGCGCCCGGTGTGCGCCCGCGCCGAAATCCGCGCCCGCACGCGGCAGGAGCTCACGGGGCAGATCGCTCTGACGGAAAGCGAAAAACAGTCCACGCACGGCGGACGGACGCGCTGGGCGCTGCGCGTGGGGAAAAAACGGATCAATTTTTATCAAAACAGTGGAATTTCGGACGCGGAATGTGATAAAATCACTTGTGAATATCCTTTTGCGATCCGGGGCGTGTTTGCGCTGCCGTTTTCGCTCGTGCGCGAGCGCGTGCAGCCGTATCGGACGGCGGACGCGCCGGTATCTGCCGACGCGGCGCGCGCAGCGCTCGAGCAGGCGCTGCTGCAGCAGCTGCGCGAGACGATCGGCGCCGACGGTACGATCCTTGCCTATGAAACGGCGGCGGAGGTCGCCGGCGGCGTGCTGACCGTGACGCTCACGGCCGAGTGCGAGCAGGAGATCGGCCGCGCACAGGCGACGCCGGACGCGGAATTTTTACAGCTTCGGCCGCCGGCCGGGGAAGGGACTACAGCAGATGATTGAAAAAACCATGGAAGTCGACAGAATGGAGGACGTCATCAGCGTGTTCGGGTCGTTTGACCAGAACCTGCGGATGATCGAGACCGAATACAACGTGCGCGTGACCGACCGCGACGAGCAGATCCACATCACCGGCGAGGCGGAAAACGTGCTCTACGCCGAAAAAGCCATCGCCGGGCTGCTGTCGCTGGCGGCCAAAGGCGAGGAGATCGGCGAGCAGAACGTGCGCTACATCTTCCGCCTCGTGCGCGAGGGCAGGGAGCAGAAGATCCAGGAGCTTGCGGGCGACGTCGTGTGCATCACGGCCAAGGGCAAGCCCATCAAGGCCAAGACGCTCGGCCAGCGCGCGTATCTCGATGCGATCGAGCAAAACACGATCACGATCGGCGTCGGCCCTGCCGGAACAGGCAAGACGTATCTTGCCGTGGCGGAGGCGGTCGCGGCGTTTCGCGCCGAGCGCGTCAACCGCATCATCCTCACGCGCCCCGCGGTCGAGGCGGGCGAGCGGCTGGGCTTCCTGCCCGGCGACCTGCAAAACAAGGTCGACCCCTATCTGCGCCCGCTGTACGACGCGCTCTTTGAAATGCTCGGCGCGGACGCCTATGCCAAGTATCTCGAGCGCGGCAACATCGAGGTTGCGCCGCTGGCGTATATGCGCGGACGCA
>UQSF01000029.1 GCA_900543625.1 uncultured Eubacteriales bacterium
CGACGATACTTACAAGGCGTCCTCTGAAACGACGACGGTGACCTTCACCGAGCGCCCGTCCATCGAAGCGGCAACGAACGAAAACCCGACGTTCAAGCTCGCCTTCACCGCTGACGGCGAGGCGATCTACGACAACATCCGGCAGCAGGTCTGGGATGCGGTCGTTGTGAGCACGAACCCGGCTCTGACCGTGGATGATGTGACCATCGAGTATTATGCTACGGCTGAGAGCGGCTCTTTTGTCGGCATCGGCAAAGCATGGATGCCGTTGGAAGGCGGCACAAAAGATTTGCTGACCTATCCCGCCATCGGTGAAGGTACGCAGGAAGTGCGCATCACCTGGGGCGGCAGCAAAGACTACGCCGTCTGGAAGTGGCAAGGGAATGTGGACGTCACCGGCCGCGAGGCTGCGCCGTTCCAACTCAAGCAGGGTGTGACCGAGGTCGGTATCGTCTACAACGCAGACCAGAGCATCAACTACGCCGCGACCGCGCAGGCGCTGCGTGAGGCGCTTATCGAGAGCACCGATCCGGCCGTATCCATCAACGACGTGACGGTGGAGTATAACGCCGGCACGAAAGAGCTCAAAAATTTCCAGCCGCTCGATTTTAACGGCATTGGCTTTAAGTTCGGCCTGAACGGGCAGACCATCCGCTTCACCTGGCGCGGCAACGCGGACTATCAGGCTTATACGCAGGAAGTCGACGTCACGATGGTCGATAACCGTCAGCCGACCGAGGTTGCCCTCAAGCCGAGCATCTCCATCGTTTATAATATGGATGCTTCTGTCATGGAGCAGAACATCTTTGAGTACGTCATCGACTGGGACGACTCCACGCTGCCCGACAAGAGCACGCTGAGCGTGGCTGACTTCACGATTGAGTACTATGGTGAAAATGTGCTCGGCGAGGAAGACGGCGGTATCAGCGGCGGCGTGAAGCAGTGGGCACCGGTTGCCGGCGGCAAGGTGAACATGCTGACCTACCCCCAGATGGGTGCCGGCGAGCAGCAGATCCGCGTGACCTATAAGGGCAATGCGAATTACCGTCCCAGCGACCCCAAAGAGGGCAATCTGACCGTGAAAAAGGCGAAGGTCTCCGTCAAGGTGCACTCGACGAGCATCTATGCCGATGAGGAGCTCAGCAAGGACTTCATCACTACCGATCCTGCCGATAATTTCGATATCTTCACGCTCTTCGGCGGCGTGACCAGCGATGTGACCGGCAGCGTATTTGTGCAGCTGCCCGAGCGTTTGACCGATGGGGCGATCATTAAGCTCATTGACAAAACGCTCGAAGGCCTTGGCCAGAAGACGCTCACGCAGATGATGAAGGAGGGCACGACGGTCGGCGAGCTGCGCAAGCTCTTGAGTGAGATCGTCGCCAAGGGCGACGAGCTGCCGCAGTCTGTGAAGGATTTGCTCAAGAAGGCCGGCATTGACATTGACACGCTTGTCAAGCTCAACGAGGCGCTCAATAAGTTCCCCGGCCTGCTCGACAATGTCCGCGTGGCCTTCGGTACACCGGATCAGGCAGGCATCTACACCGTTTACGCGATCACGAACAACAAGAACTACGAGACCGGCTTCGGTATGGGTACACTCGTTGTGAAAAAGCATTACTCCGGCGTGAAGCTGACGTGGAATCAGAACTTCACCAATGGCAAGATCTCCGCTGCGGAAGCTGCGAACTTTGATTTCAAGGCGACGCTGAGCTATAACGGCAACAGCGATATCTCGCAGGACAACGTGCACTACTTGTACTCTGGCTTCACCAGCAAATGGAAAGTGTACTCCAGCACCACGACCCCGCCGACCGAGCCCGGCCGCTATGTTATGACGGTCGTCACGCTGGGCGGCAACTATCAGGCAGCGCCCATCACGCGCTCGTTCCAGATCACAAAGTAATTTTCCCACGTTTGTCTCCCGGGTGATGCTGCCCGGGAGACATTTTTTGCGCCCGGAAAACCGGCCGAAGCGTAAAAATGAAAATCACCGAAAATTTTTTCAAAAATTACTTGACACCGGTCGATTAGTCTGGTATATTAAACAAGCGCTGAGGCGACGAGGCCGAGTAGTTCAGTCGGTTAGAACGCTAGCCTGTCACGCTAGAGGTCGAGGGTTCAAGTCCCTTCTCGGTCGCCACCCGCGGAGCGAAAGCTCCGCGGGATTTGTATGCTGCTATAGCTCAGCCGGTAGAGCGCATCCTTGGTAAGGATGAGGTCCCCGGTCCGAATCCGGGTAGCAGCTCCATGAAAAAGCCTTGATTTTCAAGGCTTTTTTCTTTTTCCCTTGAATCTGTGTCCCGTTTCGGAAAGCCATTTAGCTACTATTTGGCTACTGGAACGGGATTTTTTCGTTTTCAGGCTTCTTTTGCAAGGAGATTTTCCAGCGCATCGGCGGCTTTTCGGTCGCTCTCCTGCAAGGCGTGAGCATATATGTTCATCGTGGTGGAGGTCTGCGCGTGGCCGAGTCTGCTTGATACCGTTTTTACGTCCTGCCGGGAAGCAATCAGTAAAGTAGCTGATGTGTGTCTGAGGCCGTGAAACGGAATCAGGGGGAGCTGCTGCTCTGGCGTTTTGCCGTTGTTATATCGCCGTATGGCATCCTGAAACGCTTCATAGGGAGTGGAGTAGTTCATCATTTTCCCGTTGTCCTGAATGAAAATCCAGTCTTCGCCCTGCCAGTCCTGTCCGAATTGAAAGCGTTGCTGCAATTCTGCCAGCTGCAACGCCTTGAGTCGTACTGCAAGGAAGTGCGGAAAAGATACCGAGCGATAGGAAGACTTTGTTTTCGGTGTCTTGCAAACCTGTTTCCCGTCTACAAGGGTTACAGCCTTTGAAACCTGAACAATGTTGTTCTGGAAATCAATGTCTGACCACTTGAGCGCCAGTAGCTCACCTTTTCGCAAACCGGTATAGATCGCCAGATTGAACAGCAGCTTGATTTGCTCCGGTATATTCTTTGTAATCTCATAGTCTCCAACGGTGTATGGTATTCCCGTATCATCTACTCTTGTGTGACCACCTACGCGCACGGTATAGGGCTGCTCAATATACTGGAGAAATGCCGCCGCTTGCTCCGGTGTGAAGAATTTCAGCTTGTCGGCGGTACTCTCTGCCTGTACCCTGACCTTGTCACAGGGGTTCCGGTCGATGATCTCCCATTCCGTAGCCGTCCGCAGAATGGAGGAAAGCACATTGCGCGTTTTGGTTATGCTGCCCTTGCTGTAGCCTCCGGCCTTGCCGTCCTTGCGTGCGCCGTCCTTCGTCAGGGAGAGGAAAAAGGCGTTTACCGTGTGGGGCTTGATCTCCGACAGCTTATAGTGACCGATTGCAGGCAAGATTTTGCCGTCCAGTTCCTCGCGGTATTTTTTGACCGTTCCCGGCTGTAGCTTCGGCTTCGCGTATTCTTCAATCCACCTGTCAGCAAATACTTGCAGGGTGACTTTTCGCCCGTCCATAGCCGCGCCGCTCTTTACCCGTGATTCAAATTCGTGGGCAAAGTCCTGCGCGGCTCTTTCCATCTTTTTGGGTGTCAGTCCTGCATCCGGCTTGAATGTGGCTGTTTCGATGATCTTCTTGCCCTTGACGTCGTAACCGCATGAAACCGTGATCTTGTAGCTGACGCCGTTCTTTCCTTCGATTTTCTTAATGCTGGCCATTTTCGGAACCTCCCTTGATTTTTTCGCGTAGATTTTTGAATTCTGCAATTATATTGAGTAGAAACATGTCAGCACAATCGTCAACGTTAATAACTAAGTTCCCCGCTTCGATTTGACCGTCAAACCTGTGAAAAAGGAAGTTATAGACGTCCTGTAGTATTTTCCCATCTTCAAATTCAATCAGTGCATTTAACGCCTGTATTCTATGTTCATTGAAAGCATTCTCTGCCCTCAGCTGCTTTATAGCATTTTCTGAAAGCCCTGTCTCCGCTCTTACGTCAGCATTTCTCCGCGTTTTGCAATCATATTCGCCTATAAAATAGCCAAGATCGCAGCCGTATAAATCACACAGTATCAACAACTTGTCAAGGGATGGAAAAGTGTTGCCGCTTTCCCATTTTGAGACTGTCTGATACTGCTGAATATTGCAAGCAGCCGCAACATATTCGAGGCTATACCCCATTGCTTTTCGTGCATCTTTTAGTCTTGCGCCTATCACACTACGTTTATCTGCCAAAACGAATAACCTCCCTAAAAATGCGTCAAAAAATCTTTATTATCATATGGTAAAACATATATTACAACAGTACAATACAGTTGTCAATAGGGCAGAACAAAAAGCAACAAAAGTAGTTGGAGGTAAAGAACATGAGTGAGCAAGCAAGAGTTCCCAAGATGATGACTGTGCGACAGGTGGCAAAAACGGGGCTGATCTCAGAATATGCCCTGCGTCAGTTGGTCAAGCAAGGAAAAGTCCCTTGCATCGCCCTTGAACACAAGGTGCTTATCAATTTGACGCATTTGTTGAACAGCTCCAACAGCTGAAAGGGGCGCTCTGACAATGGAAATTCAGCAGGTGAATGAGCAGGTTTTCCCGCAGCTGTACCGGGTGACGCTGTATGCTGAGATTCTCTCTCTGCTTGGCGCAGGCCGGGACGGTGGGACGCAAGTCCGCGAGATTTGCAGGGTAACGGGAAAAGGGAACAGAGCCGTCCGCAAGGCAATTGAGGAAATCCGCAGATTGGGCGTTGTCATCTGCACCGACTGTCTGCACGGATACTATTACCCCGATACGCTGGACGAGCTACGGCGCTACATCCGGCAGGAGGAGCGGCGAGGCTCCAGCACTTTCCAGACACTGGACTCAGCGCGGAAGCTGCTGCAAGAGCAGGAGGAGCAAGGGTGAGCGAATCCAAAAAATACTACTGGCTACGACTGAAAGAGGGGTTTTTCGACAGTAAGCATATTAAGTTCCTTCGTTCTCAGGAAAACGGAGATAGAATGTGCATCGTGTATTTGCAGTTACAGCTGAAGAGCCTCCGCAGCGTCGGCGTGATTCATTATGACAAACTCCTCCCGTCATGCACAGAAGAAATCGCCTTTGACTTGGGCGAGCCGGTGGAGATCGTCAACAGGACGGTGGCAACACTGGAGAAGCTCAACCTTGTAGAACGACTTGATGACGGATCGCTGTATCTGTCAGCCGTCAAGGACGTTGTCGGAAATGAAACAGCAGCAGCTGGACGCATGAGAAACAAGCGCAATCGGGACAGCGCCAACAACACAGGCGAGAATCCATTTGCTGAGTATGCGTAACGTTGTTACGCTTTTGCGAACATTGTTACACAGAGATAGAGATATAGACAGATAAGAAAAAAGCAAATTCTCTCCGCTTCTTTCTCTTTTCGCAAAATCATCCGGCCACAGGCCGAGAAGAACAAACAGGAGGACAACACAATGAAAGCAATCATGAACAAGGAAATCGTAGAGGTCAACATCAAGGCACAGCTGGAACAGCTCATCGGCGAATACCACGCATCACAGCAGAGCCTTGCGGACGGCGTCCGGGCACTGAATCAGAAGTACAAGGAGGACGTGCAGGCAAACACCTACACGCCGGAACATCTCCGCGAGGTCTACGAGGAAAACAAAGCCGCTCTGCTGGCCGCAGCTGCTGAGAAAGCAAAGGTGCTGAATGCTTCGGCGCGTGGTGCTGTTGAGCATCTGAGCGGCAAAGCTGTTCCCGCGCTCAGTACATCCGAGAAGCCCGCTGACTACGCCGTGAGAATCAGCAACGCCTTGCAGTTCATCCAGCTGGAGGGCGCGGCTATCAGCGACGAGACCGCCGCGCAGATTCTCCGGGACTTCACCGGCGATATGGAAATCATGCAGCGGTTCCGCTCCGTGCTGGAAAAGCAGATCGCGCCCAGTGACCGGCAGATCGCGGATGAGTACGGCAACACGACTTTCCCGCAGACCTTCGGCCAGCTTTTCAAATATGAGAAGTTCCGCGACGCTCTGGCAGAGCTTCAGGAAATGGCCGATACGCTCTTTATCCGCAAGCTGTCCCAGACAGAGACCGAATACCTGCACGGTGCTACGCTCTCCGTGCCGACTGACGGCTATATGCAGCTTGTAACCGAGCGAAACATCATCGAACAGGCCGAGACGGTCGAAAACATGATCTCCGAGCTGTTCACAACCACAGAATAAACCGGGCGACAGGCAGTTGTAGGCGCTGCTTTTCGTCAAGTTTATAGTGCTACAGGCGTTCGTGGCGTTCGGACTGTAGCGCCGCCTCCTGAGCCGGAGTAGCCAACGGTTCAGGAGGTGCTTTATATCTCAGGCAGGGAGGTGAAAACATGAACAAGAATCTGATTCCGATGAACGAGCGAACAAAGGAAGAGCAAAGAGAAATCGCCCGAAAGGGCGGCAGGGAAAGCGGCAAAGTGCGGCGGCGCAAGCGTACCATGAAAGACGCTGCACAGCTCATCTTGCAGTTACCTGTTGGCGCAGAACAGGCGGCGCTTTTGCAGAAATACGGCATTGCAGAAAGTGACTGTACAAACCTTATGTTGCTTATCGTGAAAACCGTTCAAATGGCTGCTGACGGCAATCTGAAAGCGGCGGAGTTCATCCGCGACACATTGGGCGAGAATCCGCAGTATAAGATTTACGAGAAGCGGCTGGAATATCTGATCGCCGATAAGGAAGCAGCACACACGCTGGCCGACGAGTGGGTCGCCTCTATTCCGGATTGGGAGGAGTAGCCAGAAAAGCCTCTCAGAGGCCGCAGGAGGCGCGGGAGACACCGGCAGGGAAAAGATAGCGGCAAAGCATCAAAGAACGGTTCGGACGGCTGTATTGGGCTGGAAATAGGAAGAGCGGGGGCTTGTGCCTCCGCTCTTCTGACGTTCTCCGTTATTCTGCCTCTGCCGTCCGCATTCGGTCGTATTCGTCCACCAGCTCCACAAGCATCATGGAAATGGTGTTCGCATCCTCTGATAGTGCCTCATCTGCATCTGCAAAGATCATGTCGAGGGCGTGAGTCAGTGCTCTAATTCTGAGAAATACCGCTGTCTTGTCCATGTGAAAAATCCTCCTATTCGTTTTCTGAAATTGCCTCCAGCTCTGTCAACGCTTGCTTGTGGTGGCGGAATACCCGCTGCTTGTAGTTGTCGTATTTTTCATTGAAATCCGGCTTTCCTCCGTATGCAATGAAAAGCACGTCTTCCCAGTCCTCTGAATCGAGATAGCGCAGCCGCAGCACAAGCCGCCTGTCAGCATTCGGCAATCGCCGGATAAGGGCTTCAAGGGCTTTCTGCTCTGCGTCCCGCTCCGCTATGAGAGAATCTATCTCGCTTAGCAGATCGGCGATTCTGGCGACGGTATCGGCTATTCTGTCATGCTGGAAGCTGGAGCCTTTAGGCATCCCTGATAGGTTCGGAGTGGATGGAGAACCGACCTTTGCCTCCATCTGCTCCAGCCGTTCAATTTGCAGGTCAATTTCCCGGTTCAGGTCTCTGTATGCCTTGAAACGTGCGGTCATGTCCGTGATGAAAACCTCCTCTTTCTGAACGCCTGCAAGCGCATTATAGCATTCAGAGTTGTGTTTGTGTGGATTCTTGCGCAAATGAGAACGCGCGATTAAAAATTGCGAAAATCATACTGAACGGTAAGTGAAAATAGCTGCATTCTGTGACTGTCCGCAGACTGTCCACGGACAATCCACAGGACAATAGGCGGGCTTATTCAGGCAGTAGCGCATAGCTACTTTTTAGCTACCAACAATTCAAAACGGCTCAAAACAGTAGCTAATTTTTCAAAAGCCGAAATCAGAAAAACCTTGCAATTCCTTACATTTCAGGCCATTCCGCAACGGCTCATTACGGTGAAAATGCCATTGGTAAGGATGAGGTCCCCGGTCCGAATCCGGGTAGCAGCTCCAGAAAATAACCTGTAACCGCAACGGTTACAGGATTTTTTCTTTTTCCGATCCTTTTGCGCGCCGAATGAAACCGCAGCGCCGGACGGGGCAGGCCCGTCCGGCGCTTTTTGTCATTCCGTTTTCTCCAGATAGGCCAGCGCCTGCAGGTAAGTGTCCCTTTTTGCGGGCGCAGCGCCGTTGATCCGCCGGGTGTCGAGGTTGTGCCGCAGGTCGGCGCACTTGACCTTGCGCGCGATCGGATTTTTCGCCAGCGCCTGCACGTAGTCCATATAGGGCACGCCCTCGGCGTGCGTCAGCAGCCGGAGTGCATCGAGCACGGGCGCGGGAAAGCCGGCGCGCTCCAGATCCGCGAAGGAATACATATCCCCGTGATCCTCGATCACGTCGTGCAGCAGCGCAGCGCACGTCGATGCTTCGTCGTCCATCTGCGTGGCGAGATAAAACGGGTGGAACACGTAAGGGTAGCCGCCCTTGTCGAGATCGTCCCTGTGCGCCTGAAACAGGATGCTGCACGCTGTTTTTACGAGCTGCGAGTAGTACATATGCCCGGCCTCCGTATGACGAATATCGGCGGTGTGCGCCGTATATCTATTGTAGCAGGCGCGCGCCCGCTGCGCAACGGCACTTTGCGGTATACATACAGCAAGACCCCGCCGGACGGCGGGGCCCTGCAGATACTGTCAAAAAAGTACTACTTTTTTGACAAAGAGGTGGGCTGCCTGACCGCATCGCACTCGCTGTCTGCCGGATGCGGACAGCTCGCACGTTTGCAGGCCGAGAAGTATTTTCTTCGCCGCACATGTCGCCGAAGAAAATGATTGGACTTTCTTTCGCCGCTGCGGCGGCGAAACTCTACGAGGTTCTTTGACAAGCTGAGCAAGACCCCGCCGGACGGCGGGGTCTTACAATTGCGAGTGAGCCTGTAAGCCGGGTTCTGTAATCGACAGCCATCTATCTAGACGCACCGTTGCCGATGCGTTCCAGCCACCTCCATGGGACGGCCGGGCAGGCCATATGTCCCTCCGCGGTGTTGCTCCGGATAGAGTTTACAGCGCCGCACTGTCTCCAGCCGGCGAGTGAGCTCTTACCTCACTTTTCCACCCTTACCCGATCGCTCGGGCGGTATCTTTCTGTTGCACTTGTCCGAGGGTCGCCCCTGGCGGGTGTTACCCGTTATCCTTGCCCTGCGGAGCCCGGACTTTCCTCACGCACAGCCTTTCGGCTTGTGCCCGCGGCTGTCCGGCTCACTCGCCCGACTATTTTACACATCCTGCCGCGGTACGTCAAGCGCTGCGGCGATTTATTTTCTTGTAATCGCGTCAAATGGGCGGTATAATCGCTTTGTATGATTCTTTTTCTTCAAAAGGAGTGTCTGCATGACCTTTTCGGATTATATTGACTACCTGCGGGGCAAGCGCATCGGCGTCATCGGCTTCGGCGTGAGCAATCAGCCGCTCGTGCGTGTGCTGCTGCAAAACGGCTGTGACGTGACCGTGTGCGACCGGCGCGAGCGCGCGCAGCTCGGCGCAGCAGGGGATGAGGCCGCGGCGCAGGGCGCGAAATTCGCCCTTGGCGCGGACTATCTCGAGCATCTGGACTTTGATGTCATCTTCCGCACGCCGGGCGTGCTGCCCATTGTGCCGCAGCTGCGCAAGGCTGCGCAAAACGGCGCGATCCTCACCTCCGAGATGGAGGCGTTCTGCAATCTCTGCCCCTGCCGCATCCTTGCCATCACCGGCAGCGACGGCAAGACCACAACCTCGACCATCACGGCGGAGCTTCTGCGTGCGCAGGGCTATACCGTGCACCTCGGCGGCAACATCGGCACGCCGCTGTTTGACCGTATCGCGGACATCCGGCCGGACGATTTTGCCGTGCTCGAGCTCAGCAGCTTCCAGCTGCACAGCATGCACTGCGCGCCGGATGTGGCCATTATCACAAACATATCGCCCAACCATCTGGATGTGCATCCGGATTTTGAGGACTATGTGTCGGCCAAGTGCAGCATTTACCGCGGCCAGCGCCCCGACGGTGTCCTTGTGCTCAACGCCAGGGATGCGCATACGCCGCGCTTTGCAGCCGAAGCGCCGGGCAGCGTGCGCTATTTCAGCAGCATCGGTCCGGTGGAAAACGGCGTCTACTGCTCGGACGGCGTCATTTATCGCGCCCACGGCGGCAAGGCGGAGAAGCTGATCGACGTTTCGGATATCCGCATCCCCGGCGCGCACAACGTGGAAAACTATATGGCTGCCTTCGCCGCGACCGACGGTCTGGTTGGTCAGGCGGCGTGCGTGCAGGTCGCGCGCAGCTTTGCGGGTGTCCCGCACCGCATGGAGCGCATCCGTGAGCTCAACGGCATCACGTTTATCAACGACTCCATCGCCTCGAGCCCCACGCGCACGATCGCGGGGCTGCACGCGCTGCCGAAGCCGCCGGTCATCATTCTCGGCGGGCATGATAAGCACATCCCGTTTGACGAGCTGGGCGACGAGGTCTGCTTGCACGCGAAGGCGGCGGTCGTCGTCGGCGAGACGGCGCAGCGCATCGCGGCGGCCATCCGCGGCTCAAAATTCTATGACCCGGGAAAGCTGCCGCTCGTCGAAGCGCCGGATTTTCGCGCGGCGGTCGAGACGGCGTATCGTCTCGCGCAGCCGGGCGATACCGTGACGCTCTCGCCGGCGTGCTCGTCGTTTGACTTCTTCAAGAATTTTGCCGAGCGCGGCGATACTTTCCGCGCCATCGTGGAAGGCCTGCAATAAATGCATGGACCGCGCCCCGCCTGCATAGCATGGCAGGGGGGAGTGCTATGATCCGTGTGACTCGCCGTTGGCGTCCGGCTGTTCATCGTCCGCCGCGCTTCAGGCGCAGCGTGGCGGCGCTGCTGCTGGCGCTGGCTGTGCTTGGCAGCGCCGCGTATGTGACCGTGACGGTGCTGCAGCTCATCACACAGCTTGCCGTGAACGCCGCCTGCGATCTCATGCAGCTGAAGATCAACACCGCCGTCCGTGCGTCCATGGCGCAGGTGCGCGGCGAATACTATACCTACCGCACAGACGCGGACGGGACGATCACGGCCGTGAGCATCGACGCCGAGCGCGTGGGGCAGGTGGCCTCGCTCGTGCTCGAGCATATGATGGACGGCGATGACGGGCAGATCGAGCTGGATATCCCGCTTGAAACGCTCTTCGGCGTGAATTTTCTGCCCGGTCTCAAGCTGCCGCTGCCGGTGCGCATCCTTGTGCTGACAACGTCGGACGTGCGCTACCGCAACGAGCTCGTGTCGGCTGCGATCAATCAGAGCAAATATCAGCTATACCTCGATATCAACATGGATCTGGACATTCTGGTGCCGTGGGCGCACCAGACGGAGACTGTGGGCACGCAAGCGCTGCTGGCCGAGACGGTCATCGTCGGCAAAGTGCCCCAGACGTATGTGGAAGTGGAGTAACGACTATGGATGTACATGAAGAAATTCTGGCGCTGCGCCGCCGGCTGGAGCGCGCAAACTTTCTCTACTATGTGAAGGACGCGCCCGAGATCAGCGACTTTGAATATGACGCGCTCCTGCGCAGACTGGAGGAGCTTGAGGCGGCGCACCCGGAATATGCCTCGCCCGATTCGCCGACGCAGCACGTCGGCGGCTACGCGCTCAACACCTTCGCGCAGGTACACCATCAGGTGCCGCTCGAGAGCCTGCAGGATGTGTTCTCGTTTGACGAGCTGCGCGCGTTCGGCGCGCGCATGGACACCGCGCTCACGCAGGCGCATGATTACTCTGTCGAGCCGAAGATCGACGGTCTGTCCATGTCGCTCGAGTATGAAAACGGTGTGTTCGTGCGCGGCGCGACGCGCGGCGACGGTGTCACCGGCGAGGACGTGACGGAAAATCTGCGCACGCTGCGAAACCTGCCGCTGACGCTTGAAAATGCGCCTGCAAGGCTCATCGTGCGCGGCGAGGTCTATATGTCGCACGCCGTGTTTGCGCAGCTCAACGCCGAGCGCGAGCTGCTTGAGCAGCCGCTGCTGGCAAACCCGCGCAACGCGGCAGCGGGCTCCGTGCGCCAGCAGGACCCGAAGGTCGCGGCGGCGCGCAAGCTGGATATTATCATCTTCAACCTCCAGTTTGACAGTGACCGCACGTTTGCCACCCATACGCAGACGCTCGACTATCTGGCGTCTCTGGGTTTCCCGGTCGTGCCGTACCGGCGCTGCGAGACACTCGATGCCTGCTGCGCGCGCATCGACTGGATCGGTGACAACCGCGAGACGTTCCCGTTTGACATCGACGGTGCGGTCATCAAGATCAACGACCTTGCACAGCGGCGGTATCTCGGCAGCACGGCGAAATTCCCGCGCTGGGCGGTGGCGTATAAGTATCCGCCGGAAAAAAAGGAGAGCCGTGTGCGCGACATCGTCGTGCAGGTCGGGCGCACGGGCGTGCTCACACCGAAGGCGGTCATCGACCCGGTGCGTCTGGCGGGGACGACCGTTACGAATGCCACGCTGCACAATCAGGATTTCATCGACAATCTTGACCTGCGCATCGGCGACACGGTGCTCGTGCAGAAGGCGGGGGAGATCATCCCTGAGATCCTCTCCGTCGTGCGTGACAAGCGGCCGGAGGGTACGGTGCCGTTTCATATGCCGGATACCTGCCCGGAGTGCGGCGCGCCCGTTGTGCGCGACCCGGACGGGGCCGCCCTGCGCTGCACGGGCGCGGAGTGCCCGGCGCAGCGGCTGCGCAACATTGCGCACTTTGCCTCGCGCGAGGCGATGGATATCGACGGGCTCGGCATCTCGCTGTGCCAGTCGCTGATCGACTCGGGGCTCGTGCGCTCGCCGGCGGAGCTGTATTCCCTCGAGCCGCAGGCGGTCGCAGCGCTGGATCATATGGGCAAAAAATCGGCCGAAAACCTCATCACAGCCATTGAAAAGAGCAAGGATGCGGGCATGGCGCGTCTGCTGTGTGCGTTCGGCATCCGGCAGGTTGGGCAGAAGGCGGCCAAGGTGCTGGCGATGCACTTCGGCACGCTCGACAAGCTCATGGCGGCGACGGAGGACGACCTCATGGCCATTCCCGACGTCGGACCGACGACGGCGGCGTACCTGCGCGCGTGGTTTGAAAATCCCCAGTCGCAGCACCAGATCCGTCTGCTGCGCGCGGCCGGTGTCAGCTTCGAGTCCAGGGAGCAGATCGTCGACCACCGCTTTGCGGGCAAGACGTTCGTGCTCACCGGCGCGCTCGAGCACTTCAGCCGCGATGAGGCCGGCGCCATCATCGAACGCTTCGGCGGCAAAACCAGCTCATCCGTGTCGAAAAAGACGTCCTATCTACTGGCCGGGGAGAACACCGGTTCCAAGTACCAGAAGGCGCTCACGCTCGGCACGCCAATCATTACGGAAGCAGAATTTCTGGACATGATCCGGGAATAACGACGAAACGGAGGAATCATCATGCGAGATTACGCAAAGGAGTTTGAAAACCGCGTCGCCTTTATCCGCGACCTGCTCAAAAGCAGCGGCGCGCAGGGCATCATCTTCGGCAACAGCGGCGGCAAGGACAGTGCGCTCGTTGGCATCCTCTGCAAGGCCGCGTGCGACAACACAGTCGGCATCATGATGCCGTGCGCGTCCAAGCGCAACTTCGGCGAGGATATGAGCGACGGCCTGGCTGTGGCCGAGCAGTTCAACATCGAGACGCGCACAGTTGACCTCACGGCGGAAAAGGAGCTCGTCATGCAGACGCTCTCCGCCGTCACGACGCTCAACCAGATGGCAACGTCCAATATTGCCCCGCGCCTGCGCATGCTCACGCTCTACACAATCGGCGCGGCGGAGGGACGCCTCGTCGCCGGGACGGGTAACCGCAGCGAGGCGTACATGGGCTACTTCACGAAGTGGGGCGACGGTGCGTATGACTTTAACCCCATTGCTGACCTGACCGTGACGGAGGTCTATGCGTTCCTGTCGTGGCTGCACGCGCCGGAGAATATCATCCGCAAGGCGCCGTCAGCCGGGCTTTTCGAGGGGCAGACGGACGAGCAGGAGATGGGCGTGACCTATGCCGCCATCGATCGATACATCCTTACCGGCGAGGCCAACGAGCACGACAAGGCCATCATCGACCGCTATCATAGCCGCAGCGAGCACAAGCGCCGCCCGGCCGCGACCTACCACGCCGAATGATACAGTATTTTGACACCCACGCGCATTACGACAGCGGAAAGTTCAACGCCGACCGTGACGAGGTGCTGTGCGCCGTGCATGACAGCGGTGTCGCGCTCGTGGTCGACCCCGGCGACAGCGGCGTCACGTCGGAGCGCGCCGTTGCGCTGGCACAGGCGCACGATTTCGTCTATGCCGCCGTCGGCTGGCATCCGGAGGAGGCCGACAGCTGGACGGACGGCAGCCTCGCACATATTCGCGCGCTGGCAGCGCAGCCGAAGGTCTGCGCCATCGGCGAGATCGGGCTGGATTATTACTGGGACGCATCCACAAAGGTAAAGCAGGAACGGATGTTCCGCGCGCAGCTGGAGCTTGCGCTCGAGCTGGATCTGCCGGTCATCGTGCATGACCGCGAGGCGCACGGTGACAGCCTGCGCATCGTGTGCGACTATCCGCAGCTGCGCGGTGTGTTCCACTGCTATTCCGGCAGCGTGGAGATGGCGCATGAGCTGCTGCGCCGCGGCTGGTATCTCGGCTTTGACGGGCCGATCACGTACAAAAACGCCGCCAAAGCGCCCGAGGTGATCGCCGCCTGCCCGGTGGAGCGCATCCTGCTGGAAACGGATTCCCCCTATCTCGCGCCCGTGCCGAATCGCGGCAAGCGCAATGATTCACGCAACCTGCCGTTCATCGCCGCGCGTGTCGCGCAGATCAAGGGCATGACCACAGACCAAGTCGCGGAGGTAACACTGCAAAATGGAAAGAAACTCTTTGATCTCTGAGCGCTATCTGCTGCGCGGCGCGCCGAACGCGCGCGACCTCGGCGGCCTGCCGACGATGGACGGGCGCAAGGTGCGCACAGGGCTGCTGCTGCGCAGCGGTGAGCTTGCGGGCATTACGGACGCCGATGCGCACACGCTCAGCCAATACCCGCTGCGTACGGTCATCGACTTTCGCACCGATCTGGAGCGGGAGCAGAAGCCGGACCGCGTCCTCGCGGGCGTGCGCTATATCCACTGTCCGATCGTGCAGCAGGCGGCGGCCGGCCTGACGCGTGAGGAGCAGGCAGATCCCTATGGCGCCGTCGTTGCGCATGCAAAAACGATGGCGGGCAAGGAGCGCGCGTTCATGTGCGAGCTGTACCGCGGCCTTGTCACGCACGACTACTCGATCGCGCACTACCGGCAGTTTTTTGCGCTCCTGCTTGCGCAGACGGACGGCGCGCTGCTCTATCACTGTACGGCCGGAAAGGATCGCGTCGGTGTCGGCACGATGCTGCTGCTGACGGCGCTGGGCGTGGACTGGCCGGTCATCGTGGAAAACTATCTGATCACGAATGAGCGTATGGCTGCCTCGACCGACTGTCTGCTGACGGCGGTCAAGGACTATGACCTCACGGAGGCAGAGCGGGATGTCATCCGCACATTCGACTGCGCGGACGCGGAGTTTCTGACAGCCGCGCGCGACGCGGCCGAAGCGCGTTATGGCAGCGTGGACGCCTTCCTGTCGCAGGCGCTCGGCGTCGGTGAGGCTGAGCGGGAGATACTGCGCGCACGCTGGCTGACCGAGTGATAAAAGTAATCACAGAAAAAGCGGCGTGCCGCCCACATCGGGCGGCACGCCGCTCAGCTTGTCAAAAAGCCTCGTAGAGTTTCGCCGCCGGAGCGGCGAAAGAAAGTCTAATCATTTTCTTCGG
>UQSF01000030.1 GCA_900543625.1 uncultured Eubacteriales bacterium
CGCAACGAAGCTCCCCGTCACGCCTGAACCGGTACCGACCAGAAAGCGCGAGAGCTCGGCGGCCTTGGCCGCAACTTCGTCGGTTGGGGAGGGGTCACTGTCCGCGTCCGCGGGCGCTTCTGCAGTCGGGGCTGCAGGCGCTTCGGTCTCCGCCTCCGGTGTCTGTTCCGGCGGCTCCGGCTGCGCGAGCAGCGTCTGGAGCAGCTCCATGTCTGTCACGATCCGCTCGGACTCGATGCCGAGCGCGCGCGCGTCATGCTCGAGCACGGCGATGAGCAGGTCGTAATAATCCCCGTCGCACTTGAGCGCCTTTGCGATCTGCGGCAGCGCCTTCTCGTGGAACGTGCGCAGGGAGTGCTCGCCGAGCCCAATGTACTCGAGCAGCTGCTGGCGCGCCGTGTCCTCGGACATGGTGCGGTCGATATAATACGTGCTGCCATAGAGCCCGTAGAGCACGCGCTGCGCGTCAAAATAGCCGAGGCGCATATTCCGGCGGCTCTGTTCGGCGTCGAAGTTCAGGATGTTGCCGAGGTCGACCGTCGGGCCGATCGTCGTCACGTGCACATCGTCCGGGATGCGAAAGCGCTTTTCGATGCCGAAGCCGAAGATGCGCAGCGCAATGATGTCCTTGCAGCCGTCCTCCACGAGCGCGTGGATGGGCACAACGTCCTGCACGCCGCCGTCGGCATAATACTTGCCGCCGAGCTTCTCGAGCCGGAACGCCGGCAGATAGGCGCTGGCAAGCAGCATGTCGCACAGCTCGTCGCGGCTCAGGTCGGAGGCGCGCAGCTCCAGCTCCTGATGGTCGGACAGGGAGTAGGTAACAATGAAAAAGTCCGTGTCGGAGTTGCAGACCTTGTCCGCATCCACGACCTCTGCGACCCATTTGCGCAGCGGCGTTACGTCAAAGCCGCGGTTGCGGATGATCTCGGCCACGCTGCGCAGGGTGTTTTTGAGCTCCGAGAGGGGAATGTCGCGGTTCATCAGGCGGCGCATTTCCTCGTCGTCCACGTCCATGACCTGGGAAAAGTGGATGTTGTTCCAGACGTCCTCCGCTTTTTGCAGGTCGTCCATGACGATCATGGCGCCGTTGAGCGCGCCGACGGATGTGCCGGATACGGCGGAAAAACGGATGCCGGCCTCGCGCAGCGCTTTCCACGCACCGATCTGGTAGGCACCCTTCGCGCCGCCGCCCTCGAGCGCCAGACCATAGGTCTTATTACGATCCAGTTTCAGTTCCATGTCGATTCTCCAATCTGTAGATTTGCGCGCTGCGCGGCGGCAGGTCGAACGCGGCCACGCCGTCGTGAATGGCGGCGCGCGCGCCCGTGACGCACTCGAGCGCACGGTCATAACTGCTGCGCACGAACGAGAGGCGCGTCTCCTCGTTCAGACCGGCGCCTGGGCAGGTGAGCTCCACATGGCAGCGCACCGGGTGCGCCGCACGGTTGACGGCCAGCAGCAGCGCCTCATCCTCGGCCTCTGCGCCGAAGGCGTCGTGCCCGCCCGTGATGATGCGCAGGATGCACACCACGTCGCCCGCCGGGGCGAACACGGCGATCTCGCCGCGCTGCAGCGCCGGATGCGCATGGCGCAGCGCCGAGAGCTTTGCGTACCATTGCAGTATCTGCGTATCGCACATCTGCAGCGGTGCGCGGTTGAAGGGGTCGCACAGGCCCTGCATTCCCGCCTCGTCCCCATAGTAGATCGACGGGATGCCCGGCAGCCAGAACTGCACGGCCGCCGCGAGCGGCTGCAGCTGCGCGCCGCGCGCTGCCATGGCGTCCGTAACGTCGAGCGCTGCCAGCTGTGCGCGTGTGCGGCTGCGGGGGTCAAAGTCCAACGCCAGCGCCGAGCGCGTGCGCGCCACGTCGTGGCTCGCTGTCAGGTTCATGAGCGCGTAGTACAGCGGCTGCGGATAGTTCAGCCGCTGACTCAGCAGCAGGTCTGCGAGCGCGCGCGCCGTGCTGCGACCGGTCAAAAACAGGATCAGCGCGTCGCGCAGGGGGTAGTTCATGACGCTGTCGAGCGCATCGCCGAGCGCGTATTGCCGCCGCGCGCCGTAGCTGACCTTCGTCACGGCATCCTCCCACACCTCGCCGAGCAGCACGCTGTCGGGATCGGCCTGCTTGGCGGCGGTGCGCAGATCGCGCAGCACGTCGTCCGGCAGCTCATCGGCCACGTCCAGCCGCCAGCCGGACGCGCCGTCGTGCAGCCATGCTTTGACCACGCTGTGTTCGCCGGTGATCATGTATTTGCGCCAGTCGGGGTTGGCGGTGTTGATGGCGGGCAGGTCGCGGAAATTCCACCAGCACCTGTAGTCATTGGGATAGTGGGCGAAATCGTACCAGCGCGCATAGACGGAATTGCTGCTGTTATACGCGCCGCAGCCGGGATAGTGCCGGAAGCGGTTGAAGTAGCGGCTGTCCGCGCCCGTGTGGGCAAACACGCCGTCAAGCACGATGCGGATGCCGCACGCTCCGGCGGCAGCACACAGCTTCTTGAAGTCCGTGTTCGTGCCGAGGATCGGATCGACCTTCCGGTAATCTCCGGTATCGTAGCGGTGGTTGGAGGCGCTCTCGAAGATGGGGTTGAGATACAGCACCGTCACGCCGAGCTTTTGCAGATACGGCAGCCGGTCCGCGATGCCGCGCAGCGTGCCGCCGTAGAAGTCGACGGGTGCATATTCGCCCTCGGGGGTGTTGGCCTGCCACTCGACCGGCTCCTCCCAATCGGCGTGCGCATGCACGGTCTGCTCCATACGGCGGTGGTGCTCCATGCCGCGCTGCGCGGTGGCGGAGCTGTCGCGCGCAAAGCGGTCGGGGAAGATCTGATACATCACGCCGGTGCGAAACCACTCCGGCGTCGCAAAGCCGGCGCGGTAGACCGTCAGCCGCCAGCCGTCCTCCGGCTCGTCACAAAGGTGGGCATGCCGCCCGTCCGGTGTGGCGCAGAGGTAGCGGATCCCGCCGTCGCTGCACGCGACGCGGAAGCGGTAGCGCAGCGCCTGCGGCGTTGCGGGCACGGTCACGGACGCGGCAAAGCCCGCAGCCGTCTGCGCCATGGAGACGGTGTCGCTGTACGCATCGCCGTAGAGCTCAACGGCGGCATCGAACACGAACGACTCCGTGTCCGTGAAGGCGAGGCGCACGGTCGCGCCGGTCTCCAGCGCGCCGAGCGGACGGCGGAACGCCTCATCGCCCGCGTCGTGCTTCGGCGCGGTGTCCTCCGGCAGCAGGAGCAGATACAGGTGCGCATAATCCTCTGCCGAGCGCGTGAAGCTGAAGTCCTGCGCCATGGCCTGCCGCTGCACGCGGAGGTAGGCGTCGTGCTCATCGCGATAGAGCGCGAGCGCGCGGCGAACGGTTTCGGCGAGCTCATAGGCGTTGAAGTTTGCAAACGAGAACCCGGTGCCCTCACCGGTGAAGCGGTTATACGGCAGCACGCTGTCGCGCAGACCGCCGGTCTCGCGCACGATCGGCAGCGTGCCGTAGCGCATGGCGATCATCTGCGACAGGCCGCACGGTTCAAAGCTCGACGGCATGAGCAGGAAATCACTGCCTGCGTACACGCGGTGCGACAGCGCCTCGTCATAGCCGATATAGGCGCACAGGCGACCCTTGTGCCGCCACTCGGCGCTGCGCATGAAGTCCTCGTATTCGGCGTTGCCCGTGCCAAGGAGCACGAACGCCATGTCCTGCTCCTCCATGAGCTCGTCGAGCACGCACTGCACGAGATCGAAGCCCTTTTGCGGCGTCATGCGCGTGACCATGGCGACGATGGGCGTGTGTTCGCCGATCTCGAGCCCGAGCTCCTGACACAGCGCGGCGCGGCAGACTGCCTTGCCGCTCATGTCGTCCATGGAGTAGGGCGCGGTGATGCCGCTGTCGTGCGCGGGGTCAAATACGGCGGTGTCGATGCCGTTGAGGATGCCCGACAGCTGGTGCTGCCGTGCGTTGAGAATGCCCTCAAGCCCCTCGCCATAGGCCGCCGTGCGGATCTCGCCGGCGTAGCTCGGGCTGACGGTGTTGATGTGGTCGGCAAAGACGCAGCCTGCCTTGAGCAGGTTCGCGCAGCCGTTGAGCTCCATGAACTCGGGCGTATAATAGCGCGCGTCGATGCCGAGCAGATCCTGCACGAATTCGAAGCTGAACTTGCCCTGATAGGCGATATTGTGGATCGTCAGCAGCGTCTGCATGCGCGACTGCATCCGGCCGGCGTACTGCGTTTTCATCAGCATGGGCAGCACGGCGGTATGCCAGTCGTTGCAGTGCAGCACCTCGGGCGTGAAGTCGAGCCTTGGCAGCGCCTCCAGGATCGCACGGGCGAAAAAGGCGTACTGCTCGCCCTCGGCCTCGCCGCCGAGGTAAATGCGGTCTCCGAAGTAAAACTCGTTGTCCACGAGGTAGATGACGATGCCGTCGAGCAGCAGCCGCTCGATGCCGACGTACTGATGCCGCCAGCCGAGGTCGATATAAAAATCCGTCAGATGCGTGACCTGAGCGGCGTATTTTTCCTTGATCACACGGTGATACGGCGTGATGATGCGCGCGTCAAAGCCGAGCGCCGCGAGGCTCTTCGGCAGTGTGCCGACCACGTCTGCAAGACCGCCGGTCTTGGCCAGCGGTGCACATTCGGCGGCTGCCAGCAGCACGCCGGGCAGGTCGCAGCGCCCCTTTTCGGCGAGCGCTGTGCGCAGTTCGGGTTTCATGGCGTCCCTCCTTTACCGGTTCGTGAAGGTGAAGTATACGGTCGAAAGCGGCGGCAGCGTCACGCGCGCGCAGCAGGGCAGCGCGCCGAAGGGCGTGTCCTCACTGCGGATCTCGGGTGCGTTGCGGATGCCTGTGCCGCCGAAGTCTTCCGCGTCGCTCGAGAGCAGTTCGCGCAGAACGCCGCGCTTGGGCAGACCGATGACAAAGTCGTCATAGCGCACGGGCGTGAAGTTGCACACGCATACGACCCGGCGTCCGTTTCGCGCCGTGCGCAGGAAGGCGATGGCGCTGCGCTCGGCATCGTCCACGTTCAGCCATGTGAAGCCGTCCCAGCCGTCATCGATATCCCAGAGCGCGCGGCTGCCATGGTAGCAGGCGTTGAGCGCGCTGCACCAGCGCTGCATGGCCTTGTGCATGGGGTAGTCAAGCAGCAGCCAGTCGAGCCCCTGCTTATAGTTCCACTCAATGAACTGGCCGAATTCCGAGCCCATGAACGTGAGCTTCTTGCCCGGGTGCGCAAACTGATAGCCGTAGAGCGCGCGCAGCGCGGCAAACTTCTGCTCATACGTGCCGTACATCTTATCGAGCATCGACTTTTTGCCGTGCACGACCTCATCATGGGAAAAGGCAAGGATGAAGTTCTCGGAAAAGGCGTACATCATCGAGAACGTCAGCTTGTCGTGATGGTACTTGCGGAAGTAGGGGTCAAGCTCCAGATAGTCGAGCGTGTCGTGCATGAAGCCCATGTCCCACTTGAAGCTGAAGCCGAGACCGCCGTCATAGGGCGGCTTCGTCACGCCGGGGTAGGCGGACGACTCCTCCGCAATCGTCATGCAGCCGGGCCATGCCGTGAGCAGGGTCGTGTTGAGCTTTTGCAGAAAGGCGACCGCGCCGAGATTGATATTGCCGCCGTCGCGGTTGGGCGTCCACTCGCCGTCGCGCCGGGCGTAGTTGAGATACAGCATCGAGGACACCGCATCCACGCGGATGCCGTCGATGTGATAGCGGTCGAAAAACGACATGGCCGATGAGATGAGAAAGCTCTGCACCTCCGGCATGGCGTAGTCAAAAATGAGCGTGCCCCACTCCGGGTGCTCGGCCATGCGCGCCTCCTTGCACTCGTAGAGCCGCGTGCCGTCAAAGCGCGCGAGTCCGTGCGCGTCCTTCGGAAAGTGCGCCGGGACCCAGTCCATGATCACGCCGATACCGGCGCGGTGGAGCTTGTCGACAAAATACATGAAGTCCTGCGGCGTGCCGTAGCGGCTGGTGGGGGCGTAGTACCCCGTCACCTGATAGCCCCACGACCCGTCGTAGGGGTATTCCGTCACAGGCAGCAGCTCCACGTGCGTGTAGTGCATCTCGCGGCAGTAGTCTGCCAATTCATCCGCGACCGAGCGGTACCACGGCAGCCCGGCCTCCGGCCGGCGCCAGGAGCCGAGGTGCACCTCGTAAATGCTCATCGGCGCGCGGTACACATCACGCTCGGCGCGGCGGCGCAGATAGCTCCGGTCGTGCCAGACGTAGCCCTCGAGCGACCAGACCTTCGATGCCGTGGCAGGTCCTGTCTCGCAGTGTGCGGCAAAGGGGTCGGCCTTGAGCACCGTCTGCCCGTCTGCACCGGTGACGGCGTATTTATACAGCGCCCCGTCGTGCAGCCCGTCCACGGTCTGCACCCATGTGCCGTCCGGCAGCCGGTCCATCGGCGTTGCGCCGGCGTCCCAGTTGTTAAAGTCGCCCACGAGCGCAACGTGCTGCGCGTGCGGTGCCCAGACGGCAAAGCGGTGCTCCGCCGTGCCGGGCAGGGCGTGACAGCCGAACGTGCGGTAAGCGTGCGCGGCTGCGCCGGTGTGAAATTCCTGCAGCTCCGACTTCGTCAAAAAGCCGGGCGCGCGTCTTGTCGTATCCATGGCGCGCCTCCAATATCCCAGTCTGATATAAATATTATACCGTGTGCGGCATGAAATTCCAACAGTTTTTTGCGCGCACGCTTTGACAACGCGCGCGCCGGACGCTATACTTGTGACACAGAGATTCTATTTGGGAGGCACAGTATGTTTACCTTCAACCACTTCAATTTCAACGTTCTCGATCTTGTGCGCAGCGTGCAGTTTTATCATGATGCGCTCGGCCTGGAGCCCGTGCGCACGAAGGACGCGTCCGACGGCTCGTTCCGGCTCGTGTTTCTGGGCGACGGGCACTCGCCGTTTCAGCTGGAGCTGACATGGCTGCGTGACCGCACGCAGCCGTATGACCTCGGTGAGGGGGAGTTTCACCTCGCGTTCACCGTGCCGGACATGGACGCTGCGCACGCCAAGCACGCGGCCATGGGCTGCATCTGCTTTGAAAATCCCGGCATGGGCATCTACTTTATAGAGGATCCGGACGGGTATTGGATCGAGATCGTGCCGGAAAAGTGAAAGTTTTATAGTGAAAAGCGCCCCACGAAAACGTGGGGCGCAAATGCAGTCACAATTTGTTTTTATTTTACGGCATCAACAATTACATCGAATCGTTGAGCATTTCCGTCGGAATTCGTTCCTTGGCCGTGAAGAACAAATACAGGATACATGAAGAAATTACCATCTTCATTTACATCAGCATCCATGTAAAATGCCAATTCAGTAGATGAGAGTGCGTAGTTTTGTAATTCTTCAGCTGCGTCCATTGAATAGTCCTTTTTATCCAGCATTGTTTGTACTGCAGTTTTATCTTTCAAAGGAACGGTGGTCTTAAGCTCGACCGGATTGTATAGGAGGTGCAGACCAACTACGTTACAGTCTTTATCAAAGGAAATTTGAATTCTATAGACTCCGTATACTTCTTTCCCGTCTACCGTGGGATGAATGTGTGCAGTCTTATATTTAACGCCATTATTTGAGCCGTCCCATCCGCTAGAACTGGAAACCTCAATATTTACTGTACCAGCCTCATCGGGCAACACTGTCTGCAATCGATCACGTACAATTTCCCGAATCCTATCGTCCGAGGGAAAGAATGATTCGTCATAGGCAGACATTTCAGAAGAATTTGTATTATACATGACATATCCGGTGTCTTCTTCGAGCGTGAATTCACCGCCGGGGAATGAATATGTCGTGTATTTTTCTGTGTCGTTTGCAGAAGGTTTTTTTTGAATATCAGTCTGATTAACGCCAAGTAAAGCGGCTGTACGTTGAATTGATGCTTCTGTGTCGACAATGCTTGCGTAGACAGGCGCGGTATTTTCGGTGACATTTGTTAAGTCCGGGCAAGTCAGATTCGCCGAAAGCTCATTTCCGGGTTTTGAGATAGTTGGGTGAGGTGCCTTGCTCGAACAGGCGATCAGGAGCAGGGAAAAGGTTAGTAACGTAATTGTTCCAATTAATAGAGCATATTTGCTTTTTCGGAAATGTCGGAATGTTGTTTTCATAAAATCTCCTTTCCAGTTCAATTTGTTGCAATGCGGACAGTTGCCATACCTCTGTTATTCAACTGTAACGTCATCGCCGAGATAGCCAAAACTACCAGGTAGTGCGCTATAGGCGGGGGCGTAATTGTAAGACGTCGAAATTCGATCGTTGATTGCTGCTGAATATCCCATTGCTCGCGCGATAACGGGTGTCGAACTTTCGATCTGATATCTTCTGGCTGCATTGAAAAATGCATCAAGCATGGTTAGCCCCTTCATATTTTGAGTAAACAGAGTGGCCTCACGCGAATCAAGATACATTTGGGAAGCAAATCCAAAAAGTATGCGCGTACCATTCAGCATATTAAAAATATTGTTTTCTTTTGTAGTTGAGCCGCTATTTGCCAATTGATTGCAGGTGTACAACACAACATATTTGTGCGGAAAAGAAATGCTGGTGGTTTTGAGGTTTATCAAGGACGATGTTTCGCCGAGCGATGAGTGACTGGTTATGGATCCGCTAGAGGGCTGATTCACATGAAGCGCATTGTTATAATTTGTATTTAATACAACACCATGTCCGGAATATACAAAAAAAGTAACACGTGATGCACTGGATATACTGTTCGTTGTAACGTTATTGTTTGCAAGATTGTAGCTTCTTGTGTAACTGATGTTGTTTATTGAAAGCCGAATATCATTAAGACCGTTGCTGAAGTTTGTGCAGTATGATGCGCCAGCTCTGCTGCCATGGCCACAGTAACTATATGTGTTGATTCCGGCAAATCCGCCTGTTATGGAATTTGCGGCAAAAGTCGAAGGAGCAATAAACGAGAAAAACATAATGCATACAATAAGAAAGGAAATCACTTTTTTTGCGTTCACATGATTGCGTACCGATGTTTTGGTTTTCATTCTACACCTCCATTTAACTATTCCAGTGGCTGAACTTTTTCGATGTAACCGGCCATTCCTTTAAGCTTAAATGAAGAAGTACTTGCAAGCTGCCTCTCATATGCACTTCCAATTCCAATCACAGATTACCACATTATTTCCTGAAATGTCAAATAATATATATGAAAGAGTGAACTTTCTCCTGTATGCACAATTCTCTAAGGATTAATTGTATATAAGCCCAATCACTTTCAAGAAACTGGGCTTTCGTTTGGCCACATCCTGCGTGGGCAGGGCACGGCGGCGGACGGCAGCGTGCAGAACTTCGAAGTGCTCGTGCCTGCGCTCGCGGGATGATCAAACGGACGAAATGACCGGCGCCCCACAGAAAAATCTGCGGGGCGCGCTTTGTTGGGCGGTATGTGTTCAGTCGCCCGGCGGCGACAGGCGGCAGATGTCGAGCACGGACACCTCGAACGCGGTGCGCTCGACGGCGCCGGTGTCCAGCACCTTGATGTAGCTGCGGCTCTGCAGCCGTCCTTCGAGAGACACGCGCGTGCCCACGTCCCAGAGTGCGGTCTCGCACGCGCGCGCGCCCCACGTGATGCACGGCAGGTAGTCGCTGCGGCCGTAGTGCCGGTTCACGGCCAGCATCAGGTCGCAGATGTCGCGGCCCATCGGCGTCGTGCGCAGGTTCGGTGGTTTGCAGAGCGTGCCGCTGAGCAGGATCAGGTTGCGGTCATACGGCTCGTCACAGGGCGCGATGTCGCGCGCAAACACCGTGATGACCAGCTTTGCGCCCGGCCCGCGGCGGTTGTTGAACGAGCGCACATCGCCGGTAACGCACAGCCGTGCCGATTCCTCCAGCGGCATCCCGGACAGCAGCCGCTCGCGCACGATGACGTTCACGCGGTCGACCGTGCCCGAGAGCCGCTGCGTCTCGAGCGGGAAGGTGAAAAAGCGCTCCTGCCTGTTTTCGTGCGACAGCGCGGGCGGCGCCGCCAGCGTGCCGCAGAGCTCGGCATAATTGTTTCGTTCCAGTTCGTCCATGTGCTGCACCTCTCTTGTTGGGTATCACAGCCTATGTGCCGGCGGCGCAAAATATGCGTCTTGTACAAAGCTGCCGGACGCGGTATAATACAACCAAATATCATTTGTGCCTCATCAGAAAGGATGAACGATCATGGAACTTCGAGAGATTCTTTCCCGCTGCGATCATACGCTTCTGCGTGTGGATGCCACTGCAGCGGAGATCCGCGCCCTCTGCGATCAGGGCATGCGTTACGGCTGCGCCAGTGTGTGCATCCCGCCGTGCCATGTCGCCGGGGCGAAGAAATATGTCGGTGACCGGCTGCGCATCTGCACGGTCATCGGCTTCCCGAACGGGTATCACACTCCGGCTGTCAAGGCGTTCGAGGCGGCGGAGGCCATCCGCAATGGTGCTGACGAGGTGGATATGGTCGTCAATCTGGCCATGGTCAAGGACGGTTGCTGGGACGATGTCGCAGCCGATATCCGCGCCGTGCGTGAGGCCAGCCGCGGCTGTATCCTCAAGGTCATCATCGAGTGCTGCCTGCTGACCGAGGAGGAAAAGCGCATGCTCTGCCGCATCGTCTCCGACAGCGGTGCGGACTATATCAAGACCTCCACCGGCTTTTCCACCGGCGGCGCCACGGCGGACGATGTACGTCTGCTGCGCACCTGCTGCCCGCCGCACGTGAAGGTCAAGGCTGCCGGCGGCATCGCGAGCCTCGCCGATGCGGAGGAGTTCATTCGCCTCGGCGCCGACCGTCTCGGCACGAGCCGCGTCGTGAAGATCGCCATGGCACAGGAGCAGGCCGCACAGACCGGCACCGAGGTGCAGGAGCCGGACACGCAGGACACGACCTACTGAGCCGGGCGCAGGCTTGGGAGCGGCACAGCGCTGCGCCGCTCCCAAGTGCTTTGACTGCATTTTTGTGCTTTGATACAGAAAATGCTTGACAGACCGCGTGAGGACTGCTATAGTATAAAAGCTGACAACAAAGTGGGCGTCCTGTGGACTGCCTCACCCGGCCGCAAAGGCGGTCCGCGGTCAATAAAACCTGCTCCCAACGGGAGCTGTATGTGTTTTATGCGCGCGGATGTGTCAGGCATCCGTGCTTTTTTGTTTTGGAGCGATCGCTCCCGATGCAACCAATGGAGGTGTGTTCGTATCGCAACTGCAAACTATCAGATCAACGAAGAAATCCGCGATAAAGAAGTGCGCGTCATCGGCGCAGACGGTGCGCAGCTGGGCATTATGTCCTCTGCTGCCGCGCTCGAGATCGCGATTGAAAAAGACCTCGACCTCGTGAAGATCGCTCCGGGCTCGAATCCGCCGGTCTGCAAGATCATGGATTACGGCAAGTACCGTTTTGAGCAGGCCAAGCGCGAGAAGGAGGCCAGAAGGAATCAGCATGTGATCGAAGTCAAGGAGATCCGCATGTCGCCCGGCATCGGCGAGAACGACTTCAACACCAAGCTGAAAAACGGCCAGAAGTTCCTGCAGGGCGGCGACCGCCTGAAGGTGACCATCCGCTTCCGCGGCCGTGAAATGGCACACACCAACATCGGCGAGCAGCTGCTGCGCGACTTCGCTGCCAAGTGCGCGGATATCGCCAACCTCGACAAGCAGCCCAAGCTCGAGGGGCGCAATATGTCTATGTTCCTGTCGCCCAAGGCGCAGAACACCAATAATAAGAAGTAAGCAAACCAAGGAAGGAGCCAATACAATGCCCAAACTGAAATCTCACAGTGGCGCGAAAAAGAGATTCAATCTCACCAAGAACGGCAAGGTCAAGCGTGCCCATGCGTTCAAGAGCCACATTCTCACGAAGAAGGACACCAAGCGCTGCCGTCGTCTGCGTTCCACCACTTATGCGGATGCGACTACTGAAGCGACCATCAGAAAAATGATTCCTTATAAATAAGGATTGACCGCACAATAGGAGGAAACAACAATGGCAAGAGTCAAAGGCGCGATGATGACGCGCAAACATAGAAAAAAGATTCTCGGTCTGGCTAAGGGCTACTGGGGCAACAAGTCCCGCCACTACAAGATGGCCAACCAGCAGATGATGAAGTCCGGCCGCTATGCTTACGTCGGCCGCAAGCAGAAGAAGAGAGACTTCCGTCAGCTCTGGATCACCCGTATCAGCGCCGGCTGCAAGGCCAACGGCATGAACTACTCCACCTTTATGCACGGCCTGAAGCTGGCCGGCATCGACATGAACCGCAAGATGCTCTCCGAGACTGCGATCCATGATCCCGCTGCGTTCACCGCTCTGTGCGAGCAGGCGAAGGCTGCCCTGTAAGACTGTATCAAAAAACCCGCCATCCGATCGGATGGCGGGTTTTTGCTGCATAAGGGACCGGATCCCGTTCAGTCGATCTGCCGCGCCACGACCAGAAAGCGGCCGTTTGCAGTGTGGTATGCACAGGTGGACAGCGTCAGCAGCCGGTCGCCGGGCTGGATGGTGATGCCGGTGTCGTAGCAGCAGTTGTCTTCAATGAATGCGCAATACTGCGCAAACTGCTGCGCGTCCGTGCCGACACAGTCATAATATCGAAAGGCGTCAGAGCCCTCAGCGGGGATTTCCGTTTCGATCGCGGCCACGACCTCATACGAATGGGAGGCGTAGAGTGTGTCAAACTGCACAAGGGGGTGCGCAGCGCGAAATTCCGCATCCTTGTAGGAGATCAGGGAGCCGAACATGCTGCCGTCTTTCATGTGGTGCCCGTAGATGAGGATGTTGTCCGCCGTGCGCACATCGCAGTTTTCGGCGACATACAGCGTGCCGCGGTACGACCACTTGCCGTAGAAGTCCATATGCAGGTACTTGCCCGGCGTGTCGGGGGCAAACATGACGACGTTGTTGATGTTGGTGCCGTCGATCCGCAGCCAGCCGATCGTATCCGCATTGTCGGCGGCAACTGCACGCACCTGCTCAATGGCTGCTGCGCTGGCCGCGTCATGCGCGGCGGCGAGCGCCTCGGCAACGGCGCGGTCACTGCGGTCACTGTGCCAGTACCAGCCGAGCACACCGGCGCATACCAGAAAGCCGACGATGCAGATGACGCGGATCACGATGAGTACAGTTTTTTTCATACAAAACTCCTGATAAGAAAATGGGCAGTGTCATTTGACGCTGCCCATTTTAACTGCGTGAGAGTGAAGATCAGGCGCCGTGGTGCTTGCTCTTCCTGCGGTTGTAGTAGGTCGCAGCGAAGGTCGCCACGAAGATCACTGCCAGCGCAATGACCAGCCAGATCAGACGTGTGTCGCCGGTCTTGGGGGTGTTCGACTTGCTGCCGTCCGGATTATTGCCGTCCGGATTGTTGCCATCCGGATTGTTGCCGTCCGGATTGTTGCCGTCCGGATTGTTGCCGTCCGGATTGTTGCC
>UQSF01000031.1 GCA_900543625.1 uncultured Eubacteriales bacterium
TCGGCGGCGGGATCGCCCTTTTTCAGTTGCCACGCAGGGTAATTCATACAGTTTAACTCCTTGTGTTAAAATCAGATTCAAAATCATGGGTCAGGCCGTCCTGCCGCAGCATCGTTTCCAGCGTGTCGATCTCGGTCGAAACATCCATGCTCACATCCTGCAGCAGCGTATCATACAGCTTTGCATATGCCTGATTCAGCGTGTGCAAAATGCCGGTGATGTCGCGGCGTATCTCAGCGGCATTGGCGGTGTCCGTATCACCAAGACCCTGCGCTGTATCGAGCAGCTTGCGGGTCGTGGGCAGGTAATATTCGCGGAAGCGGCGCACCCGGCCAAGCTGCTCGGGGTGGTTATGCACAAAGCCAAGAATGGACGCGCAGATCTTGCGCATCTGCACCAATTCTTCATCGGCATCGCTGCCCAGTCTGCTGCAGCAAGCCTTTAAATAGTTCAGAAAATCCACGCCCTCGCGCTGGAACTGCTCGGCCTCGGTCAGCGGCGCAGCAGATGCCGGCTGCGGTGCGGCAGCGGGCTGCTGCGCCGCCTGCTGGGCTGCCTGCTGCTGACCCATGGCGTAGAGATTCTGGGCGTTGATGCCGCCCATCTGACCGGCCATGCCCATGCCCATGAACGCCATGGCCGGGCCCGTGGCCGTGTTGGACGCGGCGGCCTTCATCGCCTCGCCCTGCGAGCGCGAGAGCATCGCGGCGGCGCGCGTCGGGTCCATGTAGGCGGCCTCGCGCTGCATCTCCTTGATCATCTGCTCGTCTTCCTCGTTCGCCTTCACGGACGAGACGCCGAAGGCCACGATCTCCAGGCCGCGGCGGTCACGCCACTGCGCCGAGAGCTCCTCGTTGAGCGCCTCGGCGATCTCGCGCGTGTGACCGGGCAGCGACGAGTAGCGGATGCCCATGTCGCTGATGCGCGCGAACGCCGGCTGCAGCGCCGTGAGCAGCTCGCTCTTGAGCTGACCGTCGATCGTGTCGCGGGTGTAGTCCTCGGTCACGTTGCCGCAGACGTTGGTGTAAAACAGCAGCGGGTTCGTGATGCGGTAGCTGTACTCGCCGAAGCAGCGGATGGCGATGTCGATGTCGATGCCGGCGCGCTGATCCACCACGCGGAACGGCACCGGGCTCGGCGTGCCGTACTTGTTGCCGGTCAGCTCCTTGGTGTTGAAGTAGTAGATGCGCTGATCCTTCGGTGCCTCGCCGCCGAAGGTGAAGCGCTTGCCGATATTCTGAAACACCTGTCCGATGCTCTCGCCGAGGTTTCCGGCAAAGATCGTCGGCTCGGTGGACGCGTCGTAGGTGTACTCGCCCGGCTCGGCGCAGACCTCGACGACCTTGCCCTGCTCGACGATGAGCATGCACTGACCGTCGGCGACCGCGATGCGCGAGCCGCTGGTGATGATGTTCTCATCGCCGTGCGTGTTGCTCGAACGGCGGGTGGTTTTCTTCTGTCCCTTGACTGCCAGCACGTCGGCCGGCAGCGCCTCGCAGGTGAAAAATTCTTTCCACTGGTCGGCCATGACACCGCCGGCAGCTCCGGCGATCGCTTTGATAAGTCCCATAAGCTTGCTCCTTTACGCAGATGTTTTTCATCATATCTAACTGTTTCTGATGATTTTTCAGCTATGCTGATAGTATAAGGCATCAGGGCCGGAAATGCTATGTTTGCGGCGCAAAAACCCCGCCGAAACCGCAAAATACGACTGAGTAGTAGACAAGGTGCACAGCCTGACGACGGTCAGGTTGTGCACCTTGCAGTATCCTCTGCCCGCGGCGCGGCGATCTCATCGAGACGGCCGCAGCGGCGGAAGAGGTCGATATACAGCATGAGCTCCTCGCGTGAGGTCACGCCGAGCTTGCGGTTGATGTTCGTGTTGTGCTTTTTGGCGGTGGAGATACTGATGTACGCGCGCGCCGCGACCTCCTCGAGCGAGCAGCCGTCGATGTAATACTGCAGCACGGTGCGCTCCATGGGGGTGAGCGTCTGCACCCGGTCGCGGAAGCCCGAGAGCAGCTCCTCGATGTTCGGCGGCAGACCTCCGGCCGTGAGCTGCTCGGCCGCGCGCGAGCGGACGAAGGCCAGCAGCTCATCGATCTCCGAGATGCCGGACGGGTGCTCGCCGGGGGTCTGCTCGCGGATGGCCTGCAGGCTGCGGGAGATCGGCGTCACGAACCGGCGCGACAGGTATGTTGACAGCAGCAGCATCGCCGCGAGAAACACGAGCGAGCCCGCGATCCATACCATGCGGCTGCGCGCCTCGAGCGTGCGCAGCCCGGCATCCGGCACGAGCACCACGGCGGCGAGCTTCCGCCCGGCGGCGTCGGTCGCGCCGATCGGCTCGTGCAGGCCGAGATAGGTGCGGCTGCCGTCGGAATACGTATTATAATACCGGCCGGTCTTGCACGTGAGCGTGCCGTCGGCTGTGAGATACGACCCGCCGGGGCTGCCGATCATGGCCTGTCCGAGCAGCAGCCGGTCGCCGTCTATGGGGGCGAGCACCGTGACCATGCTGCCGTAGGCGCTGTCCACGGCGGGATACGTGAGGCGAAAATACAGGTCGCTGAGCTCCGCGCCGCAGATGCCGCGCACATTGCCCGCGCTGTCGAGCAGCGGCACGCACAGCAGCGTCACCGACTCCCATGTGTCGGGCAGGGCGATGCGCCCCGTCCACAGGCAGTGCTCGGCGAGACGGCCGTCCGATCCGCGCAGCAGCTGCGTGTAGCCGGGGACGGCCTGCACGTTCAGTTCCGGATTCCAGCGGTTGTGCATCTGCACCTGCGCGCTGCGCGCCGTCTCCGCCGTGCCGCGAAAGCACGTGACGTGCTGATCCGTCGCACCGATGGCGCGCAGCGCCGAATAGCGCAGGTACAGCCCCGCGCGCGAGGTCGCCGCGCCCGGCAGCGCCGTGTTGGCCGTCGCGTCCAGACAGAAGACCGCGCCGCTGCACGCGCTGGATTTCAAATAGGTGTTCAACGCGGGATAGAGCGCCGTCTCGACGGCCGCGATCGCGCCGGGATCGTCGTTGAGCGCGGAGAACGTCCGCCCGCCGGCGGCCAGCTGCTTGTCCAGCTCGCGCGTGAGCTCCTCCGACAGGGCGATGCTCTGCGCCGTGAGCTGGTCCATCTGCCCGGCAAGCGCCGAGGTGGTGTTGTGCTTCTGGATCGTCAGTGACTGGCCGAACTTTTGCGCCGTGTTGGAAAACACCCCCGTCAGGCTCACGACCAGCAGCACGGCGGCCAGGATCGCCAGCGCCATGCTGAACCAGTACAGCACAAGCCGCCGCTGCATGCTCACGCCCTGCGTCTTTGCTTTTTCCAGCGCCGAGCGCATTTCCCGTAACCGGAGCATGGCTGTCACCGCCTTTCTGCCGCCTCAGCGGACGTAGGTTTTTCAAATTGGTCGAGCGTGGACCAGATCAGCTCCTCACGCGCGCCGCCGCCCTGCTGTTCGCAGAGCACGCGCCCGGCCGTGAGCTGCAGGCGCACCTGCTCTTCAAAGCGGGTCTCGAGCTCGAGATAATCCCTGCGCTGCGGCGGAGTATAGAACGTGTAGCTGCTCTGCGTGTCGAGAAACGCCTGATAGAGCGAGACGTACATGGGGTCATCGAGCGTGCGCACAGCGCTGGGCAGCTCGTTTGCAAACGCCGTCTGCGTGACGGGCATATAGCCAAGCTGCGTCACGAAATCGACATTGCGCTTGGGCGCCGTAAGCCACTTGAGAAACGTCACGCACGCGCGCTCACGCTCGGGCGTGGACCTGACCGTGCAGATGCCGGCGCCGCGCTGCATGACGAGCTTCTCCCCGCCCGCAAACGTCGGGCATGGCAGGGAGATGATCTCCACCGGCTCGGAGGTGTTGTCCGGGTAGGTGACGGTGTTGGCATAGTACAGCACGCTCGCCGACGATGCCACGGACGCGACCGCGTCGCCCGTGCGCAGGGGCTCTGTGGCGTAGCCGCTCTTGAGCCAGACGCTGCCGGCAAGCGTTGCGCGGGCATACGGCTCCCACACGCGGCGAAACGCCGGGCCGAACGCCACCTGATCGCCGTCAAAGAAATCCGCACCGAGAGATTCGACACCGACCTGAAAATAATTAAAATGGTAGTCGTGCACGAAAAACACCTTGCCGTCGTCCGGCGTGTCGGGCGTCTGCGCGTCCGTCCAGGCGGTGTATGCCTCCGCCGTGCGGTAGAGCCCCTCCCACGTGGACAGATCATCGAGCGTCGCGCCCGTCGCGGCGGCGAAGCGGTCAAAGAGCGTCTTGTCCACAAACAGGATCTCCGTGCTCTTGGCCACCGGCAGTACGGTCAGATGCCCGCCTATCTCGCCCTCGGCAAGAAACGCGGGGATGAAATCATCCAGCTCCGCATCCGAGAAATAGTCCCGGTAGTCGACGAGGATATCCGCATCCGGCAGTGCCAGCACGGTCTTGGGATAGGACACGAACATGTCCGGCAGCGCCGTGGCGCCGGGCTCGCCGTAAGCCGAGGCGAGCACCGCCTCGTGGATGGTGTTCGTATTCGTGACGCTGCCGACCTGCACGCGGATGTTCTGCGCGCGGCCGACGGTCTCGTTGAACGTGTCGATGAGGTCGTTGAGCGGGGACTCGGTCTCGCCGCCGTAGACGTGCCAGATCGTCACGGTCACGGGCTCCTGCTTCTCGCCGCAGCCGGTGCAGCCGAGCGCGAGCAGCAGCGCCAGCAGCAGGGCTGCCATGCGCGGATACTGTTTCATGCGGGACACCTCCTTGCAGGGTGCTTTGATCCAGTATAACGAATTTTTCCCGCCGCGGCAACCGGAATTCCCCGCTTTTTTGCGCGCACTTGACAGCTGCGTGCATGCGCAGTATGCTGGAGGCGGCGGAAATGACCGCAAATTCTATATTCAGGAGACATTGTTTGAAACAGACAAGAACATCGGAGCGTGTGCGCTGACCGGGAGGCCGGCAAATCCACACACGCCACGCCTCCCGGCGCAGGAATGCCTTTGGGAGGAACCAATGAAGCACAAAAACAAACGACAGCAATACCAAGCAGGCTACTACAAAACCCACCCCTGCCGCGACAGCTTTCCCTGCAGAGTCTGCGGACGGCTCGTAACACCGGAGGGTGCCGGGAGCAGCCACCGCAACCACTGCCCGAACTGCCTGTACAGCCTGCACGTCGACATCACGCCCGGTGACCGCGCAGCCGGCTGCGGCGGCATCATGGAGCCCGTGGCCGTCTGGGTGCGCAAAAACGGCGAGTGGGCGCTCATTCATCGCTGCCACCGCTGCGGTGCGCTCAGCGCCAACCGCGTGGCTGCCGACGACAACCCCATGAAGCTCATGAGCATCGCGCTCAGGCCGCTGTGCGCTCCCCCCTTCCCGCTCGAGCGGATCGAAGAGCTGGCAGCGTGCATGGGCGGCGACAGCCGTCTGCCATGACCCGCAAATGAAAAACGGCCGACGCTCCGTATCGTTCGGAGCGTCGGCCGCGATCGTTGCCGGCCTTTGTGAGCAGCAAACGTCCTGCACCCCCGCTGCACACGCAGATCCCACACTGACATACGGAGAAGCCGTTTCCCTCATGCACATGCTGCGAGAGAAACGGCTTCCTCTTTTTTGCCGAGGGGCACATGACAGGTCACGGCAGATCCGGCAGCCAGTGCTGGCTCTGCCGGTAGCGGAGTGGGGTGCACTGATATTCGCTTCGGAAGCACTTGGTATAGTAGCTACTCGAACAGAAGCCGACGCTCTGCGCGATCTGCGCGATGCTCCGGTCGGTCTCCGACAGATAATAGATGCTGCGCGCAAGCCGGTAACGCACAAGGTACTGAAACGGTGTCATGCTGTACAGCCGCTTGAACATACGGCAGCACTCGCCGCGGCTTATGGTCAGCTTCGTCATCATGGAAGAGCCCGCCGAGCAGATCGGCATCATCGGCCTGATCGACAACGAGTTCCCGAAGCGCGGCCTGCACGTCGACGGTGTCGTTTCCTGCGAGGCCACCGCGCTCAAGATCTACTGCGGCCACCGCGGCCGCGTCGAGATCAATGTCGAGGTCGCCGGTGTGACCAGCCACGGCGCATCCCCCTGGCTCGGCATCAATGCCGTCAACAAAGCCACGAAGCTCATCGACGCCGTCGAGGCCTACTATGCCGAGCACTATCAGGTCGACGAGAAACTCGGCAAGTCCAGCATCGCGCTGACCGTCATCAACTGCACCCCCGGCACGATGTGCATCGTGCCCGACCGCTGCAATATCACCTATGACCGCCGTCTCGTCCCGACCGAGACGCCCGAGGACGCCATTGCTGAGATTCAGGCGATCATCGACCGCCTCTCCGCCGAGGATCCGGACTTCCACGCCACCGTGAAGGTCTCCGCCGTGCCGCGCACGACCTACACCGGCATCACTGAGACAAAGCCCAACATCAAAGAGGGCTGGCGCATCGCCGAGGGCCACCCGTTCGTTGCTGCGGCCTCCAACGGTCTGCGCAGCATCGGCGAGCCCGTCAGCTACGGCTACTGGGACTTCGGCACCGACCTTGCCATGGTCAGTGGCCGGCATCACATCGCCTCCATCGGCTATTCCCCGATGCAGGAGTATTACTGCCACCGCCCGGTCGACAAATGCCGCATCGACTTCATGGAGCGCGCGCTCGTCGGCAACATTGCCATCTTCCAGGAGCTGACGAAGCTCAGCGGTGACGATTTCAAGATCTGACGCGAAAGGAGCACCTGCCATGAATTACAGCCCGATCGAAGAAGTGGCGCTCACGCAGAAGCTCATCCGGATCGAGAGCACGAACCCCGGCGCGTTTGAATACAAAGTGTCGGATTTCGTGTACGATTTTCTGGCGCAGACCGGCGCGGATGTCCTGCGCCACGAGGTGAAGGACGGCCGCTGCAACATCGTCGCCACACTCAAGGGTGAGCAGAGCGGCCCGCGTCTGGTCTACATCTGCCATCAGGACACCGTCCCGCTCGGCGACGGCTGGCACCATGACCCGCTGGCAGCCGAGATCATCGACGGCAGGATGTATGGCCGCGGCTCGTGCGACATGAAGTCCGGCCTCGCAGCCGGCATGCTGGCGTTCCGCAGCATTGCTGCCATGGGCAAAAAGCTGAAGCATGACTTTCTGTTCATCGCCTCGATGGACGAAGAGGACATCATGATCGGCGCGGATAAGCTCATTGCCGACGGCATCGTTCGAGCCGATGACTATGTGCTCGATGCCGAGCCGACAAACGGCGCCATCAAGGTCGCCCACAAGGGCAAGACCTGGTTCCGGCTGGACGCAAAGGGCGTCGCCTGCCATGCAAGCACGCCCGAAAAGGGCAGCGATGCCGTAGCCGCACTTTCGGAGGTCATCTGTGCCATCAACCGCAGGCTCAGGGCGCTGCCGGTGCACCCGGAGCTCGGCCCGTGCGCAGCCACGTTCGGCATCATCAACGGCGGCCTGAACCTGAACATCGTGCCCGGCGAGTGCTACTGCACGATCGATATGCGCCTGACACCGCCGACGACGAACGAGCAGTCCATCCGCCTCGTGGAAGAGGCCATTGCCGAGGGCTGTGCAAACGTACCCGGCACGTCATGCACCTACACCGTACTTGCGCAGCGCCCCGCCGTGGAGAAGGATAACGATTCCTACCTGCTCAAGATGCTCCGCGCCGCGACGAAGGACGTCACCGGTGAGGAAGCCCCGGTCGATTTCTTCCCCGGCTACACGGACACCGCGGTCATCGCCGCCACGACCGGCAACCGCAACTGCATGTCCTACGGCCCGGGCGATCTGTTTTATGCCCACAAGCCGGACGAATTCGTCGAGCTTGACGACATCACCCGCTGCACGCGGGTCATGACCCGGCTGGCCGAATCCATCCTGATCGACGCCTGAGAGGAGCCGCGCCATGCACGAAAAAGCCGCAGCCCTGCTGCAGAAGGTGCAGCTCCCGCCGATGTTTCGCGTGCGGCAGGTATTTGACCGCACGCACATCGCGCCGGAGGACATCCCGGACTACATCGCCGGGATGCTTTCAGACGCGCCGCACACGCGCAAGATCCGTCCCGGCATGCGCATCGCCATCACGGTCGGCTCGCGTGGTGTGGCCAATATCCCGATCATCACGAAGGCGATCGCGGACTTCGTCAAGAGCCGCGGCGCGCACCCGTTCGTCGTCCCGGCAATGGGCAGTCACGGCGGCGCGACCGCCGAGGGTCAGCGCGCCGTGCTCGCCGGCTACGGCGTGACGGAGGAGACCATCGGCTGCCCGATCCTCTCGTCCATGGAGGTCAAGAAGATCGGCGTCAATGCCGACGGCATGGACGTATTCATCGACAAAAACGCGGCCGAGGCGGACGGCATCATCGTCAACTGCCGCATCAAGCCGCACACGTCGTTCCGCGGGCCCTTTGAGAGCGGCATCATGAAAATGATGACCATCGGTCTCGGCAAGCAGGTCGGTGCCGAGACGTGCCACCGCGCCGGGTTCAAATACATGGCCAAGTACGTGCCCATGTTCGGTCAGGCCATCATCGAAAACGCGCCGATCCTGTTCGCGGTCGCCACGATCGAAAATGCATATGACCAGACGGCGGAGCTCGTCACGGTCGACGCACCCGACGTTTACGAGCAGGAGCCGATCCTGCTGCAGCGCGCATTTGCAAACATGCCGCGCATCCTCGTCGACAGCTGCGAGCTGCTCATCGTGGACGAGTGCGGCAAGTATTTCAGCGGCAACGGTATGGATCCGAACGTATCCGGCAAGTTCCCGACCCCCTACGCCTCCGGCGGCATCGAAAACCAGCACATCGTCGCACTCGACATCGACGAGGCCTCGCACGGCAACGCGCAGGGGCTCGGCCTCGCCTCGGCCACGACCGTGCGCGCGGTCAAAAAGCTTGACCTCGACGCCATGTACGTCAACGGCATCACCTGCAAAATGCTCTACGGCTGCGAGATCCCGCCGTTCATGAACAACGACCGTGAGGCCATTCAGATGGGACTGGCCATGTGCGTGGATTACGACGAGGCACACCCGCGCATCGTGCGCATCCCGAACACGCTGCACCTCGAGCACATCATGCTCTCCGAGGCGTATTACGACGAGGCGCGCCGGAACCCGAATCTTATCATCGAGAGCGAGCCCGCGCCGCTGGCCTTTGACGCCGACGGCAACCTGGCCTTCGATCTCGACAACGCGCCGTGACTTCCCCGTCCGGACGCCGCAGCAAAAACAGAAAAACCTCCGGCATCTCTGCCGGAGGTTTTTTTAAGCGGCGCGGCCGTTCGGCGCGTCAGTGCTCGTATTCGTATGCGCTGGCCGACGCTTCCACAGCCAGCATGGAGTAGTTCCAGTTGTTTTTCATGGCCAGCTCCGCGCCGAACGGATCGCGGATGCGGAAGCTGTCAATGATCGTTCGATGATCCTGCGCGGAGGACGCCATGTGATTGTCGCGGAAAAACAGATAGTCCAGCCGCGCGATCGGCACCCACAGCGCCGAGCAAAACTCCTGAATGTAGGCGTTGCCGGCGATGGCAAGGATCTTCTCGTGAAAGGCGTGGTCGGCCATCAGCAAGCCCTCGGTATTGTTGTCCGCAGCCATCCGCCGGAAGATCAGGTTGCGGTGCTCAAGCTCGTCGATGTCCTCATTGGTCGCCAGATCCACGGCCAGACGCACAGCCAGACACTGCAGCGTCTGCATGGGCAGATAGTAGCTCTCGATCTTGTCCAGATCCAGATCCGCCACGACGGTGGCCTTGCCGGGATAGGTGAGGATGAGCTTTTGCTGCTCAAGGATCTTGAGCACCTCGCGCACAGGCGTACGGCTGACATGAAAATAGTCGGCCAGCTCCGTATCGGAGATCTTTTCACCCGGCTTCATCTGCATGAGGATGATCCAGTTGTGCAGAGTCTCGAGGATCTCCGCCTTTGTGCAGGGCACCTCGGTCGGGTAGGGAGAATCAGGCAGCGGCATGGTCGGACCTCCAGATGAAATCAAATTCGCGCGATCGACAAATCATTATTTTTTTATTATATCATCGTGACCGGGACACGTCAAACCGCAGTTTGCGCGTGTCTGCCCGTCGCGGACAGCCGCTTGCAATGACAGGAAAAATGTTGTACACTGAGTACATCTTGTCACAAGCGATCAACACCCAGAGGAGGGACTCACGGATGCTGTTTGACGCAAAGATCAGCGCCGCTTATTCCGCCCTGACGTATTCCCAGCGGAAAGTGGCAAACTATGTGCAGGAGAAATATGAGGACGTCGCGTTTGAGACCCTGGAAAAACTCGCGGCCAAGGCCGGCGTGAGCACGACGACGGTCATCCGCTTCTCCCGCGCGCTCGGCTACTCCGGCTATTCCGAAATGCAGGAGGACATCAAAAAAGAGATCCAGACAAAGGGCTCGCTGCCCGACCGGCTCGAACGTGCCGCCGCAGTCAGCGACAATGATCTGCTCAGTGACACCTTCACGACCGATATCAACAATCTCAACCAGACGTTCGCCGGTCTGCAGCCGAATGAGCTGGAGGCGGCCATCCGCCTCATCAGCGGGGCAAAGAACATCTATGTGCTCGGCATGCGCAGCAGCTTTTCCCTTGCGCACTACATGGTCTCGCGCCTCGGTGAGATCAAGAAAAACGTGCACTTTGTCCAGCTCACCGGCCTGATCTATCCCGAGGAGATCGTCAGCGCCGACGTGGGCGATGTCTGCATCGCCTATATCTTCCCGCGCTATTCCAAGACGGGCATCAACATCCTTGCCTGGATGCGCAGCCGCGGCGTGAAGATCGTGCTCATCACATCCAACAACAATCTCCCCGTGCGCAGCTATGGAGATATCTGCTTTCGCTGCGCGATCCAGAGCGTGTCGTGCAAAAACTCGCTCACGGCACCCATGTGCCTGACCAATTATCTGGTTGCCGAGCTGGCACTGCGCAATTATGACGAAGCACATGAGGTGCTCTCGCGCACAGAGGAGATCCTCAGCACCGGCTTCTACCTCGGCATCTGACATGCGTCTGCGGCGCGGCGGACGGCATCCGCTGCAGGGCCGGTTCCTTGCACGCATCTCGGATCGTTCTCCCGTTTCACTGTACAAGTATCCCGGACATCGTTTGCGCTCTCCTTTTGAATGGCCGTGTGGCGGCCATATTCTGCCGGAGTCTGCAAACGATGTCTTCTTTTTTGTTTTTCATTGACGCAAACGGTTGTACCTTAGCCGCCGCACGTGCTACAATTTATCATCATCCGATCCACACAGGAGGTGCCGCCATGCAGCCGAAAACCCGCGCCGTCATCGCGCTCGATGCACTGGGCCTTGCCGCGCTCGCGGCGCTCTTTGTCCTCTGGTGCGTGCGCACGCCGAACCTCACCGCTGCGGGCGGCATCGCCGCCGGGTGCAGCGCGGCGCTGTTTGCCGCCGTGGGGCTGCGGTTTGTGCCCGCGTGGGTGCGCTTCTGGCAGCGGGAGGACGCCGCGCCCGCCGTCCCGGCGCAGGAGCCGGAGCACATGGCCGCGCGCATTTTCGCCGCGCTGCTCGCACTCGATCTTGCGCTGCTGCTGCTCACATGGGGCGTCCGCGCCCTCGCCGGACGGCCGGAGACGCTCACGCAGGCGCTCGAATTCTGGCGCTGCCTCGACAGCCGCCACTATCTCGACATCGCGCGCGACGGCTACATCGCCGCCGGCGAGCGCGACCGCGTCGTGCAGCTCGTGTTTCTGCCGGGTTACCCGCTCGTGGTGCGCGCGGTGATGCTGCTCGTCCCGTCGGACATCTGCGCGGGGCTGCTGACATCGGCCGTGTGCTTTGCGGGCGCGGGGTGCGTGGTCTACCGGCTGCTGCGGCTCGACCTGCCGCACCGCGACGCCGTGCGCGCGCTGCGGTTTCTCGTGCTCGCACCGGGCAGCTTTTTCTTCGCCGCGCCCATGAGCGAGAGTCTGTTTCTGCTGCTGACGGCGGCGGCGCTCTATCTCGCGCGCACGCACAGACCCGTGCTCGGCGGGCTGTGCGGGGCATACGCCGCGTTCACGCGCTCGCTCGGGCTGCTGCTGATCGTGCCGCTGCTGTGGGAGCTGGTGCACGACGCCGTGCAGCGCCGCCGCATCAGCATCCGGCAGGTTGTCGGGCTGCTGCTCGTGCCGCTGGGCTTCGCGGCGTATTGCTGCATCAACCGGCGCGTATCGGGAAATCCGTTTCAGTTTCTCATCTACCAGCGCGAGCACTGGAACCAGCGCACGGGGCTGTTTTTCAGCACCGCTGCGTACCAGACGGACTACCTGCTGCGCTGCCTGCGCAGCGGCAATTGGCGCGACGCGCTCGGTCTCTGGCTGCCGAACCTCATCGCGTGCTTTTCCGCCCTCATCCTGCTGGCGAAGGCCGCGCCGCGGCTGCGCGCAAGCCAGACGGCGTGGTTTCTCGCGTATTACATCATCGCCGTCGGCGCGACATGGCTGCTGAGCGCGCCGCGCTACCTGCTCGTGCTGCTGCCCGTGCCGCTGGCGCTGGCACAGTGCGCGCAAAAACGCACCGCGAACATCGCCCTCACTGCTCTGAGCGCGCTTGCCGCGCTCGGCTATCTCGCCGCCTTCGCCCTGCGCTGGCAGGTGTGGTAAGCCGCGCCGCCGGGCACTGTCCTTTTATCGGGACACCAGATATGCTACACTTTAGAAAACACACAAGGAGGCAATGTTATGCTGCATCTGCTCTATGGTCCTGCCGCCAGCGGCAAGACCGATCTGCTCATGGGGCGCATCCGCGCAGCCGTCGCGGCGCGCACACCGGGGCAGGTGCTGCTCGTGCCGGAGCAATACAGCCACGAGGCCGAGCGCGCCCTGTGCGCCGCCTGCGGCGACAGCCTGAGTCTGTACGCCGAGGTGCTGAGCTTCACGGGGCTGGCGCGCCGCGTCGCGGCCGAGACCGGCGCGGGCGAGGCGCCGCTGCTCAGATCGGAAGAGCGTCGTGTAGGGAAAGAGTGTAGATCTCGGTGGTCGCCG
>UQSF01000032.1 GCA_900543625.1 uncultured Eubacteriales bacterium
GACCGACAAGCGCATTGCCGCCAACTACACCGTGGAGGACCGTTCCGGCAGCCCCCGCGCAGCCCAAACCGGCAGCGCAGCCCGCGGCCGAGGCGGCGGATCCGCTGCTGGCCTATCTCAACAGCACACCCGCTGCACCCGCCGAGCCGGAAACGCCCAAGCCGGACGATGCCACGGACGGCAGTGCCGACGGCGCAGCGTACTCACTCGACGACATTTTGGCGGAGTTTTCGGATTTCTAATGGAACAACGAACGATTCAAACACAGGAGAGCGCCGAGCGGATCGACGCTCTCCTCGCGCGCTCTTTGCCCGGGCTCACGCGCAGCGCCGCCCAGCGGCTGCTCGCGCAGGGCGCGGTGACAAAAGACGGCGCGCCCGTGAAGAAAAACTACAGAACCGTCCCCGGCGACACGTTTGTCGTGACGCTGCCGGATGCCGCGCCCTCGGAGCTCATGGCGCAGGATCTGCCGCTGGACGTGGTGTACGAGGATGCGGACCTCATCGTCGTCAACAAGCCGCGCGGCATGGTCGTGCACCCCGCGCCCGGCCACGAGGACGGCACACTCGTCAACGCCCTGCTCGCCCACTGCGGGGAGAGTCTCTCCGGCGTCGGCGGCGAGCGGCGGCCGGGCATCGTGCACCGCATCGACAAGGACACGTCGGGGCTGCTCGTCGCGGCGAAGAACGACTTTGCACACCTGGCGCTCTCGGCGCAGCTGGCCGACCACACGATGGCGCGCACGTATGAGGCCGTCGTCTGCGGCAGTCTGCGCGACGATGCCGGCACGGTGGACGCGCCCATCGGCCGCCACCCGACGGACCGCAAGCGCATGGCCGTGACGCAAAAAAACGCCCGCCGCGCCGTCACGCACTGGTCGGTCATCGCACGCTACAACGGCTACACGCACATCCGCTGCGAGCTTGAGACCGGCCGCACGCACCAGATCCGCGTGCACATGGCGCACATCGGCCATCCCCTGCTCGGCGACCTCGTCTATGGGCATAAGCGGCCGGAAAAGGGGCTGAGCGGACAGTGCCTGCACGCGCGCGCGCTGCGATTCATCCACCCGCGCACGGGCGAGCTCGTGACGTTCACCTGCCCGCTGCCGGAATATTTTCAGGACGTGCTGGCGCGTCTCGGCACGCCCATCGGCTGATCGGAAAGGAGCATTTTCATGCGCAGAGCAGATCGCGAGATCACAGATTTTGACGAGCTCATCGCCGTCATGCGCGGGTGCGACGTCTGCCGCCTCGCATTGCACGACGAGCCGTATCCCTACATCCTGCCGCTGAACTTCGGCCTTGAGGCCGACGGCGGGACCGTCCGGCTGTACTTTCACGGTGCGGATACCGGCACGAAGTATGACCTCATCGCCAGAAACCCGAACGCATCGTTCGAGATGGACCGCGGCCACGGCCTCATCCTCGACGACGAGCACGGCAACTGCACCATGACGTATGAGAGCGTCATCGGTCAGGGGCGCATCACCGTCGTGCCGGACAGCGGCAAGGAGCACGCGCTGCGTGTGCTCATGGCGCAGTACCGCGCGCCGGACTTCCCGTTTTCCACGGCGGTCATCCCGCGCACGACCGTGCTGTGCCTGACCGTGGAGCACATGACCGGCAAGCGCCGGGTGAAAAAGCACGGCTGAGCCGCCGCCCCGGATACGAGACCAGCCGCCGCAGGCATTTCCTGCGGCGGCTGGTCTTTTGTCATACTGCCGAAAATCAGCGGATGAAATTGGTGAATGTGCGCGCTTCCGTCTCCGGGCGCGCAACGCCCGCCGCGTCACCGGCGGCGATGCACCGCACCAGCCAGAGCAAATTGCGCGCGAGCTGGCGCATGGTCTGCAGCCCTTCCGCATCCTGCGCGGCGTCCTCCGGGCACGCACCGTGCACCATCGGCCAGTACTGCGAGGAGACGACCGGCATGTTCGAGATCATCGGGTACTTGACCAGCTGATCGAGCGCCGCCGTCGTGCCCGCGCGGCGCGCCGAGACAACGCACGCGCAGGGCTTGTTTGCCCAGCCGTCGGAGGCATAAAACAGCCGGTCGCAAAAGGCCGACATCGCGCCGGAGATCCCGGCATAGTGCACCGGGGACGCGAGCACGAGCGCATCGGCCGTCTCCATCGCGTCGATGGCGTCGTTCACCAGCCCGCCGCGCACGCATCGCCCGGTCGCACGGCAGCCGCCGCAGGCCACGCAGCCGCCCATCTGCTCGGCACCGACGGTCAGGATCTGCGCCTCGGCACCGGCTGCACGCAGCACCCGCTCCATTTCGTGCAGGGCGGTGTATGTGCAGCCGCGCGGATGCGGGCTGCCGTTGATCATGAGAATTTTCATCGTATCACCCCACACGCAGGATAGCACAAATCGCCGCGCAGCGCAAGGCGCACGCAATGCCCCAAAACGCCTTGCGCGGCAGCAAAAACTGCTGCCGCGCAAAGAAAAAGAAGGGACGTATGCCATGGAGTGGGGGAAAATGAAAGGAAGAAATGCGCATGGTGATACGGGAAACATGACGCGCCGGGCGGCCGGGCATACACAGCCGCCCGACGCGGAGAGGAACGGCTTCGCCGCTATGCGCCGCGGCGAAAGCCGGATCAGGCAGAGATCAGATGGCGCTCCAGCCGCCGTCCACACACACGATCTGGCCGGTAGTGTAGCTGCAGGCCGGGGAGGCAAAGTAGGTGCACAGGCCGTCCATTTCGCCGGTCTCGCCGTGGCGCTCCATGGGGCAGCACTCGAGGTGCGCCTGATGGAAGAAGGGCGCGTCGATGTAGGCCGCGGTCATTTCCGTCGGGAAGTAGCCCGGGCAGATGCAGTTGACGGTGATGCCGTCGCGCGCCCAGGAGTTGCCGAGCGAGCGCGTCAGGTTGACGATGCCACCCTTGGCCGCCGCATACGGTGCCGTGTCCACGCCCTTGCGGCCGCAGACGCCGTGGATGGACGAGACCATGATGATGCGGCCGTACTGATTGGGCTTCATGGACTGGCGCACGACCTCGCGGCAGGTGAAGAACTGCCCGTTGAGGTCGGTGTTGATGACGTTGAGCCAGTACTCGTCCGTGAGCGTGGCCGGGTCGCCGCCGCCCGGAATACCGGCGGCATTGACCAGAATGTCGATCTTGCCAAAATGCGCGACGACGTCGCTGACGCAGTCCGTGATGCTCTTGGAATCCTGCAGATCCATGTAATGCGGATAGACCTTGACGCCGTATTCCGCCTCGATCTCCCTGGCGTTTTCATCCAGACGGTCGGTGCGGCGGGCGACGAGCGCGATGTCCGCGCCCGCGTTGGCCATTGCCTTGGCGAACTGAAGGCCGAGACCGGAGGAACCGCCGCAGCAGAACGCGACCTGGCCGGAAAGATCAAACAGATTGTTTTTCATAATAAAGCCTTCCTTTTATAAAAAATTCAGTATGGTTTAGAAGAACCAGCAGTTTTCGTAGGCGCTGAGCGTGGCATCGGCCATCGTGCCGCCCTTGTTGGCGTCGCCGACAAAGACGACCTTGTCGAACGCATCCTTGAGCTGCTGCTCGTAGCTCTTGTCGGGGCGATTGCCGAGCGCCATGATGACGATATCGGCCGGGCGGGTGACGACCTCGCCGGTGTCGGTCTTCCTGAGCTCGACCGCGCCGTCGGTCACGCCGGCAATGGCGTGCTCGGTCAGGACCTCCACACCACTCTCGGCGAGCAGGGACAACAGCTTGTAGCGCGCCGTGCGGTAGATCGTGACACCGACCTCCTTCTGCATCTCAACGACCGTGACCTTGTTGTTGTCGCACAGGAAGTGCGCGACCTCAAGACCGACATGGCCGCCGCCGATGACGGCGATGTTCTTGCCCTCGAAGGAGACGCGGCGCAAAAGCACATCCTCGATATAGTAAACGTTGCTGCGGTCCACACCGGGAATGTTCGGCACGATCTGATCGCCGCCGCAGGCGACGACGACGCCGTAGGGATCGAGCGCGCGCAGCGTCTCGACCGTGGCGGGCGTGTTCAGGCGCACCTCGATGTGGTACTCCTTCATCTCGGCCTTCATGGTCTCGATGAGCTCGGCCACCATACCCTTGCACGGCGCTTTCGAGGCCAGCACGGCGCTGCCGCCGAGATGGTCACGGCTCTCGAAAATGACCGGGTAATAGCCGCGCTTTTTCAGCAGGAGCGCAGCCTGCATACCGCCGGGGCCGCCGCCCACGACCGCGACCGTGCGGCCGGCGCCGGTCTTGACCAGGTTCTCGTCGCCGTAGACCGTGGCGCGGCCGGTGACGGGGTTGATGGCGCAGTGCAGGTTCTTGCCCGCGACGACGGACTTGTTGCAGTTCATGCAGCCGAGGCACTTGCGGATAAGATCCTCACGGCCGGCCATCGCCTTTTTGACCACGTCGGGATCAGCCAGCTGCATGCGGGACATGCCGACAAAGTCACTCACGCCCTCCTGCAGGAAGCGCTCGGCCGTCTCGGGGTGCTTGATGGTGTTGACGGCGATAACAGGCACGTGCACAGCTGCCTTGATGGTCTTGGCCAGGTTCTTTCTCCAACCCTCGGGGCTGTAGCACGGCTCGATCATGGTCGGTGCGCTGGCGTAAACGCCGCAGGACACATTGAAGTAATCCACATACGGCTCGAGGTATTTGGCGATCTCGGTGCAGGCAGCGAGATCGTTGCCGCCCTCGACGAAATCGTTGCCGTTGATGCGCGCGCCGACGACGAAATCACGGCTGACGGCGGCGCGGATGCCGGTGAGGATGCGCACGAGGAAGCGGCAGCGGTTTTCCATGCTTCCGCCGTATTCGTCGGTGCGCTTGTTGGTGTAAGGGCTCAAAAACTGCTGCACGAGATAGCCGTGCGCCGCGTGGACCTCGACACCGTCGGCACCGGCCAGCTCGGAGTTGACCGCCGCCTGCACGTACTTCTCGACCAGATTGTCAATGTCCTCAATGGTCATCTCGCGCGGCAGAATGGTCGCACGGCCGACGACGGAGTTGAGCTCCACACTCGGAGCCATGGCCTGACGGCCGCCGTTGCAGGCCGGGGGCGCCTCGCGGCCGCCGTGATGCAGCTGGATGAAGATCTTCGCGCCGTGGCGATGCACCGCCTCGCAGATGAGCTGGAAGCTCTTGATCTGCCGGCTGTCATAGATGCCGAGCTGGATGGGGTTGCAGTGGCCGCTGTCGGCGTCCACAGAGGTGAATTCCGGAATGATGAGGCCGCAGCCGCCCTTGGCGCGGTCCTCATAGAAACGGATCTGCTCCGGCGTGGTGCAGCCGTTCCAGTCGCCCATGAGCGCGCCCATGGCCGTCATCACAACGCGGTTGCGCAGCTCAAGGTTGCCAATCTTTCCGGGCTGAAACAGTTTTTCGTACTTCATGAGGTGTTTCTTCTCTTTCTTTGGAGGATTCCGAAACCGATGCTGTCTGCTTGTGCAGGAACGACATTGGATGCGGATTCTGCCGCCGCATCCGTGCCTTTGCAAATATTTTAACCATCTGTTTCTCGAATTTCCATATGCACGAAACACCAAAAAAAGCTTGATTTTGTGCGGGACAGACAATCCCGCCGCCGTGCACAACGATCCCGTCCGACGCGGAAACGACCGCCGTTGTGTGCCGTGCACAACGACCAGCTGCCTTTTTGTCACGCAGTACAACGGCAGCGGTTGCGCCCGCACCCCTTCGTGTAGTATAATTGAGTTAAATATTTTTTTAACAATTTTAGTATATCCGAGGAGGCACGACCGTGAAATTTTCCGAACTGATCACAAAGCTGCATTCAGCCAGTCAGCCGCATATGCTCATGTACATCGACATTCGTTCCGACTGCGAGCTGGTGGACGTCAACATCCTTGCCTCCGGTCAGAGCGATGTGCAGGCCGGAACGCTCTATTTTGCCGACGCGGGGCAGCTGACACCGGATACCGTGCTGCCGACCAACCTGCTGTACTACGGCACGCTGCCGCCGGAGCTGGCGGGCAGACTGACGAACAGCGCCATGATCGATCGCGGTGAATTTGCCGTGCTGTTTCAGACCGTAAAGGAGCTGCTGAGCTACCAGCAGTCCGACCAGCAGCTCTATACACAGGTGCTGTATATGCTCTGCAACGGTGCGGAGCTGGACCGGGTGCTGACCAAAATGACCGACGTCACCGGCGACCTGTTCGTCGTGATCGACAGCACGGGAAAGCTCGTGGCCAAGACGAAAAACTTCTATGTGGACTACCCTCTGTGGATGCGGAGCATCGAGCAGGGATACTGCAGCGATATTCTAATGGAGTACATCGAGGACCGGCGGCGCAAAAACGAGTATTCCCTCTCGGACAAGCCCTTCACGCTCTTTTGCGAGCACATGCAGCGCTATCTGCTGTGCACGCGCATCGTCTACGACAATTTCATGATGGGCTACGTCATCATCGTGAGCAAGACCGGCATGTTCAGCGCGGCCGAGCAGCAGATCATCCCGCTGCTGTCCAGCTCGGCAAAGGAGCGCATCGTCAGGAGCAACAACGGCAACTGGATCGATTACCGCGCCTCCCAGCTCAACAACATCTTTGCCGATATGCTCGCCGGCGCGCAGAACGTGGACATGGAGCGCCGCATGAAGCTGGCCAAGCTGAGCTTTCCGGAGCAGAAATGTCTGGCGATCATTCGGCCGGTCTATTATAAGGAGCCGGCCTACTACAAATCCCGCCTCATTCCGGATATGCAGGCCATCTTCGGCAAGACGGCCTTTTCGGTGGTCAAGAACGATCTGGTGCTGCTGCTGACGGCGGCGGACGGCGGCACCATCACGCCCGAACAGCGCGCAGCGCTGGAGCAGTACACGCAGGGGCACCGGCTGATCGTCGGCATCAGCAACTGTTTTCAGGCCAACAACCAGCTTTCACTCCACTATAACATGCTGCTGCAGACCTTGCAATTGGCCAAGCAGATGCGCTCGGACCAGAAGCTCTTCTTTTTCTCGGACTACGTGTATTACGCGCTGCTCGATCAGGTCGAGGACAAAAGCCTGCTGTCCTTCATCCGGCATCCCGCGCTCGACACGCTCATCCACTACGACCGCGAAAAAAGCGCCGAACTCTACCAGACGCTGCGCGTATTCACCAAATGCGGCTTTAACAAGGCGCACACCTCCGAGCGGCTCTTTCTGCACCGCAACACCGTCAACTACCGCATCGCACAGATCGAATCCATCTGCGGGATCGACCTTTCGACGACAGAGCTGCTGTTTTCGCTCCAGCTGTCTTTTCTGATCGACGGCTATCTGAACAACGTCGCCTTCTGACGGCGGCCGCAGCCTGAAAACCGGACCGGCAAAGCTTTCCGGTCCGGTTTTTTGCGTCAAAAACGGTTTCCGGAGCAAAATGCGGATTGGTCTCTATGACAAAAATTTGACCGGATACTGTGCACGGCAAACATTGTCGAATTCCTGTCAAGCAAATATAATGGGCACAACCGAACAAAACCGATGTGTATCCCGCAGGGACACACGAACGCAGCTCCGCAGCCGTCCGTCGCGGCGGTGCGGAGCGCTCCGGACGGCTGTCTGCCCGGCTGCCGGAGCGCAGGACCATGTCAATGATAGAAAGGAGAATCTCGATGGAAAAGACGATCGAGAATATGGATCGCAACCGCCTTGGAATCCTGATCCGCTGCCTGGTGATTTTGCTCATCACCGGCGTGACCAACTCTGCAGCCGTATTTGTTTCCCCGCTGGCAGCACACTTTAACTGGACCGCAGACGCCATCGCAAACGTCAGCACGACCATGCTGCTGTGCTGGACGCCCGGCGCTCTGATCGGCGGCACGCTCATGTCGAAGATCGGCGCAAGAAACGCCATGCTGCTCGGCGCCGTGCTGTTCCCGCTCGGCACGCTGACCAGCAGCTTTGTGCCGCAGTCGGCCCCGTGGCTGCTGTATGTGACCTTCAGCTTCCTGCAGGGCCTCGGCAACGGCCTTGCCTACACCGTGGCCACCTATGTCTCCACCGGCTGGTACCCGGACAAGCGCGGCCTCGTTTCCGGCCTGTGCATGGCCTTCACCGGCGGCTCGTCCGCCTTCCTCGCGCCGATCTGCTCGAAGCTCGTGCAGTCCACCGGCATCATCTCCACGCTGCGCATCGTCGGCCTCGTGTCTCTGGTCGTGTGCGTCGTGTGCGCACTCGGCGTCCGTCAGGCGCCTGTCGGCTACACGCCCGCCGGCTTTGCCGGCTCCGCCTCGAGCGCGGAGACGCAGCTCGAGAGCTATAACGTGCGCCGCGCACTCAAGACCCGTCCCATCTGGCACCTGATCGTGTGCACCGCCTTCTTCCCGACGATGTATATGATCATGTTCCCGCGCTTCTCCGTGTACATGACCGACGCCGGCTTCACGCTGAGCGCGGCCACGCTGGGCGTGTCGATCTACTTCATCGCCAACACCCTCAGCCGTCTGTTCCTCGGCGCGCTGTGCGACAAGATCAGCTACAAGCACGTCTACGGCATCTGCGGTGCGCTGTGCATCCTGTCCGCCATCTGCCTGATCGCCGCACACTCGCTGTTCATGTTCTACCTCGGCTATGCGCTGCTCGGCCTCGGCTTCGGCGCCACCAACAGCGTCTACCCCGTCACGATCAACAAGTCCTACGGTCCGGTCTACGCCGGCGGCATCTACGGTGTGGCCCTGTTCGGCTACATGATCTTCTGCACGCTCATCACGCCGCGCATCAGCGCCGCGCTCGTTGCCTCCACCGGCGGCTACACCGCCTCGTTCATCTATGGCATCGTGCTCTCGTGCGTCGCCGTTGCGTCCATGTACCTGATCCCGAAGGTGGATCGCAAGCCCCTCGATGCGGCCGAGAAGCAGGCCGAATCCGTGTAATCCCGATCGGAAGAGGTGTCAACATTGGGCGTCATCGGCTGTATCCTTGGTTTTCTGATCGTTATCTATCTCTGCTATAAAGACTGGTCGGTCTATCTGGCCACATTTGCCGGCGCGTGCGTCGTCATCGCCTGCAACACGCTGCCGTTTATCGACAGCCTCGTCGGCGACTATGTCAGCGGTATGTTCACCGCCGTCAAGAGCTTCTTCTTCATGATCCTCTTCGGCTGCCTGCAGTCGAAGATCTACACGGAGAGCGGCGCCGCCTACACCATCGCCGACACCGTCATGAACCGCCTGCTCAAGGAAAACATGAGCAATACCGGCAAAAACCTCATCGGCATGTCTGTGATCCTGGTCATCGGCACCATCCTCAACCTCGGCGGCATCATCGCCGGTGTCGTCATCGTGCTCATGTACCCGATCACGCTGGTCATTTTCGAGCGCTGCGATATCCCGAAGAAGTTCATCCTCGGCATTCTGGGCGCGGGCTCCTTCACCTTCACGCTGACCATCCCCGGCAGCCCGCAGGTCACGAACGTGGCCGCCATGACCGTGCTCGGCACGGCGGCCGACGTGGCGCTGGTGCCCGGTCTCGTGGGCGCAGCGGCGGAGATCGCCGCGATCCTCGTCATCATGAACCTGCTCATCAACCGCGCCCGCAAACGCGGCGAGCACTTCGAGCTCCACCCGCTCGACCCGCGTTATGACAGCACAGGCAGCAAGCCGAAGCTGATCGTCGCCCTCATTCCGATGGCCGTCCTTTTCCTGCTGTTCAACATCTGGAAGCTCAACATCAACATCTGCCTGCTGTGCTCCATCGCGCTGTCCCTCGTGCTGTTCTGGCCGCAGCTGCGCCGCAGGGATCTCAAGGCCATGCTCAACAGCGGCGCCGTCGACTCCGTGCCCATGACCATGACCGTCGCCGCGATCTGCGGCTTCGCCGGCGTCATCACCAACACGGACGCGTTCCAGTCCATGATCACCGCCATCACAAGCATCAGCATCGCGCCGATCCTCATCTGCTGGGTCGTTGTGGCGCTCATGTGCATGCTCACCGGCGGCTCGTCCACCGGCCAGCTCGTCGCGCTGCCGATCATCGCGCCGAAGCTGCAGGCGCTCGGCCTGACGGCCAGCACCATCCACCGCGTGTCCGCGTTTGCGGCCACCACGCTCGACTCCATGCCCTATTCGGGCAGCATCCTCATGCTGCTGCCCATGTGCCACATGAAGCTCAAGGAGGTCTACCCCGCCCTGTTCGTGACGACCGTCATCGCCACGACCGTCGGCACCGCCGCCGTCACGCTCATGTGCGTCCTGTTCCCGGGTCTCGCCTGAGCCCCGCGATCCCATCCTGATTTACAGAAAGGAAGTCCAGACATGAAAGAATTCAAGAACAAAGTTGCCGCCATCACCGGCTCCGCCACCGGCATCGGCCGCGCCTTCGCCGAAGAGGCTGCCAAGCGCGGCATGCGCCTCGCCCTCATCGACATCAACACCGAAGGCCTCGAGGAGACCAAGGCCATCTGCGAGAAGGCCGGTGCGGCAAAGGTCGTCACCATCAAGACCGACGTCACGAAGTATGAAGAGGTCCGCTTCAGCATCCTGCGCGTCATGCAGGAGTACGGCCAGCTCGACCTGATGTTCGCCAACGCCGGCATCGCCACCGCCGGCTGGGTCTACAACCATCCGCCTCAGGACTGGGCCTGGGCCATGAACACGAACGTGCTCGGCCTGACCTATTACGTGCACGAGGTGCTGCCCATCTTCAAGCAGCAGGGCACGCCCTGCCACTTCCTGTTCACCGCATCCATCGCCGGCCTGATCACCGGCCTGCGCTACAACACGGCCTACCTTGCGAGCAAGCATGCCGCCGTCTGCATCGCGGAGGCCGTGCGCGACCTCGCCGAGAACGACCCCGACTACAGCATGATGGGCGTGAGCGTGTTCTGCCCCGAATATGTGCACACGAACATCCACAACAGCGAGGATCACCGCCCGGCCGACTACAGCGTCCCGTGCGACCCGTTCTACGCCACCGACAGCTACTGGGATTACCGCCGCCTGTTCGACAGCAACATCACAGTCAAGGGCATGAACCCCGCCTTCGTCGGCCCGTACCTGTTCGAGGCTGTCGAGGAGAACCACATGTACAAGGTGCCGCATATGCACACCCACGAGCAGATCCGCGCACGCCACAGACGCATCGAGTCCGACCTTGAGCGCGAGGAAGCGCTGCACGAGAAATACGCCCCGCTGCAGAAATACTGATCCGATCCCTTTCTTTTCGCAGCACCCCAAAAGCCCCGCCGGTTTTCCGGCGGGGCTTTCGCGATTTCAGTCCGGTTTCCATCCCTGCTCACAGCTCCTGCAGCATGAGGGAAAACGCCTCCCGGAACGTGAGCCCGCTGCGCACGGTGAGCTGCACATCCGGCGCGCCGTCCACCGTGACTGCGTAGAGCGTCTGCGGCGGCAGATTTGTGAAGATGCACGACCGGTGCTTTGCGTCCAAGGTTGCGACCATGGTGTTTTCGCGCGTCTCGCCCACCTGCCAGAGCCGCACCGTCACGGGCGCATCCGGCAGCGCATCCGCCGAGACGACGAGCCGCGCCGTTCCGGTTGCAAACACATGCTCGCCGACCTCCTCGGCGCTGCCGCTGACCGCACGCCCGGCGAGGTCGGTCGCTCCGGCCGGGAGCGCGGCAGAAGCAATGCTCCCCGACTGACCAAGGATCACGAAGGTCTTGCCGATGAACACGAGAAACACGGCCAGCAGCACGCCCAGCACCGCGCAGAGCGCGCGCTGGCAGCGCTTGCGGCGGCGCATTTTCCGCGCCAGAGCACGTGCGATCCCGTCCGTACCGGGGTCCTCCGCCGCGGGCGCAGCGGGCGTCAGATCGCGCCGCAGCTGCGCATATTGCGCCCGGCAGGCCGGGCAGGCGTCCATGTGCGCCTCGAGCGCCGCACGGCTGTCGACGCTGCAGCAGCCGTCCAGATAGAGCGGCAGCAGATCCGCCGCCATACCGCAGGTAATCGGGTTCATGTCGATCCCTCCATTCGTTCGATGATTTTGTTTTTGGCGCGAAAGTACGTGACCTTCGCCCACGATTCGGACTTGCCGAAGATGTCCGCAATGTCGCGGAAGCACAGCTCGCCGAGCGTGCGCAGCAAAAACACTTCCTTATACTGCGCGCCCAGCTCGTGCACGTGGCGGTAGATCTGCTGCGCCTGCTCGCGGTCAAGAAAGCGCTCGACAAAGTCCGTCTCCGCCGGCAGGGTCTCAAGCGCGTCCGCGCCGACCGTGCGCGCGCTGCGCCGGCAGTCCTTGAGGTATGCGTTTTTCGCAATGGCGCACAGCCACGTCTCAAGCTTGCTGTCGCCGCGAAACGAATCAAAATGGGTGTAGGCGCGGTAAAAGGTCTCCGCCGTGAGCTCTTCGGCGACGGCCGCATCTCCGCACAGGGAGCGCAGGTAACGGAACACGAGCGGACTATAGGTTGTAAATATGACGTCGAACGTGTCCATCCTTGCCCCTCCCATCTCGATGTTCTGTCTATAAGAGTCCGCTGCATGCAAAAGGTTACAGCGGATCTGCATTTTTCTTCTGCCGTGTCTGAAATCACACGGCAGGGCCATTGTATCACAGCGGCGCGGAAAACGGTGCAGATATAGCAAAAGACCGCAGTCAAATGACTGCGGTCTTCTGTGTTGGCATTGACCTATCTTCCCGGTCCGTCTCCAGACAAGTATTGTCGGCAC
>UQSF01000033.1 GCA_900543625.1 uncultured Eubacteriales bacterium
GGACTCGAACCCCCGACCTGCTGATTACAAATCAGCTGCTCTACCAACTGAGCTATACCAGCACAACACCGGCCTATGTATCATAGCAAAACGGACTATGTTTGTCAACAAAAATTTTCGAAAAATCAAATGTTTTTGGAGGAAACGGATGCAACTGAAGGAACTTGCGGCGCAATACCGCGCCACGGGCTGCGCGCTGCGTGCGCGTGCGGCCGAACTGCGGCTGGAGCTGGCGGCGATGCCGCGCTCCGGCCGCGCCCGGCGCGAGCTCTCCGAGCGGATCGCGCGGCTGGAAGAGATGGCGGGCGAGACCCTGTACACGGCGGGCTATCTCGCACATTATTATGACCCCGACAGCCGCGCACCGTGCGCGGATTGCGTTCCGGCGCGGGGTGTGCTATACTGGCGGCATGAAACACACAGATAGAAACAGAAAGAATATCGGCAATTGCAATTGGCTGCGCCGTGCGCTGCCCGTTGTGCTCAGCGCGCTGCTGCTCTGTTCGCTGACGGGCTGCTCCGTGCGCGACCTGCACATCGGTCAGGTCGAGGTCAACACCGGCATCGCCACCGCGTGGATCACACCGGCAAAGGGTGTGGACAAATTTGCGATCGCGGCGGGGGACTTCTCCGTCCGCGACGACGGCACCGTGACCTATACCGGCACGGCCTACCGCGCGCTGCAGGGCATCGACGTGTCCACCTTCCAGCAGGAGATCGACTGGCAGGCCGTCGCGGACTCCGGCATCGACTTCGCCTTCATCCGCGCGGGCTACCGCGGCTACGGCAAGGGCGGCATCGTCGAGGACGACCGCTTCCGTCAGAACGCCGCCGGGGCGTGTGCTGCCGGGCTGCGCGTGGGGCTGTACTTCTTCTCTCAGGCGATCACGCCCGAGGAGGCGGCCGAGGAGGCGCAGTGGCTGGTCGATGCGGCACAGGATTTCCGGATCGACATGCCGCTCGTGTTCGACTGGGAGAACATCGACCCGAGCTCGGTTGCGTCCGGCGACACGGTGCGCACGGCGGAGATGACCGGCGAGGACGTCACGGCCTGTGCCGCCGCATTCTGCGCCGCGGTCGAGGCCGCGGGCTACGACGCCGCCGTCTACGGCAACCGCTGGCAGGGGTACTATGACTACGACTTCACGCAGCTCAGGGACTACACCTTCTGGGTGAGCGCGCCGGGCACGGCGGACGATTTTTACTATGCGCACGACTTCTGGCAGTACAGCTATCAGGGCACGGTACCCGGCATCACCGGCCACGTCGACCGCGACCTGTGGTTCGTGCCGATCACGACGTGAGGGGGCGCGAAATGAAAAAACGGTTTTTGACCCTGCTGCTCGCGCTTGCGCTTTTGTGCTCGCTGACGCTGCCGGCGGCCGCTCTGCAGATGCAGCCCGTCGAGGTCGGCAGTGCGCTGGAGCTGGCGCAGGCAATGGCGGCACCGGCGTCGCCGCACCGCGGCCTGTTTCGCGCGCGCCGCGCCGCGGCCGAGCCCACGCGTGTGATCGCCTTTGCAGGCACGCTCGCCGGCGGCTACGGTGCCGAGCGCGTGCTGCATCTGGCGGCGTGGCAGGAATATGTGCTTGAATTTTCCGACGCGCAGACCGCACAGCGTGCGCTGGCGCAGCTGCGCACAGATCCCAATGTGACGGACTGCTTCCTCGACGAGACGTTCTCGGCGGAGGAGACGCTGTCCGGCCTCTGGGACGAGACGCCCAGCTATTCCTGGGGCGGCCGTACCATGGGCTTTACGACGCTGCGCCATCAGGCGCAGCTGCTGCTCCCGGCCGGCAGCAGCGTCACGGTCGCCGTTATCGACACGGGCGCGGACTGCACGCACGCAATGCTTCAGGGGCGTGTGTCGGCCGCCAGCTATGACTTCGCCAACGCCACGGCAGACGTCACGGACATCAACGGCCACGGCACGGCCACGGCCGGGCTCGTTGCCGATCTCACGCCCGACGCGGTGGACGTAATGGTGCTGCGCGTGTATGATGACAACAATATGTCGAAGGCATCGCGCGTGCTCACGGCGCTCGAGTATGCGCTGGAAAACGGCGCGGCCGTCGTCAACCTCAGCCTCGGCTGGACGAACGCCATCGAAAAGGGCTATTCCTTTTTAAATAGCGTCCTCGCGCAGGCGTATGCGTCCGGTGTGGTCGTGGTCGCGGCGGCGGGCAACCGCGGCCAGAACAATCCCACCGGCAATGCCGACGACGTCTACCCGGCCAATCAGGAGGCGGTGCTCACGGTCTCGGGCGTGAACCGCAGCCGCGCGTTTGACAGCAGCTATTCCTCCTCCGGTACGGCGGTGGACCTGTGTGCGCCGGGCTCGAACGTCGTGGTCGCGGCGCCGGGCGGCGGCACGTCCGTGCGCAGCGGCACGTCGTTTGCCGCACCGCATATCGCGGCGGCGGCGGCCTGCGTCCGGCTTGCGCAGCCGGGGCTGAGCGCTGCGGGCGTGCGCCAGATGCTCTATCGCTATGCCGATGACCTCGGCGATCCCGGCCGGGACGATGCCTACGGCTACGGTCTGCCGGTACTCACGCGGTATTTTCATGACCGGCTGTGCCCGGGGCAGCGCTTTCGCGATATGCCTGCGTCGGATATCTGGTCGCATGAGGGGCTGGACTACTGCATTGCCGCAGGGCTGATATCCGGCACGTCGGAGGTCACCGTTTCGCCGGATATGCTCGCCACGCGCGCGCAGATCGTGCAGCTGCTCTGGGCGGCAGCCGGCAGCCCGGAGACTGCGGGCACGCTGCCGTTTACCGACGTCAGCACCGACGCGTGGTTTTATCCGGCGGTGCGCTGGGCGTATCGCACGGGCCTCGTGTCCGGCACGTCGGAGACGACCTTTGACCCCGAGGCACCGATCACGCGGCAGGATTTTGCGCTCATCCTCTATACGCAGTCCGGCAGCCCGGCGATGACCGGCAGCGTGCTCAGAGACTTCCCGGACGTGGAGCAGGTTTCCGGCTATGCCTATGCTGCGCTCACGTGGGCGGTCGAGCAGGGGCTGATCAACGGCGTCGGCACGCCGGAGGGCGTGCTGCTCACGCCGCACGGCTACGCCAGCCGCGCACAGGTCGCGACCATCCTCATGGCCTACTGCGACCGGTAAACAGCATAAGAACAGCCCCCGCTTCCAGACGGAAGCGGGGGCTGTTCTGTTTTGCCCTTCCGTGCTCATTCCTCCGGTGCGGGCTCCTCGGTCACTTCGACCTCAATGTCCTGCGGGTCGATGACCTCCTCCGCGTCGATGGTGTGCAGATCCGGCGCGGGACGGTATTCCCGCGCGGCGGCGCGCAGCTCGTCCATCTGCGCCTCCATCTCGGCGACGTGGGCGTTGGCGTCCGTCACCTGCTGGCAGAGCTCGGCGAGGAAGGCGTCGGCCGTGTCGCGGTAGTTTTCGTAGTACAGGCGGCCGATCTCGGTGTAGGTGCGCTTGATGCGCTCGAGCTCGGCGTTGCAGTCCACGGTCAGGCGCGTCATGCGCGAGGCGTACTTGGCGCGCTCGCTCACGGTGTGTGCGGCGCCGGCGACCTTGTCGCGCATCTCGTCGCTGACGGCCTTGCCGGCTACATCGGTCACGGCGACGGTGGCCTTGCCGGCCACGTCGACGACCTTGTCCTTGAGGCTGCTGAGCATATCACGGTAGTCTTTCATGGATCAAAACCTCCTGATGTATGAATGGAAAGGATATTGAGAAGGTCAGGCATCCTGCTGCGCCTCGCCGCTCTCGCGGTCGACGTAGCGCGGCGGATGCCGGAGCTTGCCTGTGTAGAGCAGCGCGAGCACGACGGTGGCGGCCGCCGCCGACACACCGGCCAGCAGCTGGCTGACACGGATGCCCGTGCCGGTGATATAGAGACTGTCGGTGCGCAGCCCCTCGATGAGCGCGCGGCCGATGCCGTACCACACGGCGTAGAGCAGGATGAGCTCGCCGTCAAACCTGCGCTCGTGCTTCCGGAACCAGAAGTGCAGCATCAGAAAGCCCGCGAAGTTCCACAGGCTCTCGTACAGGAACGTCGGATGCACGTACACGGTCTCCCGACCGGGCAGCGTCAGCCCCATGCGGGAGAAGGCCGCCGTCTCGCGGCCGAAGGCCTCGCGGTTGATGAAGTTGCCCCAGCGGCCGATGCACTGCCCGATGAGCAGACCGGGTGCGCAGACGTCCGCCATCGCGCCGAAGGGGATCTTCCGCTTCCGGCACCAGACGATGCCGGTCAGGATGCCCGCGATCACGCCGCCGTAGATGGCGAGCCCGCCCTCCCAGATCTTGAACGCGTTGAGCGGGTGCTCGCGGTAGTCGCTCCACTGGAAGATGACGTAGTACAGCCGCGCGCCGATGATGGCCAGCGGGATCATCCAGATGAGAAAATCATAGAGCGTGTCCGGCTCGATGCCGCAGCGGCGGCAGTGCCGCGCACAGTAGAGCATCGCCAGGATGAAGCCCACGGCGATGATCGCGCCGTACCAGTAAAACGTGTGGCCGAAGAGCGTGAACGACGCGCTGGGGTCAATGCTCCAGTCGCCGAGCATGGGAAAGCTGATGGCGGCATCACGCATCATCGTCGGCATCGCTGTCACCTCCTTTCGGTGTCACGACCGAGAGCGCCAGACGCTCGGGTGCAAACGTCTCGGTCAGCCAGGCGGCGCATTCCGCCGCCGTGATCTCTGGCAGGAGCGGGAACGCGTCCATCATCTCATATCCGCCGAAGAGCCCCTCGGCCATGTCGATGCACACACTGCGGAACTGATCCAGACCGCACAGCAGCTTGCCGTACATGGCGCGGCGTACCCGCTCAAAGGCGTCGGGGTCGAAGCCGTCGCGCGCGATGCGTGCGGCGGTCTCCCTGACGCGCGCGTACACGGCATCGGGCTCCCTGCTCTCACCGCCGAGCACGGCCAGCGCGACCGGGCCGCAAAACTGCGCGCCGCAGGAATAGCTGCGTCCGAGCAGCCCCGCGCGGTAGAGATCGTTATAAAACGGGCTCGATCTGCCGAAGGCGGCCTGCATGGCGAGCCTGGCCGTGAGATCCTGCCGCAGGCGGTCAGCGCCCTTTTGCGCCGGACGGAACTTCGCACCCAGCAGCATCTGCGGCGCGGACACCGCGAGCTGCACGCGCATATGTACCTCGGCGGGGGTCATTTCCTCCGGCGCGCCGTGATCGGTGACCGGGACGGGGGCAAGCTCCGGCGGCAGCAGCTGCCCGGCGATGGCGGCCACGCGCTCCGGTGCAGTCTGACACACCGCGCACAGCACCATGTTCGACGGCGCGTAAAACGCACGGTGGCAGGTGTAGAGCGTCTCGGGCGTGATCTGCGCGATGCTCTCGACCGTACCGGCCACGGCGTCGCGCGCGCCGTCGCGCGCCATCAGGCAGCGCATCAGGTTGCGCCATACGGCGCGGTTGGGGTCGTCGTCTCCCATGCGGATCTCCTGAGCGATGATGCCCTGCTCCTTGGCCACGCTCGCATCGGTGAAATACGGCGTGGACACAAAGCGCAGCAGCGTGCGCAGGTTCTCTTCAAAGTGATCCGTGCAGGAAAAATAGTATGCCGTCATGTTGGCCGACGTGAAGGCGTTCGGGCTGGCGCCGTTGCCGCAGAGCGCTGTCAGCGCGTCCGAGCCGTCGGGCATGTCGAAGAGCTTGTGCTCAAGATAGTGCGCGACGCCGGCGGGCGTGTCCGTCCACGTATCGCCCACGCGAAAGCGCCGGTTGGCCCCGCCGTAGCAGGCCGCAAGCACGGCGTAGCTGCGCTGAAAGTCGGGCTTGCAGAGTACGCGCACGCGCAGGCCGTTCGGCAGCGTCGCCGCCCAGACATTTTCGGGTCGTTCATTTGTCATCGGCAGCCGCCTCCGTTCCCTTGAGCAGATATACACAGTCACACACGATGCCGGCGGCGGCGGACACCACGTCGTCGCGCGTGACCTCCTCCACGAGCGCGGCCATTTCCGGCGGGTCAATGTCCAGCCCCTGTACCGTGCGGTTGAGCCAGTACCACGCCAGCGTGTCGGGTGCGTCGGCTCTGGCGCGCAGATCACCGGCCGCGCTGCGGATGGCGCAGCGCAGCTCCTCGTCCGTAAAGTCACCGCTGCGCACGGCGTCGAGCTGCGCAGTGATCTCGGTGAGCGCGCGCTCGTAATGATTTGCGGCGATGCCGCTCGTCACGGTCAGAAGTCCCTTGTGCGTGTCCAGCTGTGAGCCGACGGAGTAGCACAGGCTGAGCCGCTCACGCAGGTTCAAAAACAGTTTCGACGTCACGCAGCCGCCGTAGAGCGCGTTCAAAACGAACAGTACCGGCAGGTCGGGGTCTTCCATGCATGTGCCGAGGCGATAGCCCACGGCGAGCTGCGCCTGCGAGACCGGGAGCGTCTCGGTCACATAGCGCGGCTGCTCCTCGAGCGCGTTCATGCGGATGTCCGTGCCGATGTCCTCGTCAAGCGCTCCGCGCGGCATCGTGGCGAGCACATCCGTGAGGATGCGCGCAACGCGCCTTCCGTCTATGGAGCCGCAGTAGAAGATCTCCACCGGGCTCGTCGAGAGCAGGTCATGGTAGCGCATCGTCAGCTTGCGGTAGTGGATGCGCTCGGCGTCCGCTTCCTCACCGAGGCGGGGCACGGCGAAATCCTCGCAGCAGCACATATGGGTGTACAGGCGCTCGCGTGCATAGCTGCGCTTGTTGTTCACGGCCGCGCGGATGCGCGCGATCAGCTGCGTGCGCTCACTGTCGACAATGTCCGGCCGCAGCAGGCCGCCGCGCGTGTTCGGGTGCAGCAGCAGGTCGGCCACATCGGCCGCGAGCCGGGGAAATATTTCCTCGCCGAGTGCGCCGTCGTCGGCAAAATCGGCCTCGAAGCCAACGGCCTGTATTTCTCCCAGCTTGTGCACGACCGGCGTGATGTGCGCGCCGTAGAGCCCGTCGAGCTCGGCTGCGATTGCCTCCAGATCGGGCAGGCGCGTGCAGCCGCGCCGCAGCACATACGGCAGCACGGCCGTGCAGGCGGCCGTTTCGCGCCGCAGCTGCGTCAGCAGATTCACGCTCAGCCACGCGGTCTTGAATTTCTCCGTGCGCAGGGCGGTCAGCCACACGCCGGGCAGGATCTCCGTGCGGATGCGTTGCATAATTGCGCTCCTTTCCCAGATGGGTGTTTCCGTTTTTCCGGAATGCATTATTATATCATGCCTTACCTATCTTGGGAATAGGGTTTCGGCCGTTTTTTGCCGATGCCGCCGCCGTCATAGGGCTTTTCGTCCACGGTCACACCGTCCGGCCGCAGGCGGATCGTGTGCAGCAGCCCGGCCCCGTCGCGCCAGCGCACGGTGCACTCCGGCCAGCCGGCCGGCAGCCGCGGCTCGGGGTAGAGCACGCCGCCGCGCAGATGCAGCCCCAGCAGCTCCTCCGCCGCGACGCGCAGATACCAGCCCGCCGCGCCGGTATACCATGTCCACCCGGCCGCACCGGCGTTGTCCCCGGCGGCAACGTCGGCCGCGAGCACATACGGCTCGCCCTCGTAGCGCGCCGGGTCGTGCGCCGCGGGCAGCACCGCGCGCAGGATCTCCGCGCCCTCGTCCGTGCGCCCCGTGCGCAGCAGCGCCATGGCCAGCCACAGCGCGCCGTGGGTGTACTGCCCGCCGTTTTCGCGCAGCCCCGCGCCGTAGCTGCGCACGTAGCCCGTCTCGGGCGTACGCCGTGTGATGGGCGGGTCAAACAGCCGCACGACGTTGTGCTCCCGGTCAAAGAGCTGCTCCACGGCGCTTGTGAGCGCACAGTGCACGTGCGCGGGGTCGGCGTGCGTGTCAAAGGCCGCGAACGCCTGCGCGATCGCGTCGATGCGGCACTCGCCGCTTTTTTCAGAACCGAGCGGCTGCCCGTCGTCATAGTAGCCGCGGCGATACCACGCGCCGTCCCACGCGGCCTCAGCTGCGCGCGTGCAGCGGTCGGCGGCAAGGGTGAGCTGTTCGGCCGCGTGTCCGCCGATGAGGGCGGCAAATTTCCGCGCCGTGACGGCGAAAAACCACGTCAGCCACACGCTCTCGCCGCGCCCCTGTGCGCCCACACGGTCGAAGGCGTCGTTCCAGTCGCCGGTGCCGATCAGCAGCAGGCCGTGCGCGCCCACGCCCCGCGCCAGCACGCGCATAAAGGCGCGGCGGCAGTGCTCGAGCACCGTGCCGGTCTCCGCCCCCGGTGTGAGCGGCTGATACCGGTCGTGCTCGTTTTCCTCCAGCTCCTCGCCCGCAAGGAAGGGGTACTCTGCGCTCAGGATCTGCGTGTCGCCGGTCTTTTGTGCATACTCGCACACAGCCCACGGCAGCCACAGCAGGTCGTCCGAGATGCGCGTGCGCACGCCGTGCTCGACCCCGAAACCCGCGTGCCACCAGTGGCACACGTCCCCGGCGGAAAACTGGTGCGCGCACGCGTACCCGATCTGCTCGCGCGCGGGCTTGCTGTCGAGCAGCAGCAGATTCACCGCGTCCTGAAGCTGGTCGCGGAAGCCGAATGCGCCGCCGTTCTGGTACAGGCTCGTGCGCGCCATCAGCCGGCAGCACAGCGTCTGATATGCCGCCCAGCCGCCGAGATAGCGGTTCATGGCTTCGTCCGGCGTCGTGATCCACAGGCGCGACACCGCGCCCAGCCACCGCTCACGCACACGGTGCAGCGCGCGCACGGCCTCGTCCGGCTGCGTCAGACGCAGGAGGTTTGCGCGCGTATCGCAGCCGCACACGAGCACGCCCTGCCGCTCGACGACGCCCTCGAGCGCAAAGCAGGGGCTCAGCCCCGCGCCCGCGCGCCGGTCCATCTGACCGCGCAGGAACGAAAACCGGTCGCACGTCCACCCCGTGAGCGGCATACCCGCCGCCGCGCAGACGTGCAGGGGCGTGTCTGCGCGTGCGTTCCCGGCCGTGAACACGCCGCCGGAATACGCCGTCACCACGGCGGGGGCGTCCGCGTCGCGCCCGGCACAGACGAGGTCGGTGTGCCACGTGATGCGCGCGCGCCCCGCGCACTCGATGAGCAGCACGCGCGCGTTCGCGTCCTCGGGCACGAACGCCGTCACGCGCACGGACATCCCGTCCACGGTGCGCTCCCACGCCGCCCAGCCGAAGCCGTATTCCACCCGTGCGCGCCCGTCGTCGTCAAAGAGCGATACCGCGCCCGCGCGTGTTGTCATGCGCAGCGTCTCCGTGCCGCGCAGCACCCACGGGTCGCACAGCCAGCGGTTGATGCGCCCGGTGTGCGCGTTGCGATACCAGAGGTGTCCCGTGCCCGCGTCGGTCGCAAGAAAGCCGAAGCGCCCGTTCGTGAGCACGTTGCTCCACGCGCGCGGCGGCAGTCCGGTGAAGGCGACCGTGCCGTCGGCGTCCCAGTGCACGTCGCTGCCGGAGATCGGAAGAGCGTCGTGTAGGGAAAGAGTGTAGATCTCGGTGGTCGCCG
>UQSF01000034.1 GCA_900543625.1 uncultured Eubacteriales bacterium
ACGTGCGCGCCGTCCGCCTCCGGCGGACAGCGCGTGCGCTGCAGTCAGGCCGCAACCCCCTTTGTCAAAAAGTAATACTTTTTGACAGCCGCGGGCGGCGTCTCCGTATTCACGGAGACGCCGCCTTTTGCGTGCGCGCAAAGCACCACTTGCCCGGAAAGCCGCGGAGCGTGAGCGTGACGTGCGTGCGGTCGTAAACGGTCATTTGCGCGAGCAGCTGCGCAGTCAGCGCTGTGTCGCCGCGCAGCATTGCAGTGATTTCGGATTCCAAGGCGTCCCCCTGCTCGTGCGGTGTGACCGCACGGACTGCTGCCAGTACGTCGGCTGCAATGATGTCGCGGTCAAGGGGGAGGGAGGCCCACACCTGTTCCAGAATTCGCAGCGCGTCCTCATTTCGCAGGCTCTCGCCGGTGCAGCCGCGGCAGCGGCCGTCTGTGTCCGTGTGCGGCCGTCCGTATTTTACGGCATTGCCGCAGCGCCACGAGATGGCATCGGTGCCGTCGCGCCGCGTTTTCTTCCGGGCGGCGCAGACAGTGCCGCAGATGCCGCAGCGCAGCTTGCCGGACAGGGGATAGCGGCGGCTGCACTTGCGCTGCCCGGTCGGTGCTGCTGCGCGTTGATCGAGGATGCGCCCGGCCGACTCAAATGTTGCGCGCGGGATGATCGGCGCGTGGTGCTCGCGCACGATGATATAATCCTCCTGCCCATGGTTATATTTTTTCTCGTGCGTCAGGTAGTCAGGGGTGTAGGTCTTTTTCTGCACCAGATCGCCGCAGTATTTTTCGTTGCGCAGGATGCGCAGAATGACGCTGCTGCGCCACGCACCGCCGCGCGCTGCCGGGATTCCGGCCTCATTTAGCTCGCGCGCAATGGTGTGCGCGCCTTTGCCCTCATCGACGCATTTGCGGAAGATCTCCCGCACGGTTTGTGCCCCCGCTTCGTTCACATACAACATGCCGCCGCGCACGTCGTAGCCGAGCAGGTCGCGCCCGAACACGACGCCTTGCTCCATGCGCCGCCTTTGCCCCCATTTGACGCGCTCGGAGGTGCGGCGGCTCTCTTCCTGCGCGATGGAGGAGAGGATCGCCAGGCGCAGCTCGGCGTCACCGTCGAGCGTGCAGAGGTTGTCGCTCAAAAACAGCACGCCCACACCCAGGCGTTTGAGCTCGCGCGTGTAGTAAATGCTGTCGAGCGTGTTGCGCGCAAAGCGCGAGATCTCCTTGGTCACGATCAGGTCGAGCGTGCCGGCGCGCGCACAGGCGATCATGCGCTGAAAGGCAAGCCGTTTTTTCGTGCTCGTTCCGGACAGCCCCTCGTCGGCGAAGATCCCGGCGAGTTCCCAGTGCGGCTGCTGCGCGATATAGGCGCGAAAGTAGCGCTGCTGGCTCTCGAAGGAGTTCGCCTGATCGTCGCTGTCTGTGGAGACGCGGCAGTAGGCAGCCACGCGCAGCGGCTTTTTCCCGGCACTCATGTCAGCGCCTGCCCAAGCAGTGCGGCGCAGCGATCGTATTCCGTGCGTGTCAGCCGTCCGCGCGCGAGCAGCAAAGAGAGCACGGCGTGCTCGAGCTCCAGCACGCAGGCGGCGGCACTGCGCAGCGCTGCATCCTCCGGCTGCGCGGTGCAGACCCAGATTTCCGGCATCCTATCACCTCCCAGGAGAGCGTATGCACATTTTCAGCGATATGAGAACAGGCTGGGGAACATTTTAGCCGCACCGGCAGGTACGGAAGAGCTGGGGCACCTGGAGATGGTCGGTACGATTCTCTACCAGCTCACACGCAGCATGACGCCGGAGCAGATCAAGCGCTCCGGCTACGACACGTACTTCGTTGACCACACGGCAGGCGTGTTCCCGCAGTTTGCATCCGGCACACCGTGGACGGCGGCGACGATCGGCGTGACAGGCGATGTGATCGCTGATCTCTCCGAGGATATGTCGGCCGAGCAGAAGGCGCGCAAGACATATGATAATATCCTGCGTCTGTGCGATGATCCGGATGTGACGGATGTGATCCGCTTCCTGCGAGAGCGTGAGGTCGTGCACTATCAGCGCTTCGGCGAGGCGCTGCGGCTGGCCACGGAAAAGATGGACCAGAAAAACGTCTATGCGGTCAACCCCGCGTTCGACCGTACCTGAGCGTTGATTCCGTCTCTATAAAACATAAGTCCTCGGCATTTTGCCGAGGACTTATGCTTCGCGGACGATAAAAACAGCAGACACCCGAAGGTGTCTGCTGTAAAAGTCAGGGGTTGATCAGCGGATCAGAGTCCAGCGCTCGGTGACCGGGTGCTTGATGTTCTGGAAGATGTCGCCCTTGAGGTCTCCGAATGTGTTGAAGTTGACGTCCAGCGTGTAGTCATGGCTGTTGGTCGCTTCCTGAATGGCGGCGTAGTACCAAGCGGTGGTGTCCATGTTGTCGGGCCAGGTCTTCATCTGGTCGGCAACGGCGCCGAAGCTGGTGGTGCCTTCGCCGGGCAGACGGCCGATAAGCTTGTTGACAACGGTGATCGCCTGCGCACGGGTCAGGGAATCCTTCGGTCCGAACATGTTGTCGCCCTTGCCCTCAAGGATGCCGAGCATGTACAGGAAGCTGATGTACTTGTCAGCGAAGCCGCCGTTGAGATCCTTGAAGATGAAGCCGCCGATGGGCTGGTTGATCTCGATCATGAACAGCTGCGCGATCATCGTCGCAAACTGCTCGCGGGTCATAACGGCGTCCGGATCGAAGCGGCCGTCACCCATGCCGACCAGAATATTGGCCTTGGTCATCATGGTGATGGCTTCGTAAGCCCAGTGGTCCTTGCCGACGTCGATGAAGGTCTTGCCGGCCTTCTTCGCATACTGTGCCTTGGACTCGTCGGTCATGAGCTCGAAGATGATCTGCGCGGCTTCCGCACGGGTGAGCGTGTTGTTCGGGCGGACAAGGCGGTCCGGGTAGCCGGAGATGTACGCATTATGATCGGTGTCCTTCAGGCCGATACGGAACGTCGGGTAAACGGTGATGACATCCATGTCCAGAGTCTTGCCGACAGAGATTCTCGGCGCGGACTTGAACGTCAGGCCGGTCTCCTTCTGCGTCCAGGTGGCGGACATGGTGTAGGCCTTCAGGCGCTGATCCTTGGTGAAGACGGCAACGCCGTAGGTAGCGACCTCGGAAGCGACGATCGTGTTGCTGTTCTGGTTGTAGAGAACGACCTGAGCACCCTTCGCGAGCATGCCCCACGGGGTCTTGACGACGACCAGATAGTTGGGCAGTTTGGCAAAGACATCGGTGATGATGCCGGCGGTTTCCGGAGAGATCTCCTCGACAGAAGCGGGGACAACCTCTTCCGCTGCAATGTCTTCATCGGCTGCAAAAGCCATGACCGGCAGCAGGCTGACGACCATGACCAGAGCGAGAAGCATGCAGAGCAGTTTGCGGGATTTCTTCATAGTTTCCACTCCTTTGATAGATTGCATAAGCGCCGTTTCGCCGGAAGCAGGGTAAAACAACCGGCTGCGTACACTTATGGTCACAGTATACACGTGCCCATGGGAAAAGTCAAGCTATGGAAGCAATGTGCACAAAGGTCATCTGCGCATTTGCGGCATCATAGAGCGCAGTCTGTTAACGGACGCAGTGTTAACTGCCGGAATTTTTATTCGGAGCAGATTTCCTGTTGACAAGGAGGGGGAAAGACGATATAATCCTATTAACCTATAGAGAAGATAGGCGTTAGCGTGAGAAACCGAATTTCCGGCCGCCTGTGCATCTGCTGGCACTGTTGCGGCGTCTGAGTGCAGAGACATATACGAAACCGGACATACATATATAGTATTTGAGACAAAAATGGAGGAATCTCGTATGAGCAATATCTATACATCTGCAGATCAGCTGATCGGCAAAACGCCCCTGCTGGAGCTGACGCACATTGAAAAGGAACAGCAGCTCGAGGCGCGCATTCTGGCAAAGCTGGAATACTTCAATCCCGGCGGCTCTGTGAAGGACCGCGTGGCGCTGGCCATGATCGAGGATGCTGAGCAGCGCGGCGTGCTCAAGCCGAGCTCCGTCATCATCGAGCCTACCTCCGGCAACACCGGCATCGGCCTTGCCTCCGTCGCTGCCGCCAGAGGCTACCGCATCATCATCGTCATGCCTGAGACCATGAGCGTAGAGCGCCGTCAGCTTATGAAGGCCTATGGCGCGGAGCTCGTGCTCACCGACGGCGTGCAGGGCATGAAGGGCGCGATCGCGAAGGCCAACGAGCTTGCCGCGCAGATCCCCGACAGCTTTGTCCCCGGGCAGTTTGTCAACCCCGCGAACCCGGCGGTACATCGCGCGACGACGGGATCTGAGATCTGGCAGGACACGGACGGCAATGTGGATATCTTTGTTGCGGGCGTTGGCACCGGCGGCACTGTGACGGGTGTCGGTGAGTATCTGAAGTCCCAGTGCCCGAAGGTCAAGGTCGTGGCCGTCGAGCCGGCGACCTCACCAGTGCTGAGCGCCGGTCACGCCGGTCCGCATAAGATCCAGGGCATCGGTGCGGGCTTTGTGCCGGAGGTGCTCAATACGAAGGTCTATGATGAGGTCATCCCGGTCAGCAATGAGGATGCGTTTGCGACCGGCCGACTGATCGGCCACAAGGAGGGTGTACTGGTCGGCATCTCTTCCGGCGCTGCCGTCTGGGCGGCAATCGAGTTGGCCAAGCGTCCGGAGAATAAGGGCAAGACCATCGTCGCGCTTCTGCCGGACACCGGCGACCGCTACCTGTCCACGCCGCTGTTCGCCGACTGAGGGCGCATGATACCGAAATCATTGTGGGAGCTGCCTTTTTGGCAACTCCCACATAATTTATTGTATGGTATGCCGTAAAAATTTCCGGTTCTTTTGCACAGCAAAGATGAAAAGGGATGCAATTTCGCGCGCGATGCGCTATAATGAATGCATTCTTTATGTTCAAGAGGGATCGTTATGCGAATCGTCGTCAAAGTCGGCACATCCACATTGGCGCACGCCACCGGACGGCTGAATATCCAGCGCATGGAGCGGCTGTGCAAGGTGCTCAGCGACCTGAAAAACGCCGGGCACGAGATCATTCTCGTCTCATCCGGCGCGATCGGCATGGGTGTCGGCAAGCTGAGCCTGTCCGCGCGGCCGAAGGACATGCCCACGAAGCAGGCTGCGGCCGCGATCGGGCAGTGTGAGCTGATGTATATTTACGACAAGCTGTTTTCGGAGTATAACCACATTGTGGCGCAGCTGCTCATCACTGCGCCCGATCTGGCCGAGGGCGGCAGCCGCAAGGCGCACTTTCACAATACGCTCGCGCGCCTGCTTGAGCTCGGCGCACTGCCGGTCATCAACGAGAACGACACGGTCTCCACGGATGAGATCGTCATCGGCGACAACGATACGCTCTCGGCGATCGTATCGGCGACCGTCTCGGCGGATCTGCTGATCCTGCTCTCGGACATCGACGGCCTGTATGACCGCGACCCGCGCCGTGACCCGGATGCCAAGCTCATTGAGACCGTCCCGGTCATCGACGCGCGTATTCTCTCGCTCGCGGGCGACAAAGGCTCGGAGCTTGACACCGGCGGCATGGTCACCAAGCTGCACGCGGCGCAGATCGCCACGGCGGCCGGCTGCGAGATGGTCATTGCAAACGGCGAAAAACCGGAAGTGCTCTATGATATCGTCGGCGGCAAGCGCGTCGGCACAAGATTCTTGATCCCAAAATCTGAGGAGGAACTGCTATGACGACTCTCGATATTCTCAAGCGGACGAAGGCCGCGTGGCCGAGCATCTGCAACGCCTCTGCCGAGGACAAAAACCGCATTCTCTCTGCTATGGCCGACAGTCTGCAGGCACAGTGCGATGCGATCCTGCGCTGCAACGCCGAGGACATGGATGCCGCGCGCGGCCACATCTCGGACGTCATGCTCGACCGGCTCTATCTGGATCGCGGGCGTGTCGATGCCATGGCCGACGGCATCCGCGCGACCGTGGCGCTGCCGGATCACACGGGGCGCATCCTTGCGCAGATCGACCACCCCAACGGCATGAAGATCTATAAAAAGCAGGTGCCGCTCGGCCTTGTGGCGATCATTTATGAGAGCCGGCCGAACGTCACGTCCGACGCGGCGGCGCTCGCCATCAAGAGCGGCAACGTCTGCATGCTCCGCAGCGGCAAGGAGGCCTTCCACACGGCCAAGGCCATCGTCGCGGCGCTCAAGCAGGGCATCGTCTCCGCCGGCGGCGATGCGGACATCGTCAACATCGTCGAGGACACCAGCCACGAGAGCGCCACGGAGATCATGCAGGCCAAAGGGCTCGTCGACCTGCTCATCCCGCGCGGCGGCGCGGGGCTCATCCGCGCCTGCGTGCGCAATGCCACCGTGCCCTGCATCGAGACCGGCACGGGCATCTGCCATATCTATGTGGATCAGTACGCTGACCTCGATAAGGCCGTGCGCATCATTGAAAATGCCAAGACCAGCCGCCCCTCTGTCTGCAACGCCGAGGAGGTCTGCCTCGTGCACCGGGCGGTCGCGGCGAAGTTCTTGCCCATGCTCAAAAAGGCGCTGGTCGATGACCGCGCAGCACAGGGGCTCACGCCGGTCGAGCTGCGGCTCGATGCGGCTGCGGCGCAGATCATCGACGGCACACCGGCGGGCGAGCAGGACTTTGACACCGAGTATCTCGACTACATTCTCGCCGTCGGCGTGGTGGACAGTCTGGATGCCGCCATCGCGCACGTGCTTGCCCACTCGACGCACCACAGCGACGCCATTGTTACCGAGGACGCCGCGAGCGCCGAGCGCTTTATCAACGGCACGGACAGCGCCGCGACCTATGTCAACGCCTCCACGCGCTTTACCGACGGGGGCGAGTTCGGCCTCGGCTGCGAGATGGGCATCTCCACGCAGAAACTCCACGCCCGCGGCCCGATGGGGCTCGACGAGCTGAGTACCTATAAATACATCATCCGCGGTGACGGACAGATCCGCTGAGGAGGAAATACCATGAGCAAATATGAAGCCGGATTTCTCGGCGCCGGAAATATGGGCGGCGCGCTGGCGGCCGCCGCAGCGCGGCAGGTGACGGGGGAGCGGGTCGCCGTCTCGTGCAGCACCCCTGCGCACAGTGCGGCAGCGGCCGAGCGGCTTGGCTGCCGTGCGGCTGCGCCTGAGGAGATCCTGCGCGAGAGCCGGTTCGTGTTCCTCGGCGTCAAGCCGCAGATGCTTGACGGCGTGGCGCAGTCGCTGTCCGCGCCCGTTGCAGCGTCGGAGAGCGTTTTCGTGTCGATGCTTGCGGGCGTGCAGCTCGAGCGGCTCGAGCGGACGCTCGGCGCGGATAAGAAGATCATCCGCATCCTGCTGAACACCCCCTGCGCGGTGGGGCAGGGCGTCGTGCTCTACTGCGCGAATGCGCGCGTCACGGACGATGACCTTGCGGCGTTTTGCGCGCTCATGGCGGACGCGGGCATCGTCGATCCCGTGCCGGAGCATCTCATTGACGCCGGCTGTGCCATCACGGGCTGCGGCCCTGCGTTTGCGTACATGTTCATCGAGGCGCTCGCCGACGGCGGCGTCAAGTGCGGCCTGCCGCGCGTCAAGGCCGTCCGCTATGCGGCGCAGATGCTTGCCGGCAGCGCGGAGATGGTTCTGCACTCCGGCAAGCACCCCGGGCTGCTCAAGGACGAGGTCTGCAGCCCTGGCGGCAGCACGATCGCCGGTGTGGACGCGCTCGAGCAGCGCGCCTTTCGCGGCAGCTGCATCGCCGCCGTGGAGGCGGCGTTTGAAAAGACGCGCCGGCTCGGCTGAGCCCATAACGACCGTTCGCCCGGCACTTTCACGTGCCGGGCGAACGTATGCGCTGCGCTTGCTGTGCCTTGCGTGGATACACAGCGTCAGAACAGTGTGTCCGAAAAAAAGAAAAAGTCCTGTATTCCTTGAGAATACAGGACTTTTTGCTGGTCCGAGTGAGAAGATTCGAACTTCCGGCCTCTTGAACCCCATTCAAGCACGCTACCAACTGCGCTACACCCGGATATCTTAATTGCTCAAATAATATAACACACGAAAACCGAAAAAGCAAGAGGAAAAATGCACTTTTGGCCGGAAATCAAAATTTCACATGATACTTCCAAAAAACTTTAATAATTTCAATTAAGGCGCTTGACATTTTTCGGGCAATTTGTTAATTTGATTTTAATATCTGCGCTGCATACTGTGTACGCTGCACGTAGACAGTGTCCGGCGCAGTAAAATGAATGATCAGGAGGAAACAATATGGCGTGGAAGAAACTGCAGCGTCTGCTGGCGTGTCTGCTGGCGGTGCTGCTGCTGTCGCAGGTCGGTGCGTTTTTGCCGACCGCGCGTGCAGCAGGCGGATACTCGCTGCAAAACGGCTCGGCCATCATCAAGTCCACGATGACGACCGATGAAGTGAACCATGCGCTGACGCGCGCGCTGGTCGTCGGCTTTGACCAGATGAGCGAAGCGGACCAGAATGCGCTTCTCGACAGCCTCACGTGGGAGTATAAGTGCGAGGGCAAGGGCAAGGTTCTTGGCTTCCCTGCCACGCATACCGACTGGGGTTCCATTAATGGGTTTACTAGCGTAGATAAGAGAATCAATTATACCCACCCCGCGCTTGCCCAAAATGACGACGGCAACTATCAGGTCCGTGTTGCTGGCACGACAGCGGAAGTGACGCTCAAGAAGCTGGAAAAGATCGAGTCATCCATCGAGCTCAAACAGGACGCCAGCGTGAAGCTGCCGTACAATGAAGACGGCACGCTGAATGCTGACGCGCTGCGCGCGGCCATCTTTGCTCAGGTCGTGGAGAACACCACACCCGAGTTGTCGGTCAGCAACGTGACCATCGAGTATTATGCTACGGCTGAGAGCGAATCTTTTGTCGGCGTCGGCAAAGAATGGATGCCGTTGGAAGGCGGCACAAAAGGTATTCTGACCTATCCCGCCATTTCTGCGGGTGAGCAGCAGATCCAGATCAGCTTCAAGGGCGACGATACTTACAAGGCGTCCTCTGAAACGACGACGGTGACCTTCACCGAGCGCGCGGATTCCCACATCGTTCTCAAGTCCGGCCAGCAGGTCGCGCTGCCGTACAACGATGATGTGACTGTCAATTATGACGCGCTGCGTGCAGCCATTCTCCAGCAGGTCGTGGACGAGGGGACTACCCCGTCTCTGACGCCGGAGAATACGGAGATCAAGTACTATGCGACGTCTTCAACGGGACTGACTCATGAATGGGTGAAACTGGATGGCGATAAGGTCATTCTTGCAACTTACCCCGCCATTTCTGCGGGTGACCAGCAGATCCAGATCAGCTTCAAGGGCGACGATACTTACAAGGCGTCCTCTGAAACGACGACGGTGACCTTCACCGAGCGC
>UQSF01000035.1 GCA_900543625.1 uncultured Eubacteriales bacterium
CATCAATGTGGATATAACTGTCGGCTTTTTTGTGGGATAAAAGAACTACCGTCTCGATATGTTCCGTGTGCGGGAACATATCCACTGGCTGGATGCGCTCGACGCGGTAGCCGTGCCGGGTGAGATAGCCAAGGTCGCGCGCGAGTGTCTCCGGGTTGCACGACACGTATACCACGCGCTCCGGCGCTACGGTCGTGACGGCGGAGAGAAAGCGCTCGTCGCTGCCGGCGCGCGGCGGGTCAAGGATGACGACGTCGGCGTGCTCACCGGCCTTGGCCATGCCCTGCAGGAAGTCGCTTGCATCGGCGGTGTAGAAGCGGACATTGTCCGCGCGGTTGGCCTTGGCGTTGCTGATCGCATCGCGCACGGCGTCGCGGTTATTCTCCACGCCGATCACGCGCGCGGCATCCCGGCTGGCGAAAATGCCGATCGTGCCGGTGCCGCAGTAGGCGTCCACGACGGTTTCCTTCCCGGTCAGCCCGGCGTAGTCAAGCGCCGTGCGGTAGAGCACCTCCGTCTGGACGGGGTTGATCTGATAAAATGCGCGCGGCGAGATGCGGAACGTGAAATCACCGAGCTGCTCGCGGATATATCCCGGTCCGTAGAGCACCTCGCTGTGTGCCCCGAGCACGAGACTCGTCTGCCCGGCGTTGATGTTCTGCACCACGGTCGTGATGTCCGGATGCTGCTGCAGCAGCGCGCGCACGAAGTTGCGCTTGCCGGGCAGCATACCGTGCGCGGTCACGAGCACGACAAGGATCTCCCCGCTGCGCCAGCCGCGCCGCACGAGCACGTGCCGCAGTGTGCCGCGGCCGGTGTCCTCATCGTAGGGGCGGATCTTGAAGCTTTTGAGCAGCTTGCGGATCGTGACGATGATCCGGTCGGCGACCTTATCCTCGATCAGGCAGTCGCTGACCGGGACGATGCGGTGCGAGGCCGACTGATACACGCCGGAGATGATTTGCCCCTGCCGGTTGACGCCGAAGGCGGCCTGCACCTTGTTGCGGTAGTGATAGGGGTCGTCCATGCCGAGGATCTCCTCAACATGACCGAAGCGGCCGAGCAGCCGGATGGCCGTCGCCTGTTTGAGGTGCAGCTGCTCGGGGTAGGAGAGGTTTTGCAGCTGGCAGCCGCCGCACTTTTTTGCAAGCGGGCATACGGTCGTGTTGGGCATGGGAAAGACCTCCGGTTTCGTAAAATTCTCTGCTTAGTGTATCACATCATTCGTCGCTTTTCCACACGGTTTTTGCGCGCGGCAGATTCCACTCAAAGTGCGCCGCGGCGCAGCGGATGCCGACCACGACGAGCACGCCGGTCAGGATCGCGCCCGGTCCGTGCCATACCTGCCGCAGGAGCAGGTAGAGGATGCCGCCCGCGATGGAGGCACTGGCGTAGATGTGCTTGCGCAGGATGTAGGGCATATCCCCGGCGAGCACGTCGCGCAGCACGCCGCCGCCCGTGCCGGTCAGCAGACCGACAAAGACCAGCAGCAGCGGGTCGGTGCAGTCGGCGAGGGTGATGGCGGTGTTGATGCCCGTGATCGTGAAGATACCGAGCCCGGTCGCGTCCATGAGCAGCATGAGCGCGTCAAACACGCGCTTGCTGCGCCCGATGAGGCGGCGCACAAACGGGAAAAACAGCACGACCGATACGCCCAGCGCCACGAGCAGGTACATCGGGTCCTGAAACGCGCGCGGCGGGGTCAGCCCCACGACGAGATCGCGCAGGATGCCGCCGCCGACGGCTGTCGTGATGCCCAGCAGCCCCACGCCGAAAATGTCCATGTGCTTTTCAATGCCGAGTACCGCGCCGCTGACGGCGAACGCGACCGTTCCGGCCAGCTCGAGCAGAAAGAGGAACGTTTGCATGGCCATGACCTCCAAAAAAAGAGTACACCCCCGCCGGCAAGCAGGTGTGCACTCTGTCCTTTTACCTGAAAGATTGGCCGTGCGGCCTTGCTTCTTCGGTGCAAAATCGTCTCTCCAGAGCTCCGTCCGCCGCCGGTCCTTTTGCCTGAGAGTGTGACTCCTTCGGCGGCCGCAGCGCTCTCCCGGTGGCTTCATACGGCATATATCTGCCGCCAGTATAGCAGATGCGGCGAAATTTGCAATGCCGAACTGTTTCGTGTACACTGTTTTTAAAACATGACGGGAGGTGTGCGCATGAAACGCATTTTATTGTGCCTGCTGTGCGCGGCGCTGCTGACAGGCTGCGGAAAAGCGACCGACCCCGCCGTCGCGGCGGCGCAGCGGTATCAGCCCATTGTGCAGGCGGTCGGTGACGGCACGGCTGTGGGCGTCAATCTTACGGATGCGCAGATCGCGCAGGCCGTGGCGGAGCTTGACGCGGCGGGGCTGACGGCTGTGCACGTGGACGCAGCCGACCCGGTCACGCACCCGGAGACGGTGGCGGCGTTCTGGGCTGCGCGCGCAGCGGGGGAGAAGGCATCGCTCACGCTCTATGAGGTCTGCCGCGACGGCGGACTGCTGTGCCACGCGCTGCTGCATGCGGACGGAGCGGATACCGTCACACGCACGCGCGTCGTCTGGCGTGACGGGGCGTTCTGCGTCGGCTATGCCGATACCTATGCCGTCACGGCGCTGACGTATGACGGCGGCATGCTGACCTATGTCTATGATATGCCCGACAACCCGCCGGGCACGGATCATGACGGACACATCGACACGCAGGAGACATTCACGGTCGGATAAACCGCGGCTGCGCGCCCCAAGTGGGGCGCGCAGCCGTGCAGCTATCTTATGCGCGGCGGGCGTCGGATGCCGCGGCGCTCTGCTGCAGCGCGGCCTGCGCCAGCAGCTCCATGCCGTCGGCCGCCTGCGGATAGCGTGCGGCGAGCCCGAAGTGCGCAAACGCGGCGCATAGCTGTGCACTGTCGAGCACGACGCAGTCATTGCCGCGGGCAAGCTCCAGCTCAATGATTGAGCGCAGCACCTGCTCACTGCACGCTTTCTCCGGCTGCACACAGCTGAGCAGCGCCTGCACGGGCGCGTCGGGATAGCTGCAGTGCAGCCCATAGCGCCGCGCGGCGAGACCGTAGACATTGGCGGCGCGCACGCCGGGCGTACACAGCACGCTCGCGCGCTGCCGGAGCTTGCCGACGAGCTGTGGCAGCACCGCGCCCGCCGTGCTCAGTACCGGGACGCCGGCCGCTGCTGTAAGCTGCTCGCAGAAAATGCCCGCGCTGTCCGGCACGGCGATGACCGTGCAGCCGGAGGCGGCCAGCACCTCCGCCGCTGCGCGCAGCTTCGGCAGGGGCGGCTGTGTGGACGCTCCGCACAGATACGGTTCGCAGTCCGGCACGGCCGCCGGGCTCAGCGGCAGCAGGACGGCGTGTTCTCCGCCTAGCGCCTGCACGCGGCGCAGGAACTGTGTGATGGCGGCCGGGTCTGCGCCGAGCACGCCGATGTGAGGCTGATCCTGTATCTGCATGATGGACATCTCCTGACGAAAAAAGTCTCCGCGAAGCGGGTATGACCCCATCTTAGCGGAGACTGTGATCCGTCCGGCAACACTTTGGCATCGAAACGGCATCATTGTGCGTTGAAATACAAAGTATTTTCCACGCGCCATGCCGGCAGGGAAAAGGCCGTGTCGGCGTCCGGGTCATAAAACTGCAGGTAGTCGGTGATGCTGCTGTCCATGCCGTCGTTGTAACTGCCCTCGTTTCCGGCGTTGAGCAGCTGCAGGGGAACGGTGTTTCCACCGCTTGCGCGCAGACCGAGCATTTTTTTCGCCGCTTCCGGCATCGGGATCTGCACCTCGTCGTACGGCACGCCGAGCGCGGCCGCGACCGTGGCGCCGACGCGGGTTTCAAACACGCGCAGCAGGTAATCCCACAGGTCGTTCTGCCGGATCTGGAAGGCAAAGCTGTCGGAAAATGTATAACTGAGCGCCAGCACGCAGCCGGTCGCGTCGTCGAGCAGGAAGGACGCCGTGTCGCCGCGCGGATTGCTCAGCGCGATGCCCCAGAGGACGAAGCCGCTGCCGTAGCTCGCGTACTGGACGGTCGCGCCCTCCTCCACGGAAAAGCCGCCGCCGAACAGCGCACTGTCCTTTTCCAGCGCGCCCAGAAGGTCCTGCGCGTACTGCGTCATCTCGGCCAGCGTGTGCGCCGCGGCGCTCTCGTCGAGCTCGACGGGATCTTCTGCGCCGTAAAACAGGTTCTGCATGCCGTCGGTCAGTTTCCGGCGCAAAACGGTGGCCGGACCCTGCTCGTCGCCGGTGCTGAGGGAAAACGCCGTGTCCTGATCCGCGCGGTCGAGCCGCGCGGCCACAAGGTTTGGCAGGAAAAATCCGCCCGCCGCGATCGCCAGCATGAGCACGACCGCCAGTGCGGTGTTGAGCCAGCGCTTCATACACGGCCTCCTTTCAGCTCCACGGTCACGACCGTGCCGTTGCCGACGCGGCTCTCAAACTGCATCGTGCCGCCGTGCAGCTGCACGATCTCATTGCACAGCGACAGGCCGAGGCCCGCGCCGCCCTGTGCGCGCGAGCGCGACTTGTCCACGCGGTAAAACGCCTCCGTCAGGTGCGTGAGCGCCTCCGGCGGGATGCCGCGGCCGTTATCGAGCACGCGCACGCGGCAGCCGTCGGGCAGCATCTCCTGCCAGACATAGATGTAGCCGCCGTTGTCGAGCGCCTTGCGGGCGTTGTCCATGAGGTTGACGAGCAGGGTTTTAAATAGGTTCGGCTCCAGAAAGCACATGCCCTCCGCCGTGCGGTACTGCAGGGCGATGCCCTTCTGGGCGTACACGCGCTTGAGGTGCTCCAGAAGCCCTGCCACGAGGTCGGCCGGGCTCGCGGGTACGAGCTGGAGCTTTGACTGGTCGAGCGAGAGCATGTCCAGCAGCTTCAGCCCCAGCGCCTCGAGCCGCTTGCCCTCGGAGAAGATATAGTTTGCCGCGTCCATCTGTTCGTCGGGCGTGAGCACCTGACTGCGCAGCAGGTCAGCATAGCCGATGATGGAGGTCATGGGCGTTTTCATCTCGTGCGAGAAGTCGGCCATGAACCGCTCCTGCAGCGCCATGCTCTCCTGAATGCGGTTGACGTTCTGCTCGAGCTGCCCGGCCATGCGGTTGAAGTCGGCGGCGAGCTGCCCCACCTCGTCGCGCGAGCGCACGGGCGCACGGTAGCCGAGGTTGCCGCGCGCCAACTCCCGCGACGCGCGCGAGAGCGTGCCGAGCGGGCGCGTCAGCAGGTAGGACGTGACCCACGCCACGGCCGCGCCGAAGGCGACGAGGATCAGAAACGTCGTGTGGTAGGCGCGCTGCTGCGTCTGGCGCACGGTGTAGATGTTCGACACGTCGAACGCGAGCTGGACGGTCGTGCCGTCGGCCGTGGCGCCGAGCATGAGGTAGTGCCGGCCGTTGCCGGTGCGCACGATGCGCGTGAGCCCGTCGCCGCCGTCGGACGGCTCCGGCGCGGCGTCGAGCAGCGCGGTGTCGCCCGTTGTGGTCATCTGTGCGCCGAATCGGATGCGCGCTGCCGTGCTCGACCCGCCGCTGCCGAGCTTGTGCAGCACGAGCGCGACGGTGTTGGCCGCCGTGCCGGGCGAGGCGTTGTCGCCGAGCAGATCCAGCACGTCCACGACCATGCGGTAGGTCTGCACGGCGGCGTCGCGCTCGCGGGCGATGGAGCTGGAAAACGACTGCGCGATCATGAGGCTGCCGCCGATGCCGTAGGTCAGCGACAGCAGCAGCACCATGGCGATCGTGAGCTTTGCACGAAACCTCATTCGCTCACACCTCCAGCCGGTAGCCGACCTTGTTCACGGCCAGCAGCCGGTTTTCCCAGCCGACCTTTTTGCGCAGCCGCTGGATGTGCAGATCCACGGTCTTGCTGCCGTAGCTGTACTCGCCGCCCCAGACGTGCTCGTAGATCGTCTCGCGGTAGAGTGCGGTGCCGGGGTTGCGGGCGAAAAACAGCAGCAGGTCATACTCCTTGTGCGTGAGCGCGATCTCCTCCGTGCCGCGCCAGACCTGCATGGCGCGCGTGTCGATGCGCAGCCCGCCAATCTCGATGACGGCGTCGGTCTTGTTGTAGCGCCGCAGCACGACGTCCACGCGCGCAAGCAGCTCGAGCACCTCGAAGGGCTTGACGATGTAATCCTCCGCGCCCATGCGCAGGCCGCGCACTCGGTCGTCGACCGAGCCGCGCGCGGTCAGGAAAATGACCGGGATGCCCAGCGGGCGGATGTATTCCATGAGCTCAAAGCCGTCGGCGTTCGGCAGCATCACGTCGAGCAGGATGAGGTCAAAGACATTGCGCTCGAGAATGTCCGCTGCGGCCAGCCCGTCGTACACGCACGTGCACCGGTAGCCCGCGCGGGTCAGGCTCATCTGGATCAGGTCGCAGATCGGCTTTTCGTCGTCCACGATCAGGATCTGGATCATGCTACCGCCTCCTTCGGGTCAAAATTACATCGTTCCGGCATCAAAACGGCATCGACGCCGCGCGTCTGGACGATGCCGTGGTTTATTATAAGTGTATGCGCATCCGTGTGTCAAACCAAATCGGCAGGGGCGGCGGTGCGCGTGTTCCGGGCTATGCGGGGGCTTGAGAGCGCCGGGCGCGGCGGAGGGACACCCGCATGCACAAATCGCTGCAAAAACCGGATGTTTTGTCCGAAATGGGCTTGAAATATGGAAGACCTTGTGATACGATGACAGTGTTGAATTCTAACTCGTCTGGAAGCATGGAACTCCAGCGTCCAATGACAGGAATTTGCAATTATTTTTAAACGGAGGAAAAAAGCATGTCCAAGAAAAAAATCCTGACAGTCGTATTGACGCTTTTGGTGGCAGTCTGCCTGCTCGCCACGACTGCTCTTGCGGGCGTGGCCCCGTCTGCCCCGTCGATGCCGTCGGCACCGTCCGGCACGACCGCGCCGTCCACCCCGAGCAATCCGTCCCAGCCGAGCCAGCCGTCTCAGCCGTCTCAGCCGGTCGTTCCGTCTCAGCCGAGCCAGCCGAGCCAGCCGTCTCAGCCGAGCCAGCCGAGCCAGCCGAGCCAGCCGTCTCAGCCGAGCCAGCCGAGCCAGCCCTCTCAG
>UQSF01000036.1 GCA_900543625.1 uncultured Eubacteriales bacterium
CCGCCTGCCTTCGGATAAAAAAATAATGCAGGAAAAACCGTAACGGTTTCTTCTGTATTTAATGATACTCTCAACACGCACGGTAAGGGCGCAAAATAAATCTTTACAAGCGCGCCGCGATGTGCTATTGTAAAACAGTCCATGTGCCCGGATCCGGGGTCTGGCCGCTTTGCAGCGGTTCCTTTCCGCCCGGTTCTGCGCCAGCGGATACGAAATAAAGAAAGGAATGTATCACCATGATCACCAAGACCGAAAAGACCGCAGTCATCGAAGCCAACAAGACGCACGAGGGCGACACCGGCTCGCCGGAGGTCCAGATCGCCATCCTCACCGAGCGCATCCGTCAGCTCACCGAGCACCTGAAGGTGCACCCGAACGACAAGCACAGCCGTCTGGGCATGTACAAGATGGTCGGTAAGCGCCGCCGTCTGCTCGACTACCTCGCCAAGAAGGACATCGAGCGTTATCGTGCGATCATTGCAAAGCTGAACATCCGCAAGTAAGTTCGGCTTTTCCGAAGGGTATGAACGTTTGAAAGCAGGGGGATAATTTCATATTGTCCCCCTGCTTTTTTCGTCCGCGCCCGAATGTTCATCTTTCGGGAGCGCCGCTGCCCAGTATTTGAATCTGCGCCCCATCGCGTATGGGACGCGGATGCAAGTGCTGGCTCTGGCGTTTCCGCTGACAAAAGAAAGGAGCACCAGAACCATGATCATCACCACGCACAAGCAGTTCCCCAACTACAAGCGCTACGAGATCGAGTACGAAGGCCGTCCCCTCGTGATGGAGACCGGCAAGCTCGCCGAGCTGTGCAACTCCGCCGTCCTCGTCAGCTACGGCGAGACGACCGTGCTCGTCACCTGCACGGCTTCCGCCCGCCCGAAGGACGGTGTGGATTACTTCCCGCTGTCCGTGGACTTCAATGAGAAGCTCTACGCCGTCGGCCGCATCCCCGGCAGCTTCATGCGCCGCGAGGGCAAGCCCAGCCTGCCCGCCGTGCTGGCCAGCCGCCTGATCGACCGCCCGATGCGCCCGCTCTTCCCGAGCGACCTGCGCAACGACGTCATCATCGCCTGCGAGGTGCTGTCCGTCGACCGTGACTGCAGCCCGGAGATCACCGCCATGATCGGCGCGAGCGCCGCGGTGAGCATTTCCGACGTGCCGTTCAACGGCCCCATCGCCGGCATCGTCCTCGGCTGGGACGGGGAGAAGTACCTCTTCAACCCCACGCAGGAACAGCGCAAGACCAACCGCATGATCACCACCATCGCCGCCACCCACAAGAAGATCGTCATGATCGAGTCCGAGGCCGATCAGGTGCCGGACGACGTCATGTACGAGGGCATCGTGCAGGCGCATGCGCATCTGCAGCCCGTGCTCGACCTCATCGACAAGATGGTCAGCGAGATCGGCAAGCCGAAGTTCGAGTACGAGCACGCCTCCTTTGACGAGGAGCTGTTCGAGCTCCTGTGCGCCAACGAGATGGAGGCCATGGAGTACTGCATGGACACCGACGACAAGAACGTGCGCGAGGCGCGCGTGAACGAGTGGATCGCCGCCGTGCAGGAGAAGTATCTCGACGAGCATCCGGACATGATGCAGTTCATGGACGAGATCCTCTACAAGATGCAGAAGAAGATCGTCAAGAAGTGGCTGCTCGCCGGTCACCGTGTTGACGGCCGCAAGATGAACGAGATCCGCCCGCTCGATGCCGAGGTCGGCGTGATCCCGCGCGTGCACGGCTCGGGCCTGTTCACCCGCGGCCAGACGCAGGTGCTGTCCATTGCCACGCTTGCCACGCTGTCCATGGCGCAGAAGCTCGACACCATCTGGGAAGAGGAAGAAAAGCGCTTCATGCACCACTACAATATGCCGCCGTACTCCACCGGTGACGCCCGTGCCGCCCGCAGCACCAACCGCCGCGAGTACGGCCACGGCGCGCTCGTTGAGAAGGCGCTGCAGTGCGTCATCCCGCCGGTCGAGGAGTTCCCGTACGCCATCCGCGTGGTGTCCGAGGTGCTCTCGTCCAACGGCTCGACGTCGCAGGGCTCCATCTGCGGCTCCACGCTCGCGCTCATGGACGCCGGCGTGCCCATCAAGGCGCCGGTCGCCGGCATCTCCTGCGGCCTGATCCAGGACGGCGACGATTTCACCACCTTCATCGACATTCAGGGCGTTGAGGACTTCCACGGCGAGATGGACTTCAAGGTCGCCGGCACGAAGGACGGCATCACCGCCATCCAGATGGATCTGAAGAACGACGGCCTCAAGCACGAGATCGTCAAGGAGGCGTTCCGCATGACGCGCGAGGCCCGCTTCCAGATCCTCGACGAGATCATGCTCAAGGCGATCGCCGAGCCGCGCAAGGAGCTGGCCGATTCCGCCCCGAAGATGATCCAGATGAAGATCAACCCCGACAAGATCCGCGAGGTCATCGGCTCCGGCGGCAAGGTCATCCAGAAGATCTGCGCCGACACCGGCTGCAAGATCGACATCGAGGACGACGGCTCCATCTTCATCGCCTCCGAGGACATCGAGGCCTGCCGCGCCGCGCGCCAGACCATCGAGAACATCGTCTTTGAGCCCGAGGTCGGCGAGCTGTACTACGGCAAGGTTTCCAACATCCGCAGCGAGTTCGGCGCATGGGTCGAGCTGGCTCCGGGCAAGGACGGCCTCGTCAAGATCAAGGATCTCGAGTTCAAGCGCACCGAGAAGGTCGAGGACGTGCTCAAGATCGGCGACATGACCTGGGTCAAGGTCATGAACGTTGACGACCGCGGCCGCATCGACCTGTCCCGTAAGGACGCGATGCGCGAGAAGGGTCTCATGTAATCTCGATATCAGCACAACTGTGCGGGCGGGGTGCAAGACACTCCGCCCATTTTTTCAGGGGGGCACAGCACATCATGTACGAAAAACGAACGCTGCCGAACGGCGTGCGCATGGTCTACGAGCACATGCCGCACGTGCGCTCGGCGGCCATCGGCGTGTGGATCGGCGTCGGCTCGCGCTACGAATCGCCGAGCGACGCCGGCAGCGCGCACTTCATCGAGCACATGCTCTTCAAGGGAACGGCGCAGCACACCGCCTCGGAGCTGGCCGAGCACATGGACGCCATCGGCGGTCAGGTGAACGCCTACACCACGCGCGAGGGCACATGCTACTATGCGCGCGTGCTCGACGAGCACCTTGACCGCGCGGGCGACCTGCTGGCCGAGATGCTCTTCACCTCAAACTTTGCCGAGGCGGACGTGGCCAACGAGTGCGGCGTCATCCGCGAGGAGATGGACATGTATGCCGACACGCCGGAGGATCTGGTCACGGAGCGGCTCATCGGCGCGGCCTTTCCCGGCACGCTCGGGCGCCCGGTGCTCGGCCGTCCGGCCACGATCGAGCGGCTGACGGGGGCGCGGCTGCGCGCGTTTCAGCTTGCGCACTATATCGCGCCGCGCATCGTCGTCGCTGTGTCCGGCAGCTTCACGGAAGAGAACCTTGCGCATCTGGCGGCGCACTTTTCGTGGCTGCCCGCGCGGCCGGATCTCACGATGCGCCGCGGCAGCTACACCCCGGCCTTCACGCTCAAGCGCAAGGCCATCGAGCAAAACCAGATCAGCATCGGCTTTCCCGGTCTGCCGACGGGGTCGGAGGCGCGCTTTACCATGGCGCTGCTCTCGTCCATCCTCGGCGGCAATATGTCCTCGCGCCTGTTTCAGACCGTGCGCGAGAAAAACGGTCTCTGCTACGCCGTGTACAGCTACACGGCGGGCTTTCTCGACTGCGGCATGTTCGCCGTCTCCGCCGCCGTCGGCCGCGAGACGGAGCAGCGCGCCCTTGCGCTCATCCGCGACGAGCTCGACCGCTTCCGCAACGACGGCGTCACGCAGCCGGAGCTTGACCGCGCGCGCGAACAGGTGCACGCGAGCGTGCTCATGGCGGAGGAATCCACCGCCGCGCGCATGAATAAGCTCGGCTACTCCGAGCTCTACCTCGGCCGGGTGCTCTCGGCGGACGAGGTGCTCGCGCGCTATGACGCTGTCACCTGTGAGGACATCCTCGGTCTCGCGCGCGAGACGCTGGACTTTGCGCGCGTGTCGTTTTCGGCGGTCGGCCGCCTGCGCGCGCAGGAGGAATACGAGCAGCTGCTCAAGGGATAACAAAAAACGCCGCGGAAGCTTAGCGGGGCGTTCGTAAGACAGTTAACGGAGCGCATCAGTGCGGATGCGCTCCGTTTCTTTGTGCTATTATGACATACGGCACAGTTGCAGCGGCCCCCTTGGCTCTCCCAAAGGGAGAGCCAAGTTCCGCGCGTAATGCACTACACCGAACGGTGC
>UQSF01000037.1 GCA_900543625.1 uncultured Eubacteriales bacterium
CGCCGCGCGCGCATGGTTCGGGCAGCACGATCCCGCCGCGCTCGCAGCGCTCACACGCGCGGCGCACACCGCCCGCGGCAAGCTCTCGCCCGAGCGCGTGCGCGCGCTCTACGGTCAGCGGCTGTATCTCTCGGCATCGAAGGCCGAGCGCTTCAGCGCCTGCCGCTATGCCTATTTCCTGCAATACGGGCTCAAGGCCAAGCCCCGCCGCCCGGCGGCGTTCAGCCCGCCGGAGATCGGCACGTTCTTCCACTATGTCCTGCAGCACACGGCGCAGGACGCGACGGCCGCCGGCGGCTTCGCCGTCGTGACCGACGAGGAACTCGGGCGCTTCACCGACCACTGGACGCAGCGCTACATCCACGACGAGCTCAACGATTTTCAGGAAAAATCCGCACGCTTCATCTACCTCTTCCGCCGCCTGTGCCGGCAGGTGCGGCAGGTGGTGACCGACATGGCGCACGAGCTGCGCGCGGGCGATTTCGTGCCGCTGGACTTTGAACTCAACTTCGCCGATCCCGAGCAGATCGCGCCGATCACGCTCTCGGACGGCGAGGTGACGCTCAACATGAGCGGCGTGGCCGACCGCGTGGACGGCTGGCTGCACGACGGCAAGCTCTACCTGCGCGTGGTCGACTACAAGACCGGGCGCAAGGCGTTCTCGCTCTCGGACGTGTGGTACGGCATGGGGCTGCAGATGCTGCTGTACCTGTTCGCACTTGAGCGCTCGGGTCCGGAGCGCTACGGTCACGAGATCGTGCCGGCAGGCGTGCTCTACGTCCCGGCGCGCGATGTGCTCATCCCGGCCGACCGCCGGCTCTCGCCGGAGGAGGCGGCCCATGAGCGCGCCGGCGCGGTGCGCCGCTCCGGTCTGCTGCTCAACGACAGCGCCGTGCTGCACGCGATGGAGCACAGCGACACGCCGCAGTACCTGCCGCTCTCGTCCCGGCGCAAGGCGGACGCCCTTGCCAGCGCAGAGCAGCTCGGTCTGCTTGCGCGGCACATCGAGACGACGCTGCTCGACCTGGCGCACGAGCTGCGCGACGGCAGCATCACGGCAGACCCCTATTTCCGCTCCGGGCAGGACACCGCCTGCACGCACTGCGACTATCTGAGCGTCTGCCACTTTACGCCCGGCGTGGAGGGCGACTGCCACCGCGTGCTGACAAAGCTCCCCGCCGACAAGATCTGGAGCAGCCTGAAAGGAGGCGAGCCGCATGGCTGAACTGAACTTCACACCCGAACAGCGCGCTGCGATCGACACGCGCGGCAGCACCGTGCTCGTGTCCGCGGCGGCGGGCAGCGGCAAGACCCGCGTGCTCACCGAGCGCCTCATGGCCTACCTCACGGACGCGGAGACGCCGGTCGACATCGACCGCTTCCTCGTCATCACCTACACGCGCGCGGCCGCAGCCGAGCTGCGCAGCCGCATCCTCGACGGGATCTATGCGTGCATTGCCTCCGACCCCGAAAACCGCAGCCTGCGGCGGCAGGTTGCGCTGTGCGCCCACGCCGAGATCGGCACGATCCACAGCTTCTGCGCAGACTTCCTGCGCGCCAACTGCGCGGCGCTTGCGCTCGCGCCGGACTTTCAGGTCGCCGATACCGAGCGCTGCATCGCCCTGCGCACAACGGCGCTGGAGCACACGCTCGAGCGCGCCTATGCCCGCATGGATGCCGACGCCGGCTTTCGGCTGCTGGCCGACACGGTCGGCAACGGGCGCGACGACGCGCGTCTGGGCGAGCTGGTGCTCACGCTCTATGACAAGATGCAGTGCCATGCCCGGCCCGAGCAATGGGCCGCGCAGCAGGTGGACCTGCTCGCGCTCGACGGCGTGACCGACGCGGGCGCCACGCCGTGGGGCCGGTCGCTGCTGGCACGCATGCAGGAGAGTGCGGAGCACTGGTGCGGCGTGCTTGAGGCGCAGCTCGACATCATGGCGGACGAGGACATGGAGTGGCTTATGGACATCTACGGCGACAGCTTTTCGGCCACGGCCGACGGCCTGCGCGCGCTCGCGTACGCCTGCAACCGGAGCTGGGATGCTGCTGTGACGGCGCTGCAGGACGTGCCGTTCCCACGGCTCGGCAGCACGCGCAAGCCGCCCGATCCGGACGTGCGCGACCGCGTCAAGGCGCAGCGCGACGCGGCGAAAAAAGCCATCCAGACGCTGCAAAAACAGATCAACATCCCCTCCGCGCAGGCGCTTGCCGACCTGCACACGACGGCCCCGGCCATGCAGGCACTGCTGGCGCTGACGCTCGACTTCGGCGCGGCCTATGCCGCCGAAAAGCGGCGGCGCAGTCTCGTGGACTTCTCCGACCTCGAGCACATGACGGCGCAGCTGCTCACGGACGACAACGGCGCGCCGACGGAGCTGGCGCGCCAGCTCTCGGGGCGCTATACCGAGATCATGGTCGATGAATATCAGGACGTGTCGGAGGTGCAGGATCTCATTTTCCGCGCCGTGTCGCGCGAGGGCAGCAACCTCTTTTTCGTCGGCGACGTCAAGCAGTCGATCTACCGCTTCCGCCTCGCCGACCCCACGATCTTCCTCGAGAAATATGCGCGCTTTGCGGATTTTCGCGCAGCCGCGCCCGGTGCGCCGCGGCGCATCCTCCTGCGGGAAAATTTCCGCTCCCGCCGCGCGGTGCTGGAAGGGGCCAACCACGTCTTTTCCAACATCATGTCCCGCGCGCTCGGCGAGCTGGACTATGACGACGCGGCCCGCCTGCGTGCCGGAGCAAGCTACCCGGACGACGGCGAAAAGCCGGAGCTCGCCGTGCTCGAACTGCCGGACGCGGACGACGACGCGCCCACGCCGGAAAAGGCCGCGCTGGAGGCGGACTACGTCGCGCGGCGCATCCGCGCGCTCATCGACGGCGGCACGCCCGTGTGGGAAAACGGCGCTAAGCGCCCCGCGCACTATGGCGACGCGGTCATCCTGCTGCGCAATGCCAACAGCATCGGCCCCGTGTACCGCGCCGCGCTCGAGGCGCATGGTATCCCCGTGTCGGCGGAGACGAGCGGCGGGTTCTACACGTCCGAGGAGGTGTCGGTGCTGCGCTCGCTGCTGGCGGTGGTGGACAATCCGCACCAGGATGTGCCGCTCATTGCGGCGCTGCGCTCGCCGCTGTTCGGCCTGACGGCGGACGATCTGGCCGCCGTGCGCACGTGCGACCGCGAGCACGATTTTTACACCGCGGTCACGCTCGCCGCCGAGACGCGCGACGACTGCCGGGACTTTCTCGACGTGCTTGCGCGCTACCGCGCGCTGTCGATCGAGCTGCCGCTGAGCGAATTTTTGTGGCACGTCGTGGACGACCGCGCCGTCATGGCGCTCACGAGCGCGATGACGGACGGCGAACTGCGGCGGCGCAATGTGCTGCTCCTGCTCGATCTTGCGCAGCAGTTTGAACAGACCGGCGCGCGCGGGCTGCACCGCTTCCTGCTCTGGATGCAGCGGCAGGAGACCGAGGGTATGGAGCCCGCCGCCCCCGGCGGCGAGAGCCGCAGCGTGCGCATCCTGAGCATCCACAAATCCAAGGGGCTGGAGTTCCCGTTCGTGTTCTTGTGCGACACGGCACGCCTGTTCAACAAGTCCGACACGCGCGCGAGCGTACTCGTGCACCCGGTGCTCGGTCTGGGGCCGAAGTGCACGGATCTCGAGCACGGCGTGGAATACCCGACCATCGCGCGGCAGGCGATCGCGGCGCAGCTGCTGACCGAGATGCTCTCGGAGGAGATGCGCCTGCTGTACGTGGCCATGACGCGCGCGAAGGAGCGCCTCGTCATCACGGGCACCACGCACAGCATCGCCAAAATGACCGGCTGGCTGAACGCCACGGCGCGCGCGCCGCTCCCGCCGGAGCTGCTGCGCGGCATGGCCAGCCCTCTGTTCTGGCTGCTGCAGAGCGCGCTGCTCGACCGGGATGAGCGCTATCTGCGCCAGAACTATGTCTATCTGACGGCGGACACCGCGGCCGGCAGTGCGGAGGCGGAGGCAGCACCCGCGCTGCCGGAGCCGGATCCCGCCCTGCTGGCGCAGCTCGAGCGCACGCTCACGTTCCGCTATGCGCACGCGCAGGCCATCGACCTGCCGTCGAAGGTGACGGCGACGGAGCTCAAGCGGCTGGAGGCGGAGAATACGCCGCCCGAGGACGCCGGTGCGCCGCTGCTCAAAGGCGCGCCGCGCACGCAGACCTTCCGCCGGCCGGATTTTTCGGCGCGGGAGCGCAGGCTCACCGCCGCCGAGCGCGGCACGGCCACGCACCGCACGCTGCAATATCTGCGCTTTGCCGGCGCGCGCACACCCGAGGGCATCGCC
>UQSF01000038.1 GCA_900543625.1 uncultured Eubacteriales bacterium
GCGCTCGCTTCGGGTGCGGCGTCGGGCCTGCGCCTTGCGGGCAGGTGCAGCCTGCGCGCCTTGGGCGCGTCAGGCGCTGCCCCGGTGCGCTGCTTACGCGCGGCTTTCGGCGCGGCGTCATCCGCCCCGTCGTCCCCGCGGTAGAAGATCACGTGCAGGCACAGCGTGATGCCGGCCACGACGATGAACACGTCCGCCAGATTGAACACGGCAAAGCGCACGAAGAGGAAATTGAACATGTCCACGACGTAGCCGCTGAGGATGCGGTCGATGCAGTTGCCGACCGCACCGGCGAGCACCAGCACGACCGACCAGCGGCCGACCTTGCCGTGCACGACGTTGCGCCGCAGGCAGAACACCGCGATGGCGGCGAACACGAGCGTGAAGAGGATGAAGATCCAGTGCGGCGCGTGCTCGAGCATGCTGAACGCGGCGCCGTTGTTGTGGATGTTCGTCAGCTCCAGCACGCCCGGAATGAGCGTGACGTGCCCGGTGTCGAGCGCGATGTTGACGGTGACCCAGTATTTGAGCCCTTGGTCAGCGATGAGGATCAGGATGGCTACGATGGCATACCACATAGCGGTTCCTCGCTTTCGGATCAGGATTTTGGGATCGGGTGATTACTCCGCCTGCTGCGCGGCCACGACCGCGGCGCAGCGCGGGCACAGACCGGTCTCGGGGTCGGCCTGCTCGGAGTGCATCCAGCAGCGCGGGCACTTGGTGCCGGGCGCGTTGTGCACGGAGATGTGCAGACCGGGGAAGTTCGTGCCGGTGCCGGTGACGGCGTCGGCCGGCACGTCGCCGCCGACGAGCGCCTGCGATACGATCAGCAGCTCCGGCAGGTTCATGCTCTGCACGTTGTCGAGCGCGGCCTTGGCGGCGTCATCGTCGGCGCGCAGCGTCACGGCTGCCTCGAGCGGCTTGCCGATGCGCTTTTCGGCGCGGGCGGCCTCGAGCACACCGTTGACGTCCGAGCGCACGCGGATCAGCTGATCCCACCGGGCAAGCTCGCTCTCGCTGAGCGCGTAGGCGTCGAACGGCTGGTTCATGACGTTGAGCAGCACGTTGCGCGCGTCGTCCTCGGCGCGGTGCGGCATGGCCTGCCAGATCTCGTCGCAGGTGAAGGCGAGGATCGGCGCGAACATCTTCGTCATGCTGTCGAGGATGAGGAACAGCGCCGTCTGCGCGCTGCGGCGCTCGAGTCCGTTGCGCTCGTCGCAGTAGAGGCGGTCCTTGATGATGTCGAGGTAGAAGCTCGAGAGCTCCACGACGCAGAAGTCGTTGATCGCGTGCGAGACCACGTGGAACTCGTAGTTGTCGTATGCCTTGGCCACGCGGCGGATGAGGTCGTTGAGCTTCGTGATCGCCCAGCGGTCGAGCGGGAGCATATCCTCCGGCGCGACGAGATGCCCGGCGTCGAAGCCGTCGAGGTTGCCGAGGCAGTAGCGCGCGGTGTTGCGGAACTTGAGGTAGTTTTGCGTCAGCTGCTTGAAGATCTCCTTGGAGCAGCGCATATCGGCGTGGTAGTCGGCGCTGCCGGCCCAGAGACGCAGCATATCGGCGCCGAACTCGTTGATGATCTCGGCCGGGTCCATGCCGTTGCCGAGGGATTTGTGCATGGCGCGGCCCTCGCCGTCGACCGTCCAGCCGTGGGTCAGGCACTCGCGGTACGGAGCGCCCTTGCCGAGCGCACCGACGGCCACGAGCAGCGACGACTGGAACCAGCCGCGGTACTGGTCACCGCCCTCGATGTACATATCCGCCGGCCAGAAGCCCTGGTCGCGCTGCATGGCGGCGACGTGGGTAGAGCCGGAGTCGAACCAGCCGTCGAGCGTGTCGGTCTCCTGCGTGAAGTGCTTGCCGCCGCAGTGCGGGCAGGTGAAGCCCTCGGGCAGGATGTCGGCCGCCGGGCGGTCGAACCAGGCGTTGCTGCCTTCGCGCTCAAACAGCTGCGCGACGGCCTCGATGCTCTCCTCGGTGCAGACGGGCTTGTGGCAGTCGTCGCAGTAGAACACCGGGATCGGCAGACCCCAGCGGCGCTGACGGGAGATACACCAGTCGGCGCGCTCGCGGATCATGGCGGCCATGCGCTCTTTGCCCCACGCGGGCAGCCAGCGCACGTTCTCGCACGCGGCGACCGCGTCCTCCTTAAAGGAGTCCACGGAGCAGAACCACTGCGGCGTGGCGCGGAAGATGATCGGGCTCTTGCAGCGCCAGCAGTGCGGATAGCTGTGCACGATGTCCTCGGATGCGAAGAGCGAGCCGGCCTCCTTCATGTCTGCGAGGATGATGGGGTTGGATTCCTCCGTGGTCAGTCCCGCATACTTGCCGGCGTAGTCGGTGTGGCGGCCCTGATCGTCCACGGGCACGACCATGTCCATGCCGTAGCGCTTGCAGGTCAGGTAGTCGTCGGCGCCGAAGCCGGGCGCGGTGTGCACGCAGCCGGTACCGGAGTCCATGGTGACGTAATCGGCCAGCACCAGACGCGAGGTCTTGGGCAGGAAGGGATGGTCGGCGAGCATGTTCTCAAAGAATTCGCCCGGGTGCTGCTCGAGCACCTCGTAGCTGTCAAAGCCGCCGATGTGCATGACCTTCTCGGTCAGCGCGTCGGCCATGACGTACACCTCACCGTTGGGCGCCTGGACGAGGTTGTACAGCTCGCGCGGGTTGAGCGCGATGGCGAGGTTGCCGGGCAGGGTCCAGATCGTGGTCGTCCAGATGACGAAAAAGAGCTTGCTGTGGTCGACGTTCGGCAGCTTGCCGAGGTCGTCGTGCATCGGGAACTTCACGTACACGGTCGTGCACGGATCATCCTGATACTCGATCTCCGCCTCGGCGAGGGCGGTCTCGTCGTGGGCGCACCAGTACACCGGCTTGAGCCCCTTGTAGATGTGGCCGTTGCGGTACATCTTGCCGAACACGCGCACCTCTTCGGCCTCAAAGCCCTTGTTCATGGTCTTGTAGGGGTGCTCCCAGTCGGCGACGACGCCCATGCGCTTGAAGCCGTCCATCTGGCGGTCGATGTATTTCTGCGCATAATCATGGCAGGCGCTGCGGAAGTCGGCGATGCTCATGGCCTTGTGGTTGAGCTTCTGCTCCTTGATGATGGCGCTCTCGATGGGCATGCCGTGGTTGTCCCAGCCGGGGATGTAGGGCGTGTAGTAGCCGCGCATGGCGTAGGAGCGGACGATGAAGTCCTTGAGCGCCTTGTTGAGCGCGTGGCCCATGTGGATGTTGCCGTTGGAGAACGGAGGGCCGTCGTGCAGGCTGAAGCGCGGCTTGCCGTCGTTCTTTTTGAGCATTTCGTTATACAGATCCATGTCGTTCCAGCGGCGGAGCATATCGGGCTCACGCTTGGCGAGGCCGGCGCGCATGGGGAAGTCTGTTTTCGGCAGGTTGATCGTGGCGTTGAAATCGTTCTTGGACATGGTAAAAATCGTTCTCCTCTCAGAGTAGTTTTCCGTTATTAAAATTGTGCAGGGCGGTACGGCACCGGCCGTCCCGCCCTGGTTGATTGCTGTTCACTCAGCTGTTGTGCAGAAAGTGATAGAGCTGCGTGGCGTCATCTGCTGCACTGTCGGCCGCGGCATCGTCAGCTTCCACGGGCTGCGCCTCCACGGGGGCGGCGGACACGGTTTCTGCTGCATACACGGGCTCTGCCTGCACAGGCTGCCCGGCGGCCGGAGCTTCCGGCTGCGCGGCGCTCGCGGGCTCGGCCGGCGCGGCGG
>UQSF01000039.1 GCA_900543625.1 uncultured Eubacteriales bacterium
GTTGCGCGAGTCCAGCGCGCCGGTGGGCTCGTCGGCGAAGATCACGTCGGCCCCGCCCGCGAGCGCGCGGGCGATGTCCGCGCAGGAAAACGCGTGGCCCGCGCCGCTGAGCGCGGTGTCCTTCTGCAGCGCGGTCAGTGCCTCGGTCACGTCGGTCCTGTCGTCGCCCGTGTCCATGACCGCCTGCTGCGCCGTCGCCCCGCGCACGAAAAACAGCGGCGCACTCAGGCGCATATCCGGGTTGCGCGCGATGAAATCCAGCAGCGGCGCCAGCTCGCCCGCAGCGGCCGCCTCCTCGCCGAGGAGCAGGTAGCTCGTCTGCGCGTAAAACAGCTCCGCATTCGGTGTGCGGTCCTGCAGGCGGTCGAGCGCGGCGAGCACGGTCTCGCCGGTCTGCGTCATGCGCTGAGGCGGTTCATTTTCGCCCACTCTGCCGGTCGACGCGCTCAGGCACACGCCCTCAGGCGCGCGATCCACGCCGATCGTCTGAACGAGCGTCAGGTCCTCGACCGGCCGGTAATTGCTCGAGATCGCGCCGTTGGCGCACCCGCTGCACAGCAGTCCCGCCGCCAGCAGCAGCGCGAGTGTTTGCGCGCGATGCATACGCAGCCCTCCTTATATTATATGGTGTGCCTGGTGTGCCTCATCGCTGCCGCCGCCGGTTTTCGCTGCCGTATTCCGGCGGACGGAACTTGTTGTCCGGCTGCGGCCGGCGCAGCAGCGTGCGCCAAAGCGCCGGGCGCTCGCTGTCCACAAACGGGGCCATATACGCCACGCCGTCGCTGTCGATCGTGCACAGGTACCAGATCACGAGCCCCAGCATTGCCAGAATGCCGAACAGTCCGGCAAGCGCCGCCGCCAGCACCAGTGCCAGCCGCAGCAGACGCACGGCGTTGCTCAGCTCCTGATTCGGCAGCGTGTAGCCCGCGATGCCCGCGAGCGCCACGACGATGATCGCCACGGGACTCACGATCTTCGCGTCCACCGCCGACTGCCCCACGAGCAGCGCCCCGATGATCGACACCGTCTGACCGATGGAGTTCGGCAGCCGCAGCCCGGCCTCCTGCAGCAGCTCGAAGGCGATGAGCATGAACAGGATGATCGCCGGCACGGAAAACGGCACCTGCTGCTTTGCCTGGATGACCGACAGCAGCAGCTTCGCCGGGATCATCTCCTGGTGGTACATCGCCACGGCCACGTACAGCGCCGGAAACGTCAGCGACAGCGCCAGGGCAAAGTAGCGCAGCACGATCAGCGCCGAGGCCAGCAGGTAATTGTGCGCCTCGTCCTCCGGCGTGTGCATCAGCAGCCGGAACGTCGTCGGCAGCAGGTAGCCCATCGGCAGCCCGTCCACCAGCAGCCCCACGCAGCCGTCGAGCAGCGCCCCGGCAAACTTGTCCGGGCGCTCCGTCTGACCGAGCTGCGGCAGCAGCGCCCGCGGCCGCCGCGTCAGATACGGTTCGAGGTCGCCGCGTCCGAGCAGCGCCTGCTCGTCGATCGTGTCGAGCCGGTCAAGGATGCGCTGCACACGCGCAGGGTCTGCGATGCCGTCGAGATATACCACCGCGACGGTGGTCTCCGACTGCCGCCCGACGACCGTCTGGCGCAGCTTCAGCGCCGGGGTATGCAGCCGCCGCCGCACGAGCGAGGTGTTGATGCGCAGCGTTTCGACGAAGGCATCCTTCGCACCGCTGACGGATTTCTCGATCGTCGGCTCGGATACCGCGCGCACATTCGCCGTGCGTGCTTCGAATGTTACGGCCTTGCGCTGCGCGTCGAAGATAAGCGCGGCCGAGCCCTTGGTGAGATCGGCGACGAGCGCGTCCATCTGCGTGCGCGTGCGCGTCGCGCAGCTGTACACCGCGCCCTGCTCGATGCGGCGCACCGCCTCACGCGAGCCGGTAACGTCGGCCAGCCGCCCGCCCTCGGTGAGCGGGCGGAGGATGTCCGCCGACACGTCGCCTGCCGCGACTACGCCGTCGAGCCAGCAGACGCACACCGTGAGCCGGCTCTCGAGCCCGATGCGCACGGTGCGCATTTCAAAGTCGTCGCAGTCGGAAAATATTTTTTTCACTTCGGCCGCCGTGATCGGCACGTCAAATTTCGGCTGCGGGCGCGGATGCGGCGCATCGTCCCGGCCGCAATGAAAGCAGTTCGTTTGCATATTGCGTAGTATACCCGGCAAAAACCACAATATTTAGTGGGCACGGGAAAAGTCGAAAAATTATTGCGAAAATGTGAAAAAAGTTGTTGACATCGGTCGTTTCCGGTGGTATATTAGCAAAGCGCTCGCGGGGAGCGGCAAGAACGAAAGAAACTGCCGAAAAAAGTTGAAAAAAGTTCTTGACAAAGCGAACCGCGTGTGGTAAGATAAACAAGCTGTCGCCGAGAGGCGCAGCGGCGTGTACCTTGTAAATTAAACAATGTAAGAACACAAAACTGAAAAAGTTTTGTAGCTTATGCAAAATAAGCACCAGAAAAGGGTTCTTAACATCAGCAATGATGTAAAACAATTCTTTTGAGAGCTAGAAAGCGATCTAAAGATTATATCCGCTTCGGCGGTTATGATATGATTTATAGAGAGTTTGATCCTGGCTCAGGATGAACGCTGGCGGCGTGCCTAACACATGCAAG